>NZ_CP172892.1:2480000-2501374 GCF_050531945.1 Enterococcus sp. DIV1411a | reverse complement strand
ATAAGGCCTCCTCCTTCATTAAAAAGTGAATAACTAGTACTAATTTAGCATTTTTTTCAATAGTTTTCCACAGAAACCGAAGAAAAAAATTTTTTAATTACAATTATCCACACAATCGACAAAAAGAAAAAAGAGAAAAACACAGTTGTCAAAAAAAGTTTTCCACACCACTAATGCACAGGTGGAAAACTCGTAAAAATCAATAGATTTCCTCTTGCGTCTGTGGATAAAAAATATAGATATACCAATAGTTAGGAGACGGAATACACAGGAAATCACCTGATTGTGGATTACTTTTTTTACACGTGTGTTTTCTGTGTAAAACCAGCCATTTATTATCTGTGGATAATCCCTGTGCATAACTTTTTCCACATAGGACTCCCATAGAAAAAAATAATCTTGTGGATAAGTTTTAACAATCGATCTTCTATTTTATATTGACAAAATCACTACTTTGTCGTTATACTATCAAAGTATGTCTGTGTTTATAAAATAGATAAGAACATTTTGGAGGTGGAATATATGAAAAGAACATACCAACCAAATAAACGTAAACGTCAAAAAGTTCACGGATTCCGTAAACGTATGAGTACTAAAAATGGACGTCGTGTGTTAGCTAGCCGTCGTCGCAAAGGAAGAAAAGTTCTTTCAGCTTAGGCCACTGGGGTTTCAGTGGTTTTTTTTATACTCTTTTTTAGGGAAATGATGAAAGGACAATCGTAATTATGGTATGATTATGAGCGTAAGTGAGAGATAGAAAAGGAAAGAAAACTAATGAGAAAAGCGTATCGAGTAAAAAAAGAACGAGAGTTTCAAGCCGTGTTCCATACGGGAGATTCTTTTGCTAACCGCAAATTCGTCGTTTACCGTTTGGAAAAACCGGGACAGCCTCATTTTCGAGTTGGTTTATCTGTAGGAAAAAAGGTCGGCAACGCGGTAAACCGCAATGAAGTCAAACGAAAAATCCGAGCAGCAGTTTATTCTATAAAAGAAGAGATTGATCCGGAGTTGGATTTTATTGTGATTGCTAGACCAAGTGTGAAGGGGTTGACTTATGATGAGGTTCGCTCCAATTTAGTCCACGTCTTAAAACTTGCAAAAATAATCGACAGAGAGGAAAAGAGTAAGTGAAGAAATACAAACGTTTACTTTTGATGGCCGGTATCGTTAGTTTGGTCATCGTCTTATCCGGTTGCGGAACTGGGGAAGTCAGCGCACAGAGTACAGGAATTTGGGATCGTTATATTGTTTATTACTTTGCTGAGGCGATCAAGGCGTTGTCATTTGGTAATGCAGGGATAGGGATCATTTTATTTACACTGATCATCCGCGTGATCCTATTGCCGTTGATGCATTTCCAAACAAAGAGCATGCGTAAAACGCAAGAATTACAACCGAAATTAAAAGCACTGCAGCAACAATATAGTTCAAGAGATCCGGAAACACAAAGTAAGTTAAGAGAAGAGCAGCAGCGTTTATATGCAGAAAATGGCGTCAATCCATATGCTGGTTGTCTTCCTTTATTAGTACAAATGCCAATCTTGATGGCGTTATGGCAATCTATTTCACGTGTACCAGAGTTGAAACAAGGGCATTTCTTATGGTTGAACTTAGGGAACGCGGATCCAACATTTATTTTGCCGATTTTAGCAGCAATCTTTACTTTTGCAAGTACGTATTTATCTAGCATGAGTCAAATTGAATCGAATGCATCAATGAAGATCATGAATTTCGTGATGCCTGTAATGATTTTAGTGATGGGTGTCAATTTAGCCAGCGGTCTTTCATTATACTGGGTAGTTTCCAATGCCTTCCAAGTTGTACAAACGCTGCTGATCAACAACCCTTTCAAAATTCGAAAAGAGCGTGAAGAAGAAGCACGGAGAATCCGCGAAAGAGAACGTGCTCTTAAGAAAGCAATGAATCCTAAGAAAAAACGGAAATAATAGGGGAGGTAATGCTAATGCCGATTTATGAAGCTGCAACAATAGACGAAGCTGTCCAACTAGGTCTGGCTGATTTGGGTTTGGCCAAAGACCAAGTCGAAATCGAAATACTGGAAGAAGGAAAAAAAGGTTTCCTAGGAATGGGTCGAAAGAATGCACGGCTTTCGATCCAGCCAAGTATCAGCGAAAAAGTTTCTGAAACAGTAGAACAGACTGTAGAAGAAATTTTGGAAGAAGAACCAACAGCTGAGATCGAGGTAGTCAACGAAACGATTCTTGAAGAAAAAACAGAAGAAGTAAGTGAGCTAGGTGATGAAGCAGCTTTAACGGAATTGGCAGTTTATCTTACTGAAATTTCAAAACAGCTTGATGCTCCAGCTCTTGTCAAAATGGAAAGAGAATCAAATAATATGGTTGTTTTCCATTTAGAAACACAAAAGCAAGGCATACTGATTGGGAAACATGGAAAAACACTGAATGCATTGCAATATCTGGCACAAGTCTTCATCCATCGTTTAGCAAGAAATAAGCTGTCTGTAGTAGTCAATGTAGGCAATTACCGTGAAAAGCGCCAAGAGATCATTCAGCGTTTAGCTGATCGCACGGCTGAAAAAGTAAAACGGACAGGGCAGCCTGTTTTCTTAGAACCAATGCCTGCATTTGAACGTAAACAAATCCATGCTGCATTAAGCAAAGATGAACATGTAAAAACACATTCGGAAGGTGAGGAACCTTATCGTTATTTAGTAGTAGAACCTGCTAAAAAATATTATTGATTCCATTACTTTTTGAATAAATCACGTTGACAAAGTTTTTCAAACCAAGTATATTTTACTAGAAATCATTCTTATCAGAGTATACGATGAAGTAGTCACTAACTTTGATAGAAAAAAGCGGATCGAAACTGTCTTCAGTTTTGATCCGCTTTTTTTGTCTGTTTCATTTAACCAATCGTTGTTTGGATAAATTGGATCACTGTTCCATAAGCAAAAAGTTCCAGAAAATACTTTCCGTCGCGTTTTTTTTGCTGATACTCAAAATGACAGTTGATTACTGCATTCGCACCATATTCAAGTACCTTCGTCTTTAATTTCCTCTTCGTTGTTAAGAAAAGGTCATCTTTGGGAAAAGATGGGTCAAACAAATCAGCTTCTAAGCATTCCACAACAAAAACGATATCGCGGACGATATATTTCTGGTTGATATTCCCTGTAGATAAAACGACATCGTTGATCCGAGGGTCACTTTCTTCTTCCAATGCAGCAGATCTGAACGGGCTCACATATTTTCTCCTTTCAAAAGTGTATAGTTTAGATAGCGCTACCATTTAGTGTACCGTTTTTTTTAAGAAAGATAAAGCCTTGTTTATACAGTATCTTCTCTTCGAATAAACCAAAGAACGCAAAGAGACATCCAAGGACAATCAAATATAAGGTAATGGAAGCAGAACAGGCTCAACTTCATCTAACTTGTTTTAAACACTTGATTCCTTATAGCAAGTGTGATAATCTATGACCAGAATTTAATCAAGAACAAGCAGTCAAAGTGCGAAGTTCACCGTTTATTGTGCATAAAGGGTGGAGTGGGCACTTTTTTTGTGCGCAAAATGAAAAAGGAAGTGAAAAAATGGCTGAAATTACTTTAGAATTTGATACGATTGCGGCAATTTCTACCCCACCTGGAGAAGGTGCAATCAGTATCGTTCGTTTAAGTGGCGATCAAGCTGTGCAACTAGCAGATAAAGTTTATCAATCTGGAAACAAACGATTATCAGAAGTACCAAGTCATACGATCCATTATGGACATGTCGTTGATCCCAAGAGCAATCAGCTTGTCGATGAAGTCATGGTCTCCGTGATGAGAGCACCAAAGACATTTACGCGGGAAGATGTAGTAGAAATCAATTGTCACGGTGGGATCGTTGTAGTCAATCAAATTTTGCAGCTATTGTTAAGAGAAGGTGCAAGATTAGCTGAGCCAGGCGAATTCACAAAACGAGCATTCTTGAATGGTCGTGTTGACCTTTCACAGGCAGAAGCTGTGATGGATTTGATTCGGGCAAAAACAGACAAAGCAATGGGACTAGCTCTTAATCAGTTAGACGGCAATCTGTCTGCTTTGATCCGCTCATTGAGACAAGAGATTTTAGAGACATTAGCACAAGTAGAAGTAAATATTGATTATCCAGAATATGATGATGTCGAAGAATTGACTACGAAGTTATTGCTTGAAAAAGCGCAGATGATCCAACAAAGAATCCAAGCGCTACTTGCTACATCCAAGCAAGGGAAGGTTCTGCGGGAAGGGTTAAGTACGGCAATCATCGGCCGGCCAAATGTCGGCAAATCAAGTTTGTTAAACCATTTGTTAAGAGAAGAAAAAGCAATCGTTACGGATATTGCAGGAACGACTCGAGATGTAATCGAAGAGTATGTCAATGTTCGGGGGGTACCGCTCAAGCTAATCGATACAGCTGGAATTCGGGAAACAGAAGATGTGGTGGAACGGATCGGGGTCGAAAGAAGCCGAAAAGCATTAGCAGAAGCAGACTTGATCTTACTTGTTCTAAACCAAAGCGAACCACTGACAGCAGAAGATGAACAATTATTGGAAGCGACAAGTGGATTGAAACGGATCATTCTTCTAAATAAAACAGATTTACCAGCACAGCTGGAACAAGAAAAATTGAAGAAATTGATCGAAAATGAACCAGTTTTTTCAATTTCCGTAGCTAAAAACGACGGACTAGATCGTTTGGAATCAGCTATTTCTGATTTATTCTTCAGCGGAGAAACAGGAGAAAGAGACGCTACTTATGTTTCTAATACCCGCCATATCGCGTTGTTAGAAAAAGCTTCCCTCTCACTTGAAGAAGTCATTGCAGGTATTGATGCAGGAATGCCTGTGGATCTCGTTCAAATAGATATGACGCGTTGCTGGGACTATCTAGGAGAAGTTGTCGGCGACAGTGTACAAGATGAGCTAATCACTCAATTATTCAGTCAATTTTGTTTAGGAAAATAAAAGGAGGAACAAACGATTGGAACATTATGAAGCAGATGCGTATGACGTGATCGTTGTTGGCGCAGGACACGCCGGTTCAGAAGCTGCACTTGCTGCTGCACGTATGGGATCAAAAACACTATTACTGACAATAAATTTGGACATGGTAGCATTCATGCCATGTAATCCTTCTGTAGGCGGACCAGCTAAAGGCGTTGTCGTTCGAGAAATCGATGCGTTAGGCGGAGAAATGGGTAAGAATATCGATAAAACCTATATCCAAATGCGTATGTTGAACACAGGAAAAGGCCCAGCTGTCCGAGCATTGCGAGCACAAGCAGACAAACATGCTTATTCAACAGAAATGAAACATACGATCGAAAAAGAACCAAATTTGACGCTAAGACAAGGAATCGTCGAAGAACTGATCGTCGAAGATGGTGTTTGTCATGGAGTAGTGACTTCCACAGGAGCGAGCTACCGGGCCAAAGCAGTTGTTATTACAGCCGGAACAGCACTTCGCGGAGAAATCATTATCGGTGAATTGAAATATTCATCAGGTCCGAATAACTCTCAACCTTCTATTGGACTAGCGAATCATCTAAAAGAACTTGGCTTTGCTATCGAACGGTTCAAAACAGGAACACCGCCTCGAGTAAAATCAAGTACGATCGACTATTCTGTTACAGAAGAGCAACCTGGTGACAAAGAGCCGAATCATTTTAGCTTCAGCACACCAGATAGTGCCTATAAACTAGATCAGGAATCTTGCTGGCTGACCTATACAGGTGAGACGACTCACCAAATTATTCGAGACAACTTACATCGTGCCCCAATGTTTACAGGGATCGTTGAAGGGGTAGGCGCTCGCTATTGCCCATCCATCGAAGATAAGATCGTGCGTTTTGCAGACAAACCACGTCATCAATTATTTTTGGAACCAGAAGGCTTAAATACGGAAGAAGTCTATGTTCAAGGTTTATCTACTTCTTTACCAGAGGATGTTCAAGTCAACATGCTTCATTCTATTGCTGGATTAGAAAAAGTAGAAATGATGCGTACAGGATATGCTATCGAATATGACGTAGTAGAGCCACACCAGCTCCGTCCGACATTAGAAACTAAAGTCGTTGAAAATCTTTATACAGCTGGACAAACAAATGGTACAAGCGGTTATGAAGAAGCGGCTGGACAAGGGCTGATTGCCGGTATCAATGCAGCTTTGAAAGTTCAGGGAAAAGAACCTTTAGTGATCAAACGAAGTGACGGTTACATCGGTGTCATGATCGATGATTTGGTAACAAAAGGAACGAACGAACCTTATCGTTTGCTGACTTCACGTGCTGAATACCGTCTGCTTTTACGTCATGATAATGCAGATTTGCGATTAACAGAAATGGGTCACCGTGTAGGCTTAGTAAAAGAAGATCAATACAAGAATTATTTGAAGAAAAAAGAAGCAGTTGAACAAGAAATCAAACGTTTGATGAATGTACGAATCAAACCAACAGAAGAAGTCCAAGACTTTTTAGCAACGATTAATGCGGCACCATTAAAAGATGGTGTACTAGCAAGCGACTTTTTAAGACGTCCTGAGATTACTTATGCAGATCTTCTACGGTTTATTCCAGAAAATGAAGAATTGACACGAAAAGAAATCGAACAAGTAGAAATCCAAATCAAATATGAAGGCTACATCAAAAAAGCCATGGAAAAAGTAGAAAAATTAAAACGCATGGAAGCGAAAAAGATTCCAGAAAACATCGACTACGCAGCAATCAACGGATTAGCAACAGAAGCAAAACAAAAATTGCAGAAAATCCAACCAGAAACAATTGCCCAAGCTAGCCGAATCAGTGGCGTAAACCCTGCAGACCTAAGTATCCTAATGGTCTATATCGAACAAGGGAAGATTGCGAAAGTCAGTGAACCAGCGTAATACGTGATAATAAATAGAAGAGAGAACTAGTTTTTGCAGAAATTGCTCAAAGCTAGTTCTCTCTTCTGTGTATATTTTATGAGTCATACTAGAAAGAAAAAGTCTATCGGCTTTTCTTACTTTTCAAATTTTTAAGAATCCATATGGAAGGATTGCATGTCTAGGGATTTTGCGTTAAAGTAGGGAGAGAATCTGTGAAACAATTGCTGTTTCACAATGAAAGGAATATTTATGATACCAGAAGAATTTCGCCAATCCTTGGCAGAAAAAGGGATAGAGCTTACCGATCATCAAATGAATCAATTCGCTATTTATTATCGGACATTAGTCGAATGGAACGAAAAGATGAACCTTACAGCTATTACGGATGAAAAAGACGTATATCTGAAGCATTTTTACGATTCACTTACATTAGCATTTGAAGTAGACTTTACGCAGCCTTTATCTTTATGCGATGTCGGTTCGGGGGCAGGATTTCCTAGCATACCTTTAAAAATTGCCTTTCCAGAACTGCAGATAACGATCGTTGATTCTCTGAATAAACGAATAACCTTCTTATCTGAGTTAACCCGATTATTAGGAATCGATGCTTCCTTATATCATGACCGGGCAGAAACATTTGGGCAAAATCCTCACTTTCGTGCATCATTTGACCTTGTCACTGCTCGTGCGGTTGCTCGTTTGAATGTGTTAGCGGAATTGTGTTTGCCCTTGGCTAAACAAGAAGGCTATTTTTATGCATTGAAAGCAGCAAAAAGTGAAGAGGAATTGACAGAAGCAAAACAAGCGATTGCTTTATTAGGTGGTAAATTCCTCAAAGAAGAGGCGGTTACCTTGCCGAATGTCTCTGATCAACGGCATATCATCGTTATTCAAAAAAAGAAACCAACCCCAAAGAAATACCCAAGAAAGCCCGGACTGCCTAATAAGCAGCCAATCAAATAGGAGGAGAAGAGATGGCACAAATAATATCTGTTGCGAACCAAAAAGGTGGCGTCGGCAAAACAACGACGACGGTGAATCTAGGTGCTTGTCTTGCTAGCCTTGGTAAAAAAGTATTGCTAGTGGATATGGATGCGCAAGGAAATGCTACCAGTGGTGTCGGGATCAGAAAACCTGATGTGACAAGAGACATCTATGATGTTCTAGTCAATGAATTGCCAATTGATGAGGCAACTTTGATCACTGAACACGAAAATTTGAGTATTGTGCCTGCGACTCTCCAATTAGCAGGAGCAGAGATCGAATTGACGTCAATGATGGCAAGAGAATCAAGATTAAAAGGATCTTTAGCAGAAGTAAGCAGTCAGTATGATTATATTTTGATCGATTGCCCGCCTTCTCTTGGCCATCTGACAATCAATTCATTTACAGCAAGTGATTCGATTTTGATACCTGTTCAGTGTGAGTATTACGCATTGGAAGGATTAAGCCAATTACTGAATACGGTTCGTTTAGTTCAAAAACACTTTAATCCAGAATTAGAGATCGAGGGAGTCTTACTGACAATGTATGATGCACGAACAAATCTGGGAAATGAAGTCGTAGAAGAAGTACGTAAATACTTCCGCGAAAAAGTTTACGAAACGATCATTCCAAGAAATATTCGTTTGTCAGAAGCACCTAGTCATGGAAAACCGATCATCGACTACGATCCACGTTCTCGAGGAGCTGAAGTCTACCAAGCATTGGCAAAGGAAGTGGTAAGTCGTGAAGAAAAGTAAAGGATTAGGCCGAGGAATCGATGCACTGTTTCAAGATTTAGAAAACTTAGAGACGGTGGATGTAAAAGATGATACCGTTGTCCAGCTACCATTGAATGAGCTGCGACCAAATCCGTATCAGCCCCGTAAAACATTTGAAGAAGTATCTTTGCAGGAACTAGCTAATTCTATTGAACAATCAGGCGTCTTTCAACCCATCATCGTACGCCGTTCCGCAGTAAAAGGATATGAGATTATTGCAGGGGAGCGACGTTTTCGAGCGTCCAAACTAGCTGAAAAAGAAACAATCCCTGCTATCGTTAGAGACTTTGACGAAGAAGCGATGATGCAAGTAGCAGTGCTGGAAAACTTGCAGCGAGAAGATCTGAATCCGTTAGAAGAAGCAGAAGCATATGAGATGCTGATGAAAAACCTGAAACTAACACAAGCAGAAGTAGCTAGTCGTTTAGGAAAGAGCAGACCTTATATCGCCAATTATTTGCGCTTGCTTTCTTTACCGGATCTTGTCAAGGAAATGGTACAAGATCAGCGTTTATCTATGGGACAAGCCCGTACGCTGTTAGGTTTAAAAAATAAAACATTGATTTTGAAATTAGCCAATCGTGCAGTAACTGAAAATTTAACTGTCCGCCAACTGGAACAGCTTGTTTCTGAGTTAAATCAAAATGATGGAAAAGAAAAGAAAAAAATCCCAAGGCTAGCAAAGGAAAAACCATATTATATCCGAGAAAGCGAAGATCGTTTGATGGATAAATTTGGTACAAGTGTAGCTATCCAAGAAAAAAATGGGAAAGGTAAGATTGAGATTGAATATCTTTCTCAAAAAGATTTGACTCGAATTCTTGATATCTTGAATATTCAATTTGATGAAGAATAAACAAAAAGGAGGCTATTTTTATGTACGACTTGCACGATATCGTTGAAATGAAAAAACCTCACGCTTGCCAGACGAATCGCTGGGAAGTCATTCGAATGGGCGCAGATATCAAAATCAGATGTATGAATTGCGGACATATCGTTATGATGACCCGTCGAGATTTTGAAAAGAAATTAAAAAAAGTAATTGAAAAAAATGCAGAGAAAGAGTGAATAAATTTATGGCATTGACTGCTGGAATTGTTGGGTTGCCCAACGTAGGAAAATCAACTTTGTTTAATGCGATCACAAAAGCAGGAGCAGAAGCAGCAAACTATCCCTTTGCGACGATCGACCCTAACGTAGGGATGGTAGAAGTACCTGACTGGCGTTTGCAACGCTTAACAGAACTTGTACATCCGAAAAAAACTGTTCCAACGACTTTTGAATTTACAGATATTGCTGGAATCGTAAAAGGCGCAAGTAAAGGAGAAGGTTTGGGAAATCAATTCTTAAGCCATATCCGCCAAGTAGACGCTATTTGTCACGTTGTTCGTTGTTTTGATGATGATAATATTACTCACGTAGAAGGACGTGTTGATCCACTAGAAGATATTGATACGATCAACTTGGAACTAGTGTTAGCAGACTTAGAATCTATCAACAAACGCTATACTCGTGTAGCAAAAGTTGCTAAAACTAAAGATAAAGATGCAGTGGCAGAACTAGCTGTACTGGATAAAATCAAACCTGTACTGGAAGAAGGAAAATCTGCCCGAACGATCGAATTTACTGAAGAAGAACAAAAAATCGTTAAATCACTATTTTTATTGACGACAAAACCAATTCTTTATGTAGCCAATGTCTCAGAAGATGACGTAGCAGATGCAGACGCGAATCATTATGTACAAGAAGTGCGCAACTTTGCTGCAGAAGAAAATGCAGAAGTGATCGTGGTCAGTGCTCGTGCAGAAGAAGAAATCGCAGAATTAGATGAAGAAGACAAAGCGGAATTTTTAGAAGCTTTAGGAATCGAAGAATCAGGTTTGGATCAGTTGATCCGTGCTGCTTACGATTTGTTAGGCTTAGCTACTTACTTTACTGCTGGGGAACAAGAAGTACGTGCTTGGACATTCAAAAAAGGAATCAAAGCACCACAAGCAGCAGGAATCATCCATTCAGATTTCGAACGCGGATTTATCCGTGCGGAAACTGTCTCTTTTGAAGACTTGGATCATTACGGAAACATGCATGCAGCAAAAGAAGCTGGACGTGTTCGATTAGAAGGAAAAGATTATGTCGTACAAGACGGCGACGTAATGTTATTCCGCTTTAATGTGTAAAAGGGCTATCAAACTAGCTGTAGAATATGGTAGAATGTCTTTTGTGACGACCGTTGAGAAAAGGAACGGCTAAGGAGGACTATTAGATAATGGAACCAGAACAATTACGAGCAATCGTAAAAGAAAACAATAGTTTAGAAACAAAATTAACCAAAAGAAATCAACAGTACATTTTTGATTTGAAAAAATCTTTAGAAGCAGCGAATTTGTCTGAAGAAGAAAAAGTAAAAGCCCTTCATGACATTCTGCCTACTTTAGTTGCAGAACAAAAAGGCGGAAGAACAGCCCGTCAATTGTTTGGGACAGTCTCTGAAAGAACGGAAGCAATCATCAATAAGCCAGCAGAAGTAAAAAATTCATCCACCCCTTTATTGATGTGGTTAGATAATACGTTGCTGTTGCTTGGTCTATTAAGTATCATGATTGCGATTACCGGATTGTTTTCACGTGGAACAACGCCAGCTTATGGCTTTTCTACACTCGTTCTAGGTTCTGCAATCGGTGGCTGGGTCTTTTATATGATGTACAAATACATCTATCAATATGAATATCCCGGAGCAGATCGAAGCAAGAAACCAGGAATGGGTAAGACATTGCTTATCCTAGGTGGAACGACACTTCTTTGGGTCGTACTGTTTTCTGCGACAACACTATTGCCACCAGTTATCAATCCAGTATTAGATCCAGTAGTAGTTATCATTATCGGGGCAGCTGCTTTAGCAATCCGTTACTACTTGAAGAAAAAATACGGGATTATTGGAAGTTTATCCGTCCCAAGAAGATAAACTAGCAAAAAGATCAGCTATTTTGCTAGATATCTAGGGGTAGTAAAGAACCTCATTTTGTTTATCCATAGTTAAATAATAGTAAGGGGCTGTGACAAAAGTCTTGTCACAGTCCCTTTTTACGATAAACGGTGTTCTCCTCCAGCTCCTCGATCGCAAATCACAATATTCAACAAACATGAGAAACTGTTTTTCCGTTTTTTTCTCTAATACTCAGGTCAGGACGCTGATTTCACAACCTCTTCCTTAAACGGTGTTCAAAAGCTTGCATCTGCGGTAATAAGCCCAACCAATTCAAAAATATGAAAAACTATTTTTGATTGGCTGTTCTTATTACTTGATGCAGGGCAGCTTTTTCACAGCCTCTCCACTAAACGGTGTTCAAAAGCCAGTTTCTCGGTATTAAGTCCAATTTATGCAAAAATGTGGAAAGCCATTTTCACAAAATTTTTCTTACTACTCGAAACTAAGCAGCTTTTTCACAACCTCTCCACTAAACGGTGTTCAATCAGCTGACCCTCGGCATTAGCTCAACAAACGGCAAAACATGAGGAACTATTTTTCCGTTTTTTTCTCTAATACTCAGGTCAAAACGCTGATTTCACAACCTCTCGATAAACGGTGTTCAAAAGCTTGCATCTGCGGTAATAAGCCCAACCAATTCAAAAATATGAAAAACTATTTTTGATTGGCTGTTCTTATTACTTGATGCAGGACAGCTTTTTTACAATCTCTTTTAATACACACAGATGTAAACGTTTTATATTGGTATTCTATGAGAAAGCTAACTTGATTCCAAGTAGATCATTGACTTAAATGAAAAAATCAATTATTTTAATAGATAAACTAAATTAGAGGAGTGGTACTAAAAATGTCCAACTGGGAAACAAAGTTCACGAAAAAAGGATTTACTTTTGATGATGTCTTATTGATACCAGCAGAAAGTCACGTGTTACCAAACGAAGTGGATATGAGCGTACAATTAGCTAAAAATATTAAGTTGAATATTCCAATCATCAGTGCAAGTATGGATACTGTTACCGACAGCAAGATGGCCATTGCTATGGCAAGACAAGGCGGACTAGGTGTGATCCATAAAAACATGACAATCAGCCAGCAAGCGGATGAAGTAAGAAAAGTCAAACGTTCTGAAAGTGGCGTAATCATTGATCCGTTCTTCTTAACGCCACAGCATCTTGTAGCAGACGCAGAAGAATTGATGAGCAAATATCGTATCAGTGGTGTGCCAATCGTTGAAACACTTGAAAACAGAAAATTGGTAGGGATAATTACAAACCGCGACATGCGTTTTGTAACAGATTATCACATGCCGATTGCTGATGTGATGACAAAAGACAACTTAGTGACTGCCCCAGTAGGTACCTCTCTAAAAGATGCAGAAAAGATTTTGCAAAAACATAAAATCGAAAAATTACCAATCGTAGATAACGAAGGTCGTTTAAGCGGATTGATCACGATCAAAGACATCGAGAAAGTGATCGAATTTCCAAATGCAGCAAAAGATGAACATGGTCGATTGCTTGTAGCAGCAGCCGTTGGTGTAACAAGCGATACATTTGAGCGTGCGAATGCTTTATTAGAAGCAGGGGCAGATGCAATCATCATCGATACAGCTCATGGACATAGTGCAGGTGTGATCCGAAAAATTCAAGAAATCCGTTCAACTTTTGCAGATGCAACATTGATTGCAGGAAACGTTGCGACGGCTGAAGCGACAAAAGCTTTATATGATGCAGGTGTAGATGTCGTAAAAGTTGGTATCGGACCAGGATCGATTTGTACGACACGTGTGGTAGCCGGTGTAGGTGTACCTCAGCTCACAGCTATTTATGATGCAGCATCAGTTGCTCGTCAATATGGCAAAGCGATTATTGCAGACGGAGGGATCAAGTATTCTGGTGACATCGTCAAAGCATTAGCTGCCGGCGGACATGCAGTGATGCTAGGAAGTATGTTGGCAGGGACAGATGAATCACCAGGTGAATTCGAAATCTTCCAAGGACGTCGATTCAAAACATACCGAGGTATGGGCTCATTAGGCGCGATGGAAAAAGGTTCAAAAGACCGTTACTTCCAAGGTAGTGTCAATGAAGCAAATAAATTAGTACCAGAAGGAATCGAAGGTCGGGTTGCTTATAAAGGAAGTGTTGCAGATATTATTTTCCAAATGATCGGCGGTTTGCGTTCAGGAATGGGTTATGTTGGGGCAGCGAATCTACAGCAATTACGTGATGAAGCGCAATTTATCCAAATGAGCGGCAGTGGATTAAAAGAATCACACCCTCATGATGTACAAATCACAAAAGAAGCACCAAACTATTCAGTTGAATCTTAAAAACATTAAAGAGCGTGGGACAAAAGTAAAGAATACTTTTGTCTCACGCTCTAAACACGTATAAACGGCGGAAGCAGAAGCAACTCCTTCGGAAATAAGCTGAAATTCACAAAAATTTGAAAAGCAATTTTCGTGAATTTCTTCTTATTTCTTGGAGTTAAACGCTTCTGTCCCAGCCTCTTTTTGAATAAACAGTGTTCCCTTGCCACCTCCGAATCACAAGTACAACATTCATAAAATATGAAGAGCTGTTTTTTGAATTTGTTCCTTGTAACTCGGAGCTGGGGGGTAGGCTTACGACCTCTCCACTAAACGGTGTTCAATCAGCTGACCCTCGGTATTAGTTCAACAAACGGTAAAATATGAGGGACTATTTTTCCATTTTTTTCTCTAATACTCAGGCCAGGACGCTGATTTCACAACCTCTCGATAAATGGTGTTCAAAAGCCAGTTTCTCGGTATTAAGTCCAATTTATGCAAAAATGTGGAAAGCCATTTTCACAAAATTTTTCTTAATACTCGAAACTAAGCGGCTTTTTCACAACCTCTTTATTTAATAACTTTCAGATTCCCCATATAAGGAACGAGCGCTTCTGGAACTGTGACAGAACCATCTTCATTTTGGTAGTTTTCCAAAATGGCAGCTACTGTACGGCCAACTGCAAGTCCTGAACCATTCAGAGTATGAGCATAGTGGATTTTTCCATCATTATCGCGATAACGGATCATTGCGCGGCGTGCTTGGAAATCTTCACAGTTAGAACAAGAACTGATTTCACGATAAGTATCTTGTGCAGGTATCCATACTTCTAAGTCATAAGTTTTAGCTGCAGAAAAGCCCATGTCTCCAGTTGATAAGGCCATCACACGATAAGGCAAATGCAATTTTTTCAAGATATCTTCTGCATCAGCTGTCATTTTTTCCAATTCTTCGTAAGAATGCTCTGCATCCGAAAATTTGACCATTTCTACTTTATTGAATTGGTGAAGACGAATCAGTCCTCGTGTATCCCGACCAGCACTTCCGGCTTCAGAACGAAAAGCAGGGCTTAGTGCAGTGAAATAAATAGGTAAATCTGCACCATCTAAAATTTCATCATTATAATAGTTAGTTAATGGTACTTCAGCTGTTGGGATTAACGTTAGATCAGTATTCTCCAATTGGAAAACATCTTCTTTGAATTTTGGAAATTGTCCCGTACCAAACATCGCTTTACTGTTGACGATATAAGGAGTGATCATTTCAGTATAGCCGTGTTCGTAAATATGCTGATCAAGCATGAAGTTGTAGACTGCACGTTCTAATCGAGCACCTAATCCTTTGTAATAGACAAAACGGCTACCGGCTACTTTTGCGCCACGTTCAAAATCTAAAATATCAAGATTTTCTGCAATTTCCCAGTGTGGTTTTGGTTCAAAAGCAAATGTACGTGGTTCGCTCCAACGACGGATTTCTACATTGTCCTCTTCATCTGTTCCAACTGGCACAGAATCATGGGGAAGGTTTGGCAAAGTAGTTGCAATTTGTTTCAACTTTTCATCCACTTCAGCAATTTCAGTATCCAATGCTTTGATGTTGCCACCGACTTCTTTCATTTCAGCGATTTTAGCAGAAGCATCTTCTTTTGCACGCTTCAATTGGGCGATCTCAGCAGAAACATCATTTCGATATTTTTTTAATTCTTCACTTTTGACTAGTAGCTTACGACGATTTTCATCTAGTTCCATGAATTCAGCTAATGTTTCTTTTTTTACGCCCCGAGTCATCAATTTTTCTTGTACTTCTTCAATATTTTGTCGCATCATTTTTACATCTAACATATGATTTCCTCCTTTTTGAAAATAAAAAAAGACTGATCCATCCCATTATTCTTGGGACGAATCAGTCTGAAATTCGCGGTACCACCCAAGTTCAGCGTCAGCTGCACTTGTTGAACACATAACGGCTGTTGAACCGACCTTTCTTATTTCGAAAGGGCACGTAAACGAACTGGAACTTCCAAATTATCCTTTGCTGATTTACACCTGCCATCAGCTCTCTGAAAAAGAATAAAGTGTACTGGGTTCTGTGTTTTTCATTTATTCTAATAATTGTAATAAGAATAGCGAATATTTCAGCTTTCGTCAATAACTTCCTGTGTATCAATAGGTAATTTTTCATTTTTCTTGATTGGAAGGTGCATGATGAAAGAAGTCCATTGCTTATCTGATTTTGCATAAATGTATCCGCCGTGCAAAGCCACAATGCTTTGAGCGATTGCTAAACCAAGTCCAGTTCCTCCAGTTGCTTGTGAACGAGATTCTTCTACACGATAAAAACGGTCGAATAGATTATCGATTGCCTGTTGTGGGATCATTGCTCCGTTATTTTTGACTGTTGCAACAACTTCTGAACCGATACGTTCTACTTCGATTACGATCTTCGTTGCTCCTTTTCCGTATTTCAACGCATTCGTCAAAAGATTATTGAAGACACGTACAAGTTTTTCGGTATCGCCATCCATGATAAGGGAGTCTACTTTTGATTGAACAAGTATTTGGATATTTTTTTTAGAAGCTTCCAACTCAAAATCAGCTGCTAACTGTTCGATCAACTGGATCATGTCAAAGGCAGAAAAATTCACCGGGACAGCAGGCTGGCGTACCTTAGTGTATTCAAATAAGTCGTCCACTAAAGATTTCATCTGCTTTGCTTTGATATAAGCAGTATGCGTATACTTTAAAAGATCTTCTTCTGAGTGATACTGGCCATCTTCTATCAGTCCTAGGTATCCAATGATGGACGTGAGTGGGGTACGGATATCATGACTGACATTCGTGATCAATTCATCTTTTGATTTTTCGATTTTACGTTCGTCTTCAATCGCTGCTACGGTACTATCCACCAATCCATTGATACTTGTTACCACTCGGCTTAAGTCACCACTCAGTTCAAAAGGGATACGATGATCATAATTTCCGTTTGCGATGTAGTGAAGTTCGCTGATGATATGCCGCAATTGCATTTGGCGATATCTTCGAATCAAGCGCCAATACAAAACACCAATATCTAATAGAAAGAAAAAGGGAATAATAAAATTCCGGCCGTTCCAGAACAAATCAGTGTTCAATCGTTCTGCAAAAATATTCTTTGAATCCCAAATCGCATTCGTCAAAGAAGGTGAACTGTTGATCACCGAACTGATAACAACCAGAATAGAAACATTTAATAGAAGCAAAAGGATAATCGTGATGATTCCTTCCGCTAACAATTCGCTGATTTCTTTTGAAGTCAAATTGATCCGACGGCGTTTTTCAGTTGCTCGTTTACTATCTTGCGTCAATTTTATAGCCCACTCCCCAAACGGTTTGAATGACTTTTTCACCACCAGTTGCTTCTTCAATCTTATCTCTTAAATGACTAACGTGAACCATGACAGTTTTAGCAGAGACAATACTTTCTTGTTTCCAAACACGCTCAAAAATTTCATCCGCGCTAAATACTCGATTAGGATGACTAGCAAGCAAGTAGAGGATACCGAATTCCAAAGCTGTTAACTGGATTTCTTTCCCATCGATTGTTTTAACTTCATGAGAGTCTTTATTGATGATTAATGCATTTACTTCTAATACATCAGGCTGATCTGGGGCAATCTGCATTTTTGTACGCCGTAATAAAGACTTTACTCTAGCCATTACTTCTAACGGATTAAATGGTTTGGTTACATAATCATCTGCACCAGCGACCAGTCCTTTGATCTTATCCATATCAGTAGTTTTTGCTGTCAGCATAATGATTGGTATTTGAGATTCTTTTCGCAGCTCTTTCACTACTTGCATCCCGTCCATCTCTGGCATCATGATATCTAAAATAAGTAATTCAATATCAGGGATTGTTCTGATTTTAGATAATGCTTCTTTCCCATCATAAGCCTTTACTGCTTCATACCCCTCATTGTGAACATAGATACTTAATAATTCAACGATTTCTTTATCATCGTCAGCAATCAAAATTTTCATAAATAAATCCTCCAGAGTCATATTGTTACTATTATTCTAGCAAAAAAAAGCAGAAATAGATAAAAGCAGCACTTTGTTAAGGAAAATTTTAGAAGGTGAGACATCTAGTTGGTGTGAATAAGACAAGAACATGAACATTAAACTGAAAACAAAAGGATTTTACGTCTCTCAGAGTTATAAAGACGAACGAAAAAGGTCCAGAACTAACCAATGATCATATAAGCTAGAAATGTTGATAAATAAGCATTTTCTTATTGACTTTCACAGGTGATGTTGATATATTATTATTTGTTCAAAAGAACACCAATAACTTATTAAATAATAAAAAATAAGTTGTTGACATGTTGGAAATGACATGATAAGATAACTGAGTCGTTAAAAAAGAACCACTTGTGAAGCTTGATTCTATCGAAAAAAACTTCAAAAAAGTTCTTGACAAATAACAAACGATAAGTTATGATAAATGAGTTGCTGAAAGATTTCGAAAAACGAAATCGAAAAAAACTTTTAAAAAAGAGTTGACAATTACTTGTCTCTCTGATATGATATAAAAGTTGCTACGGCAGCCAAAAATGAATCGGGAAATACTCTCGATGAAGTAGACCTTTGAAAACTGAACAAAGTAAGACAAACCAAATGTGTAGGGCGTCTTGATTCAATTCAAGACAACAAACATTTTTAACAAGCAAGCAATATGCTAGCAAACAAATTGAGCTTAACAATCGCAAGATTGTTCGAACTTTTTATGAGAGTTTGATCCTGGCTCAGGACGAACGCTGGCGGCGTGCCTAATACATGCAAGTCGAACGCTTCTTTTTCCACCGGAGCTTGCTCCACCGGAAAAAGAGGAGTGGCGAACGGGTGAGTAACACGTGGGTAACCTGCCCATTAGAAGGGGATAACACTTGGAAACAGGTGCTAATACCGTATAACAATCAAAACCGCATGGTTTTGATTTGAAAGGCGCTTTCGGGTGTCGCTGATGGATGGACCCGCGGTGCATTAGCTAGTTGGTGAGGTAACGGCTCACCAAGGCCACGATGCATAGCCGACCTGAGAGGGTGATCGGCCACATTGGGACTGAGACACGGCCCAAACTCCTACGGGAGGCAGCAGTAGGGAATCTTCGGCAATGGACGAAAGTCTGACCGAGCAACGCCGCGTGAGTGAAGAAGGTTTTCGGATCGTAAAACTCTGTTGTTAGAGAAGAACAAGGATGAGAGTAACTGTTCATCCCTTGACGGTATCTAACCAGAAAGCCACGGCTAACTACGTGCCAGCAGCCGCGGTAATACGTAGGTGGCAAGCGTTGTCCGGATTTATTGGGCGTAAAGCGAGCGCAGGCGGTTTCTTAAGTCTGATGTGAAAGCCCCCGGCTCAACCGGGGAGGGTCATTGGAAACTGGGAGACTTGAGTGCAGAAGAGGAGAGTGGAATTCCATGTGTAGCGGTGAAATGCGTAGATATATGGAGGAACACCAGTGGCGAAGGCGGCTCTCTGGTCTGTAACTGACGCTGAGGCTCGAAAGCGTGGGGAGCAAACAGGATTAGATACCCTGGTAGTCCACGCCGTAAACGATGAGTGCTAAGTGTTGGAGGGTTTCCGCCCTTCAGTGCTGCAGCTAACGCATTAAGCACTCCGCCTGGGGAGTACGACCGCAAGGTTGAAACTCAAAGGAATTGACGGGGGCCCGCACAAGCGGTGGAGCATGTGGTTTAATTCGAAGCAACGCGAAGAACCTTACCAGGTCTTGACATCCTTTGACCACTCTAGAGATAGAGCTTCCCCTTCGGGGGCAAAGTGACAGGTGGTGCATGGTTGTCGTCAGCTCGTGTCGTGAGATGTTGGGTTAAGTCCCGCAACGAGCGCAACCCTTATTGTTAGTTGCCATCATTCAGTTGGGCACTCTAGCAAGACTGCCGGTGACAAACCGGAGGAAGGTGGGGATGACGTCAAATCATCATGCCCCTTATGACCTGGGCTACACACGTGCTACAATGGGAAGTACAACGAGTCGCGAAGTCGCGAGGCTAAGCTAATCTCTTAAAGCTTCTCTCAGTTCGGATTGCAGGCTGCAACTCGCCTGCATGAAGCCGGAATCGCTAGTAATCGCGGATCAGCACGCCGCGGTGAATACGTTCCCGGGCCTTGTACACACCGCCCGTCACACCACGAGAGTTTGTAACACCCGAAGTCGGTGAGGTAACCTTTTGGAGCCAGCCGCCTAAGGTGGGATAGATGATTGGGGTGAAGTCGTAACAAGGTAGCCGTATCGGAAGGTGCGGCTGGATCACCTCCTTTCTAAGGAATATTACGGAGACTACACAATTTGTTTTTACTTTGTTCAGTTTTGAGAGGTTTACTCTCAAACACTTTTGTTCATTGAAAACTGGATATTTGAAGTAAATGTAAGTAATACAAACCGAGAACACCGCGTTGAATTTGAAAGCTGAACAAATTGTTTAGCCTGAAGCAAAATAGGCGGACGGCTATAAAATCTTTGATTTTATGAGACGATCGATCTTTTTGCCGTACAGGCTGATTTGTGAGCTGGATAGAGTTTTTTAATAAGTTCAATTGCTTATTTTCTTGATCTAACTTCTATCGCTAGAAGAAGGATCAAAACCCAACCGTAAGGTTGATAAGGTTAAGTGAATAAGGGCGCACGGTGGATGCCTTGGCACTAGGAGCCGATGAAGGACGGGACTAACACCGATATGCTTTGGGGAGCTGTACGTAAGCTATGATCCAGAGATTTCCGAATGGGGGAACCCAGCATCTTTAATAGGATGTTACGATTGTGTGAATACATAGCACATTCGAGGTAGACGCAGAGAACTGAAACATCTAAGTACCTGCAGGAAGAGAAAGAAAATTCGATTCCCTGAGTAGCGGCGAGCGAAACGGGAAAAGCCCAAACCAGCAAGCTTGCTTGTTGGGGTTGTAGGACTCCAATATGGTAGTTCTTTCAGATAGTCGAATGACTTGGAAAAGTCAGTCAAAGAGGGTAAAAACCCCGTAGACGAAATGTGGAAGACACCTAGGAGGATCCTGAGTACGGCGGAACACGAGAAATTCCGTCGGAATCCGGGAGGACCATCTCCCAAGGCTAAATACTCCCTAGTGACCGATAGTGAACCAGTACCGTGAGGGAAAGGTGAAAAGCACCCCGGAAGGGGAGTGAAATAGAACCTGAAACCGTGTGCCTACAACAAGTCAAAGCCCGTTAATGGGTGATGGCGTGCCTTTTGTAGAATGAACCGGCGAGTTACGATTGCATGCGAGGTTAAGTTGAAGAGACGGAGCCGCAGCGAAAGCGAGTCTGAATAGGGCGTTTGAGTATGTAGTCGTAGACCCGAAACCATGTGATCTACCCATGTCCAGGTTGAAGGTGCGGTAAAACGCACTGGAGGACCGAACCCAC
>NZ_CP172892.1:2317500-2477500 GCF_050531945.1 Enterococcus sp. DIV1411a | reverse complement strand
ACGGCTCATATTTTTGCGGGTGTGGCGGAATTGGCAGACGCACTAGATTTAGGATCTAGCGCCTTACGGCGTGGGGGTTCAAGTCCCTTCACCCGCATAATTTAAGTTTTACATGCCGGCTTAGCTCAGTTGGTAGAGCATCTGATTTGTAATCAGAGGGTCGAGGGTTCAAGTCCTTTAGCCGGCATCTTTAAACACGCGGAAATAGCTCAGTGGTAGAGCACCACCTTGCCAAGGTGGGGGTCGCGGGTTCGAACCCCGTTTTCCGCTTTGCCAAAGCAATCGCGCCGGGGTGGCGGAACTGGCAGACGCACAGGACTTAAAATCCTGCGGTGAGTGATCACCGTACCGGTTCGATTCCGGTCCTCGGCATTTCAAATATGCGCCCATAGCTCAACTGGATAGAGTGTTTGACTACGGATCAAAAGGTTAGGGGTTCGACTCCTCTTGGGCGCGTAGTCTTTTTTATTTTTTAAACGGGAAGTAGCTCAGCTTGGTAGAGCACTTGGTTTGGGACCAAGGGGTCGCAGGTTCGAATCCTGTCTTCCCGATTTTTTTTATCTTGCTTTTTGTTTTCAAATGATTTATAATTTTTTTAAATTGAATATGCGCCCATAGCTCAACTGGATAGAGTGTTTGACTACGGATCAAAAGGTTAGGGGTTCGACTCCTCTTGGGCGCGTCGATACGGAATAGTATATTCCGTATTTTTTTTTGTTGATTCTAAAGGATTTATTTAACAAAAAGCGTTCTTCTTTCTTTCTATTACCAAATTCGTTATAATTAAGGTCAATATTAGTCAAAGGGAATGAATAAGATGGCACATCAGAATACCTCGGATTTAATTGAATCATATATAAAGAAAATTCTGGAAAATAGTGAAATGATCGAGATTCGAAGGATTGAAATGGCAGACCTCTTTAACTGTGTTCCTTCACAAATCAACTATGTGATTAATACCCGTTTTACCATCCAACGTGGTTATCTAGTAGAAAGCAAACGTGGTGGTGGTGGTTATATACGAATTGCAAAAGTAAGGATTTCAGATAAAAAACAATTACTTGAGCAGATAAATCAGTTATTTGATGATACAATCAGTGAGAAAAATGCTTTTGCTATTATTCAAAAACTTTATGAAGACCAAATAATTACAAAAAAAGAAGGAAACTTAATGTTGAGTGCAATTGCAAAAAACACATTGAATTTCAATGAATATGAAGATCATACACGTGCTCGGATTCTCCGAGCATTTCTGGAACGTTTAAGTTATGAAGATGGGAAGTGAGATTAGATGGAAGAACTTTTTACTGAAAGAGCCCAAGCAGTATTAGAAATTGCACAAGAAGAAGCAAAACGATTGAAACATCAATCAGTTAGTTCAGAACATGTTTTACTAGCCTTAGTGGTCGAGCAAAATGGAATTGCTGGAAAAGTATTACGTGAAATGGATTTGAATGAAACGGAAATTTATGAAGAAATTGAACATCTGATTGGTTATGGTGGTATCCGTTCTTACCCTAAAGGAGTCTTTCTTCCATATTCACCAAGAATGAAACAAGTTTTTGCTTTAGCTAGCAGCGAAGTGAAGAAAACTGGTTCTCAAAAAGTTGGAACAGAACATATTTTGATGAGCTTATTAAAAGATGAAAGTATCATGGCTACTCGAATCATGATCAACTTAGGTATCAGCCTTTCAAAAGCCCGTCAAGTTCTGAAACAAAAAATGGGGCTAGCTGGTGATTCTGCTGGAAAAGGAATGAATCGTCGTAGAAATGTAAATGTACAAGATAAACGGCAAACACCGCAAGGAACACCTACGCTAGATTCATTAGCACGTGATTTGACGAAATTAGCAAAAGAAAACAAGCTGGACCCAGTTGTTGGTCGTTCGAGAGAAGTGAAACGGCTTATCCAGATTCTTAGCCGACGGACAAAGAATAACCCTGTACTGGTGGGTGAACCTGGTGTAGGCAAAACAGCTATTGCTGAAGGGTTAGCTCAAAAAATCATTTTAGGTGAAGTGCCAGAAGACATGCAAGAAAAGCGCCTGATGATGCTTGATATGGGATCTTTGGTTGCTGGTACGAAATATCGCGGTGAATTTGAAGATCGAATGAAAAAGGTCATCGACGAAATCTATAATGATGGTCAAGTAATCTTATTCATTGATGAATTGCATACCTTAATTGGTGCAGGTGGAGCAGAAGGAGCAATTGATGCTTCGAATATCTTGAAACCGGCGTTAGCTCGAGGAGAATTACAAACGATCGGAGCAACGACCCTAGATGAATATCAAAAATATATCGAAAAAGATTCTGCATTAGAGCGACGTTTTGCTCGCATTCAAGTAGATGAGCCAACTCCTGAAGAAGCAGAAGTGATTCTTCAAGGATTGCGTACAAGATATGAAGAGCACCATGGAGTGGAGATCACAGATGAAGCTGTACGAGCAGCAGTCAATCTTTCTGTTCGTTATATCACTTCTCGTCAACTACCCGATAAAGCAATTGATTTGATCGATGAATCAGCAGCGAAAGTCCGTTTGGATCAAACCGATCACTTAACAAAATCAACTGTGATCAAACTAGAAATCGATGAACTAGTACAAGAAAAGGAAGCAGCAATCCAAAAACAAGACTTTGAAAATGCTGCTCAATTACGCAGACAAGAAAAAGCACTACGTAAAAAGCTGCAAAAAGTTTCTGCAATTGAAGCAAAACAGGAGCAAGGTTATTCTGATCGTGTAACAGAAGAAGATGTTGCTACAGTTGTATCGGAGTGGACTGGTGTCCCTCTACAGCAGTTGGAGAAAAAAGAAAGCGAACGCTTGTTAGAACTGGAAGGACTTCTGCATGAACGTGTCGTTGGTCAAGATGAGGCTGTCAAAGCAGTTTCACGTGCGATCCGCCGTGCACGAAGCGGATTGAAAGATCCTGATCGTCCAATTGGTTCATTCATGTTCCTTGGACCAACTGGTGTCGGAAAAACAGAATTGGCCAAAGCACTTTCAGAAGTCATGTTTGGAAGTGAAGATGCCCTGATCCGTGTTGATATGTCAGAATTTATGGAAAAATACAGTACAAGCCGATTAATCGGGTCTCCTCCAGGATACGTAGGGTATGATGAAGGTGGACAGTTGACAGAAAAAATTCGTCAAAAACCATATTCAGTGATTCTCTTAGATGAAGTGGAGAAAGCACATCCAGACGTTTTCAATTTACTTCTGCAAGTATTGGATGATGGTCATTTAACAGATTCTAAAGGTAGAAAAGTGGACTTTAGAAATACAATCATGATTATGACTTCAAATATCGGAGCGACACAAATTCGAGAAGAAAAAAATGTCGGATTCAATGTCCAAGATGTTACTAAAGATCACAAAGCCATGCAAAAACGTATCTTAGAAGAGTTAAAGAAAGCTTTCCGACCTGAATTCTTGAATCGAATTGATGAGACTGTCGTCTTCCATTCATTGAGTAAAGATGAAATCCATACAATCGTCCAAATCATGAGCAAAGCGATTATCAAACGATTGAAAGAACAAGATATTCAAGTGAAAATCACACCATCTGCAATCGATGTGATCGGGAAAGCCGGATTTGATCCTGAATATGGTGCACGTCCAATCCGTCGCGCACTTCAAAAAGAAATTGAAGATCGATTGAGCGAGGCTTTGCTTGGCGGAGAAATTCGTTTAGGTGACCACGTAACAGTAGGTGCTTCAAAAGGTAAGATCACATTGAATGTTCGCGGACCTAAAAAGGAAACAGTAGGTTCCCTATAGTTACTTGGCCTGTGTAGCTGAATTTTTATAATAGTAAGACTTGATTAAGAGGTTGTGACAAGATTTTTGTCACAATCTCTTTTTATATTTGGACAGAATATATCGAACTTTATTTTGATTTTTTGTGAAATAATTTTCAAAAATCCGACTTTAAATAGAAGAAGTATTGGAAAGTTTTTAGAGCTATGCTACTATTATGAAGTTGTAGGAGGAGAAAATTATGATCGAACTCATAACCACAGTAGAAACTATTGAACAAGCAGAACAGTTGCTTGCTGCAGGTGCAGATACACTATATTTCGGTGAAGAGCAATTTGGATTGCGTCTGCCTGCTTCATTTACACGAGAAGAACAGCGACAATTGGTAGAATTAGCACACAAGTATGGTAAAAAAGCGAATATTGCTGTAAATGGGATCATTCATCCTGAAAAAATGAAAAATGTACCTGAATATTTGGCTTTTTTAAAAGAAATAAACGTAGATGTGATCACAGTTGGTGATACAGGTATTATTTATACGATGAAAAAAAATCCTGAATTGCGTATACCGTATATTTATGATGCTGAAACATTAGTAACGAGCGCACGTCAAATCAATTTCTGGGCGAAAAAAGGCGCAGTTGGAGCAGTACTTGCTCGTGAAGTTCCTTTTGAAGAGATGAAGGCGATGGAAGAAAAACTCGATATTCCTGTAGAAACCCTTGTGTATGGTGCTACATGCATCCATCAATCCAAACGTCCACTGCTACAGAATTACTATAACTATACGAAACAAGACGAACAAAAAGATCGTGAAAGAGGTCTTTTTATCTCGGAACCTAAAAAAGAAGAGACACATTATTCTATTTATGAAGATAGTCATGGCACACATATTTTTGCCAGCAATGATCTGAATCTCTCGAATGAATTGAATGAACTTTATCAGCATCATTACTGTACATGGAAATTGGACGGATTATTTACTCCAGGCGAAAAATTCGTAAACATCACTCGACTATTCGCCGAAGCAAAAAAACAAATTTTAGAAGGTAGCTGGGATCAAGAAAAAGCGGAAAAAATGACTAGCGAAATCAGTAAATTGCATCCTGAAAACCGTGAATTAGATACAGGATTCTTTTATATTGATCCTTCTGCTATCAAATAAGGAGTATGATGAAAGAAATGACAGTAAAAAGAAAATTGAAACGACCAGAAATCCTAGCGCCAGCAGGAACACTGGAAAAGTTAAAAACCGCGATCCATTATGGAGCAGATGCAGTATATATTGGCGGGAATGCATATGGTTTAAGAAGCCGTGCAGGTAATTTTACTTATGAAGAAATGGCTGAAGGAGTTGCTTTTGCAAAAGAACATGATGCGAAGGTATACGTTGCTGCTAATATGGTCACCCATGAAGGAAATGAAGATGGAGCAGGGGAATTTTTCCGCAGTTTGCGTGATGTCGGTATTTCTGCAGTAATTGTTTCTGATCCAGCTTTGATCGAAATTTGTGCGACAGAAGCCCCAGGTCTGCCGATCCATTTATCCACTCAAGCTTCAGCAACTAATTTTGAGACATTGGAATTCTGGAAAGAAGAAGGGTTGGAACGTGTCGTTTTAGCTCGTGAAGTTTCAATGGAGGAAGTGGCAGAGATTCGTAAAAATACGGATATCGAAATCGAAGCATTTATCCATGGTGCCATGTGTATCTCTTATTCTGGTCGATGCACATTGTCCAACCATATGTCGATGCGGGATGCAAACCGTGGCGGATGTTCTCAATCTTGTCGCTGGAAGTATGGATTGTTCGATATGCCTTTTGGTCAAGAACGAAACAGTTTAACTGATACAGGCGAAGTGGAAGAAGAATTCTCGATGAGTGCAGTGGATATGTCAATGATCGAACATATTCCAGAATTGATTGAAAACGGCGTAGACAGCTTCAAGATCGAAGGAAGAATGAAATCGATCCATTATGTATCTACGGTGTCAAATGTCTATAAAGCGGCTGTAGACAGTTATATGGAAGATCCTGAAAACTATGTCTGCAAGCAAGAATGGATCGACGAGTTATGGAAAGTAGCACAACGAGAATTAGCTACAGGTTTTTACTACAATACACCAACTGAAAACGAACAATTATTCGGTGAACGTCGTAAAATCCCAGTATATAAATTTGTCGGTGAAGTATTATCTTATGATGAGGCAACACAGATTGCTACGATACGTCAGAGAAACTTGTTTTCTGTAGGAGATGAAATCGAATTTTATGGTCCAGGATTCAGTCATTTCAGTCAAACCGTTGAAGTTATGCATAATGAAGAAGGCGAATCCATTGACCGAGCACCAAATCCAATGATGATTTTAACTATGCCAGTCGCACAGCCGGTGAAACCTGGAGATATGATCCGAAAACGTAAATAAGGAAAAAGCTGATATATCCCTGTTTTAAGCATCTTCGCATACAAAATTCAAGAAAAGTGTTACACTTGCTTTCTGTAGAAAAAGGATCGTTAAATAAAGGTTTTGATTGATCTCTTCAATAAGGAGGAACAAAATGCAAATATATGATTACATCGTAATTGGTGGCGGCTCTGGCGGTATTGCTTCAGCAAACAGAGCAGGGATGCATGGCGCAAAAGTTTTGCTGATTGAAGCGAATGAATTGGGCGGAACATGTGTCAACGTCGGTTGTGTACCTAAAAAAGTTATGTGGCAAGCAAGTACGATTTTGGAAACAATTGAACGAGATGCCTCAAGTTACGGTATCCAAGCAGATTTAAAAAATGTTGATTTCGCCGGTCTAGTAGAAAGACGAGAAAAATATATTGATTTTCTACACGGTGCTTATCAAAGAGGATTAGATAGCAATCATGTCGAGGCTATAAAAGGTTACGCTACTTTTATCGATAGTCAAACGATCGAAGTAAACGGTGAAACCTATCGTGCTCCTAAAATCTTGATCGCTACTGGAGGCCGTGCAAGTAAAATGACCATTCCTGGTGGAGAATACGCCATTGATTCAAATGGATTTTTTGAATTAACAGAGTTACCTAAGAGAGCAATCGTTTTAGGTGCTGGATACATTGCGGCTGAACTTTCAGGTGTATTTCGTGGTTTAGGTAGTGAAGTCATGTGGGCATATCGAAAAGAACGACCACTTAGAACGTTTGATAAAATGCTTTCGGACAATTTGATCCAAATGTACCAAGAAGCTGGAATAAAAACTTACGCACATCATATTGCTAAAGAAATTACTAAAAACAATGACGAATATACGGTGCTATTTGAAAATGGTGAAACCTTAACTGGTGATTGTGTACTTTTTGCCGGTGGACGTGTACCAAATACCGAAAAATTAGGTCTGGAAAATACAAATGTGGAATTGGACAAAAAAGGGTTTATCAAAGTAGATAAATACCAAAATACAACGGATGAACATATTTTTGCTGTTGGTGATGTGATCGGTAAATTAGATCTGACTCCTGTTGCAATCGCAGCTGGTAGACGTTTATCAGAACGTTTATTTAATGGAAAGAAAGATTCTTATCTTGACTATAAACTTGTTCCGACAGTCGTCTTTACGCATCCACCAATTGCAACAATTGGTTTGACAGAAGAAGAAGCATTGGAAAAATATGGCGAAAATGAATTGAAAGTTTATCGTTCACGCTTTACCCCAATGTACTTTGCATTAAATGATTATCGCCAAAAATGCGAAATGAAATTGATCTGTGTCGGAAAAGAAGAAAGAATCGTCGGCTTACATGCTATTGGTGTTGGTGTCGATGAGATGCTGCAAGGTTTTGCTGTGGCTATCAAGATGGGTGCAACTAAAGAAGACTTTGACAATACAGTAGCCATCCATCCAACAGGAGCGGAAGAATTCGTAACGATGCGATAATTTAATATTAACAGTTCCAACAGCTTTTTATTGAACAAACCATGTAAAACCAGAAAATCAGTATACTGATTTTCTGGTTTTTTGTTTTTTAGTTATTTATGTAAGATTGCTTCGATAATTCTCAAAACGAAATAAGTAGGGAAGTTGGAGATTTTGATTATCTTCGTAACTGACGAAGAGTAAATGAATCCATTTGGTATGCACTCTTAAGTTCAAAATATTGGTATCGATGTTTAAAAGAAATAGAAATGTATCGAAGAACAGATGATTAAAAAAGTGTGACTTTGTATAAATAAATTAGAAGAAGCAAACGAGGATGTTAAAAGAATACCATATAGTTACCAAACCAAGAAAGTTCTCGTCAAGTTCGCTGGTACGAATCACATCAAGTGACAAAAGGGACTGTGAAAAAAGTTGTGTCATAGTTAGTCACTTTTTCCGAACAAATGGTGTTCTCCTGCCAACTCCCAATCACAAGTCACAATATTCATAAAACATGAGAAGCTGTTTTTTGAACTTGTTCCTTGCGACTCGGAGCTAAACGGCAGACTCACGACCTCTTTCTTAAATGGTGTTCAAAAGCTTGCATCTGCGGTAATAAGCCCAACCAAACGAAAAATATAAGGAGCTATTTTTATTTGGCTGTTCTTATTACTTGATGCAGGGCAGCTTTTTCACAACCTCTTCATGCTGTTAAATGGCTTGCATAATGATTGTTAGTAATAGCCCCAATACATAACTGGCATTGAATAAGACCATATTTTTGATGGAATAGCTGAAACTGATAGGCTGGGGTAACGTTTGCTTGAATTGATCCAAATGCTTCTTCACAATTGGCAAGGTCAAGAAGGTGACCAAGATCGGCCATTCATAGATACCGCTCAACAACCCCATTAAAATCACGAAATAGCAAGCATACATCAATAGCTGGAATAAGACTGTTCCCGCAGGACGTCCGATATAAAAAACTAGTGTATAGCGATGATTTTCAATATCACGGTCAAGATCCCGCAAATTATTAGCCAACATGATATTGGCAATCGTAAACACCAAGGGTAAGGAAGCTAATACGATTGCTGCTATAGCCCAAAGATTTCCTACCAAAGCAAATTGTCCAGATGAAAAGTTGACTGTCAGATCATAGACATCTGAACCGAATGTATTGACATAAACGACCATGGCAAAAATTCCAAGGCCCATAGTCACCCCACTGAAAATTTCCCCTAAAGGCATTCGAGATAAAGGAATCGGTCCGAATGTATAGAATACTCCAATAAAACAACAGATAAATCCCATCAAAAGTAAAAGCCAACCCGTATTGATCGTTAGAATAACGCCGATAACAAAAACAAATGCAATCATAGCTAAAATCATGTTTCGAATCAATACAGGAGATAGATTTCTGCGGCCAATGACATTTTCTTCATACTTATATACTTCAGAATGAGCCTTTTCATAATCCATGTAATTATTGATAGCGGTAGTCGCTAAATCAAAAACTAGCATTCCAATAAAAAATAAAAAAGTGTTTAGCCAATGTATCTCATGAAAAAAAGCGATAGAGAATAATACCCCTACCGCAAAAGGAAATACACTAGCCACCTTTGTTTGTATTTCAACTACTTCTAAAAAGATTTTTAGTGTCATGGTTCGTACTCCTTATTTTAGTTCAGAACGGTCACCCATCGTGTAATGGGAGTCCTCCGATAATTTGAAGGTGTCTTTGATTGGATCGGTCACATATACTTTATCGTCTTTTGTCACGAAGATCGCTTCCGTCCCGTTATTCAATTCGCTTTCGACGTATTCCAGTCCTTTTTTCACACCCATTGAAAAGACTGCTGTAGACAACCCGTCACCATCAATTGATTTATCTGTTATGATCGTGACACTTGCGATATCATTGTCGAACGGATAACCCGTTTTTGGATCAAACAAATGATGGTATTTTTTGCCATCTACTTCTAAATAACGCTCGTAAATTCCAGAGGTAACTAATGTTTTGTTCCGTTCTTTAATAGAACCTAAAACAGATCCGCGAGCCATGTTCGGATCTTGGATGCCGACTGTCCAGTCTTGGTTTTCGCCTCTTGGGCTGTGGCCTAAGACATAGACATTACCGCCCAAGTCAACGATGGCAGTGGTCACTCCTTGTTTTTTCAAGACTTTCACTACTTCGTCCGTAATGTAACCTTTGGCGATTGCACCTAAATCGATGATCATTCCTTTTTCTTTTAGATAAACAGTTTTTTCTTTGTCATTTAGTTCGATCTTATGATAATCCACTAATTTCAATGCCTGATCGATTTCTTCTTGGGAAGGTTTTCTGGCGTCATCAAAACCGATTCGCCATAATTGTGTGATTGCACCAATCGCCATATCGAATCCGCCTTGAGAATCTTGGCTATATTCGTAGGCCCGCTTGACTAACGTGTAGACGTCATCAGAAACTTTTACTGGTTTGATCCCAGCTTGCTCATTCACTTCATCGATCTCAGAACCTTTTTGATTGATCGTGATTTTATCACCAAGTTCTTTTACTCGATCGAAGGCAGGTTTCAATGCTGATTCTTTGCCTTCATCATACACACGGATACGAACGTAAGTCCCTAACAAGAACTGTTCATCAGAATATGGATCTTTCAATATCTTGGTAGCTGCTGAACTTTCAGTGGTTGTTTTATTTGCTGAGTTGCTGCAGCCAGTTAGCACCATAAAAGAGATGCCCAGTGTGATTAAGGAAAATAGTAGTTTTTTCCGCATTGTTTTCCTCTCTTCATTTTGAAAGGTGAGACGACTGCCTAATCTGGCTATCGTCCCACCCTCCAACTTTTATTAGTATGATTATGTGATTATTTTTCTGTTACGATATTATCTACTTCGATTGTTTGAGTGTCGCCTTTTTCAGCTGCATTCACTAATTGTTGTGCGTACATGATGAATGAATGTGAGCTGTGTGTAGCACCTGTAACAACTTCTACATCAGCAGGTGAGCCATCTTCTTCGCCCATTGCTTTGACGAATTCGTCGTTCAGAGTAGGGATGTAAGTTTTTGGTTCTGTACCGCTTTTTGCTTTCATATTTTCATTATATTCTGTATCATCTTGTTTTGATTTACCGTCTTTGTCGATATAATCAAAGTTTGATTCAGTTACTTTGCCGCCAGCAACTGTCATTTCGAATTGCACACGGTAGCCGTTAGAGTAGTTCTTTTCTTCAAGCTTGTAAGTGCCGTCTTTCAAATCAGCACCATTGTCGATTTCGATTGTATCTGTGTTACCAGCTTGAGCAGCTTGGATCAATTGTTGTGCGTAGTTTTGGAAGCTTTCAGATGAGTGAGTAGCTCCAGTTACGACTTCCACACCGCTTGCGCTTTGTGCTTTTAAGAATTGGTCATTCAACTCAGGAATGTATTTTTCTGGGTTTGTGCCAGATTTTGCTTCCATGTTTTTGTTGTATTCTGCATCTTTTGTTTTTGATTCGCCGTTTTCATTGACGTTATCATATTTTGATTCAGTGATTTTGCCGTCTTTTACAACCATTTCAAAGACTGCGCGGTAACCGTTTGAATAATTTTTTTCTTCTAATTTATATGTGCCGTCTTGCAAGTCTCCGCCAGCAACAACTTTTGCAGATGATTCTGTTGTGCTTTTTGCAGTCGAAGATTGTGCTGTAGATGATTCAGAAGAAGAGTTTGAGCTTCCGTTGTCATCTGCGCCGCAAGCGCCTAACACTAGAGCTGAAAATGCTAATACGGCAAATCCAGTTACAAAACGTTTTTTCTTCATTTTAATACCCCACCATTCCATTTTTAGTCCACAATTTTTCTTTGTGATTCATTATACATTCTAATCTTTTTAGCCTATAAGTCAACTATTTTTGATAAATAACCCATGTAATATTTCAAACGTTTTCTTTCAGCAAATTTCGTGAAAAAACGCTTTATTTTAAAATTTGAAAAAAATCCAAAAGGAGTTAGACAAAAGAACAGAACATCTATATAATATATGGAGATTGTGTAATAAGTATCAAACTAAAAGAATTATCATATATTCATTATATAGATAGTCTATAAGGAGCGGATGATCAATGGCAAAGCAAAATATTGTCGTTGTAGGAGCAGGATATGCCGGTGTTTCAGCTACAAAATACTTGGCAAAGAAACTGAAAAAAGAAGATGTAGCAATTACTCTGATCGATCGTCATTCGTACCATACTATGATGACCGAGTTGCATGAAGTAGCTGGCGGACGTGTAGAACCAGAAGCAATCCAATACGATCTGCAGCATTTGTTTGCTCGTCAAAAGAATGTACAACTTGTCACAGACACTGTAATCGGTATCGATAAAGAACAGAAAATCGTCAAGACCAAATTAGGTTCCTATCCTTTTGATCAGCTGATCCTTGGAATGGGCGGAGAGCCGAATGACTTTGGTACACCTGGTGTCAAAGCACATGGATTCACCCTTTGGTCATTTGAAGATTCTGTAAGGATTCGGGAACATATTGAGAAGACAGTAGCAAAAGCTGCATTGGAACCAGATGATGAACTGCGTAAAGCCATGCTGACTTTCGTTGTCTGTGGTTCTGGATTTACCGGTATTGAAATGATTGGGGAACTGATCGACTGGAAAAATCGCCTAGCCAAAGATTATAAGTTGGATCCAAACGAAATCACACTGATGGTCGTAGAGGCAATGCCGACGATCTTGAATATGTTGGATCGAAATGATGCTGCAAAAGCTGAACGCTATTTGCGTAAGCACAACGTGGAATTATTATTGAATGCACCAATCGTAGAAGTGGCTGCTGATCATATCAAATTGAAAGACGGACGCAACATTCCGACTCACACACTGATTTGGACAGCTGGTGTCAAAGGAACTTCTGACGCTGCTGACTTTGGATTAGAATCAGCACGCGGACAGCGGTTGATCGCCAATGAATATATGCAGGCAAAAGGCTACGAAGATAAAAACATCTATATCATTGGTGATTTAGTCTTTTATGAAGAATTCCCAGGAACACCGACACCGCAGATCGTTCAAGCTGCTGAACAAACAGGACACACGGCTGCAGCGAATATCGTGGCTTCGATCAAAGGTGGAGAAAAGCACAAATTCAAAGGGAACTATCAAGGATTTATGGTTTCTATTGGAGCCAAATGGGGTGTGGCGAATTTATTTGACAAGATTCATCTAAGTGGATTTTTAGCTATCGTGATGAAACATATCGTTAATTTGAAATATTTCTTTGATATTCGTTCTGGTTATTATATGTTCCAATATTTAATGCATGAGTTTTTCCATATCAAAGATGATCGCAACGTGACTCGAGGACATTCTTCTCGTTACGGCAACGTCTTATGGAGTGTGCCACTTCGTATTTTCTATGGTTTAGTTTGGTTCGTTGAAGCCTCCAAAAAAATCATTGGTAATGGTGAAGTGTTAAAACCAAGTACTTGGTTTGGTGAAGGATCATGGTTCACTGGAAACAGTGTGTTCCCTTGGACATGGGAATACAATGTAACAGATGTTGCCAGTGGTGCTTCTGCTGCTGGTGATGCAACCACAGCTGCCAGCGGAGCAGGGGCAAGTGCCGGAGAAGCAGCGACTCAAGCTGCACATTTTGGTTTGAGTTATGCATACGGTGAAGAACCAATGGCTGTGATTGAGAAGTCACCAGACTGGTTCACAAAGATCATGCAAGTGATCATGCCAAACAATGACGTAGCAATGTTCTTCCAAAAATTCATGGTATTCTTTGAAATTGCCTTGGCATTAGCATTGATTGCTGGATTATTCACATGGCTATGCAGTGCGACAACGATTGTATTGGTGATCACGTTCTGCTTATCAGGCATGTTTTACTGGGTAAACATTTGGTTCATTTTTGTTGCTTTCGCATTGATGAACGGTTCCGGACGTGCGATTGGGTTGGATCGCTGGGTAATTCCATGGCTACAACGTACACTAGGTAATTGGTGGTACGGTAGACCAAGTTCCCAGTACGGCAAGAAATAAATAGATAAAGAACGTTATTTGAATGCAAGATTTCAATAGAAAGGGGCTGAGACAAACCGTCACAGCCTCCTTTTTATGTAAAATTAAAGGAATAAGATGCCCGAGATAAGCCTCCATGAGCAAGACACAGGTGTCGCAACCTCTGTTACAACCTCTTGTTATAAACGGTGTTCCAGAAGTAGCTTCTTCGAAAAATAAGCCGAAATTTCACAAAAACTTGAAAAGTAATTTTCGTAAATTCCTTCTTATTTCTTGAAGTTGCCCACTTCTGTCACAACCTCTTGTTATAAACGGTGTTCCACCTGCTGCTTCTCGGTAATAAGCCCAAAGAATTAGAAAACATGGAAAGCTGTTTTCTATTCTTCGTTCTTATTACTCAAAGCAAGACACAGGTGTCACAACCTCTTGTTTTTATGCTAAAATTGGGTGAGTTAATCTGGAAAAAGGAGAACAAAAATGAGCCTTAAAGAATTTGCTGAAAAAAGTCTGCTCAAACCTTGGGATGTTTTTATAATTTTTCTTTTGACTGTTCTTTCTTTTTTGCCAGTCATGATTTTTGGTCTTCAGCAAAACACCGTAACAGCAGAAAAAGAAGCGGTACTGCGTGTGGATGGCACAGAAATCAAAACATTCCCTTTGATGGCTGGAGAAGAGAGCTACACATATACTTACAAAGATGAACACGGAGATTATAACTTGATCGAGATAGATGGCGATCGAGTACGGATAAAAGAAGCAGATTGCGATGACCAGATCTGCGTACGTCGAGGCTGGGCAACGAAAAATGGCGAAACCATTGTTTGTTTACCACATAAATTAGTGATCGAGGTCCGATCAACAGATGGGGGTGACGAAGACAGTCTGATTTATTAGACCTTCACACACCATGAGTAAATTACAAAAAATGATTTATATTTCGCTACTTGTTGCACAAGGAGTGATCATTGGTTTATTGGAAAATATGATCCCTTATCCTTTTTCTTTTGCGCCTGGTGCAAAACTAGGCTTAGCCAATCTAATCACGATCGTTGCCATTTTTACCATGAAAAAACGAGACAGCTTCTTACTACTTTGGCTACGACTATTCCTGACTACTCTGCTAGGCGGAACGATTTCCACATTCCTTTATAGTATGAGTGGTGCTTTGCTTAGTTATTTTGGAATGTTATTGGTCAAGCAATTAGGACCAAAACGTGTCAGTATCATCGGAATTAGTGCGGCCGGCGGTTTCATGCATAATGTCGGACAGCTTTTGATGGCTTCTTTCATTGCACAATCATGGACAGTCATGTTGTACTTGCCAGTCCTTTCAGTTTTAGGGATTTTATCAGGGATTGCAATCGGGATCGCAGCGAATTATCTTTTACGACATGTGCAGACACTTCAACGATTCCAAAAAGATTATGAGCAGGGAACCAAACAAAAATGGAGCCCAATGTTTACCAAAAAATAATCGTCACACAAGGAGTTTTTTTATGAAGCTACATCCAATGTGGGAAAACTATCCTGCTTTAAGTAAAGAATTGACAGAAACACTAAAACGGATGGAAGAAACTGTCCGCCTGAAAAACAAACCTGTCGAACAAGCAATCAAAGAAACGATCCATGCCGGCGGAAAGCTGTTGCGTCCTGCCTATCAGCTATTGTTCTCACAATTTGGACCAGAGCAAGATCGAGACAAAGCCATCGCTTTGGCAGCTTCTATCGAAATGCTCCATACGGCCACACTGATCCATGATGATATCGTTGATGAAGCGGATCTGCGACGTGGTCAGCCTAATATCCGTAGTCAGTTTGGTAATGTCGTTTCTGTCTATGCAGGAGACTATTTATTTGTCTGCTGTTTTAAACTATTGTCTGATTACTCCACTTCCTTGAAAAGTCTCCAATTGAATTCTCGCAGTATGGAAAAAGTATTGAATGGCGAATTAGGGCAGATGGATGATCGCTATAATTATGAACTTTCTGTAAAAGAATATTTGGAAAATATTTCAGGTAAGACAGCTGAACTGTTCCAATTAAGTTGTTCTATTGGCGCTTTTGAAAGTGGAACAAGCGAGCGCTTCGCAAAAAAAGCAGGAGATATCGGACTTTCTATCGGGATGGCCTTTCAGATTATCGATGATATTTTAGATTATACAAAAGAGAGCCAGGAAATCGGCAAACCTGTACTAGAAGACATGCGTCAAGGGGTCTATTCTTTACCGTTGATCTACTCTTTGCAAAAAAACAAACCAAAGCTACTACCTTATTTAGAGAAGAAAGCGGCAATGACAGAAGAAGATGTCGACGCCGTACGCAAAATCGTTGAACATACAGGAGGCGTGGAAGAAGCTAGGAAGTTAGCGGCCTCTTACACAGAAAAGGCTTTGAAGGAAATAAAGAAATTACCTGCCACCTCTCTTCGAACAAAAGAGAATCTCTTTTCCCTTACCCAACTGATTTTGGATCGCAAAGACTGAATAGGGAAAGGTTCGATACGTAAATAAATTTCTCAGAAGGAAATCTACGTGTTTTTTGACAAATTGAATTGTAGTTCTTGTATTTATGATAAAAAGCAAAAATAAAGAGCAACGTCCGTTAGCGACGTTGCTCTTTTTTATCTTGAATATTTTTTTACCTTTTCGATTTCTTATAACTCATAAAAGTGATTCTTAAACCGATTACAAGTAATATAACGCCTGCGAGTGTTATCCAATTATTCGATTGACTTCCAGTTTTAGGAAGTGCTCTTTTTGATTTGTTTCCATTGTCATTGCTTGTTTTATTAGTTAAGTTAAAGTTCGTCCTGTTATCCGAACTTGTTTTTGAGAAGGAGACACTTGCATGACGTGTATCGCTTGTGGTAGACGACGTGTCTGTACTATCGCTTGAAGTTGATGAATCTGAGCTATCACTTGTGGTAGAGGTAGTATCTGTACTGTCGCTTGAAGCTGACGTGTCCGTGCTATCACTTGTGGTAGAGGTAGTATCTGTACTGTCGCTTGAAGCTGACGTGTCCGTGCTATCACTTGTGGTAGAGGTAGTATCTGTACTGTCGCTTGAAGCTGACGTGTCCGTGCTATCACTTGTGGTAGAGGTAGTATCTGTACTGTCGCTTGAAGCTGACGTGTCCGTGCTATCACTTGTGGTAGAGGTAGTATCTGTACTGTCGCTTGAAGCTGACGTGTCCGTGCTATCACTTGTGGTAGAGGTAGTATCTGTACTATCGCTTGAAGCTGACGTGTCCGTGCTATCACTTGTGGTAGAGGTAGTATCTGTACTATCGCTTGAAGCTGACGTGTCCGTGCTATCCACTTGTGGTAGAGGTAGTATCTGTACTATCGCTTGAAGCTGATGAATCTGAGCTATCACTTGTGGTAGATGTATCTGTACTGTCGCTTGTGTCTGTCGTATCTGTACCATTGTCGCTGATAAATATTTCGTTAGGATCCCAACGATTGGTAGCTGCATCTAAAATCACATTTGTCCCTATAATCGTTCCGTCTTGGTTTTGAGTAATGCGGATAGTAGCATTAGGCGCAAGGATTGTTCCTTGAAAAGGAGCACTGATTGTCAAATCAGTCATCTCATTTCCAAAATTCCAAGAGATATTCGCATCCGAAAAATCTTCTGTTTCATGATTTGAACGATCATTGTATTTGATTGGTGACTGTACGTTCAATGCAGAAGAACTGTTGATGACATTAAATACAACTACTTGATCATTTGGATTGATGATTTGAAGTGGCGTATTCATCGTTAACACTTCTGCATCGATATTTACCAATAAAAACCCGGTATCTGATAAACCAGTTAAATCGATTGTCCGATTGTTCATGTCTGGAAAATCTGCAGCAGTATATGTTTTAGCTGGAGTGATGGTTGCAAGATCATTTGCTGCTACATTCAATTTAGCAAATTCCTGCTCGAAATCAATATATTCATGCCCAGCACGATCTTTATAAAAATCATCTGGAGTTAAGTGATCAAGCCTGGATCCATTGACTGTAGGATGACCATCTTGAAGTGCTACATCCACGTTACTGTCAACGACAAATTTATTCATTCTTGTGCTACCTGTAGGTATGCCTGAAGAATTAGCGAAAGAATCAGTTTTTTGTATATAATTTATTTCTTGGTTCAATAAACCTTCATGAAGCTCTGTACCAAAATTATTTTTTGCATCAAGTTCATGTGTTGCTATATTTCCGTCTGTATGTGCATTCACAGTTGTCTTATTTTTAGCAAATACGTGGAATTGACTAGCAATTCCTAACAAGCCATAGTTACCGGTTAGATCATTATAAATATTCCCAGGGTCTTTAGGAATGTATGTTTCCGCTGAAACGGCCACACCATACGAAAAGATATTGAACAACAAAGCAACTAGGACTAGTAAACTTGCCCTTTTTTTCATTTTTCCCCTTCCTTTCCTTTCAAACATTTTCCTATTATACTCTTTTTCTCCTAGTCTTAAACTGTTCGTTTGAAAAATCATTGTTTATTTAAAGAATATTAATGAAACGTTCATATTGTTGCTTCTTGTTCAATTGATAGTTCGACACTATCTTTTTCTTTCAATCTCCAAACTATTGATGATGGTGACTGTTAAAGTGTAAAAAATAAGGGTGTGTAGTAACATATAAGTAGGTATCCTAGAATTAGGAAAAAGTAAGTAGGATAAATAAAAAGGAGGAAAATAAATGGATTATTTAGATATGCTATGCGAGAGTATGGATCGGGCATACGATCGGTTTGAACGTTTGTTTGAAGGCGTCTCTATTGAGGAGGCCAATCGTTTTCCAGTGGAAGATAGAGCCCCGCAGATCAAATCAATGACTTGGCTGGCTTGGCATACCGCTCGAGAATTAGATTTCCAGATTGCTGATTTAGCAGGAACTTCTCCAATTTGGCATAGTCAAGACTGGGAAAGCCGGTTTCCGATGACGATAGCAGATAACGAACAAGATTGGAAGCATAGTCTGGAACAAGCAAAGCAGATCCAAGCTAATCAAATAGAAGATCTGCTAGGATACTTGCGAAGAGCTGCTGATTTTGCTATTTCTTACTTAAGAAGGCTGGAACCTTCCGAGCTAGATGAAGTAATTGACGAGAACTGGACACCACCAGTCACACGAGGAATGCGTCTCGTTTCTATTATTGATGATGCTGCTATGCACTCTGGTCAGGTGATCTATGCGAGACGTTTGTTGGGATTAAGAGATTAAGGCACTAGCTAAAAAAGAACTTACGGCAAAATAAGTCGCAAGTTCTTTTTTGTTTTTATCGTTACCCATGGTCTATCTATAAGATTGAAAAAGGAAGCGGCCTGCTATCTCTTTTGATCGTGTAAACTGATGACTCTCTTGTTTTTTGCATTGATTCATTTAAAGAAAGTGTACCATGCTTTATAGATATTTTTAGAATACCTTTTTCTAGAGGATAGAGAAACTGTCAGCTGATAGAATAAGGAGAGTCTTTTGAAGAGAATTCAGAAAAAAGGACACTGTATGAGATCAGGTGTCCTTTTGTGAAATCTGATAATTATTGCGTACGGATAGATGTGAGACTGATTTCGCCAGAAGACAAACTCATCTCCTGTTCATTTGTTTGGACGATCAGTTCGCCATGATCACCGATTTCTTTTGCAAGACCGACATAAGTCGTTCCTTTTTGATTGAACGACACGGTTTTTCCCAATACGAATGATTTTTCTTTATAGAAGTCCAACGCTTTTTCTGGGTGAGAAAGATAAGTGAACAATTCTTGCCAGATTTTGCTGATTAGCTGATTCCTTGTGACACTAGCTTGTCCGTCGGGAAAGACAGAGGTGGCTTTTTCTTGGAGATCAGCTGGAAAATGATTTTGAGGAACAGAAAAATTAAGCCCGATCCCAATGATGATATGACTGATCCTGCCGCTTTCCATATCACTGACTGCTTCAGATAAAATCCCACAGACTTTTTTTCCATCCATGTAGATATCATTGACCCATTTGATCGAAGCAGAACGACCGGTTACAGATTCAATGGCTTTCACACAGGCACTGGCTGCGATGATCGTATATTGAGGCAATTCATCAAACCGTTTGTCTGGATGGAGCAAGAGACTCATGTAGATTCCTCGTCCAGGTTCAGCGAAAAAAGGCCGTCCAAAACGTCCACGAGCTTGTTCTTGTGTATCAGCAACAAATAACTTCGAAACAGAATCTCCTTGAGCTGCTGCCAGTTTGGCATCTTTCATCGTAGATTCAGAAGTCAACATCGTTTGTACTTTCAAATCAGGAATAAACGACCGTAGCTCTTGCTGGATTTCTTTTGCATCTAGTACGTCAGAGGGCAGGTAACGATACCCTGTAGGCCCGTGCTCAAAACGATAGCCTGCCTTTTCCAATTCTTTGATGGCTTTCCAAATACTTGTCCGGGAAACTTCCAGTTGCTGTGCCAACTTTTCTCCGGAAAGAAAATCTGGTGTCTTTTTCAATAATTGAAGTACCTTGTCTTTCGTTGTCATGGCATCAAGCTCCTTTCCCATCCATTCTATCAGGAAGAAGGAGAGAACAAAATAGTTTTCGAAGAAACAACGGTTGATACATAAAGCAAAAACGAAAGAAGGAAAGAGAAAAAAGAAGAGGGTGGGCGTTCATTTTTTGTCCCAGCCTCTTTCTGATTATGAAGATAAAAGTACTTGATCGTCTTTTAATGCCGTGCCGCTGTTTTGTTTGAACAACGCTAATAATTGGGGCACTGTGAGCTGCTGTTTTTCCTCTTGCTGGATATCTACGACGATCCTTCCTTGATGCAGCATGATCAGTCGATTCCCATAGCGGATCGCGTCTTCCATGTCATGAGTGACCATAAAAGCAGTGAGATTCTGCTCAGTGATCAGCTTTTCTGTCAATTCCATCACCGTTTTGGAAGTAGCAGGGTCAAGCGCTGCAGTGTGTTCATCTAATAAGATCAGTTCTGGACGCTGTAATGTGGCCATCAACAACGTAATAGCTTGACGTTGTCCTCCAGACAGCAAACCGATTTCTGAGGATAAACGATTTTCCAACCCCAAATTTAGCCGAGCCAGCTGGTCTTTGAAAAATGTTCGGTCTTGTGGTTTGACACCACGGAAGAAGCCGCGTTTTTTTCCTCGTTTCATAGCAAGAGCAAGATTTTCTTCTACCGTTAAACGAACGGCTGTCCCTAGTTTAGGATCTTGGAATACGCGACTGATGGATTTCGAACGTTCGACAACAGATTTTTTCGTGATATTTTTTCCATTCAATAAAATTTGTCCCTGATCGACAGAAAATGTACCGGCGATGCTGTTCAGCAAAGTAGATTTACCAGCCCCATTTCCACCGATGATCGTCACGAAGTCGCCGGGATCTAAGGAAAGATTAATGCCTTTCAGGACATGATTTTCGTTGATCGTTCCTTTTTCAAAGGCATGATGGAGATTTTCCAATGTTAAGACGTCATTCATTTGACACTACCGCCTTTCTTTTTTTGAGGTAAATGGAATTTTTGCTGGATCTGCGGGAAAGAAAGACAGATCACTAGCACGAAAGCAGAAGCAAGTTTCGAATCACTTGGTTCAACATTCAGTTCGAAGACTAACGCTAAAATAAAACGGTAAATGACCGCACCTAAAACGACAGTCAAGAGACGGAGAAATAGTGGCTGGTTACGTAACAAAACTTCTGCGATGATAATAGAAGCAAGTCCAATTACGATCGTTCCAATACCAGAATTCAAATCAGCAAAGCCGTTGTTTTGCGCAAGCAAGGAGCCAGAAAGAGCAATGCATCCATTAGAAATCATATAACCGATGATCTTCATATTATCTGTGTTGATCCCGTTTGCTTCGCTCATTGCCAGATTATCGCCAGTTGCACGAATAGCAAGTCCTGTTTCTGTACGTAAGAACAAAACAAGTAAACATACAACGATCAAAGCAAAAAGCAGACCGACGATCAGTACAGCGTTGTCTTTTGTTATGCCGAATGACTCGACCCAATGAAAGATCGTTGGCTGACCCAATAAAGAGATGTTCGGCGCAGCACCCATCACACGGGACGTGACAGAATATAAACCAGTCATGGTGATGATCCCTGCAAGAAGGGCGGGAATTTTCAATTTTGTGTGAAGCAGTCCGGAAACAAGCCCTGCTGCCGCACCCCCTAAAAAGCCTAGAAGACAAGCTGTCAATGGATGATAGCCATTTGTAATACTTACTGCCGCGATCCCTGCACCTAAAGGGAAGCTTCCTTCAGCAGTCAAGTCGGCAATGTCCAAGATACGGAAAGTGACGTATACACCAATCGCAAGTAGGGCCCATAAGACCCCTTGCGATGCAGATGATAAGAAAAGAGAGAGCAAATTTGTCATGAGAATCCTCCTGTGTTTTATTCAGCTTCTTTGATGCTGTCTGGATTGATGCCTAATGCTTTGGCCATGTCTTTATTGACATACAGTTCCAAATCATTCGCTGTTTCGACAGGAAGTTCACTTGGCTTCTTGCCGTCTAAGATTTTTGCTGCCATGATCCCTGTTTGTTTGCCCAAGCTTTCGTAGTCGATTCCTACTGTTGCTAGACCGCCGTCTTTGACTTGATCAACTGCGCCAGCAACGACAGGTGTTTTTGTTTCTTTTGCGACTTCACCGACAACACTTGCCGCACTTGCGAACGTGTTATCAGTAGGAATATAGATTCCATCTACATCTTTAGCTAGACTTTTCGTCACTTGTTGGACATCATTTGTGGAATTTGCTGTCAGTACTTTGACTTTGACGCCCGCTTTTTTCAATTCTTTTTCTGCCAAATCAGCTTGGATCTTAGAGTTTGCTTCACCGTTGTTATACATGATGCCGATTGTTTTGGCGTCTGGCACGATATTTAACAGTAAGCCGATTTGTTTTTCGATTGGCACCATATCTGTCGTGCCAGTCACATTGCCGCCAGGTTTTTCATTGGATGTGACTAAATGGGCTTGTTCCAAGTCTGTGACCGCTGTGACAGTCATCGGGATAGTGGTTGTTTCATTTAATAAAGATTGTGCTGCTGGAGTGGCGATTCCAAGTAGCAAATCAGGATCTTCTTTGACGAGTTTCTCACTCATACTTTTCAGGTTGTCTTGATTGTTTTGGGCATTTTGATAATCGATTGTTAGATTATCGCCTTCTTTATACCCTTCTTCTCCTAATCCTTCTTTGAATCCTTTATAGGCAGCATCTAACGAGTTATGTTGTACAAGTTGCAATACGCCAATTGTTTTTTGTCCATCTGATGCCTCTGCGGAATTGTCTTTTTGTGCGCAACCTCCTAAAGCTAGTAGCAGGGCAGCGCCTAATCCGATGATTATATTTTTTTTCATTTCTTTTTCCTCCTTAATTTTGGGAAACAAAAAATCCATTCAGACAAAATGTCCAAATGGATTGAAAAGTCGGAAAATAAATTGAAAAAGTAGAATGCTTGATACTTTTACTTTGTATTTTCACTGCTCAGCCACTTAGCATTTTGTCTACGTGGCTTTTTGCTGCAATACAAAGTTCTTTAGCCATCATAGATACAAACTGTCGTTTAACGTTTGTATCCATCATGATGAATACAAACCTATCTAAAGTAGCTAAAGTAAAAGTTATTCAGTTGTGTTGGTGCGATTTGGTTGATGTTGGTTCGCATAGAAGTTCCTCCACAAAATGAATTTTCTAAAGTATAACCGAGATAAAAAGGTCTGTCAATTAAGAATTGTCAGATAATTGAAAACATAAAATTGAAAACATTAAGAAAATATTGCGAAAAAGCAGAAGAAACGCCAGGAAGTGTTGACTTTTATAGAAAATAAGTGTAGTATATGAAGTTGCAAAAACTATCTGATGAAGAAAAGGCAGAAACGAAATATTGTCCGTTTCGGCTTTAATATAAGGAAACAAAAGTAGAAGCTCACGAAGTAAGGTTTCAAGAGAATGTTCTATTTTTGGTTTTTTTTTGCCTAAAAGCCGCAAAAAATGTCTGTTGTTACCTAAAAATAATATTTGAAATATTATTGTAACAATTGATCGGGTAGTCTTTTTGAATGACATTTTAGAGGGGTGAAGAGCTTGGCTGGACACGTAGTAAAATACGGAAAACATCGCGAACGTAGAAGTTTCGCAAGAATCAGTGAAGTGTTGGAATTACCAAATTTGATCGAAATTCAAACAGACTCTTACCAATGGTTCTTAGATGAGGGACTTAGAGAAATGTTTGAAGACATTTTGCCAATCGATGACTTCAATGGCAATCTATCTTTGGAATTTGTAGATTATGAATTGAAAGAACCAAAGTATACAGTAGCAGAAGCTCGTGCGCATGATGCAAACTACTCTGCACCATTACATGTAACATTGCGTTTGACAAACCGCGAGACTGGCGAAATCAAAGCACAAGAAGTATTCTTCGGTGATTTCCCATTAATGACAGAACAAGGAACATTCATCATCAACGGGGCAGAGCGAGTAATCGTTTCTCAGTTAGTCCGTTCACCAGGTGTCTATTTCCATGGAAAAGTCGACAAAAACGGAAAAGAAGGATTCGGTTCTACTGTTATCCCTAACCGTGGCGCTTGGCTAGAAATGGAAACTGATGCAAAAGACATCTCTTATGTACGTATCGACCGTACACGTAAGATTCCTTTAACCGTATTAGTTCGTGCGTTAGGATTTGGTTCCGATGATACGATCTTTGAAATCTTCGGCGACAGCGAAACATTACGCAATACAGTCGAAAAAGACTTGCATAAAAACGCAAGCGACTCAAGAACAGAAGAAGGTTTGAAAGACGTTTACGAACGTTTGCGTCCAGGCGAACCAAAAACAGCAGACAGCTCACGTAACTTGCTGAATGCTCGTTTCTTCGATCCAAAACGTTACGACTTAGCAAACGTTGGTCGTTACAAAGTAAACAAAAAATTAGATTTGAAAACACGTCTATTGAATCTGACATTAGCTGAAACATTAGTTGATCCAGAAACAGGCGAGATCATCGTTGAAAAAGGAACAGTCTTGACTCACCAAGTCATGGAAACATTAGCTCCTTTCATTGATAACGGTCTAAATTCAGTGACTTACTATCCATCAGAAGATGGTGTGGTCACAGATCCAATGACTGTCCAAGTCATCAAAGTATTTTCACCAAGAGACCCTGAACGTGAAGTAAATGTGATCGGAAACGGCTATCCAGAAGCAGCTGTAAAAACGGTTCGTCCAGCCGACATCATTGCTTCAATGAGCTATTTCTTGAACTTGATGGAAGGTATCGGCAATGTCGATGATATCGACCACTTAGGAAACCGTCGTATCCGTTCAGTCGGTGAACTTTTACAAAACCAATTCCGTATCGGTCTAGCACGTATGGAACGTGTGGTTCGTGAAAGAATGTCGATCCAAGATACTGAAACATTGACACCTCAACAATTGATCAATATCCGTCCAGTTGTGGCAAGTATCAAAGAATTCTTTGGTTCTTCTCAGTTGTCTCAGTTCATGGACCAAACAAATCCTCTTGGCGAATTGACACACAAACGTCGTCTTTCAGCCTTAGGACCTGGCGGATTGACTCGTGACCGTGCCGGTTATGAAGTTCGTGACGTTCACTACTCCCACTATGGCCGTATGTGTCCGATCGAAACTCCTGAAGGCCCAAACATCGGGTTGATCAATAGTTTGTCCAGTTATGCGAAAGTAAATAAATTCGGATTTATCGAAACACCTTATCGTCGTGTAGACCGCGAAACAGGTCGTGTAACCGACCAAATCGACTACTTGACAGCAGACATCGAAGACCATTACATCGTAGCCCAAGCAAACAGCCCATTGAATGAAGATGGAACATTTGCTCAAGACGTTGTTATGGCTCGTGCTCAAAGTGAAAACTTAGAAGTATCTATTGATAAAGTAGACTACATGGACGTATCACCTAAACAAGTAGTTGCCGTTGCGACAGCATGTATTCCTTTCTTGGAAAACGATGACTCCAACCGTGCCTTGATGGGTGCCAACATGCAGCGTCAAGCAGTGCCGTTGATCAATCCTCAAGCACCATGGGTTGGTACTGGTATGGAATACAAATCAGCGCATGACTCAGGAGCTGCTTTGTTATGTAAACATGACGGTGTCGTTGAATACGTTGATGCTTCTGAAATCCGTGTACGCCGCGACAACGGTGCATTAGATAAATACGATGTAACAAAATTCCGTCGTTCAAACTCCGGAACAAGCTACAACCAACGTCCAATCGTTCATTTGGGTGAGAAAGTCGAAAAAGGGGATACTCTGGCAGACGGACCATCTATGGAACAAGGCGAAATGGCTCTAGGCCAAAACGTTTTAGTTGGTTTCATGACTTGGGAAGGGTACAACTATGAAGATGCGATCATCATGAGCCGTCGTTTGGTAAAAGATGACGTATACACTTCTATCCATATTGAAGAATATGAATCAGAAGCCCGCGATACAAAATTAGGACCTGAAGAAATCACACGCGAAATCCCTAATGTCGGGGAAGACGCATTAAAAGATTTAGACGAAATGGGTATCATCCGTATTGGTGCAGAAGTCCAAGATGGCGATTTGCTTGTAGGGAAAGTCACGCCAAAAGGGGTAACAGAATTATCTGCAGAAGAACGTCTATTGCATGCGATCTTTGGCGAAAAAGCTCGTGAAGTCCGCGATACATCATTACGTGTACCACATGGCGGCGGCGGGATCGTTCACGATGTGAAAATCTTTACTCGTGAAGCTGGAGATGAATTGTCACCAGGCGTAAACATGTTAGTTCGTGTTTATATCGTTCAAAAACGTAAAATCCATGAAGGGGATAAAATGGCCGGTCGTCACGGAAATAAAGGGGTTGTATCCCGTATTATGCCGGAAGAAGATATGCCATTCCTACCTGATGGAACACCAATCGATATCATGCTGAATCCTTTAGGGGTGCCTTCACGTATGAACATCGGGCAAGTATTGGAATTACACTTGGGTATGGCTGCACGTCAGTTAGGTATCCACGTAGCAACGCCAGTATTTGATGGTGCAAGTGATGAAGACGTATGGGAAACAGTTCGTGAAGCCGGTATGGCCAGCGATGCGAAAACTGTTCTGTACGACGGACGTACAGGTGAACCATTTGATGGACGTGTGTCTGTCGGTGTGATGTACATGATCAAACTTGCTCACATGGTCGATGACAAATTGCATGCACGTTCAATCGGACCTTACTCATTGGTTACACAACAACCATTGGGAGGTAAAGCTCAATTTGGTGGACAACGTTTTGGTGAAATGGAAGTATGGGCACTGGAAGCTTACGGTGCGGCTTATACTTTACAAGAAATCTTGACATACAAATCAGATGACGTAGTCGGACGTGTGAAAACATACGAAGCAATCGTCAAGGGTGAACCAATTCCAAAACCAGGTGTACCGGAATCATTCCGCGTATTGGTGAAAGAATTGCAATCACTAGGTCTGGACATGCGTGTCTTGGATATCGAAGAAACAGAGATCGAACTTCGCGACATGGACGATGAAGACGACGATTTGATCACTGTTGATGCTTTGACAAAATTTGCCGAACAGCAAACTGCCAAAGAATTAGAAAAGAAAGCTGCTGAACAAGTGGAAGATGAAAAAGACGATGTCATCCAAAACTTTGAAACCGCAGAAGATAATTTAGACTAATCCGGTCTATGAGCTGCAAGGCGGTCGAAGATCAGCCGTCTTGCGGTTTGCCATTAAATGAAATGGAGGGAACCCCTTTTGATCGATGTAAATAAATTCGAAAGTATGCAAATAGGTTTGGCTTCTCCCGAAAAAATCAGAAGCTGGTCTTACGGTGAAGTAAAAAAACCTGAGACGATTAACTATCGTACCTTAAAACCTGAACGCGAAGGGTTGTTCTGTGAGCGGATTTTTGGTCCTACAAAAGACTGGGAATGTGCCTGCGGAAAATACAAACGTATCCGTTATAAAGGAATCGTTTGTGATCGATGCGGAGTGGAAGTTACTCGTTCGAAAGTTCGCCGTGAACGCATGGGACATATTGAATTAGCAGCTCCTGTTTCACATATCTGGTACTTTAAAGGGATTCCTTCACGTATGGGTCTTGTATTAGACATGAGCCCACGCGCTTTGGAAGAAATCATTTATTTTGCTTCATATGTAGTCATCGAACCAGGAAATACGAATTTAGAGAAAAAACAATTGTTGACAGAACGCGAATATCGCGAAAAACGTGAACAATATGGACAAGAATTCCAAGCTGCTATGGGTGCAGAAGCGATCAAGCAATTACTTGATAATGTTGATCTAGATGCAGAAGCAGCCGAATTGAAAGAAGAATTGAAATCTGCACAAGGACAAAAACGTACACGTGCAATCCGCCGTTTGGATATTTTAGAAGCATTCCGCGCTTCAGGAAATCAACCAAGCTGGATGGTTATGGACGTTATCCCTGTTATTCCACCAGATTTACGCCCAATGGTTCAATTAGAAGGTGGACGTTTTGCAACAAGTGACTTGAATGATCTTTACCGTCGTGTAATCAACCGTAATAACCGTTTGAAACGTTTGTTAGACTTGAATGCACCTGGAATCATCGTTCAAAATGAAAAACGTATGCTGCAAGAAGCAGTAGATGCATTGATCGATAACGGTCGTCGCGGACGTCCAGTTACTGGACCAGGTAACCGCCCATTGAAATCTCTTTCTCATATGTTGAAAGGGAAACAAGGTCGTTTCCGTCAAAACTTGCTAGGTAAACGTGTCGACTACTCCGGTCGTTCCGTTATCGTTGTTGGACCTTTCTTGAAGATGTACCAATGTGGACTTCCAAAAGAAATGGCTATCGAATTATTCAAACCATTCGTGATGCGTGAGCTTGTTCAACGCGAACTAGCTTCAAACATCAAAAACGCTAAACGTAAAATCGAACGTCAAGAAGACGAAGTATGGGATGTCTTAGAAGACGTAATCAAGGAACACCCAGTATTGCTGAACCGGGCACCTACGCTTCACCGACTTGGTATCCAAGCATTCGAACCAGTTTTAGTACAAGGACGCGCAATCCGTTTGCATCCACTTGTATGTGAAGCTTATAATGCCGATTTCGATGGAGACCAAATGGCTGTCCACGTTCCATTGAATGAAGAAGCACAAGCAGAAGCACGTATGTTGATGTTAGCTGCTCAAAACATCTTGAACCCTAAAGATGGTAAACCAGTTGTTACTCCTTCTCAAGATATGGTTCTAGGTAACTACTACTTGACAATGGAAGAAGAAGGACGCGAAGGCGAAGGAATGGTCTTCAGAGATCAAAACGAAGCCGTTATCGCATGGCGCAACGGATATGTTCATTTACATTCACGTATCGGTGTGAACCCTAACTCATTAGGTGAAAAACCATTTACTGAATGGCAAAAAGAACGTACGATGATCACAACAGTTGGTAAGATCATCTTCAACGAGATCATGCCTCCTGAATTCCCTTATCTGAATGAACCAACAGACTTCAACTTGACCGTCCAAACACCGGACAAATACTTTGTTGAAGCTGGTACTGATATTCCTGCACATATCAAAGAGCAAGAATTAGTATTACCGTTCAAGAAGAAAAACTTAGGAAACATCATCGCAGAAGTCTTCAAACGATTCAAAGTAACAGAAACTTCTAAGATGCTTGACCGTATGAAAGACTTAGGGTATAAACATTCAACACATGCCGGTATCACAGTAGGGATCGCTGACATCAGTGTACTGAATGAAAAACAAGAAATCATTGAAAATGCCCATAAACAAGTTGAAACTATTACAAAACAATTCCGTCGTGGTCTGATTACAGATGACGAACGTTATGAACGTGTCATTGCTGTTTGGAACGCTGCAAAAGACAGCATCCAACAAAAACTGATGGAAGGTTTGGAAGCGAAAAACCCAATCTTCATGATGTCTGATTCTGGAGCTCGTGGGAACATTTCCAACTTTACACAGCTTGCCGGAATGCGTGGTTTGATGGCCGCTCCTAATGGTCGAATCATGGAATTGCCAATCATTTCGAACTTCCGTGAAGGACTATCCGTCTTGGAAATGTTTATCTCAACTCACGGGGCTCGTAAAGGGATGACCGATACAGCCTTGAAGACTGCCGATTCAGGTTACTTGACTCGTCGTCTGGTTGACGTGGCCCAAGATGTAATCATCCGTGAAGAAGATTGCGGTACTGACCGAGGTCTTGAAATCCAAGCAATCCGTGAAGGAAATGAAATCATCGAATCATTAGAAGATCGTTTAGTGGGACGTTACACTCGTAAAGAAGTACGTCATCCTGAAACAAATGAATTGATCATTGCAGGAAACCAATTGATTTCCGAAGACATCGCAAAACAAATCGTTGATGCAGGTGTCGAAACAGTGACAATCCGTTCTGTCTTCACATGTAATACAAAACATGGTGTCTGCAAACATTGTTACGGACGCAACCTTGCAACTGGCTCTGACGTTGAAGTCGGAGAAGCAGTTGGTACGATCGCCGCTCAATCAATCGGTGAACCTGGTACTCAGTTGACGATGCGTACATTCCATACGGGTGGGGTTGCCGGAGACGATATCACTCAAGGTCTTCCTCGTGTCCAAGAAATCTTTGAAGCACGTAATCCGAAAGGGCAAGCAGTGATCACAGAAGTAACAGGGGATGTCATCGATATCTCAGAAGATCCTGCAACACGTACCAAAGAAGTAACAATCAAAGGAAAAACAGATAAACGTACGTATACTGTTCCTTATACAGCACGTATGAAAGTAGCAGAAGGCGATATGATCCACCGTGGTGCGCCATTGACAGAAGGATCAATCGATCCAAAACAATTGTTGCAAGTTCGCGATGTATTATCTGTTGAAAACTACTTGCTTCGTGAAGTACAACGTGTTTACCGTATGCAAGGGGTAGAAATCGGCGACAAGCATATCGAAGTAATGGTTCGTCAAATGCTGCGTAAAGTTCGTGTAATGGATCCAGGTGATACAGATATCTTACCAGGTACATTATTAGACATCGCAGACTTTAAAGATCAAAATTACAATACGCTAGTCTCAGGAGGCGTTCCTGCAACTTCTCGACCTGTCTTGCTAGGTATCACAAAAGCATCATTAGAAACAAATAGTTTCTTATCTGCTGCATCATTCCAAGAAACAACTCGTGTCTTGACGGATGCTGCGATCCGCGGTAAGAAAGATCCTCTTCTTGGTTTGAAAGAAAATGTTATTATCGGTAAGATCATCCCAGCTGGTACTGGTATGCAACGTTACCGTGACATGGAACCAAAAGAAGTCGGTGTAGCAAGCGAAAATGTCTACAGTATTTCAGATATTGAAGCACAAATGGCTGCAGAAGACGCAATGAACAATCAAACAAAATAGATATTTTACAAAAGAGGTTGTGACAAATTATTGTCACAACCTCTTTTTTTGTTTGTCTAAAATAATTTGTCTAACTAGAAGAAAAGTGGGAAAGGATCTTACAACATCGGTTCGTATCCCATTAAGGTATCGGAACGATCATCTTCCCAGAGAAGTCAATCAATAAAAATAAAGATAGATCATTTTTTGAATGCAAAATAAATTCATGGGAAGATAGAGCGGTTATTTTTAATATTTTGCTAGCTATTAGTGAATAGTTCCTCGAATAAAATACCGGGAGGGGGTAATGGAGGATGAGTGATTGAAAAAAGAACAGAGTAACTGACTTATCCTCAGTGTTTCTGTTCTTTTATAAATCTGCCCTACATTTCTTGTTGTTGGATCGAATCTGTGAGAGTAATCTCGGTTGAAAGAATGATTCTTTTTTCTTCTGGGTATTGGTGATGGATCAATTGGAATAAAAGTTCTGTGGCTTTGATTCCTAACTGATTTGTTGGAATGTCTATCCGAGTCAGCTGTGGCGAAAATAGGGAGGACAATAAGGGATCACTGAATCCTGCGATCGAAAGATCATCAGGTATCTGCTTTCCAGTTTGTTCTGCCACTTTGTAAATACTCAATGATTTTAATGCATCGGTAGAAAAAATCGCAGTTGGTCTTTCTCGCAACTTCATTAAATCATTCATTGCTGCCATGCTGTCTTCTAAGCGAAAGCCGCCGTCTATGATCCATTCATTACGGATATCTAGGTGATGATCAAATAAGCATTGACGGTAACCATTGAGACGATCATTGGATACATAAACTTCTGTCGGAGCATGGAGACAGCCGATATGACGGTGTCCATTCTTGATCAGTGTTTCCACCAAATCGTAACTATCCTGGAAATTATCCGTGTCCACTGAGTAGATGTTCGTGTAGTCGTTTCCGACTTTTCCGATTACCACAATAGGAATATTGTATTGATCCAATTCAAAAAGAAGTGTTTCATCCATCGTAGAGCTTAAAATAATAATTCCTCGAATCATTTTTTCTTGGATCTTTTTCGCGCATTTTTCTAGCTCTTCTTCTGGTGTTTTTGCCGTTTGTAGAATCAAGTCGAAGTTATTTTGTTCAGAAACGGCAGAAATGGATTGAATAACATCTGAAAAAAAAGGATTGCCATAGGTCGTATGAGAAGTACGATGAGATAATGCTAGAATCGCGTCAAAACCATTTCCTGACAGTCCTCTTGCAATTTTGCTCGGTTCATAATTCAATTCTTTGATTGCTTGAAGTACACTTGCTTTTGCTTTATCAGAGATATTTGGCTGGTTATTTAATACTCTGGAGACAGTTGATTTGGAGACATTGGCTTTGTTCGCAATGTCATAAATAGTAGGTTTCAATTTTATATGCACCTCCTTTTTGGGAGCGTTTTAGAATAATTCCATAGTACAATAGACATTCTTTTTTGTCTATGATTTTGAAAATTTAGGAATAGCTTGCATGATCATGAGAGACCATATTTTTTTAAGAAGCTATTAACTATTGATACATAAGCTTTCTTATTTGTATTTTTTTGTATATCAAAATTATTTAAAAAAATGCTATTGACAGTAAGCGTTTTCCATAATATGATCAAATCGTTGGGAACGCTCCCAAAAAAGAAAGGGGAATCCGATGTATACAAAACTTTTACAAGCGATTTATCGCGACTCAGATTTGGCTGAGAAAACCGCCTCTATGATTGAACAAAAAGTCAGTGATTATCAGCAGAAGAAAGGCCAGGCAGGCAAACTGCATTGGGACGAAGAAGATATTTTCTTGATTACTTATGGGGATCAATTTTTTGAAGAGCAGCAACCAACTTTGCGTACATTTAAGAAATTTTATCAAAAGTATTTGGCAGATACATTTAGAGTTGTACATTTCTTGCCATTTTTCCCATATACATCTGATGATGGTTTCTCCGTTGTAAATTATCAGGCAATCAACGACCGTTTGGGCACATGGGAAGATATAGAAGAAATGAGAAGCGAAACACGGTTAATGTTCGACTTTGTCTGCAATCATATGTCTGCCGAAAGTACTTGGTTTCAGGAATATTTAAACTTGAATGATACGTACAAAGATTTTTTTATTGATTTGCCACTGGATACAGATACAAGCAGCGTGACTAGACCAAGGACTAGTCCACTACTTACAACTTTCATCGACAAAAACGGGAAAGAAAAACATGTATGGACGACTTTTAGCGAAGATCAAGTAGATTTGAATTTTAAAAACCCAGAAGTTTTATTGAAAATGATCGATATTCTTTTGTTTTACCTAGAAAAAGGCGCTTCATTTATTCGTTTAGATGCTGTGGGGTTTTTATGGAAAGAACTAGGAACTTCTTGTATACACCTGCCAGAAACGCATAAGATTATTCAGTTATTCCGTGCAATCGTTGATGAAGCAGCTCCAGGAACGGTATTGATCACCGAGACAAATGTGCCACACAAAGATAATATTAGTTATTTTGGCGATGGCAGGAATGAAGCACAGATGGTCTATCAGTTTTCACTGCCACCTTTGACTCTTCACGCGATACGCTCGGGAAATACAAGTAAGTTGAAAGAATGGTTAGAAACAATCAATTTTACATCGAAAAAAACGACCTTTTTTAATTTTTTAGCTTCCCATGACGGAATCGGATTAAACCCGATAAGAGGTATTCTGCCGGAAAAAACGATCCTTGAATTAGTGGAACAGCTGAAGAAAGAGGGTGCCCGAGTAAACTACAAGAAAAACCCAGATGGAACGACCAGTCCATATGAGATAAACGCTACGTATCTAGATGCGTTAAGTTCTCCAACAGATACGACGGAATGGAGAAGCAAACGCTTTTTAGCAGCTCATTCATTTTTGGTAACTTTACCAGGCGTGCCGGCAATTTATATTCAAAGTGTGCTGGGAAGTCGAAATGATTACAAAGGCGTAGAAAAAACAGGAGAGAATCGAAAAATCAATCGGCAAAAATTTTTGTTAGCAGATATTGAGAAAGAGTTGCAGACAGATCCATTAAGAACAGCAGTATATGGTGAATTGACCCAGATGCTATCTATTCGAAAAAAAGAAAAAGCCTTCCATCCGAATAGTTTGATTTACTTACTGGACTCAGCTGATTCTTTTATCAGTTTTATTCGCGAAGCGAAGGAAGAGAAAGTCTTAGTTATCCATAATTTTTCCAATCAATCAGCAGGTTATCTTTTACCAAAAGGAGATTACCTAGACCTGTTTTCTGGACAAATTATCCATTGCAGTCAAGAACGAAAGTTGATATTCCAGCCGTATGAATATATGTGGCTGAAAATAATAAAATAAGAGGTGGAAAAAATGAAAAAAATTATTGTTACTACCTGTCTGCTAGCTACTGGATTTCTTCTTACTGCTTGTGGTGAAAGTCAAAGCTCTAACGAATCACAACAGACAACGATTCAATTCATGCACTCTTCTGTCGAACAGGAACGATTAAGTGTGATCAATGAACTGGTTGCTGATTTTGAAAAAGAAAATCCAGACATCAAAATCAAGCAAGTGCCGGTAGAAGAATCAGCGTTCAATACGAAAATCGTTACGTTAGCTCGTTCCGGTAAATTACCAGAAGTAATGGAAGTCAGTCAGGATTTTGCTAAAGTGATGGATAAAGATGAACTGATTGATCAGACGGCAGTCCAAAACGTTATCGAGGAAGCTGGAGAAGATAATTATTATGACGGAGCCAAAAACCTTGTTCGTTCAGAAGATGGAAAAAGCTATATTGCTGCACCAATTAGCGGCTGGGTTCAAGGTATTTGGTATGACAAAGAAAAATTATCAGAAGCTGGTTTTTCAGAACCAGAAAATTGGGATGATATTTTAAAAATTGCTCAACATTTCACAGATAAAGAGAATAAACAATATGGAATTGCTATGCCTACTGCTGAAGGAACAATGAGTGAGCAAGCGTTCTCTCAATTTGCTTTGTCAAATGGAGCAAATGTTTTGGATGATGAAGGCGAGGTAACGATCGATACGGAAAAGATGAGAGAAGCATTGTCGTTTTATCAAAACTTATCCCAATACACGATGCCAGGCTCTAATGATGTGACAGAAATCAAAGATGCTTTCATGAATGGAACAGCACCAATGGCAATCTATTCAACTTACATTTTGCCTTCTGTTTATGAAGCGGGGAACTCAGAAAATATCGGTTTTGCTATCCCAACACAAAAAGATCAAGCTGTCTATGGCACAGTATCTGGATTGACGATTTCTTCTGGTCTAGACGAGAAACAAAAAGAGGCTGCTGAAGCATTCACAGCTTTCTTATCTCAACCGAAAAACATGGAAAAGTGGGTCTTGATGTCTCCTGGTGGTGCTCAACCAGTGAATAAACAAGTAGTCGAACTGGATGGTTACAAAGAAAATGAAGTCATCAAGTCTTTTGGCGAGCTGCCATCTGAGATTGCTAGTGCTTTTGATGAAGTACAAGTCTTTGGACTAGTCGGGGAAAAGAATTTCACGAAAATGGGAGATATCACAAGCTCAGGTGTGATCGGAAAAGCAGTGAACCAAGTAACTGTCGGAAACGAAGATGTCGATCAAGCTTTAGCTGACGCACAAAAAAATACGAAATAACAAGAAGTTCTGCCAATGGTGTTCGAAAAAATCAGATAGCTATTGGCAGATTATCAGGGGGAGGTTTCAATGAATCGTCCAAGGAAACATTCTGACTTAAAATTAGCCATGGGACTTTTAGCACCAAGCATGCTTTTATTAGCTGTTTTAGTGCTGATTCCAATGCTTTCCAATATTCAGATCAGTTTTTTCGATATGCCGCTGAATCCTAACTTAGACGCCGTTTTTATCGGATTAAGCAATTATCTTGAAATTTTAAGTGATAGTGAATTTTATCGTTCTTTAGGTTTAACAGTTGCTTACACATTCTTAGTTGTAGCAGGCAGTACAGCTTTAGGATTAGCCGTAGCTATTTTGCTTAACCGCAAGTTCAGATTTAGGAAAACGGTGCGTTCACTGATTTTATTAAGTTATGTTACGCCATCTATTTCTTTGATTTTTGCTTGGAAATATATGTTCAATAATAGTTATGGAATCGTCAATGATCTGTTAGTAGATAGGTTGCAGCTTTTCAACGAAGCACCGCTGTGGTTCGATCAGCCAGTTGCTAGCTTCTTTATGGTCGTTTTGTTTGCGATCTGGAGATACTATCCGTATGCGTTTATTTCATTTTTGGCTATTTTGCAAACAGTCGACAAAACGCTTTATGAAGCAGCTGAAATGGACGGTGCAAATGCTTGGCAGAAGTTCAAGATCGTGACACTGCCGGCAATCAAACCAGTACTAGCAACTGTGATTGTTTTACGATCTATCTGGATGTTCTATATGTTTACAGATGTCTATCTACTGACGAATAAAGTCAATATCTTAGGCGTTTATTTGTATCAGACAGCCTTTGCGTTCAATGATCTTGGAAAAGCAGCAGCTATATCGATTCTATTGTTCATCATTATTGCAGCGGTCGTCTTGCTCTCACGAAAGAAGGTGGACTTGAAATGAAAAATAAAAAGAGCAGGAAAATCTTATTTTACGCGACGATTTTGTTGCTATTAGCTGTCAATTTGTTTCCATTTTTGATCATGCTGATGACATCATTCAAGGATTCACAAGAAGCAATTGCAACGACACAAACTATTTTTCCGAAAGAATGGACTTTTGAACATTATCAGGATATTTTCAATGCTGAGATTTTTCCATTCATCATGTATTTCAAAAATAGTTTAGTGATCTCCTTGATAGCCTCCGTAACTGCAGTAGTGATTGGGATCAGCGGGGCATACGCTTTGTCAAAACTACGCTTCAAAGCTCGCTCGAAAATCAATGCTAGCTTTTACACGGTTTATATGTTTTCCGGTATTTTGATCGTTGTTCCATTATTTAAAATCATTTCCAGTCTAGGTTTGTATGATACCAATACAGCACTGATTATCACGATGGTCGTTCAAACACTTCCTACTGCGATATTCATGCTAAAAAGTTATTTTGACACGATTCCGACTGATATTGAAGAAGCAGCAATGATCGATGGTCTTAGCCGGATCCAGATCATTATTCGGATCATTATACCATTGGCTATTTCTGGAATCATTTCTGTCTTCGTTTATTGTTTTATGGTTTCGTGGAATGATTATTTATTTGCTTCGATTTTCCTGTCGACCTCCGAAAAATTTACTTTACCAATCGGTTTGAACACATTATTCAGTACACCAGACTACATTTGGGGACGAATGATGGCCGCTTCATTGGTGACCGCTTTACCAGTCATCATTATGTATGCGTTATCTGAACGATTCATTAAAGGTGATTTAGTCGAAGGCGGCGTAAAAGGATAAAAAGAAAAGAAAGAGGAAAGAAAAGATGAAAAAATTAGTTGCATTAGAACCAAGAATAGCCGGATTCAAAGATTACGAAGACCGCGAGATCGAAAAGAACGAAGTACGTATCCGAGTAATTTTCGCTACTCCAAAACCAGGAACAGAAATTGTCGACTTTAGAGGATTAAGTCCATTTATCGATGAAGAATTTTCAGGAGAATGGCGCCTATTCTTGCCAAGAGAAGAAGGAAGCCAACGCGGTGTGGTATTTGGCGAATTTCAATTAGGAAATATGATTGTCGGTACGATCGAAGAAACGGGCAGTTTGGTGACAGAGTATCAAAAAGGAGAGTTAGTCTGCACTTATGGACCCATTCGTGAAACACTGATTACAAACGGTGTTGATAATTATAAACTACGTAAACTTGATCGGTTGGATCAATGGAAAAATGCAGTATGTTACGATCCTGCTCAATTCGCTTTAGGTGGTATCCGAGAAGCACATGTTCGAGCAGGTGATGCTGTAGCAATCTTCGGTTTAGGCGCTATCGGACAAATTGCGATTCAATTAGCTAAAAAAGCAGGTGCCACTACCATCGTTGGGATCGATCCCATAGCGCAGCGTAGAGAATTAGCAGAAAAATACGGTGCCGATTACACGCTAGATCCTATGAAAGCAGATGTTGGTTTTCGTCTAAAGGAATTGACAGATAAACGTGGAGTAGATTCAGTTATTGAAACGAGTGGCAGTGCTGCCGCATTACAAGCTTCTTTAAGAGGGATCGGCTATGGCGGGATCATTTCTTATGTTGCCTTTGCTAAACCTTTTCCAGCTGGGTTTAATCTTGGTCGCGAAGCACATTTCAATAATGCAAAAATCGTCTTTGCTCGAGCATCTAGTGAACCAAACCCAGATTACCCAAGATGGAACCGTAAACGAATCGAGGACACATGTTGGGAATTATTGATGAACGGTTACTTGGATTGTGAAGAAATCATTGATCCAGTTGTGCCATTTGCAGAAAGCGCAGAAGCTTACATGCGTTATGTAGATCAGCACCCAGAAGAAAGTATCAAAATGGGTGTTCAAGTACAAGGAGGAGAACAATGAAATTCGGTACGCAAGATCAAGCATTTTTCCCAAGAGACATTTTAGAAAAATTTAGATTTATCAAAGACTGTGGATTTGAAGAATACGAAATCGACGGTAAGTTGTTAATAGAAAATATCGACACAGTCAAACAGGCAATCAAAAAAACAGGGATCCCAGTAGTGACAGCTTGTAACGGCTACGATGGGTGGATCGGTGACTTTATCGAAGAACGGCGTCTTAATGGTGTACGTCAAATTGCTGAGATTTTGCGTGCACTAAGCGAGGTTGGAGGCAAAGGAATCGTTATCCCAGCAGCTTGGGGAATGTTCACTTATCGATTACCGCCGATGGTTTCACCCCGAAGCAAAGAAGGAGACTATAAAGCAGTCAGCGAATCACTTCGTTATTTAGATAAAGTAGCCGAAGAAACAGGTACGGTTATTTATTTGGAGCCTTTGAACCGATACCAAGACCATATGATCAATTTGTTAGCGGATGCGCGTCATTACATTGACTCTAATCAATTGAAACATGTGCAGATCATCGCTGATTTTTATCATATGAATATTGAAGAAGATGATATTTCAAAAGCATTGACTACGCAAAAAGAGTATGTGGGTCATATCCATTTAGCAGATAATCATCGCTACCAACCAGGATCTGGCGCAATTGATTTTACTCGCCATTTTCAAACGCTACTTCAAAATGAGTATGAAGGTTATATGGTATATGAATGTCGTTTGCGAGGAGAAAATGAAGTGAAAATTTATCAGGAATCATTGCAATACTTGAAAAACTGTCTGGAAACAGCGCGTCATTTAAATGATTTAGAGAAAGAATAGAGAAAGAAAAACAATAAGTAAATAAGCAAAGGAGGGAGAAATAAATGAAGAAAGTAGCAATCATAGGCGCTGGACAAGTAGCAGAAAAAGTACATGCTGCTTATTATCAAAAAAGATCAGATGTCTTAGAATTGGTCGCTGTGGTTGATCCAGTCAGCCAGCGAGCAGAAGACTTTTGCCGACGTACAGGATTTTCTCATGCGTATACATCAGTTACACAAATGCTGAATGAGATTTCTCCCGATATCGTGAGTGTCTGTACACCCAATCGCTTTCACTTCGAACATGTATTGGCTGCCCTCGAAGCTAATGCTTCAGTGATGTGCGAGAAACCACCAGCTATGACAGCTGATCAAGCAAGAAAGATGGCAGAGACAGCCGATAAAAACGGGCAGATTTTGGCTTATGGATTCCAGCATCGTTTTTCTGACGAAGCAACAATGATCAAGAATTATCTTGATGTTCTCGGGGATATTTATTACGTAGAAGCGAATGCGCTTCGTCGGTCTGGTGTTCCAGGCTGGGGAACGTTTATCGACAAAGAACTTCAAGGAGGCGGGCCTTTGATCGATTATGGCATTCACATGCTTGATACAGCGATGTATATTACTGGATTTCCTAAAGTAAAAAACGTTCGGGCGTACAGCTTCCAAAAAATTGGTACGAAAAAAAATTCAGGGAAATTCGGGAAATGGGATCCAAGCAAATTCACAGTAGAAGATGCAATTTTTGGCACACTGGAATTAGAAAACGGCAAGATCATCCAACTGAATACTTCGTTTGCTTTGAATATCAGAGAAGACAAACTGAATGTGGCTTTTTGTGGCGATCAGGCAGGTGCTAATCTGTATCCAGGCGAACTATTCGAAGATGTAGATGGAAAGCTGGTTTCCTTACAAAAGACCACGCCAGTTAATGACCCACATGAACTAAGTATGGCTCATTTTGTGAATCGGGCGCTCGGTGACCAGACTCAGATGATTGCAGATGGCTGGCAAGGATATGTCATCCAGAATCTGGTGGAAAATTTATATCGTTCGGCAGAAACAGGAGAAGTTATTACCTTATGAAAGTAGAAGAAAAACAATTTGATTTAGAGTATATCAATAAGTATGCGAGTCAGATGACCATTGGAAATGGATTTTTTGGTATCAGAGGAAGCCAGGAGGAAGACTATCGGAATCAAGTAAGGGGAATGTTTGCAGCTGGTGTATATAACCGACCTTTAGGAGCAGAATCAGCCGAGTTAGTGAATCTCCCAGATGTCATCAGATGGGAAATAAAAATCGACGGTGAACATTTTTCTCTTGAGACGATGAAAGTTCTTGCATATGAGCGGGTACTAGATTTAGAAATGGGAGAGCTTAAACGCTATGCGCTCATTGAAACTGCTCAAGGAAAAAAAGTGGAAGTCATTACTTGTCGTGTTGCTGATCAAAATAATCTCCATCAGGCAGCCCTGAAAGTGGTCATCAAGCCGTTGACCGAAGACTGCCAAGTAGATGTGAAAACGGGTATCGATGGACAGCAAACCAATTTTGGTACACAGCAGTTGGTTGAAAAAGAACTGCGAGTATTTGGTGACGATTTGATCAGTGCATCCTACCAGACAACAGAAAGTAAAATTGATATTGGGATTGCAGCTAAATTCAATAAAGCAGGTGTATTCCAAGCAAAAAATCGCCGGATCACCGCTTCCTTTTCAGAAAAGATCAGAAAAAATACGTCCTTTACGCTAGAGAAGATCATCGTACTCTCTACCTCTCTTCAGCAAACAGACCCGTTTAAGAAAAGTATTGCCCAAGCCCAGAAAAGCGTTAGTTATACAGAAATTTTAGAGCAGTCGATGTCTTATTGGACAGATTTTTGGCATCAGCATCGGATAACGATCCAAGGCGATTCTTCTTTCGATCAGTTAGCGATGGACTTCGCTGCTTACCATTTACAGATTATGACTCCCCGCAATGATCCAAGTGTTAGTGTAGGGGCGAAGGGACTAACTGGCGAAGGTTATAAAGGGCATGTTTTCTGGGATACGGAAATTTTTATCCTGCCTTTCTTTTTATATCAGTTTCCTGAAGTAGCAAAGAATTTGCTGCTGTACCGTTATGATCGATTAGAAGGCGCACGGCAAAAAGCAAGAGATTATCACTATCAAGGTGCACTTTTCCCATGGGAGAGCGCACACACTGGTCAGGAAGAGACACCCAAATTTGCTGCATTGAATATCAAAACCGGAACAAGACAAGAAGTTGCTTCAGCTGCCGCAGAACACCATATCAGTGCAGACCTTGCTTATGCCGTTCAAGAGTATGTCCAAGCAACAGAGGATCAATCGTTTTTAGAAACAAAGGGAAAAACGCTCATTCATGAAACAGCAGCTTTTTGGCTGAGCAGAGCTGTAAAAGTCGATGATCATTTAGAGATACACAGAGTCATTGGTCCAGATGAATACACAGAATATATCGACAATAATGCATATACGAACTATCTGGCGCATTATAATGTGGCCTTAGCTGTTAAATATCAAGCTGGCGATCCGCTTTTTTTGAAAGAATGTCAAAATTTTTTAGATAAGTTATATTTGCCAGTGCCTAACAAAGAACAGCTGATTCCGCAAGATGACACGTATCTCAGTAAGCCAGTTATTGATTTGACCACTTACAAAGAACGTCCTGGCAGCCAGTCTATTTTACTTGATTATGCCCGTAGCGAAGTAAATGAACTCCAAGTCAGCAAGCAAGCAGATCTTGTCATGCTGTTATACTTATTACCTGAGTATTTTTCTCAACCAATCGTTTCTAAGAATTTGCATTACTATGAAAACAAAACGATCCACGACTCATCGTTGAGTAAAGCGATTCACGCCATAGAGGCTTGCCGTATCCAAGAAATGGAATGGGCGTATCATTTATTCCAAGAAGCGTGCCTGATTGATTTAGGACCAGATCCGCATTCATCAGATGACGGAATTCATGCTGCTTCATTAGGAGCACTATGGCTAGCAGTTATATTTGGTTTTTCAGGTATTACAGTAACGAATGGAACTCTTTCTATTTCTCCAAGACTTCCTTCAGCATGGGAAAAAATTTCTTTTCCTTTTATTTGGAAAAATCACAGGTTGCTATTTGTTTTGACAAAAAAACAAATAGTAATAAAAAAAGAGACGAAAGAAACATTACCTATTTTTGTCAATGGAGACCAATACCAGCTGGAAAAAGAACTGATCTTGGAACGGAGGGGAAAATAATGCGTATTCTGATTGCGCCAGATTCTTTCAAAGAAAGTCTGACAGCCTTAGAGGCAGCACAAGCCATTCAATCAGGTTTTCAAGAAGTTTTTGTTCAGGCTGAATATGATCTGCTACCTATAGGCGATGGAGGAGAAGGAACGGTTTCATCATTAGCAGACAGTTTAAGGTTGAAGCGGCAAACAGCAGTCGTTACTAATGCATTTGGCAAAAACAAAGAAATCCAGTACGCTTCAGACGGTCAAACTGCGATTTTTGAAATGGCAGAAATCGTCGGATTGAAAGATGTCCCACTAAACCAACGACAGCCACTTAGGTTATCCACGCGAGGAGTAGGAGAACTGATACGACAATTGTTGCAACAAGGTGTTCGACACATCATCATCGGCGTTGGCGGAAGTAGTACCAACGATGGCGGCATCGGCATGGCAGAAGGTCTAGGTTATGCTTTTTACGATCAAGATAATCAAAAAGTAGAAGCACTGGGAGAAAATCTAGGTAAAATTGCTACAGTTGATAAAACGAACGTGCCTATTGAGCTGATTAAAGCCAAAATCACTGTCATTACTGATGTTACTAATCTTTTATGCGGAAAAGAAGGCGCTTCTTTTATTTTCGGACCACAAAAAGGCTTGAAAGAAAATGAACTAGCAGTAGCTGACCAAGCTATGCATGATTTTTACATGAGATTTGCCCCTCAAGTAATCGAGGCATCGGGAAGTGGTGCTGGTGGTGGTATGGGTGCAGGACTATTAGCATTTGCTTCAGGGAAAATAGTCTCTGGCATCGACTACGTATTGGATTTACTGGAGTTCGATAAACGGGTACAGCAAGCAGACCTCGTAATCGTAGGCGAAGGACGTCTAGATGGACAAAGTCTAAAAGGAAAAGCGCCAGTTGGGATTGCTAGAAGAGTACCAGAGGGCGTTCCTGTGATAGCTATTTGCGGAAGTGTTGGTAAAGGAAGCGAAAAAGCAACAGATTTTGGCATTTCGGCCGTTTTTCCGATTCTTCCTGCAGCTGTTCCTTTAGAAGAAGCTTTACATCAAGCCACTGATAATCTGCATCGTACAGCTAAAAACATCGCATCTTTACTTCAAGTCGTTCATTTTCAAGGAGGTAATCGATGAAAATCAAAGCAGCGCTATTCGATTTAGATGGCGTTCTTGTAGACACAGCTCGTTATCATTACGAAGCGTGGCTGGTTATAGCTAACCAGCTGTCCATTCCATTCACTGAGAAAGAAAACGAGCAACTGAAAGGAATATCCAGAACCGAGTCACTAGAGCGATTGCTGTCATTTGGAAAAATGGAACAGAAATTCTCAGAAAAAGAGAAATCAGCCTTTGCTGAGCAAAAAAACAATCTATATCTTCAAGCGATTCAAAAAATGGATGAAACATCCGTTTTGCCTGGTGCAATAGCTGTTCTTGAGTACTTGAAAAAAACAAACATCAAGATCGGATTGGGATCAGCAAGCAAAAATGCACGCCTCATTTTAGAAAAAACGAATTTGACAAGTTATTTTGATGTCCTTATTGACGGCACGCAAGTATCAAAAGCAAAACCTGATCCGGAAGTTTTTCTCAAAGGAGCACAGCAATTGAATGTACCGCCAAATGCATGCTTGGTCATTGAAGATTCAGAAGCTGGCTGTCAAGCAGCTTTGGCTGGTAACATGCATGTATTGGGAATAGGTGAAAACATAAATCTTCCTTCTGCTGAATATGTGATTCCTGATTTAACCGTTTTTGATCAAGTACGTTCGTTTTGGTATTTATCAGAAGCCGTATCACGTATATAATAGTTTCCGTTTTTTCTGTCACAAGCAAAACGTTATCCTCCTTTTGGAAATCAAGGTATGATGAGAAAAAAGGGGGATTTTATATGACAAAAAAAGCAGTTTTCGCAGGCGGATGCTTTTGGTGTATGGTCAAACCATTTGAAGAGCAGCCAGGGATCATTTCTGTGACATCCGGTTATACTGGCGGGCATGTACCAAATCCAACTTATGAACAAGTAACAACAGGCACAACAGGGCATACAGAAGCAGTAGAGATCGAATATGACCCAGAAGTTATTTCTTATGATCAGTTGGTGGAAATCTATTGGCAGCAAACCGATCCGACTGACGCGTTAGGACAGTTCGCTGATCGTGGTGATTCTTATCGACCAGTGATCTACTATAGTGATGAAGAAGAACGAAGCATTGCAGAGCGTTCAAAACAAGAATTGCAAGACAGCGGGCGATTCGATAAGCCAATCGTGACAAAAATCGAACCAAGAAGCGAATTTTATCCTGCAGAAGATTACCATCAGGATTATTACAAGAAAAACAAGCTCCATTACAATCTTTATCGAGAAGGTTCTGGACGTGCCGGTTTCATTCGTCGACATTGGGGCGGCAAGAAATAAGAAGCCGAAAAAGCTACTTCTGGAATACCGTATATCAGAGATTGTGAAATCAGCATTTTGAGCTAATACCGAGGGTCAGCTGATTGAACACCATTTAGTGGAGAGGTTGTGAACCTGTCGCCTAGCTCCAAGTCACAAGGATTTGGTAGGAGAACACTATATATCAGAGGTTGTGACAAGTCGTTTGTCACAACCTTTTTTCAATACCTAAGATGAAGGACAATCAGCAACGCACTGCTCAAAAAAGGAATGAAAGGCAGTTTTTCCATCTTTTTTTTATGACAGATAAAGTAAACAAAAAAACGGATATTCCAAACAGACTAGCAAGAAACAAGATCTGAAGCAACTCTTCCAGAGACAAGCCACCACTCCAAGAAAGCATCAACAGAGTATCGCCAGCTCCGAGATAGGATTGACCATAGCGAAGGCATGCACCGCCTACGATGAACGTTAACAGAACACTTTGCCATTGGAAAACGCCGTCCTGCAACCAAAAAATCCATAAGACTGCCCAGGAGCAGAATAGCGTGTGAGAATGGACCATGAAGTAAAATAAATCCATCAACGAAAATAGCAAAGCCGAAAGCACCCAAATGAACGTCGAAAAATTTCTTGCGGAAGAAAAAGTAAAGAACCAGGCAAAAAGACCACCACATAAGACTTCTGCCAACAAATAGTAGAAGGGCAACCGACACCGGCAATAGCGACAGCGAAATCGTTGGACGATGATCGAGAGAATCGGAATCAATTCATACCAAGAAAGCGAACGACAGCATTTGACACAATGAGATCTAGGATAAATAATAGAGTGACCTAACGGAATCCGCTGGGCGGTTAAACATAAAAATGATCCGATACAGCAACCAATGATAAAATAAAGTAACACGCCATCTCCCCCTTTTCAAAACCAAGATACGCAAGCTTAAACTAAATTTTTGTACATACATAAAATTTGAGGTGAAAAAATGAACGTTTCAATCGGATTAGATATCGGAACCACACAAACCAAAGCAGTTGCTTTCACAGATGAAGCCCAAGAAGCAGCATCCGCTTATTTTCGCTACCCTTTGATCCAAGAAACACAAGGGATGGCAGAACAAGATCAGGAATTGATCTTTCAAGGTGTCTGCACCGTTATAAAAGAAGTAATTAAACAGTTACCTTCAGACACAATCATTCAATTTGTCTCCTTCTCCTCTGCGATGCATGGCCTGATATTGTTGGATGAAGAGAAAACACCGTTATCTCGAATGATCACTTGGGCAGATAACCGAGCAGCGGACGAAGCAGAAAAACTGAAATATACCGTGCTTGGCAAAGAATTTTATCGGCAGACTGGGACGCCGATTCATCCAATGACACCATTGAACAAAATCAAGTGGCTGCAAAATAGCCAACCTGAATTATTCAAAAAAACTGCTTATTTTGTCGGTATCAAAGACTATATCTTTTATAGATTGTTTGGCGAACTGATCAGCGACTACGGAACAGCTTCAGGAACTGGATATTTTGATATACATGAATTCCAATGGGCAGAAGAAGTGCTTGACTACTTGAACATTCGAATAGAGCAATTGCCGCAAGTCTTTCCTTCCACCTATCAAGTAACAGGTCTACCATCAAAAACAGCAGCAGAACTAGGTTTGCCAAATGATATATCATTTGTTTTGGGAGGGGCAGACGGGCCGCTTTCTAATCTAGGGTTAGGTGCTTTTGGTGATACGATCGCCGCTTTGACCGTAGGAACGAGCGGAGCACTTCGTTTTATTACTACTCAGCCTCAGTTCCATCCAGAAATGGAGACGTTTTGTTATGTTCTGGATCAGAAACATTGGGTAGTGGGAGGAGCGACTAGCAATGGTGCTGGCATCTTTGATTGGGCAGGGCATACATTTTTACAGGAAGTCGTTCAATCTGCTAAAGAAAAAGGAGAAAATCCATATGATGCACTGCTTTCGGCTATCGCTTTTGTGCCAGCGGGTGCCAATGGTCTGATTTTTCATCCCTATTTACTTGGTGAGCGAGCACCGCTTTGGGACGCAGATGCGTTTGGCAGTTTTATCGGTTTACAGCGGCAACATACAGAAAAAGAAATGATGAAGGCGATTCTAGAAGGGATCTGTCTCAACCTTTATCGGATTTTAAAAGGAGTTTGCCAGGAAAATCAGCTCACAGAGATCCGTGCTACAGGCGGGTTTGCTCAATCTCCGATTTTTCGTCAGATGATGGCTGATGTACTGGGTTACCCGCTTGTTTTCCCTACTGTCACAGAAGCATCCGCATTAGGAGCTGTGATTTTAGGCTGGCGAAGCATCGGAAAGATCCAAAGTATCAGTGAAGCACAGGAATTGATAGAATTGAAAGAGCAAGTTGGAGTACAAGAAACTGATCATAAAAAATATCAGAAAATCTATCCATTATTTGTTTCGACACAAAAGCATTTAGCACAGACTTATCAGCAATTTGCTCAACTGCGAGAAGAATTAGCTGATTCTGAAAAATGATTGGCTTTACGGATAAAAAAGCGAACTGAAAATCGTTCTCAGGTAAATGATTTTGTTGTACTTTTCATTGAAAGTCTACTATTATTTTAAGTGTAAGAAAATGTTAGGAGGCAAGAAAGATGAAATTCCAACAAACCAAAGAAGTATTAAATCAATTAGTTGCAGATCTAAGCCAAATGTCTGTTGTTGTTCACCAAACACATTGGTACATGAGAGGACCAGGTTTCCTTACATTGCACCCAATGATGGATGAGTTCATGGATGATTTGAACGCTCAGTTAGATGAAGTATCCGAACGCTTGATCACATTAGACGGTTCACCTTATTCTACATTGCGTGAATTTGCAGACAACACGAAAATCCCTGATGAAATTGGCCGCTGGGATCGTACTATTCCAGAACGTTTGGAAACACTTGTTGCAGGCTATCGTTATCTAGCAGATCTTTACCAAAAAGGAATCGAAGTTTCTGGAGAAGAAGGCGACGATCCAACACAAGATATCTTTATCGAATTCAAAACAGCCACAGAAAAACGTATCTGGATGATCCAAGCTCATTTGGGCAAAGCGCCAGAGATCGACGCGTAAAAACTGTTGTTGAACTTGACCGAAAAAGAGGTTGTGAAATCAGCGTTTTGACCTGAGTATTAGAGAAACAAACGTCAAAATAGTTCCTCATATTTTGCCGTTTTTTGAGCTAATACCGAGGGTCAGCTGATTGAACACCGTTTACCAAGAGGTCGTAAACCTGCCGTTCAGCTCCGAGTCACAAGAAACAATTTCAAAAAACAGCTTCTTAAGTTTTATGGATATTGTGACTTGTGACCGAGGAGTTGGCAGGAGACCGCCGTTTATTTAAAATAAGAGGTTGTGACAAGACTTTTGTCACAGCCTCTTTTTGTTTTTTATTTTAACAGGAAACGACCCTTTTATATAAAAGAAAGAAAAAGAAGTAAAGTTTCATATAAATTTTTCAATCAAGCAGAAAAACGTTGACATTGACTAGATTAGCGGGTAATATGTTAAATGGTATTGTTTGCCCCACAAAGAGCCCCGGAAACTCGAAGTGTATGTCAAACATCAGAACTTAAATTGGAGGAAAATAACGTGCGTACAACATATATGGCCAAACCAGGCGAAGTAGAACGTAAATGGTATGTAGTAGACGCAACTGATGTTCCATTGGGACGTCTTTCAACAGTTGTTGCATCTGTACTACGTGGTAAAAATAAACCAACTTTCACACCTCATTTGGATACTGGCGATTTCGTCATCGTCATCAATGCAGACAAAGTGAAATTAACAGGTAAAAAAGCGACTGACAAAATTTATTACCGTCACAGCAACTACCCAGGAGGATTGAAATCAATCACTGCTGGCGAATTGCGTGCTAAAAATTCTCGTCGTTTGATCGAAACTTCTGTAAAAGGTATGCTTCCTAAAAACACTTTAGGCCGCAAACAATTTACAAAATTGAACGTATACGGTGGAGCAGAACATCCACATGCAGCACAACAACCAGAAGTTTTAGACATCACAAACTTAATCTAATAGGAGGGAATTTCATTGGCACAAGTTCAATATATCGGCACAGGCCGTCGTAAAAACGCAGTTGCTCGCGTACGTCTAGTACCAGGAACTGGCAAAATTACTGTAAATAAAAAAGATGTTGAAGAATACATTCCACATGCTGACTTGCGTGAAGTAATCAATCAACCTTTCGCTGTTACTGAAACAAAAGGCGCATATGACGTATTTGTTAACGTAAACGGCGGAGGATACGCTGGACAATCAGGAGCTATCCGTCATGGTATCGCTCGTGCATTGCTAGAAGTTGATCCTGACTTCCGTTTAGCGCTTAAACGTGCTGGCTTGCTTACTCGTGACGCACGTATGGTCGAACGTAAAAAACCAGGTCTTAAGAAAGCCCGTAAAGCTTCACAGTTCTCAAAACGTTAATTGCGATTATCGTTCGAGTTCACGAGTTACGAGAATCGTACTGGGCGAAGCAATGCTGAGCGCAGTTACCTTAATCCTAACTTTTCTGGCACTTTCCACAATTTGGAAAGTGCCTTTTTGTGTTTTTAGCTATGTTAATAGGTAGGATTCTTGGTCTATAATATCATTCGATCTATAAACAAACGGGAAAAAGATCAAGTATCTTCAAACAATATTATTTATCCGCTTCTGAGGTTGTGACAGAAGTGGTCAGCTTCAAGAAATAAGAAGGAATTTACAAAAATCGCTTCTCATGTTTGATGAAGATTGTGACTTGTGACCGAGGAGTTGGCAGGAGAACACCGTTTATTCGGAAGAAGGGATTGTGAAAAGTCTTTTGTCATAACCTCTTATTTGGTAGCTAATTGTAAATCCCAAACGGCATGTATTATTTTTCATAAGTCCGTTTTTAAGGATTAATGTTTTCTTTTGCTTTTTATATGGTCTAGCTTCAGCGAGAAGTTCCAACGCATATACAAGGACGTCTGATGTCAACGATAACAACGATTACCATGGTGGCCAGTCCACTTGGATTAGCACTGTTTGGTGCGCTCTTTGATTGGCAGACAACTCAACCACGTCTGCGAGACAGTCTGATTTTTCTTGAAATTCAATTGGAAAATTTACACTTTCTTTATACATTTCTGGCTGCTTTCTTTATACCCGTCAACTATACTTCACTTATCAATAAGAAAGAAGGATAAGTATGGATTTTGGAAATGAAACGGTCTTGAAAGCAACTGGTATAACCAAAAAATACGGTGCTGCCAAAGCATTAGATAAAGTATCGATCGAAATCAAACGTGGAATGATCTATGGTTTGATTGGGGAGAATGGAGCGGGTAAGTCTACCTTTATGAGAACTATTATGGGTTTGATCTCGATTGATGAAGGTTCGATCGAATTATTTGGAACGACGGATTTGCAGGCAGCAAGACGACGTATGGGTCAATCGATTGAAACCCCTGCTCTTTATCCAGAATTAACTGCAAGAGATAACCTACGTATCCAAGCAGCGAACGGCGGTGTGTCGGATAGAGAAATCGAAGACCTGCTGAAAATGATGCGATTGGAAAATACAGGGAAAAAGAAAGCAAAGAATTTCTCTTTAGGTATGCGCCAGCGTTTAGCTATTGCAAATGCACTGATCACGAATCCAGAATTTTTGATTTTGGATGAACCGACGAATGGGATGGATCCAGCAGGGATGGCAGAAATGCGAGAAATCATCCAACGTTTGGTAAAAGAACGGGGCATCACCGTCTTGCTTTCTAGCCACTTGCTAGATGAATTGTCACAGATCGCCACTCACTACGGTATTTTGCATGAAGGACACTTGATCAAAGAATTATCGAAAGAAGAATTGGCACAAGAATCTCGTCAATTTATAAAAATTGACACTTCGGCGACGGAACAAGCAGTAACGGTTCTCGACTCTCTTGGTTATAGGGATTATTTTGTCCAATCTAGCCGTGTTATCCAGCTTTTTGAAGGAATTGACCAAGTAGCAGCCATCAATCAAGCATTGGTAGAGGCAAAAGTTCCTGTGGATGGTATCCACCTAGTTGGGCAAAAACTGGAAGATTATTTCTTACAATTAACTGGAGGCAATCCACATGTTTAATCTATTAACTGCTGAAAAAATAAAAGTATGGAAGAGCCGTAAAATGTGGGTCTCACTAGGACTGATGGTCGTACTTCCGCTTTTTTATTCTTGGAACGAATGGTATATGCATACAAAATACGGCAATGAATTAAACCAAGCAACGGATACAGTCATCAACGGTGCAACAGGGATTTTAATGGTGGAAAAAATGGCTGCATGGATTCTTCTGGCTTTCGCAGCATTTGCGTGCTTTTATATTGGGGAAGAATTTCAAAACGGTACGATTCGCAATACGTTATCTTTAGGACGGAATCGAATGACTTATTATGTGTCGAAACTTCTCGTTACGCTTTTGATCACAACACTTGGCGTGGTTTTGATTACGGGGCTAGCCATGATTGCTTACACACTTGCTTTCGGATTTGGTGAAGTTGAGGGAATCAAAAACTATGGAAATTATGTTCTAAAAGTATTTCCTGTATTGCTTCTGCTGATATTAGCGACATTATCTGTTCCAGTGGCTTTGACATTCATCACTAGAAGTACCAGTGTCAGTTTGCTTCTTTCTTTTCTTTATATCATGGGAACGGCCTTCGTTCCCGGTGTTTTCGCAAAAATCAAAGGCTTGGAATTTCTAACGGAGTGGTTTACGGAAACGTGGCTCATGTATACGGACTTTGCGCAACAAGCAACTTATTCGCAAGCACCGAAAATGATTCTGGTCAGTCTAGTAACAATCGTGGTATCATCAGCTCTAGGAATGTTTATTTTCCAAAAATCTGACATTAAGTAGGTGGTCCTGCTGGAAACTATTTTGATTATCGAAGACGATGAAGCTGTTCATTCTTTACTGGAGGAGGTTCTTGAACAGAGATACAAACTTCTTGATGCTTATTCAGGTACGGAAGGAAAATTATTGTTAAGCACATATCCTGTCGATTTGATCCTTCTAGATCTCATGCTTCCAGGGCTTTCAGGTGAAGCATTGTTAGCAGAAATCCGACAGACATCGAATGTTCCGATCATCGTTCTTTCAGCAAAAAGCGATCAAAGAGATAAAGTTTCCTTGTTGGCAGCAGGAGCGGATGACTATGTGACGAAACCATTTGATATCGAAGAACTGTTGTTACGAATCGGCATCCAACTTCGTCATCAGACTTCTGTCCAAGTAAAAGATCTGTCGCAACGCATCTATTACAAGGAAATCTTAATGGACAAAGAGTCAAGGGATGTAAATGTGAATGGTGTGACTGTCCATTTGACAGGAAGAGAATTCGATCTGCTGAAGCTTTTTTTAGAACATCCGAAAAAAGTATTTTCGCGAGCAAATCTTTATGAAACAGTTTGGCAAGAACCATATTTTGATAGTGAGAAAACAGTGAATATGCATATTTCCAATCTTCGAGGGAAGCTAGCAAAGGCACATGCTGTGTATATTCATACGGTGTGGGGAGTGGGGTTTAGATTTGATTAAGTGGCTGTTGCTTCTCGTTGTTATCTTTATGGGAAGTTTTATTTTCTTCCTGCAAAGGGAAATCAAGCGATTAACTAAGAAAATCGCCACTCTTTCTGAACGACAAGAATATGGTGGTCGTCTTTCAGTCGAATTTCGAGAAAAGAATCTAATGGACCTAGTAGATGCACTGAATAGATGGGTGGATGAAAATGAACAAAAAGGACAAGTATTTCAAGAAATGGAAGAAAACATCAGACTATCGATCGTCGGCCTTTCTCATGATCTCAGAACTCCTTTGACTGCTATTAACGGTTATGTACAATTACTGGAACAGGTAGAGGATACGGAGAAACGGGAGAAGTATTTAACGATCATCAAACAATCTGTTGCAAGATTACTCAGTATGACGGATCAGTTTTATGATCTTGCTCGAATAGAGACGAAGCAAAAAGAAATGGATCTCCATACGCTTTCTTTTTCTAAAGAGGTGGAAGAAGTATTTTTCTCTTTTTATGAACAATTTTCTGAGAAAAATATCGAGGTAGCGTTCGCTGAACACTCGATAAATACAACTGTATTAGCAGATCCGCTCATGTTGCTGCGAGTGCTGCAAAATATCATACAGAATTTATTGCGTTATGCAGATGGACAAGCAAAGGTGACATTTTCAAAAGAGGATCCATTCATTCGATTAACAGTGGCCAATCCTATCAAACCAGGAGCGCAAACCTCTGTTGAAAAAGTCTTCCAGCGTTTTTATACCGAAAATACCAGCCGCACAAATACGGAATCTAGCGGAATCGGGCTTTACCTGTCAAAAAAATTGGTGGAAGGAATGGGAGGAGAGATGACCGCTAGATTAGACGGGGGCATCTTCTCCATCTCCGTCAAGTTACGGAGGGTTTAATTGGCTCTAATTTACCTGAAGTGAATGACAAAAAATTGTATCTCGTTTTAAAGACATCTTCTTTTTTGGAAGGTGTTTTTATTTTGGTGTGATTGATACGAATTAGGTAACGAAGATAGTTATTTTTGTACCCCCTTTTCAAATAGCGCAACAGTGCTATACTAAAACTAACAAATCAAGGAACGGAGAGGGATATGGGCCAAAGAGAATTTATCGTTTTAATTATTATTGCAGTTGTTATTTTATTAGTTGTTTTAGACATTTTTTCACGTTTGAAAGTAAAGGAAACAGTTCGTAGTAATTGGGGAAAAATTCCTTATCAACCGAGATTTGATAAAGAAGAAAGTTTGAAGGATGCGTGGCTCACGGAGAAAAAATTCCGTTCATGGGATAGTGAAATCGACGATCTTACTTGGTATGACTTGGATATGTTCGAAGTATTTGAAGGGATCAACAGTACCTATTCTAGTGTAGGTTCAGAAGCGTTGTATCAGCGTTTACGTAGCTTTGATTTTGGAGAAGATTATCAGTTAGAAAAACTAATTGCTTTTTATCAGGAAAATCCTCAACTGAGAGAAAGAATCCAATATCAATTCGCTCGTTTAGGAAAAAAAGATCATAATTTTGCAAAACAATATCTAGCGGATGGAAAAAGTAAAAAGATTGGACGCGTAGGTTTATTTATTTTTCTTGGCTTGCTTCCGCTGGTGGGTGTAGGTTTGCTTCTTTTAGGTCAAGTACTAGGAATCTATCTAGCAATCGGTGGCTTAGTATTCAATACGGTCTATTATCTAGTGAAGAAACAAACACTAGAAACAGAGCTGAATAGCATGAGTTATTTGGTTTCAACGATTTCAGCCGCCAATCAGTTAGCAAAAATGACGACACCACTTCAAAAAGAGCTGAAACAGCAAACTAAACCATTAAGAGACATCCCTAAATTAGGTTTTTCATTTCGAATGAAGAGCGGGAGTGAAGCAGAATTGATTTTTGAATATGTCAACATCATGTTCATGCTACCATTTATCTCCTATCATTTCGTTCTCACTAAATTAGAAAAGCATTCAACTGAAGCCATCAAGCTGTGGGAATTGCTGGGAGAATTGGAAGTTGCAGCAGCCGTTTTGAATTATCGCACCTATATGCCGATCACTTGCCGACCAGAGTTTACTGAGGGCGGTGTGACAGCGAAAGATATCTATCATCCATTGTTAAAAGAAGCGGTAGTGAATCCAGTCAACTGGCAGAAGAATACATTAGTCACGGGTTCCAATGCATCAGGAAAATCTACGTATGTCAAAAGTATAGCCATCAGCTGTATTCTAGCACAGACGATCCAAACAGCGATTGCAGAACAGTTTACCCTGCAACCTGGACATGTGTTGACTTCCATGGCAATCGAAGATGATTTATTTGAAGGCGACAGTTATTTTGTTTCAGAAATCAAATCGATCAAACGTTTGCTGGACCAAGTGGCTTCCAAAGAACGCTGCTACTGCTTCGTAGATGAGATTTTAAAAGGAACAAATACGATCGAACGGATTGCTTCTTCCGCTTCAGTCGTTCGGTGGCTTGCGGAGTATCCATCTTTAGCATTTGTCGCCACACATGATATCGAATTGACAGAGATTTTAAAGAATTATTGTGAGAATGTCCACTTTGAAGAACAAGTAACAGAAGGAAAAGGAATCAGTTTTGATTTCAAATTAAAAGAAGGACCTTCAAGGACCCGAAATGCGATTGCCTTGCTGAAAGTTTTGGATTACCCAGAGACTTTAGTAGAAACCGCAAAAACGGAAGCCGCGTCATTTGATGAAAAGCGGCAGTGGCATGTATTGGGATAGGCGAAGTGATCGAAAGTATTTATTGGATCAAAAATCTTGGCTCATGCTTCCGCCGTTTATACGTGTTTAGAGCGTGAGACAAAAGTGTTCTTTACTTTTGTCTCACGCTCCTTTTGTTGCACATATGAATAGTAATCCTTTATCTTCGATTTGTTTTTTCTGAAAAGGTTGTCTGACTTCGTCCGATTGATGTCTTTCATTAGGAGATTTTCCTGAGCCCAGCAACCTGATTTTTCGCTGGAACCAAGTTGTTTTTTCATCTGCTGTATTCCATGATACAATAAAGAATCATGTCTATAAGGAGATAGGAAATAAATGGCAAATGCGCTTGAAATAAATAATTTGAAAAAGATCTATGGAAGTGGGGTCGAAGCATTGCGGGGAATCGATCTTTCGGTGAAAGAAGGAGATTTCTATGCGCTATTAGGGCCAAATGGAGCTGGGAAGTCTACAACGATCGGGATTATTACTTCTTTAGTCAATAAAACATCTGGAAAAGTGAATGTCTTCGGTTATGATCTGGACAAGGATCTAGTTCGAGCAAAGCAACAGATTGGATTGGTTCCACAAGAGTTCAATTTTAACCCTTTTGAAACGGTCCAGCAAATCGTCGTGAATCAAGCCGGTTACTACGGTGTTTCTCGCAAAGAAGCGATGAAACGCAGTGAAAAATATTTGAAGCAGTCCAATCTTTGGGAAAAGAGAAATGTCCGTGCACGTATGCTTTCCGGGGGAATGAAGCGAAGACTGATGATTGCTAGAGCACTGATGCATGAACCACGTTTGCTGATTTTAGATGAACCAACAGCAGGAGTTGACATCGAGTTGAGACGCGAGATGTGGGAGTTTCTACGAGAATTGAACGAAAATGGTACAACGATCATTTTGACGACGCATTATCTAGAAGAAGCTGAAATGCTTTGTCGCAACATCGGAATCATCCAATCGGGTGAACTGATCGAGAATACAAGTATGAAAGAGCTTCTGTCAAAACTGCAATTTGAAACATTTATCTTTGATTTAGCGCCATATGATACCAAACCTGTGATTGAAGGATATGCTTGTACATTTGAAGATGAGCAGACAATCGCTGTCGAAGTTGAACGAAATCAAGGGGTGAACGGAATCTTCGATCAGCTTACAAGACAAGGAATCAAAGTTCTTTCTATGAGGAATAAGTCGAATCGTTTAGAAGAACTGTTCTTGAAAATCACAGAAGAAAATAATCATACGGAGGAGAAAAATGTTTAATCTTTATTTTACTGCATTAAAAAGTTTAGCTATCAAGGAAACGAACCGCTATTTGCGTATATGGGTCCAAACACTGGTTCCGCCAGTGATCACGACATCCTTGTATTTTGTTATTTTCGGAAAAATGATCGGTGGGCGGATCGGTGACATGGGTGGTTTTTCATATATGGAATTCATCGTTCCTGGTTTGATTATGATGTCTGCTATCACTAGTTCGTATGCCAATGTTTCTTCGTCCTTCTTCTCTCAAAAATTTCAGAAAAATATCGAAGAAATCTTGGTAGCACCTGTTCCTACACATGTGATTATTTGGGGCTTTGTGATTGGTGGTGTGGGTCGCAGTATTCTCGTCGGCTCTCTCGTAACGATCATTTCCTTGTTCTTTGTACCACTTCATGTGTATTCATGGTTCATGGTCATCATTACATTATTGATGACGGCAATCTTGTTTTCGTTAGCAGGACTGCTCAACGGGATTTTTGCTCAGTCTTATGATGATGTATCGATCGTACCTACATTTGTCTTGCAGCCGTTAACTTATCTAGGTGGCGTTTTCTATGCCATCTCTATGTTACCGCCCTTTTGGCAAGCTGTTTCGAAAGTCAATCCGATCGTTTATATGATCTCCGGTTTCCGTTACGGATTCCTTGGAACGATCGATGTGCCAGTAGCAACATCGATGATCGTACTTGTGTTATTCATCGTTGTTTTGTACGCCGTTACTTGGTATTTGATCAATAAAGGAAGAGGATTGAGAAGTTAGAAAAGAGGTTGTGAAATCAGCGTTTTGACCTGAGTATTAGAGAAACAAACGGAAAAATAGTTCCTCATATTTTGTTGTTTTTTGAGCGAATATCGAGGGTCAGCTGATTGAACACCGTTTAGTGGAGAGGTTGTGAAAAAGCTGTTCTGCATCAAGTAATAAGAACAGCCAAACAAAAATAGCTTCTCATGTTTGATGAATATTTTGACTTGTGACCGAGGAGTTGGCAGGAGAACACCATTTATTCCGGAAAAGGGACTGTGAAGATTTTTGTCACAGTCCTCTTTTTGTTCAATCAGACAAACCTTCTGAGCTGTTCACTTTGCTTCTTTTTTTGTTTCCTAGTATAATGACAATGTTTTTGAGAAAGATTGCGACTTCACTGCTTGATAGAATGGAGAGTAACAAATAAATGACTACTAATTTTTGGAAAGAGCTGCCAAAGCCTTTTTTTGTTTTAGCACCAATGGAAGATGTAACAGATGTTGTATTTCGCCATGTCGTAAAGCATGCAGCAGCACCGGATGTCTTCTTTACTGAGTTTACAAACTCAGACAGTTTCTGTCATCCAGATGGAAAAGACAGTGTACGAGGAAGATTAACATTTACAGAAGATGAACAGCCGATGGTTGCCCATATTTGGGGAGACAAGCCAGAATTTTTTAGAGAAATGAGCAGTGCTATGGCAGAAATGGGCTTCCAAGGAATCGATATCAACATGGGCTGCCCAGTCCCTAATGTAGCAGAACGTGGAAAAGGCAGTGGCTTGATCCTTCGTCCAGAAGTAGCGGCACAATTGATTGAAGCAGCTAAAGCTGGCGGTTTGCCTGTCAGCGTCAAGACGCGTATCGGCTATACGGAAATGTCTGAGATGGAAGAATGGATCAGTCACCTACTTCATCAAGATATAGCCAATCTTTCTGTCCATTTGCGTACGCGTAAAGAGATGAGTAAAGTAGATGCACATTGGGAAGTCATTCCTAAAATCATTGCTTTACGTGACCAAATCGCTCCACAAACACTAATCACGATCAATGGAGATATCCCCGATCGCCAGACAGGAGAAGAATTGGCCGAGAAATATGGCGTTGATGGCATCATGATTGGCCGAGGGATTTTCAAGAATCCTTATGCATTTGAAAAAGATCCGAGGGAACATACAGAAAAAGAACTGATCGGACTACTTCGTCTGCAACTAGATCTGCAAGATCATTATTCAGAAATCATCCCGCGTTCCATCACAGGACTACATCGTTTCTTTAAAATCTATATCAAAGGATTTCCAGGAGCAAATGACTTGCGAGTTCAGTTGATGAATACGAAATCTACTGATGAAGTACGAGAGATCTTAGACACTTTTGAAAAAGAACATCCAACGCTTTTCAGTGAACAATGATTTCTTGCTTGAACACCGTGAATTAGAGGTCGTGAAAAAGCTGTCCTGCATCAAGTAATAAGAACAGCCAAACAAAAATAGCTCTTCATATTTTGTCGTTTTTTGAGCTAATACCGAGGGTCAGTTGATTGAACACCGTTTATATCAGAGGTTGTGAGCCTGCCGTTTAACTCTGAGTCACAAGGAGCAATTTCAAAAAACAGCTTCTCATGTTTGATGAATATTTTGACTTGTGACCGAAGAGTTGGTAGGAGAACACCGTTTATAAGAGGTTGTGACAAAAGTCTTGTCGCAACCTCTTTTTTAACCAAAAAAGTGCAAATAGTTTACTTTAAGTAAGAGAATAATTATGATGAATAAAAAAGGTGGAACAAATAGCATACTATATATATTGAAATGAACACTGTATGGATGCTCCAACTTGATGAAGCTAAGGAGGAATTCGTATGTCAGAAAAGGAATTAATGAAGGTAGTCGGTTTTTATGAAGGGTTGCCGATCGATGATCCAAAAAGCTTTATTGATGAAAAAGAACAGATACCTGTACCCAGTTCACGGGATCTTCTGGTAAAAGTCAACGCAGTATCTGTTAATCCTGTCGATACGAAACTTCGCCAAGATAACGGGATAAGAAATGCTTTACGTATCTTAGGTTTTGATGGAGTCGGGAAAGTTGTTGCTGTAGGTGACGAAGTGCAAAAATTTTCTGTCGGCGATCGCGTTTTTTACGCAGGTACAACAACAAGAGCAGGAAGCAATCAAGAATACCAACTAGTTGACGAACGTATTGTCGCTCTTGCACCAAAAAATCTTTCAGATGAAGAAGCTGCAGCCTTGCCGTTGACCTCATTGACCGCTTATGAATTGTTATTTGAAAAATTTGGTCTAACTCCAGAAGAAAATGCCAATCGCGGGAAAAAAATCTTAGTGATCAACGGATCCGGGGGCGTCGGTTCGATTTTGAATCAACTAGCGCATTGGGCTGGCCTAGAAGTCTACGCGACTGCAAGTCCGAAGAATTTTGAATGGCTGAAAAAAACAGGTGTAGACTATCCAATCGATTATCATCACGACTTAAGTAAAAGTTTTCGTGAATTAGGAATCGATCAAGTAGAGTATGTCGCTGTATTATTCGATATTACCCGCTACTTTGATCAAATCAAGCACCTTGTCCGACCATTTGGACATGTGGGAACGATCGTAGGGATCAAAGAGCCGTTAGATATAGGTGTTTGGAAAAACCAATCTATCAGCTTCGACTGGGAGTATATGTTCGCTAAAACAGACTATAACTATGAAATCGAAACGCAAGGAGAAGCTTTAGCGCACATTGCTGCTTTAGCAAATGAAGGGATTATCCGCAGTACATTGAGCAAGGTCTATTCAGATGGGATGAATGCGAAGAACTTGAAACAAGCAACCAAAGACGTAGAAACAGGACATATGTTAGGAAAAGTCGTTGTTAGTGGTCCGTTCAACGGATAAGCAAGAATACGCCGATTTTTTTCTTATTTGACTTTGATAAAAACAAGAGCGCATGACAGTAATTTGCCATAAGCTCTTGTTTTTTTATTTATAATAAGCGAATCAACGAAAGGGAAAGAATTCCTGCCAAGACGATCACCAATAAGCTTTTTGAAAGAATAGCAGCTAAAAGTGTAGGAACTGAAGCCAAAGCATTTTCGAGATTGATCTGCGGCAGATGTCCGATATTTTGGGTAAATAGACTGCTGAACCATAAAGCAGACATAATGACGATCGGGACAAAACTTAAATACTCAAGCAACGGTTGCGGTAAATCGAATTTTTTCAGTAAGACAAATGGTAGGACCCTAGAAAGCCAAGTTGCTAAAGTACAACCTAAAATAGTCAGCAATGTAAACTCAAAAGAAGGCATGTTTGATCCACACCCCCAATCCGCACCCAATCAGTGTTACAACTACAATCACTAAGTTGCTTGGGATAAAAATCAGTCCGACATATACCAGAATCAAAGTGAGACCAATCAGGATCAACTGTAATCGTTTAGAGGTGTTTCTATCAGAAATGACTTGAAGATAAAGTAACCCGATAAACATAGCGACGATGGCGAAATCCAAACCAAACTTTTTCGGATCAGTAATAAAATTCCCTAAAAGTGCGCCAACAAGAGAAGAACCCACCCACGTCAAATAAGAAATCCAATTAGCTGTATTCATCCAACGAAAGTTTAACTTTTGTCCAGTATAGTTCAATTTATTCATTCCCAGTGCGAAACTTTCATCTGTCAGCAATGTGCCAATCAGCAGATTTTGAAGCAGCCGATTTTTCTTGAAATAAGGAGCAATCGTCATACTCATCAGAATCATTCGGGAATTGACTAGAAAGGTCGAGAAAACGATGGAAAGCAATGGGCTGTGACTAGCAAGCATGCTGACTGTGATAAATTGGGCAGAACCAGCATAGACCAGCAGGGACATCAACGTGACGACTAGTGGATAAAATCCGGCAGCTTTCCCAACGATACCAAATGCAAGTCCAATACCGATATAACCGAAAACGGTAGGTAACGTGTCTTTGATCGCAGTTTTTATATCTAACTTTTCATCCAATAACAAAACTCCTTTAGCACGACATAAATTTTCATAATTGTCGTTAAACTTGTGAATATTCTAAATTTTTAATGAGCATTTGTCAATGGTGGGATTGAAACGTAAAGAACTAGCGGGTCGCAGATTTACACGTATTGTTTCGGTGGGAGGAGGCGCGAAAAATCTTGCATGGCTACAAATCCAAGCTGATATTTTCGATGCAACGGTCTATTGTTTAAGTGTGGAGGAAGGACCTGCATTAGGCGCAACAATGATTGCTGCACTAGGGTTAGGGTGGTTCGACACACCTGAAAGTTGTTGTCAGAATTTTATCCAATATACAGATGCAGTGGAACCTCTCTTACAAAATGTAGAAAAGTATCATAAAATCTATCAACAATGCCGGAAAATCTATCCAGCAACGAAGGAAATTTGTCATGACTTATAAAACAAAACGCGTACCTAATAGTCAAATGACTAATATTGGGTACGCGTTAAGTCTTCTTTACTTCATCCTTTGCATGATTCGTGTTTTTAAAGCAAGGTCTGCTGTATTTCTTGTGGATTTAGGATGGTTGTTATCGTTTACTTGCTATTTTTCATTGAAATCGTCTTTCTTTACCGTTTCTTTAGTTTTTTATCTATTTTTTTCTTTTGGTTAGAAAATTCTTTTTCCCGAAAGTCTTCTTTCAGGATTTTTATGGAGTAGCGTTTTGAATAAGAGGCGTCAGTATGATCGACTTGGCAGACGAACCAAGAGAACATTTGCCTTTTTTCTGCATGAGGTGCTTCTGCTAATAATTCTTTCCATAAATAATAACAGTCCTCTATCAGAAGAAGGGTTCGTTCATCCTCAGGCTCCCAATAGAATGTTTCGAGAGTAGCAATCACTTCATTGATCAATTCGAATGCGGGAAGATAGGCATTTTGCTGAATAAGCGATTCAACTGCTTCTTGGATGAACTTTCGCATCTCCATGATGAACTTCGCTGTTTTCCTGTTTTTGTTTTTCTTGATAATATGATCGTATTTATGGATGATAGTTGTTAATTTATCTGAATAATTTATTGCATGAAATGGCATCTTAACTTTGAAGCGTTCGATAAAGTGCGGATGTTCTATAAGAATCTCTGTTAAAAGCTCCCGTACAAGAGAGGAACTAGCGGAGGAAACAAGGGACGAGAGTTCGGAAAGTGAGTAGTTGGATTTTTTTATTGGACGTTCTTCGTAAGCGAATAAGACAGCAGCCATGTGTTTGCATTTTTTTCCTTCTATGGCATATAGACAATCACAAGTCATGTTGGTCTTTTCATCCCAAGTGATCACTACCTTATAATCTTCCGTGCCAGAAACTGTTGCGGACAAGTACTTGCTTGTATAGTTCAAATGACGGACAAAACCGTGCAGATGATAGCTGTAACCGCGTTCCAAAACGTTTTCAGGAAAATACTCAAGCCAATTATTCATCTAGTTCTCCTTTCATGAAACACTTATTTATATTTAGTATAAAGAAACGTTTAAGAAAAAAGTAGCTGATTTTACATATTTGATAATCACTTTTGCTCGAATTGTCAAAAATTCATTCTCCTTTTCTTTTCTTAGAGAATGTGAGAAAAAGTAAAAGAATAGCGTGTTTTAAAGATGGAACTTTTTTTGTTTTTTATTTATCTGACAAAAATGAAGTGATTTTGTTAGAAATAAATAATTGTTCCAATTGATAAAAGAGGTATGATGTATCGCAAAGAAAAATCCAAGCAGCGTTCTGATCAGCAGTTTGAACAACAATTTGCTTTGTACAGTAGGTAGTAAGCGGATTAACTAAGGGAATAAAAGATATTTTTACCGCTTTGTTTACTTAGAATCTGTCTTCCCCAAAATTTATTTTTCTAAAGGTAAAACATAGATAGGCAGATAATACCAATTATCCGTTACGAAACGCTGCTTGAGAATTTTCTTTAGATCCATACAACATTTTCTACATCTGACTAAATTGGTTCCTGATTCATCAAGTAATTGACTTTCTTTGATAATATGATAAAAAGGCAAGCAAGGAGGAAGATAAATATGCTTAAAGATCTGAACCAATTGATCGATTACATCGAAGAACATTTGACAGAAGGACTTTCCTATAAAATAATAGCCGAAAATACAGGAATCTCTGAATATCAATTAAAACGCATCTTTACGTTTATTGCAGGGATGTCGCTAATGGACTATATCAAAAACCGTAGATTGGCTTTGGCTAATCGCGATCTTCTAGATGGATCAAGAGTGACAGAAACGGCGTTTAGATATGGATATGAAACAGTCGAAGGTTTTTCAAGAGCTTTTCGTGATTGGTCAGGATATCTGCCTTCAGAAATCAGCAGATACGGCATACAAAAATCTTTTCCACGCTTGACATTTTTTATTGATGTCAGAGGAGGAAAATCGATGGAATTTCGTATCGAAAAGAAAGAACAGTTTTATGTGGCAGGTGTGGCGAAAAAAGTTCCTGTCAAATTTGAAGGAGTCAATCAAGAAATACAAAAGTTAGCGCAGACGATCACGGAGACTCAAAGGGAAGAGATGCATAAGTTAGGAGATTTATATCCAAATCAAGTAATCAACGTTTCTTATGGATTTGATGGAGACCGCTTGGAAGAAAAGGGCAGTTTGATGCACATGATTGGCTTTGCTACGACAAAAGAAAATCCGTACGCTGATTTAGAAATGCTTGCTATAGAAGAACACACTTGGGCCATTTTTCCTAATAAAGGGCCATTTCCCCAAACTTTACAAGATACTTGGGGGAAAATCTATGCAGAATGGCTTCCTTCTTCAGATTATGAGTTAGTCGAAGCTCCCGAGATCTCTTTTACAAAATGGGGAGAGGATTTCAGTAATGTTTACAGTGAGATTTGGATTGCAGTGAAAGCAAAAAAATAGTTAAAAAATAAAAATATCCCTAGAAAAAAGAGCGTAATCGTGTCATTTCCCTTTAATTTTATGTAAGATGAACTTAATATAATAGAAAGGGTGGGAGAAATGGCAAAGTATAGGATCGAAGAAAAACCAGATTTTACGGTGACGGGTATTGGTGTGGAATTGAAGAGTAGCAATACGGATTTTGTCGGTTTGGCTGCAGAGAAACAAGCATTTGAGCAAAAAGTTATCGGTAATGGAACAATAGATGCATTGAAACAAGCTGCTGAAAATCATTATTTCTTTACAGTCAACGAACCCTATAACGGGAAAATGATGTACTATGTCGGTGTTCAAACGAGTCAGGATGTTCCAAACACTACGCGAATCATCCCATTCCCAAAAGGAACGTATCTTGTTGTAAGCGCTTTAGCAGAATCGCCTGAAGAATTAAGAAATGATTTGACGAATACGGCCTTTGGGCATGTTTTAAGAGAAGTAGAAGATTACGCCTATGTTGGGGGTCCAAATGCTGTAGTCGAAATGGGAGTTACCAACGGGAAATATATGGGAGAAATCTGGATACCGGTAGTCAATAAACCATGATAATATAGAGGTCGTGAAAGTAGCGCTTTGACCTGAGCATTAGAGAGGAAAAATGGGAAATAGCTTTCCATATTTTGCATTTTTCAGAACTAATGCCGAGGGTCAGCTACTTGAACACCGTTTATCAAGACGTCATGACTTCAGCGCTTTGACCTGAGCATTAGAGAGGAAAAAGGGGCATGACAAGGCTTTTGTCCCCCGGAGAATAAAAGAATTTATGTAGACGATTCCGATCAGAAAAATGCAGGCACAGTAGAGAGAATTATAAAAATCTCTCTACGAGGCCTGTGTTTTCTGGTCTTTTTTCTTTTTCCAAAACGGCTATTTTATGTATCAGACTATCAAGTGTGATCTTAGCCATTTCTTCTTCTGCCTTTTTCTGCAGCCGAGCGTAGCTTTCTTCTAAAGCTTCTTGGATATTCGCACCAACGACGCAATTTGGATTTGTTTTTGGATCGACTTGGATAAGCTGTGTATTACCTTCGATGCTGCGATAGACATCTAGTAAAGAAATCTGATCTGGACTTTTGGCAAGGGAAGGCTGCGGTTTTCCGGTTTTTGTAAAGATCAAACCGGATTTTTTGAGCTGACTCATGATTTTACGTACATTTGCTGCATTTGTTTCGATACTACTGGCAATCATCTCACTAGAAAGTGATCGGGTATCTTGAAACATTTCAATATAGGCAAGTACATGGATTGCATCACTAAATTGCAGAGAATACTTCATCAGTTGTCATCCTTTCATTTTTTTTGCTTGACTTATCTTACCACACTCTTTATGATAAAGGTGTAATTTATAAATGTACAGCTGTAAATCTTAACAAATAAAAAGAATAGGGAGTGGCAAATATGCATTATTTAGTAACAGGAGCAACTGGAGGTTTTGGTGGTTATGCGCTGGAATTCTTAAAAAAGATGGTTCCACAAAATGAAATCTATGTACTAGTACGTAGTGAAGAAAAAGGAGAAGCACTGAAAGAAGCTGGATTTAATATACGTATTGGTGATTATGATGATTTAGACTCAATGAAAGAAGCGTTGAAAGGAATAGATCGATTGCTTTTTGTCTCTGGCGTTCCAGGAAATCGTCAAGCCGAACATAAGAATGTAGTGAAGGCAGCACAAGCAGCTGGGGTATCTTATATCGCTTATACAAGTTTTGCAGATGCCGATCACTCGATCAGTGTATTAGCGCCAGATCACCAATTCACTGAAAAAATGATTAAGGATTCAGGTATTTCCCATACATTTTTACGGAATAATTGGTATGTAGAGAATGAATTACCTATCATTGGGCAGGCTTTAAAAACTGGTCAATTCGTTTATGCTGCAGGAAATGGAAAAACAGGTTGGGCATTGAAACGTGAATATGCAGAAGCTGCAGCAAAAGTACTAGTAGAAAGTGACTCTCCAGAAATCTTAGAATTATCCGGCAATCTAACTGACTATGAAGAATTAGCCAAGGCATTAGAGCGTGCGACAGGTAAAGAGTTAGAAATTATTGAAGCAAGTGATGCAGCGTTTGTCGAAAATCTAAAAGAAGCCGGATTCCCTCAAGAAGCAGCTGACATGTTTTTAGCGATCCAACATGATATTAAAAAGGATCAGTTAGCTATTTCCTCTGATGATTTAGAAAAAGTATTGGGAAAACCATTAACTTCTCTTGAAGCAGCATTAAAAGAAATATTGGATCAGGAATAATGTATAAAGAGGTTGTGAAAAAGCCGATTAGTTTTGAGTATGAAGAAAAATTTTGTGAAAAAGCTGTTCTGCATCAAGTAATAAGAAGAGTCAAATAAAAAATAGCTCTTCATATGTTTCGTTTGGCTGGACTTATTACCGCGGAGTTGGCAGGAGAACGCCGTTTTTATTCGGAAAAAGGAGCTGAGACAAGATTTTTGTCTCAGCTCCTGTTTGTTTATCGATAAAAAAGTCTGGGGAAGACGATGGCTCAGGCTTTGTTGGAAACAGAGCCGATTTTATCATTTGCTTTTACATCACGTGCGGGTTCGATTTCTAAGCTTTGGACTTTGTCGCCATTTGTGAATACAACGACCATATCCGTGTTTTTGCCTGCAGATTGAATAGCGGCAAGATCAACTAAAGCAATCAATTGACCTCTTGCGACTTTTTGACCTTCTTCTACATATAAAGTGAATGGTTCGCCTTTTAAGTCAACAGTGTTGATGCCCATATGAAGCAAGACTTCGATACCAGCATCTGTTTGGATTCCGACAGCATGTTTCGTTGGGAAAATGTTTGTGATCGTACCAGCGATTGGAGAGAAGATTTCTCCATTTTCTGGTAATACAGCATAGCCGTCACCCATCATTTTTTCCGCGAATACATCATCTGAAACTTCAGTGATTGGAATCAGTTTCCCATTTGCGATAGCGTAAATATCTTGTTCGATCGTTTCACCGGCAAATGTTTCTGTTTTAACCACGGTGTTTGTTTGTGCAGGTCGTGCTGCAGCACCACCATGTAGTTTTGCCATCTCATCTGCAACGAATTGTACTTCTGTACCTACGATGACTTGCGCATTTTTTCCGTCGATGATCTTCATACCAGGTACGCCAGTGGCTTTGATTTTATTTTGATCGATCAGGCCTGTATCTTTGACTTGCAAACGAAGGCGTGTAGTACAGTTATCGATCGAAGTTACATTGTCGGCTCCGCCTAATGCAGCGTAGATTTTGCTTGCTTGTGCCGCATATTTATTGTCTGAATTAGTCGTTGCAGTATCGTCATCTGAAAGATCTGCTTCCTCGCGGCCAGGAGTCATCAGATGGAATTTTTTGATAGCAAAGTTAAAACCAAAGTAGTAAATCACTGCTGTTACTAATCCTTGGACGATCAACATCAATGGCTGATTCGCAATCGGATTTTTCAAAGATAGGAAGTAATCGACAAATCCGGCACTAAAGGCAAATCCTGCTGTCCAATGGAAGAATGCACTCACTGCTAAAGAAATCCCAGTGAAAATTGCATGCAAGACATATAATGGCCAAGCAACGAACATAAATGAAAATTCAAGTGGTTCTGTCACACCAGTAAAGAATGAAGCAAAAGCTGCTGCTAGCATCAAGGAAGCTGTTTTTGCTTTGTTTTCTGGACGTGCATTTCTGTAAATAGCATATGCTCCTGCTGGAAGCCCGAACATCATGATTGGGAAAAATCCAGCTTGATACATTCCTGTTACGCCTTTTGTTCCTTCAGAAGCCAAAAATTTACCAATATCATTGATTCCTGCTACGTCAAACCAGAACACGGAGTTCATTGCTTGATGCAATCCTGTAGGGATCAGTAAACGGTTGAAGAAGCCATAAAGACCTGCACCACCCCAGCCTAAACTCAAAATGAATTTAGCAAAAGAAACTAAAGCAGAGTAAACCGGAGGCCATACGAGCAGTAGCACTGCACTGATCAGCAACATGACAAAGGCAGCCAAGATTGGCACTAGACGCTTGCCGCTAAAGAAAGATAAAGCCATCGGTAATTTTGCTTCGTGGAAACGATTATAAAGAGCTGCCGCAATCAATCCGGCAATAATACCAATAAATACGTTACTGATCTGAGCAAAAGATGGATCAACTGATTCTGGTTTGATATTCAATAAAGTAGCTACTGAATCAGTTTTTAAAACATTTACTGGAACTTCAAATGCGACCAAACCTGCCAAGGCAGCAGCACCTGATTTGTCCACTGACATCCCTAGTGCTAACCCAACGGCAAACAGCAAAGGTAATTGACCTAAAACTGCGTTACCGCCAGCTTGTAAAAAATGAGCGACAATGTCGTTACTATAAGATGCCCACCAGTTTCCGATCCCTACTAGTAAAGCAGCAGCAGGTAAGACCGCAACTGGAAGTTGAAGGGAACGTCCCATTCGTTGTAGATATGCTTTCAATTTTTTTCCTCCTCATGATTGTTAACATTTGTTTGTACGATTGCGCTTCTTAAACGCTCGATATGGATGGCCAAGTAACCCAGTTCTTCTTTCGTGATCGCGAGCTGGTATTCTTTGGTCAGCAACACACGGATTTTTTTAGAAATCTTATAGCTTTCTGGGTATTTTCGTTTGACCATTTCTACGATTTCCGTGTCTAAAACAGCATATTGTTGCGCATGGGTTCGTTGTAGAAGCAGTCGTAAATGATTCACCAGTCTTGAATAATTCAGTGAAAATGGTTCTGAATGGATATCTGTTTCCAATTCTGATTCCACTAAATGGATGATGTCAGATACAATCGTCACTTCACGGATACTGCGATGGTTATTGTTCCGACCGCTTCGTCCGCTGTGAATATGGATTGCGATATATCCTGCTTCGTCATAAGTATATGGAATCCCAAGCTCTTTTGTCAGATACTCTACTGCCCATTGAGCAATACTGAATTCATCACTGTAAAGCACTTCGATTTCTCTTAAAAGTTTGTTGCGGATGACGATACCGTTATTAATGTTCTCCGCAGAAAAAGCAATGTGGTCGGTCAAAGCGATCAATACATGTTCATTCAACTTTTCCATCAAAACAGTTTCCGCATGATCAATGATCGTTTCTGCTGCAAATAAAAAGCGTTCATCAATCTGATTAAGTAAATTTTGCAACTTGATTTGACCTTCTGGTTCCATGACAAATATCCGTTCGACATCACGATCAAAAATCAAATCATTTCTTTTTCTGTCAAATCCAATCCCTTTTCCAATAGCTACTTTTTCCTGTCCACCGTCATCTACCAATACTGCATTTTGATTAAAGATCTTTTTGATTTTCATGCGCGCACCCTTTTTGAAGATTTGGTTTTCACGTTTGCTAGACCAGTTGATTGCGGCCAAACAAAAATAGACACGAAAAACCTCCTAGGGAAACCATGTTCCTCAGAGATTTTTCATGCCTAGTATGATCTAGTCACATGAAACGAATTATTGTTAACGTAATCAATTTTATATAGACAGTTATGTTTTGTCAATTCTTTTTTTATAATTATAGTAATTTACTGGAATTATCAGAAATAAAAGGAAGAAATAAATTAAGAAACTTATGTTATTTAATCGTTGGATCTTTTGCTTATCTTATTCGTTGTTAAAAAGCTGAAAGCGAAGGAAAAAAACTCTACTTAACTGTATTTCTCCGTTAGGACATCTAAAAATTTACGAGCAGCAGGAGAAAGAGGCTGGTCTTTTTTCCAAATGAGATTCAGTGAAGCTTGTAATGGCGGATCGAGTGGGATGAATATTTTTTCCGTCCCATAAGTATTGATGATCCCATCTAGAGCTAATGCACCAAAAGTCCCGTTATCGACCATCAAAGAAGCATTGTACAATAAGTTATATGTTCCGACGATCGATAACTGATCTATGCTGAAACCTAGCCATTCAGCTAGTTGACTGTCCACTGACGTTTGCCGGGAAATGATCAAAGGAACAGTTTTCAGTTCCTGCGGATGGATGACGGTTTGCTTTGCTAAAGGATGATTTCGATGTATCAAAAGTCCCCAACGATCTTGGGCTGGCAGTCGAAATGACTGGTATTTTTGTTTGTTTGTCGGTTCGATTACGAGTCCAAAATCAAGTAATCCGCTATCCAGTTTGTCTATGATATCATCTGCATTCCCGCTATATAAATGAAACTGGATATCAGGATGCGCCTTGATCAACGAATGAAGGCTATCAGAAATGAAAGAGATTGCTTTAGTTTCGCCTCCGCCAATGTAGATTTCTCCAGAGATGATTGCGTCATTTGTTAAATTGTTCGCCGTTTTTTCTACCAACGACAAGATTTCTTTTCCTTTTGAATAAAGATATCGACCAGAATCCGTCAACTGTATCTCTCGGGAGCCCCGAGTGAAAAGTGTCACACCAAGTTCTTCTTCTAAATCTTTCAGTTGTTTTGAGAGAGTAGGTTGCGTGATATGCAGAGATTTTGCTGCTCGGCTGATATTTTTTTCTCTAGCTACTGCTAAAAAATACGTCAGTATACGAATATCCATTTTTTCCCTCCTGTTTTTAAAAAAGCATACCACTAAGTATAGTTAAAAGGAATAGTTAAGTATGTTTTATAAGTATTAGACATGATAAGCCGTCCGTTATAAAGTAAGGATAAAAGGAGGGAGCAAAATGACAAGCCTCATCGAAAAACAAATCGTCAATAAAGAGATTCGAGTAACGGATCCGCTCTTTGAAGTGATCCATCAGATCCAAGCTGAAAACGAAGAGCCTTTAGCAGCGCTGAATACTGGGTACCATGAACCAGCAGATATCCGCAAACGGCTAGAAAATATCATTAGTGACAAAGTAGATGATACGGTGACTGTTCTGCTGCCTTTTTATACAGATTTCGGCAAACATATTAGTATAGGGAAAAATGTCTTTATCAATCGTCAAGTGATGTTCGTTGACTTAGGTGGCATCTGTTTAGAAGATTCAGTATTGATTGGTCCTCGTGTCAACCTCATCACGGTGAACCATCTAACCGATCTAAAAGAACGAAGAGGCTTGTCAGTAAAGCCAATCCACATCAAGAAAAATGCTTGGATCGGAGCAGGAGCAACTATTCTGCCAGGCGTAACGATTGGCGAGAATGCCATTGTTGCAGCGAATGCAACTGTTACGAAAGATGTCCCAGACAATACCATCGTTGCAGGAATCCCTGCCAAAATCGTCAAACCTGTCGAACGGATTATTTGAACAGTAAGATGAAATAAGAGATAGTGAGTATAAGCAAGAGATTTTTCAAAACAGGAGGAGAATAGAATGAATGATTTATCAGAAAAAGTGATTGTCATCATGGGCGCTTCAAGCGGAATCGGTGAAGCAACAACGAAGCTATTAGCAGAAAAAGGGGCTAAACTAGTTATAGCTGCACGCCGAGAAGATCGCCTAAAAGCAATAAAAGAATCTTTACCAGAAGCTGAGCTATATATTCAAACAGCAGATGTAAGAGATTTTGCACAAGTCCAAGCAGTTATCGATTTAGCGATGGAAAAGTTCGGTCGAATCGATGTATTGTACAATAATGCAGGAATCATGCCAACCGCTCCATTAGTTGAAGGTCACCGTGATGAATGGCAAAATATGCTTGATATCAACATCATGGGTGTGTTAAATGGAATTTCCGCCGTACTTCCAATCATGGAAAAACAAAAATCTGGGCATATCATTTCAACTGATTCTGTGGCGGGACATGTTGTTTATCCTGATTCCGCCGTTTATTGCGGAACAAAATTTGCTGTCCGTGCAATCATGGAAGGATTACGTCAAGAGCAACGGCAAAATAACATCAAATCTACGATCATCTCTCCAGGAGCTGTTCAAACTGAATTATATCAAACCATCAGCGACAAAAAGGCTGCTCTTGAACTTCATGAAGCGCAAAAAGAATGGGGATTGACCTCCGAAGATATAGCTTCTGCTGTAGCATTTGCGATAGAAACGCCAGACCGGATGTCTGTCAGTAACATGATTATCCGTCCGACGACACAGGAAGTATAATCCATAACGGATAATATCCAAAGAGAATTACTTGTTAAATAGTTATTCAAACGACCATCAATTTAAGGCGTGAATGGAGAAGAATATTCTTCATTTACGTCTTTTTATGTAGAAAAAGCAAATTTATCAAAAAGAAAAAAATGTTATTTAAATATGGACATTGACTTGCTTTTACTTTTTTAGTTACACTGTTATTTAGGAAAAGTTTCATAATTCAAAGGAGAAAAAAGATGAAAGCAAAGAATTTATTATTTAGCGTTATTCTTTTAGGAAATCTAGCAGTTGCCAACACAACAGTGCTAGCTGAAGAATCGACAGAAACTGTCGCAACTCAGACATCGAGTTCTTCAGAAACAGGAATTGAAAACGATACAGAGAGTACTTTGCAGTCAGCTACTGTCTCAGAAAATACAATTTCAACCGAAGAACCAACAACTGAAACAACAGAACAAACACAAACCGAAGACAGTACATCAGCAGAAGCTCAGAACAATCCAGAGAATGCAGAAGAAATCACGAACCAATTGACAGATGGGCAAACATTGACACATACCCATCAAGCAGATTTGTCTGAATTCGAAAACTATACTGGCTATGCTTTTTATGCTCGCTCATCTGCTAATTCTCAACAAGCGTTCATTGATAGTATTGCCTCAACTGCACAAAGTTTGGCAAGTGCCAATGACTTATATGCATCAGTCATGATTGCTCAAGCCATCGTTGAAAGTGGCTGGGGGAACAGTACTTTGGCTTCTGCCCCTAATTACAATCTATTTGGGATTAAAGGAAGCTATAATGGCCAATCTGTTACGATGCCTACTTCGGAATATGTGAATGGGCAATGGATTACGGTGAATGCCGCTTTTAGAAAATATCCTTCGTACAAAGAATCATTGCAAGATAACGTAACGGTATTGAAGACGACTTCTTTTCAGCCAGGCGTTTACTACTATTCCGGTGCATGGAAAAGCAATACGAACTCTTACAAAGATGCTACGGCTTGGCTAACAGGTCGTTATGCCACTGCGCCTAATTATGGTTCTACATTGAACAATGTAATCGAAACCTATAATCTGACACAGTATGATACAGCACCAACTTCAACTTCTCCGATGTATCGTCTGTATAACCGTCATACAGGAGAACATTTATATACATTGAATGCCGGAGAAAAAAATTATCTGCCAACTGTAGGCTGGGAATATGAAGGGATTGCTTGGCAAGCACCAAACAGCGGACAACCTGTCTACCGTTTATACAATCCTTACAGTGGAGACCATCATTACACAATGGCACAATCTGAGATCAACTCTTTAACAAAAATCGGTTGGCGTTATGAAGGTCTAAGTTTTTATTCTGGTGGTTCCAAGCCAATTTATCGACTATTTAATCCAAATGAAAAAACTGGTACCCATCACTATACCTTGAGTGCTAAGGAAAGAGATTGGCTAACACCGATGGGCTGGAGATATGAAGGAATAGGATTTTATGGTTATTAAAAAGAGGTAGTGAAAAAGCTGCCCTGCATCAAGTAGTAAGAACAGCCAAACAAAAACAGATTTTCATGTTTTTTGTTTGGTTGAACTTATTACCGCAGATGCAAGTTTTTGAACACCGTTTACTCAAAAAAGGTTGTGACAACATCTTGTCATAACTTTTTTATTACTGTTTAAGCATACTGATCCAATTTCTAATATTCGACGGGATTCTTGCAAAAGGCGATTTCGGAAATTTTTGGCGGTGTAAAATTTTCTACTGCAGAAGAGCTATCTTCTATAGTTTGATAAGAATCAATAATCTTGGTTTTAGCGTTGTGCTTTCTTTATCATTTTTTCCGTTCATTCTACAAAAAATTTCTTTTCTCTATACTTTTCTATTGAGAGCGTTTTTTTTTATTACACAGCTGATTCTTTGACTTTTTTCTTTTTTTATTCTATTATTGACAAGTCAATCGTTGACGAGTCAATTATTAGAAAGGAGGAAATTATGTCTTTAGAAGAGATTAGTCACCTTTTATATCAAATCAAATTAGCCGATCAAAAAATCGTCCAGATCTTTGAAGAAAATATCGGTATAAGTCTTACTAGATACGAGATCATGATGAGACTGAAAGAAGAAAATCCATTGCTACAAAGCAGTTTGCAAGAAAAGTTGCAGATTGATCAAGGAGCAGTTACTCGTCATCTGAAGGTATTGGAAGCAAATGGCTATGTTTCGCGTCAGAGAAATCCTCAGAACAACCGGGAAGTGTATGTAGCGCTAACAGAAAAAGCCCAGAAGAAAATCAAGCATTGTGAAATGGACCATAAAGATACAGGTTCCGTGCTATCCCCGGCTTTCAGCGATGTAGAAATGAAACAATTTCTAACACTTTTAGATAAATTGAATACCCAACTTTGCAATATAACAACAGAAACGAAAGAGGTTAATAATAATGGAACAAAAAAATGATTTTTCAACAATTATGACTGGTAGAAGATCCGTTCGCGTATATGATGAAACATACAAAATCCCACACGAAGAAATGCTGGAAATGATCAAAGAAGCGACGACTGCACCTTCTTCTGTCAATATGCAACCATGGCGCTTTGTGGTCGCTGAAAGCGAGGAAGCAAAAGAAATCTTGCGTCCTTTGATCCGTTTCAATACGAGACAAAATGATACTTCTTCTGCAATGGTCATGATTTTTGGCGATATGCAATGTTACGAATATGGCGAAGAAATCTACAACCAAGCTTACGAATCAGGGAAGATGCCAAAAGAAGTCAGAGATCAACAATTAGCTGCGATCATTCCTTATTACAAGAGTTTTTCAAGAGAAGAAATGAACGATGTAGTCAAAGTCGATTCTAGCTTAGCGGCTATGCAATTCATGTTAGTTGCGCGTGATCATGGCTATGAAACAAATCCAATTGGTGGATTCGAAGCAGATCAGTTGGCAGAGGCATTTGGTTTGGATAAAGACCGTTATGTTCCAGTTATTATTTTATCAATAGGAAAAGCGGTAGAAGAAGGTTACGAGTCTGTTCGTTTAGCACCAGAAAAGATCACTACGTTCGAATAAAAGGTTTTCAGTTACTATTCAGTAGCTATTGCTTTTTTTGAATCGTGTGTGGTAACCTAATAAAAAAGGAGGTCGGAAAAATGACTGCATCGATGAAATTACGTTTCGAACTTTTGAATAACAACTAAATAAATTCAAAAGACATGTATAAACAACAATTTCATGGATGGAGTATGTCCATTTTTTCGAACGACAGTAGAATAGGTGAAAGCTATGACAGATTTGGTGATTTAGTCATAGTTATTTCGTTCAGAGTAGGAAAAGATGTGATGCAGTTTTTTTGCAAACAGATTTTTCTGCTCTTTTTTAGTATCGATAATTGTTGTTTTACATGAAATAGGAGTGTAAAACATATGGAAAATTTAGCAGTAAATATAACAAATCTACAAGTCAGCTTTGGCAACCAGCTAGAACTATCTATTGATTCTCTTCGTGTCTATCAGCAAGATCGTATAGGGATCATAGGAGAAAATGGTGTCGGTAAATCGACTTTGCTCAAACTAATAGCCGGTGAACTTTTTCCCGATCATGGGAAAATCCAAACAGAGATCACCTTCAACTACCTGCCTCAATTAACCTATCTCGCTGAAGCAAAGGACCTAAATTTGGAATTAGCCAGTCATTTCCAGTTAAGACTGGAAGAAACTTCAGAGCGGAAATGGAGCGGAGGGGAAGAACGAAAGATCGAGTTGATACGTCTTCTTTCTTCTTATGAACAAGGGATGCTTCTAGACGAGCCAACAACCCATCTAGATAGAAAAAGTATTGATCGACTGATTGAAGAGCTTCGTTATTATTATGGTACGCTGGTTTTTGTTAGTCATGATCGCTATTTTCTAGATGAGCTAGCATCGAAAATCTGGGAAGTAAAAGACGGAGAAATCCGAGAGTTTTCGGGGAATTATAGTGCCTATCTCACTCAAAAGGAATTGGAGAAAAAGACTCAGCTACGAGAAGCAGAGTCGATCATGAAAGAGAAAAAACGATTGGAAAAATCGATCCAAGAAAAGAAAAAACAAGCGGAAAAGTTGGAAAAAGTGTCCAGTAAAAAGAAAAAGCAACAAATCAGACCGGATCGGTTGTCTTCCTCTAAACAAAAAGACAGTGTACAAAAAGCCATCCAAAAGAATGCGAAAACATTAGAGAGAAGACTCCAAAAAATAGGAGAAACAACCAAGCCGCAGCAGATGAAACAAATCCGTTTTCCAGTACCAAAATCTCTTGAACTCCACAGCCGCTATCCCATCATGGGACAAAATGTCCAATTGGAAAGAAGTGGGAGAACATTACTGGTAAATGGTGATTTTCAGTTTTCTTTAGGTAAAAAAATCGCGATTGTCGGTGAAAATGGTTCAGGTAAGACAACCTTATTAGAACATATCCGCAAACAAGGAGAAGGAATCCTTCTCTCTCCGAAAGTAAGCTTTCAAGTATATCAGCAAAAGGGTTATCAAATGACATCTGAAGAATCCATCATTCGTTTTGTCATGAGACAAACAGAGTTTTCAGAATCGCTTGTCCGTAGTTTGCTGAATCACTTAGGGTTTGCTTAGGAAACTTTGACGAAACCGTTATGTACATTAAGTGGGGGAGAAGCGACCCGTCTGACGATTGCTTTGCTTTTTACTAAGCCAAGTAATGTGTTGCTGTTAGATGAACCGACTAATTTTATTGATATGGCAACGATCGAAGCTTTAGAGAAGCTAATGCAAATATATCCGGGAACGATTTTGTTTACTTCTCATGATTCTTACTTTGTCGAGCGTACGGCTGATGAAGTTTATGAAATAAAAGGGCAGAAAATAAAAAAAGTACTTACGAGAAATTTTTAAATGTGCTACGATGATTTTCGTGACAAATTTAAAGGAGTGGTACAGATTGCCTACAAATAAAAAAGAAGGAATAATTTTTACAACAATGATGTGTTTTTTGATGGTCTTGGGGATGAGCGCGTATAATTTATGGCTGCATCAAGATCTTCATTTATCAAGTTTGTTGATTGGTCTAGTGCCTGGATTCGTGGTGGCTTTCATTTTGGATGTCTTCATCATCGGTGTGCTGGCGAAAAAAATTGCCTTTAAACTACCAGTAAATCCAGAAAGCAAGGTCCAAATGATCTTAACTATTTCATGCTTGATGGTTTTAGGAATGGTGACATGTATGTCTTTATTCGGTGTGATCATGGAACAAGGAATACCTGATCAATTATTCTCTGCTTATATGAATGCTTGGAAAATGAATGTGATTGCCGCTTTACCGTTGCAGTTGATCATCGTTGGCCCGCTTTCAAGAAGTGTGCTAAAAGCAATTCAAAGTAATGAATGATGGAACACTGTTATTTGAAAAAAGGCCTTGGCATGCTTTTTGTCATAGTCTCTTGAATGCAGTTCTAGAAAAATAGTGATCCGAACGATAGGTTTTGGCCTGTCGTTCGGATCGCTTTTTCTTTTCCAACTGTATTGCTCTTTTATTGAAGATAATTTGCTCTTCAATAGATATTTCTAGAAAGGTTCTGTTTATCCCTTACTCAAAAAACTGCTGCATTTGTTCTCTTACTTGCTGACACCATTGGAGTTCCTGCTGACAAAGCATAATTCTGCGCTGGATCACAACATAACGTCCAAATTCTTGTTTCTTGTCTAGCGAGAGGTCATTCAATTTTTTTTGATTTTTTTGCATGATTTTGTTCAGCTGTTGTTCTCTAGTGAATAGCAGTCCAGTAGCTGTTGTTTTATCGAGCGTCGAAAAAGCATAGATTTTTGCTAGAAATTCATCTTTTTGCGTAGGAGCGGGAGTTTCCTCTTTGATCCATTCCTCTACAAGAGCACGTCCTTCATCAGTCAAGTGGTAGATCTTTTTTTGAGAGTGCTCGTCTTTGTCCAAAACGGTCACATAACCCTGCTGGTCTAACTTGGCAAGCGTTGTATAGATCTGACTGTGATGGGCTTCCCAAAAAATTGTGATCAGCTGCTTCAATTCATACCCAGAACGTGGTTTGGATAAAAGCACGCATAATAATATATAGGCTAAAGTATTCATAAAAATCCTACCTCTCGTCTTATTTTCTTTATTATATCACAGTAAAGTTTCCACGTTTTACATGTGCATATTGACATGTAAAATAAATCATGTATGATGCTAATAGAGAGAAAGGGATGGAAATATTGGAGAATCAAATAGATATACAAGAACAAACAAATGAAGAAACAAAGGGGAAAAGTTCAGCGCTAGTTGTAGCAGCTACCTGTATGATCGCTTTTATGGGAGTGGGTCTAGTAGACCCAATCTTAAAAACGATTGCTGCACAGTTAAACGCTACGCCAGCTGAAACGACCCTGTTATTTACTAGTTACATGTTAGTCACTGGTGTGGTGATGCTATTTACAGGTTTCTTATCTAGTCGGATCGGTTTGAAAAAAACATTGATGACAGGATTGTTTATCATCGTTGTATTCGCTGGTCTTGGCGGATTATCTGGGAATATCGGAATGCTGATTGGGTTACGTGCCGGCTGGGGTGTCGGGAATGCTTTATTTGTCTCTACTGCTTTAGCAACGATCGTCAGTATTTTAGTTGGTAACACAGAAAAAGCAATCATGATGTATGAAGCAGCACTTGGCTGCGGAATGGCTGTTGGCCCTCTAGTCGGTGGGGTCTTGGGCAGTGGTTCATGGCGTTATCCATTTTTTGGGGTAGCATTTTTGATGTTTTGCGGTTTTATAGCCCTAGCGGTACTTTTACCTGAAACTGAGAAACCAAAGAGAAAAGTAGGCCTTTGGGAAGGTGTCAAAGCGTTAAGCAATCATAAACTTCGTTCAGTTGGACTAATCGCATTGTTATATAATTTCGGATTCTTTACTTTACTTGCGTATGCGCCATTTTTATTGATTGGCTATTCTGAATTAGAAGTCGGTTTTGTATTTTTTGGCTGGGGTGTGCTTCTGGCTATTGCTTCGATTTTCGTTGCACCGGCTCTTGAGCGGAAGTTTACGACTTATCGGACAATTTTAGCAGCATTTGTCTTATTCATTATTTGTTTGCTGTTATTAGGAGCTGGAACTTCTATGCCAGTCCTTGTACCGATCAGCATTGTGTTAGCAGGATTTTTCCAAGGAATTATCAATACACTGTTGACGACGATTGCTATGGAAATACCAGGTCTGCAACGAAACGTTGCTTCGTCCAGCTATAGTTTTGTCCGCTTTTTCGGTGGAGCTTTAGCACCATTTATTGCAGGTGTGATTGGTGAACATATTGGTGAAAGCTATGCGTTTTATTTTGCAGGTGCCATTGTTCTTATCAGTGTATGTTGTATCATTTATCACCGTAATTATTTTGCTACAAATGAAGAAGAATAAGAAATCAGAGGTTGTGAAAAAGCTGTCCTGCATCAAGTCATAAGAACAGCCAAACAAAAATAGCTTCTCATATTTTTCGTTTGGTTGGGCTTATTACCGCAGATGCAAGCTTTTGAACACCGTTTATCAGGAGGTTGTAAAATCAGCGTTTTGTCCTGAGTATTAGAGAAACAAACGGAAAAATAGTTCCTCATATTTTGCCGTTTTTTGAGCTAATACCGAAGGACAGCTGATTGAACACCGTTTAACAGAGGTTGTAAAATCAGCGTTTTATCCTAAGTATTAGAGAAACAAAACGGAAAAATAGCTTCTCATATTTTACCGTTTTTTGAGCTAATACCGAGGGTCAGCTGATTGAACGCCGTTTACCAAGAGGTTGTGAGACTGTCGTTTAACTCTGAATCACAAGGAACAATTTCAAAAAACAGTTTCTCATGTTTGTTGAATATTGTGACTTATGATTGAGGAGTTGGCAGAAGAACACCATTTATTCGGAAAAAGGGGATGTGACACGATTTTTGTCACATTCCCTTTTTTTCTCAAAATAATGAAACTGGAAAATTTTCAGTAGGTAAGCTAAAATTCATTTAAGAAAAAGAATGGGGGGATAATAGATGCTGGAAGAATATTTTCAGGAAGTCGGGTTGACACTCGTTGAATTACCCATTGAATTTTCAGATGATCGGTTGATTTATCGTGGCTATATCAAAGAATTGCCAATAATCAATGCGGAAGGTGAAACTAGAAAAGCGATGCAGCAAAAAATAGCTGGTATGTATCAGGTGTATCGGGAACAGCTACTGGCTGAATCAGCGGAAGAAGAAAAAGAAAAAACGATGAACTTGTCCATGGATGAGCTGCTTCGTTATTATGATGGCGAAACATTTGACGGATTTTCGCTTCTTAACGAAGAGGAAACAGATTTACCAGGCAGCTGGTAGGCGAACGCCGTTTATATGGAAAAAGAGGCTGTGACAAAATCTTTGTCACAGCCTCTAAAAAGTCCGGCAGTTTTTTGCCGATCTTCAAGGCACTCTACTTATCGTACGGATATTTTTTAGCGGAAAGTCCGATTCAAGTGGTTTTTATTCAGCTGATATTTATAAGATAAGTGAAAAATCCCAGCAATCAGTAGCGTAATCGTATAAGCGATTGAATGATCGAAAAAAGAATAGTAATTGATTGTCGCTAATAAGCATAATGCAACCATGTAACTAATGTGCAAGCGTGTAACCAGCCCTTTTTGCCCGATTTTGTCAAAATACTGCGACCATTTTTCCCGTTGACTCCCTATGCTTCGTTTTTTGAATTGAAAGAAAAGGGATAAAATACCGACTCCCAGAAAAGCAGCGATATTCAGAGAAATAAGGTAAATAAAAAAAATCATTAAAATTTCAAACATATTGACACCTTTCTAGTTGGATAGAACCTTTACAGAAAAAAGGCAAAAGGCGGGAATAATGTTTCACACGAAACATTATTCGCGGATTTGTCCATCGCCATAAATGATATATTTTGTGGAAGTTAATTCATTTAACCCCATTGGACCACGGGCATGCAACTTTTGAGTAGAGATACCAATCTCTGCACCAAAACCAAATACCGATCCGTCTGTAAAACGAGTGGAGGCATTGACATAGACAGCCGCCGCGTCCACTTCATTTAAGAAACGTTGACTAGCCGCATAACTATCTGTCACGATCGTTTCTGAATGTTTAGTATTATGCCGATTGATATGTGCAATTGCTTCATCCAAAGAATCGACCACTTTGACAGCAAGGATATAATCTAGATATTCAGTATCCCAATCTGTGTCTTCTGCTAAAGCAGCCGTCTCTAGATATTCTAACGCACGAGCATCCGCACGTAAAGAGACCCCGTGTTCTACCAGTTCTTTTTCAATAGCTGGCAAGAAAAAAGGTGCGATCTCAGAATGGATCAGCAATGTTTCTGCCGCGTTACAGACAGATGGACGGGAAGCTTTTGCATTGACGATGATGTTCACTGCCATAGATAACTGTGCTTCTTTATCGATATATACGTGATTATTTCCTGTACCTGTTTCAATGATAGGTACCGTTGCCTGTTCTTTGACTCGTTGGATTAATTTTGCTCCGCCTCGAGGAATCAGCACATCTAAGTATTCTGTCAATCGCATCAACTGTCCTGCAGTTTCATGAGAAGTATCATCGACAAACTGGATGGCATAAGGAGATTCGCCAGCACTGACCAGTACTTGCTGCAATAATTGGACTAATAATTGATTCGAGAAGAATGCTTCTTTGCCACCGCGAAGGATAACGGCATTCCCTGATTTGAATGCTAGACTAGCTGCATCTGTCGTGACATTTGGACGAGATTCGTAAATGATGCCGATCACGCCTAGTGGCACGCGCTTTTTGCCGATTCTCAATCCGTCGGTGTTCGTCCACATCTCATCTACTTTTCCAATAGGATCGTCTAACGAAGCAATTTTTTCGATCTCTGTAGCCATGGCATTGATTCGCTCAGGTGTCAGCTGCAAGCGGTCTTGCATCGTTTCACTGATATTGTTTTCGACTGCTTTTTCTAAGTCTTTATGATTTGCTTCAATGATCGTTTGTTGATTCTTTTTGATGGTTTGTGCCATTTGAACAAGTAGCTCATTTTTGCGGTTTGTAGGCATAAGTGCTAGTTGTTGCGCGCTATCTTTTGCCTGTTGTCCTAATTGCATCAAGTCAGTCATTTCAAGTCCTCCTTAAATAAAGTACCTACTTCTTTTCCTGCAAGAATATCAAAAATAATTGCCGGATTTTTTCCATTTGCTAAAATCATTGCGCTGTTTGCTTCAAATATCCTAGAAGCGGCTTTTAATTTACTCTGCATACCGCCTGTTCCAAATGTGCTACCAGCACCACCTGCTTGTGCCAGAATCTTTTCATCGATTTTATCGATATAGCGATACATCTGTGCCTCGGGATTTGTAGTCGGATTATCTGAATAAAACCCGTCGATATCAGAAAGGACGATCAAAAGGTCTGCCGCGACAAGTTTTGCCATGATGGCTGACAGCTGATCATTATCGCCAAATTTTGTCAGATGATCTAATTCATCCACTGCTACAGTATCGTTTTCGTTCACGATAGGGATCGTGTCCATAATCAAAAGCTGTTCCAATGTATTCCTCACATTTTTACGACTTTCAGGATAATCTACCACGTCTCTTGTCACGAGGATCTGTGCCGTCTGTTGATTATATACACTGAATCTTTGATTATAGATATTCATCAGTTCGGCTTGACCAACAGCCGCCGCAGCTTGCTGTTCAGGAATCAAAGTCGGACGTTCTGACAAATGTAATTTATGCATACCAACGCCTACAGCTCCTGATGAGACTAAGATCACTTCCTTTCCCCGATTTCTAAGATCAGAAAGGACAAAAGCTAACTGATCGATTGCCGCAAGATTGATATTTCCATTGGGATAAATCAATGTACTTGTTCCTACTTTGACAATAATTCGTTTTGCATTTTTAATTTCTTTACGCATGTGACACCTCAATCAAATATCCACTCATTAATTTCGTTCTATTCTACTTGTTTTGACGAGTAAAGTCATGTAAAAAATAGTTTTTTTGTACAACTTGCAGTCGTTTGGAAAAAGAACGAATTAATGGTTTACTTTAAGATAGCAGAATTTCTTGAAGAATTTGTAAAGAAAGTCTTTTACAGCCTCGGATATGTTAGAATAGGAGTAGTTTATTTAGGGAGGAAAACCGGTGAGAAAAAGAGGATTTGAAGTTATTTCTAAATATAAAGATCAAAATATCAATCTACCGCAGCGCGCTACACATCATGCTGCTGGCTATGATTTTGAAGCAGCAGAAGAGGTCGTGATTCCAAGTATCTGGAAAGCAGGCTGGAAAAAGGGGTTGGAAACAGTCGCAGATGGATTGAAAAAAGATGTATCAGAAAATGAAAAACAATTGAAACCAACCCTCGTGCCTACTGGAATCAAAGCTTACATGGGAGAAGATGAATTTTTGCAGCTTGCTAACCGTTCAAGCAATCCGTTGAAGCGGTTTTTAGTGTTGACAAACGGAGTAGGTGTGATTGACAGTGATTATTACAATAATGAGGCAAATGAAGGCCATATCATGTTCCAATTCACCAACTTTGGTTTCAAGGATGTAGTGATCAAAAAAGGCGAGCGTATCGGCCAAGGGATCTTTTTGCCGTTTTTAAAAGCAGATCAAGATCAAACGACTGCTCAACGTCAAGGCGGATTTGGTTCTTCCAGTAAATAAAACGTTAAAGATACTTAAGCTTGATTTAATGTCTCATGATTAGGATAAAAGGAGGCGGTACAATGGCAAAAAAATCAAAAGTACAATTTGTTTGCCAAAATTGCGGGTATGTGTCGCCTAAGTTCTTGGGACGCTGCCCAAATTGCGGAAAATGGAATACGATGGTCGAAGAAATCGAACAAGATACAACGGACCGCAGAACTCGGACAAGTTTGACAGGAGAAAAAGCAAAACCAACAAAAATCGCAGACGTCGTCCCTAAAAAAGAACCTCGGATCAAAACAAAATTAGAAGAACTGAACCGTGTGTTAGGCGGAGGTGTGGTGCCAGGGTCTATGGTCTTGATTGGTGGCGATCCAGGTATCGGGAAATCCACTTTGCTGTTACAAGTTTCTCAGCAATTAGCAGCCATAGGCGGAAAAGTCTTATATGTATCCGGCGAAGAAAGCGCAGAGCAGATAAAATTACGCGCGGAACGCCTCGGAAGTATCAACACAGAATTTTATCTATACGCTGAAACAGATATGAACGAAATCAGTCGTGCCATCGAACATATCTCCCCTGATTATGTTATCATTGATTCCATCCAAACGATGACGCAGCCAGACATCACAAGTGTGGCAGGAAGTGTCAGCCAAGTAAGAGAAACCACTGCAGAACTACTCAAAATCGCTAAAACAAATGGGATAGCCATTTTTATCGTCGGTCATGTTACCAAAGAAGGCTCGATCGCCGGCCCAAGAATGTTAGAACATATGGTGGATACGGTGTTATATTTTGAAGGTGAACAACATCATAGTTTTCGGATTTTGCGAGCAGTAAAAAACCGATTTGGCTCAACGAATGAGATTGGGATTTTTGAAATGCATGAGCATGGATTGGAAGAAGTCGCTAATCCTTCACAGATTTTCTTAGAAGAACGCCTAGACGGTGCAACTGGCTCTGCTATCGTTGTGGCAATGGAAGGGACACGTCCAATTTTGGTAGAGATCCAAGCATTAGTCACACCTACTATGTTCGGAAATGCCAAACGAACAACAACAGGTCTTGATTTCAATCGGGTATCTCTGATCATGGCAGTGCTGGAAAAAAGAGCTGGGTTGCTTCTTCAGAATCAAGATGCTTACTTAAAAGCTGCAGGTGGGGTAAAATTAAATGAACCAGCGATTGATTTAGCTATCGCTGTCAGTATTGCTTCAAGCTATAAAGAAAAAGGAACACAGCCAACGGAATGTTTCATCGGTGAAATTGGACTGACTGGAGAAATCAGACGTGTCAGTCATATTGAACAACGAGTCAAAGAAGTCCAAAAACTCGGCTTCACAAAAGTATACCTACCTAAAAACAACTTAGGTAACTGGGAAGCGCCAAAAGGAATCGAGATAGTTGGAGTAGCAACTTTGGCTGAAACGTTGAAGCGTGTGTTCCGCTAACTAATAAATGATTGTCGAAACGGAGGAAAAACGATGCAAAAACGTGTCATTACTTTGCTGATGATCATTGTCGGCGCAAGCTTGGGTATTTCATTTTTACCCTCAGCTTGGCAGGCAATCGGTCAACAGTCAAACGGATGGCTGAATAATACATTTACCAACAGCCTGTTAGGCGCACTTATTTTCTTTTTATTATCTTTGCTGTTGGCCAGACATATCTCAGCTATTATCAAACAAGTAGAACAAAAACTAAGTGAGGTCAGCTTGACTTATCTTCTCTTCGGTGCGATCGGTGCGATCATCGGATTGACTTTAGGTGTTGTGATCTCGACCCCTCTTTACAATATGGAAATTCCATTCGTCAATAGTGTATTGCCGATTTTACTGATGATCATCTTAGGCTATCTGGGATTGAGAATGGGAACGACACGAATCGAAGAATGGAAGAAAGTTTTTGGTTCACGAAGCAAAAAAATCGAGCAAGAAACAGCTAGTCAAGTTGAGAGTCAACTGTTAGAACGAAAATCAGGAGAAAATTTCCATAAATATAAAATCTTGGATACAAGCGTGATCATTGACGGTCGGATTTATGATATTACAAAGACTGGATTCTTAGAAGGAACCTTGATGATCCCTAATTTTGTTCTTTACGAACTACAATACATCGCGGACTCAGGGGATAGTTTGAAACGTGTGCGTGGTCGTCGCGGATTAGATATCCTAAATGCCTTGCAAAAAGAAGAGGGTATATCTGTCGAAATGTACGATGGAGACTTTGAAGATATCAGTGAAGTAGACAGCAAATTGATCAAATTGGCTAAGCTTTTAGATGGTGTCATTGTAACCAATGACTATAACTTGAATAAAGTCTCTGAATTCCAAAATGTACCTGTTCTTAATATCAATGCGTTGGCAAATGCCGTAAAACCAGTCGTCATCCCTGGTGAAACGATGAATGTTCTAGTAGTAAAAGCCGGGACAGAACGCCAACAAGGAGTAGCCTACCTTGATGACGGCACGATGGTTGTCGTAGAAGATGGACAGCATTACATGAATGAACGTATCGAAGTCGTTGTAACAAGTGCCCTTCAAACAGCTGCTGGACGCATGATCTTTGCTAAACCTGCACATGCAGGACGAGGAATCGACAATAAAAAAGAGACAGAGAAAAAGACTAAACAATCAAAATAAAAAAGAAATTCAGCCAACTGGTAAGGAAATTCAACCAGTTGGCTTTACTATTTACCTTAGAAAAGGTAAAATTTGTGCTGAGTGGCTTTAAATAAATGATATTTGAGAAGCCGTAACTGACGGAATTTTTGCTGTTAGTCAAAGTCTAGTTTGAAAGAAGAGGAAGAAAATGACGAAAGTACGCGTACGCTATGCACCAAGTCCAACTGGGCACCTGCATATTGGAAATGCAAGAACTGCATTATTCAATTATTTGTTTGCCCGCCACAATGATGGAGACTTTATTATTCGTATTGAGGATACTGACCAAAAACGTAATATCGAAGATGGCGAAAAAAGCCAGTTGGAAAACCTTGCTTGGTTGGGAATGAATTGGGATGAATCTCCTGAAAATCCTGGAGAATACGGCCCTTACCGTCAATCTGAACGTAAAGAAATCTATCAACCGCTGATTGATCAGCTGCTTGCTAGCAATCGAGCATACAAATGCTATTGCACAGAAGAAGAATTAGAAGCAGAACGGGAAGCACAACGCGCAAGAGGAGAAATGCCTCATTACGCAGGAACATGTGCGAACTTGACACCTGAAGAACAAGCAGAAAAAGAAGCACAAGGTCTAGAATCTGTTGTACGTTTCCGTGTGCCTCGCAATACAGAATACGCATTTACAGATATGGTGAAAGGCGCTATTTCGTTCGAATCCGATAATATCGGTGGCGACTTTGTCATCCAAAAACGCGATGGTATGCCAACTTATAATTTTGCTGTTGCGGTCGATGATCATTTGATGAAAATCACTCACGTTTTACGTGGAGATGACCATATTGCCAATACACCAAAACAACTGATGATCTATGAAGCATTTGGCTGGACACCACCAACCTTCGGACATATGACATTGATCATCAACAGTGAAACAGGTAAAAAACTAAGCAAACGTGACGAATCAATCTTGCAATTTATCGAACAATATCGCGAATTAGGCTATCTACCAGATGCAATGTTCAACTTTATTGCATTATTGGGCTGGTCACCTGTGGGCGAAGACGAAATCTTCGAACACCAAGAATTGATCAAAATGTTCGATCCAAAACGCCTAAGTAAATCACCCGCAGCTTTCGATGCGAAAAAACTGCAATGGGTAAACAACCATTACATCAAAGCAATGGATCTAGATGCATTTACTGACATGTGTCTGCCTTATCTAATCGCTGATGGACGTGTAGCAGAAAACCCAGATGAAAAGACAATCGAATGGGTGAAGAAGATCGTTAGCCTGTATCAACCTCAAATGAGCTATGCTGCAGAAATCGTTGATCTGTCTACGCTATTTTTCAATGAACATCCTGTATTGAATGAAGCAGCAAAAGAAGTACTTGCTGGTGAAACAGTTCCTACTGTTCTCCACGCATTCAAAGCACAGCTAGAACAAATGGAAGTAGTAGATGCTCCAACTGTCAAAGCTGCCATCAAAGCTGTTCAAAAAGAAACTGGCGTAAAAGGAAAAAATCTTTTCATGCCAATCCGTGTAGCTGTATCAGGACAAATGCATGGTCCAGAATTGCCTGAAACGATCGAATTGCTTGGTCGTGAAAAATCATTAGCACATTTAAATCAAGTACTGAACTAAACACGATGAACAGAAAAAAGTAAGCAGCTGATCATTACAAGAGAGATACCGGGTGGTGCAAGGTATCAATGAATGGTTGTCGAAATGCCTCTGGGAGTGGTCTTGGCGAAACACAGAAAACAGGAAAAACTGTTTTATAGGAAACAAAGTAGCCAAGAACGTATAACAGGCGTTAGCTGTCAGAGATAATCATTGATTATGAAGAAAAGTGGAACCACGCGGAAAGCGTCTTTTGATAAGGAAACTTATTTAAAAGGCGCTTCTTTTCTTTATAAGAAGATGATTTCCTACATAAAATTCTTACGAAAGGAGTGGAAAGTCATGAGTTGGTTTACCCGAGCGATTGATGCAGCAAAGAGAAACGATCCGGCTGCACGTTCGACAGCTGAGATCGTTTTGACATACCCTGGTTTTCATGCCTTGTTTTGGCATCGTTTCTCTCATTTTTTATATCAGCACCGGCTCTTTTTATTGGCGAAGATCAATGCTCAATTCTGGCGTTTCCTAACTGGTGTTGAGATCCATCCAGGAGCAACGATTGGAACTGGCGTGTTCATCGACCATGGAATGGGAATCGTCATTGGCGAAACCGCAGAAATCGAGGACGATGTGATTTTATTCCATGGCGTAACATTAGGCGGCACAGGAAAAGAAACGGGTAAAAGACACCCAACTGTTAAACAAGGAGCCATGCTCTCTGCGAATGCGCAGATATTAGGACCGGTAACGATCGGAATAAACGCCAAAATCGGTGCAGGTGCCGTTGTGTTGAAAGATGTTCCAGACGACGCTACAGCGGTAGGAGTACCAGCAAAAGTCGTTCGAATCAAAGGAGAAAAAGTGAGGAGATCAGAATGATAAAAATCTACAATACATTGACCAGAAAAAAAGAAGAATTCATCCCTATACAAAAGGGACATGTCGGTATGTATGTCTGCGGACCGACTGTGTATAATTATATCCATATCGGAAATGCTCGTAGCACCATTGCTTTCGATACAATTCGACGCTATTTTGAATATCGAGGCTATAAAGTCGATTTCGTATCGAATTTCACGGATGTAGACGATAAAATCATCCGTACAGCAAACGAATTAGGTATTACAGCACCAGAAGTTGCTGATCGTTTCATCCGAGCATTTGAAGAAGATACGAAAGCGTTGAATGTCGAGCCTGCTACACTGCATCCAAGAGTCATGGATCATATGCCAGATATTTTAGCATTTATTCAAGTGTTGGTTGAAAAAGGCTATGCTTATGAATCTTCAGGTGATGTGTATTACCGTACCCGTAAATTTGAAAATTATGGGAAATTAAGTGACCAATCCATCGATGAACTGGAAGTCGGAGCAAGTCAGCGTACAGGGGAAGAACAGCAGCAAAAAGAAGACCCATTAGATTTCGCTTTATGGAAACAAGCAAAACCTGGCGAGATTTCTTGGGATTCACCATGGGGCAAAGGACGTCCCGGTTGGCATATTGAATGTTCCGTTATGGCAACAAAACATTTAGGAGAAACGATCGATATCCATGGTGGCGGGCAAGATTTAGAATTTCCTCATCATGAAAATGAAATCGCACAAAGTGAAGCGAAAACAGGGAAAAAATTCGCTAATTACTGGATGCACAATGGCTATGTAACGATTGGCGAAGACGATGAAAAAATGAGTAAATCTCTAGGGAATTTCATCACTGTACATGAAATGATCAAAAACGTTGATCCACAAGTCTTGCGTTTCTTCATGGCGACCACACAATACCGTCGTCCGATCCGCTACAGTGAAACGACGATGAAAGAAGCAGCCACCAATTTACAACGACTGAAGAATACGTTTGACAATTTGAAATTCCGCCAAGAAACTGCCTCAGAGAATTTGGCAGATGATGCGGATAAAATCGCTTTGTTAGAAAATTTAGAACAGCGATTCATCGAAGAAATGGACGATGATTTTAATGCAGCAAATGGGATCACAGTGGTCTATGAGCTTGCTAAGTGGCTGAACACTTATCTAGACCAGCCGAAAGTTTCTGCCGCTGTCTTGGCACAAGGAGAAGCTTTATTCTCGCAATGGCTTTCGATCTTCGGTATTTTATTTACAGCAGAAGAGTTATTAGATGAAGAGATTGAACAATTGATCGAAGAACGAAATCAAGCAAGAAGCAATCGTGATTTTGTCCGAAGCGACGAAATTCGTGATTTGTTGAAAGAAAAAGGGATCTTATTAGAAGATACACCGCAAGGAACCCGATGGAGAAGAGAAGCATGAGAGATTACACACAATTGAACGGTTTAGCCTTGGCTTATGTTGGAGATGCGATTTACGAAATCTATGTTCGTGACCACCTGATTGATCAAGGAGAAACAAAACCCAATAAGCTGCATCGTGCGGCAACGAATTATGTTTCTGCGAATGCACAAGCCTTTTTGATTCAGCAAATGCTGGAAGAACATCTTTTGACAGAAGAAGAAGAACTTTATTATCGCAGAGGAAGAAATGCTAAAAGCCATACGAGCGCAAAAAATGCTGATGTTACGACGTATCGGGTCGCAACAGGGTTCGAAGCGCTCATGGGCTATCTGCATTTGACAAAACAAACCGAGCGGATGGAAGAATTGATCCGCTGGTGTATTCAGAAAGTTGGTGAAAAAAATGGGTAAAGAAAGAACAAACAAACATCAATCGAAACGTGGATTTGAAGACAAAAAACAAAATAGATATTCAAATAAAAAGCAAACTGGACGAAATCAGTCAGTTTCTGATCAAAATGAAGAAGCATTAGAAGATAATTTCGTCTTTGGGCACCATGCCGCAGTAGAAGCGCTACAACAAGGGCGAGGGAATAAACTCTTTCTTCAAGAAGATTCACGAGGAGAAAAAGTAGAAGAACTGAAAGAAATCGCACGTGAACAAGCTGTGCCAGTCAAATGGGTTCCTAAACAAAAATTAGAAACTTTGAGCGATCACGGCGTGCATCAAGGAGTCGTTCTTGCGATTACACCTTATGAATATTTATCCCTTGACCAACTGATTGAACGAACAAAAGAGAAAAAAGAAGACCCCTTCTTTTTGATTTTGGATAGCATCGAAGATCCACACAATTTTGGGTCGATTTTACGGACAGCAGACGCAAGTGGCGTCGATGGTGTGATCATACCAAAACACCGAGCAGTTGGAATCACACCTATCGTAACAAAGACTTCCACTGGGGCAGTCGAACATGTCCCTGTTGCACGCGTGACGAATTTGGTACAAGCTGTGCAACAGCTCAAAGAAACAGGATTTTGGGTATTTGGCACAGATATGACCGGCACAAACTTCCAAAAATGGAATGCCAAAGGATCAATTGCTTTAGTCATTGGTAATGAAGGCAAAGGAATGAGTCCAGGATTGAAAAAAGAAATGGATGAATTGCTGACGATCCCGATGACCGGGCACGTCCAGAGCTTAAATGCCAGTGTTGCTGCTGGTTTGCTTATGTATCAGGCTTTTTCCCAACGTCAGGGGGAGTAGACCATGAAAAAACAGCTGTTGATTGTAGACGGCTACAACATGATTGGTTCGTGGCCGGAACTTGTCCAGCTTAAAAAGCAGGACAAAATGGCGGATGCAAGAGAAGCTCTTTTACATCGTTTATCAAATTATGCGAAATATGAAGGAATGGAAGTCATCGTTGTCTTCGATGCCCAACTAGTTCCGGGCATCCAACAAAATTATAAGAAATACCAGTTGGATGTTGTTTTTACGAAAGAAGACGAAACGGCTGACAGTTATATCGAGAGAATCGCTGGTCAGCTGAATGACCGTTTGACACAAGTGACAGTGGCGACAAGCGATTTAGCAGAACAGTGGATGATCTTTTCCCAAGGAGCATTACGAACTTCTGCTTATGAATTATATAAGACGATAAAAAAAACGGAAAAAACAATAGCCCAAGAAAATAAAGATATGCATTTTATTGATTTCCGACGTAATTCTCCATGGAATGAAGAGCAGTTAAAAAAATTGTCCCAAAAATTGGACGATTTAATGAGAAAAAATAAATAACATATCGTTCTAATCAGTTCGATGAATCATTGATGATAAGATTCCTCCATAAACGAATTTATGGAGGAATTATTTTATGTCTGAGGAGTTATTGCGCGCTGCACGTAATGGTGACGAAGAAGCATTTGCTGCCCTGTATCAAAAATATTTTCCACTTTTACTACGTTTGAAAAACACCTATTATTTAAGAAATTATGTTTCTGAGGATTGGGAACAAGAAGCAAGGATCGCTTTATATCAGGCATTGAGAACTTACGAAAAAAGCAAAGGTGTTAGCTTTGGAAGTTATTATAAAAGCATTATAAGCAATCAAATCTATTCTCTGTTGAGGAAGCAGAACGCGCTGAAGCGTCGTGATCAAAAAGATGAAGTCTCAATCGACCAAAAAATAGAGACAGAAGGACCAGACTTTTTAGCAGAGATCACATTGCAAGAACCTTTAGCGATTCAGCATCTTTTATTAAAAGAAGCAATCGAAAATTGCGAAATCCAGTTTTCAAAAATAGAAGCTAAAATTTTTCATTATTATATGCAAGGCGTTGATTTTGTAGACATGGCTGAATGTTTAGCAATGGATCACAAGCAAGTAATGAGCGCTTACGGGAGAGTAAAACTCAAAATAAAAAAACACTTGAAATTTTATAATGAGGAATAATTTAGAAAAATCTTAATGAGCTTCTTATTTATTTTTATTGCATTTCTTTTTTTTTTATGGTAAACTTGAAAATTTTAAAAATATGTGGTATAGTTGATAGTAGAGGTGAACTGTATGCCAACAACTTTAGCTTCAATCAAGAAAGATTTAGAAGGTCGTATCGGCAGCCCAATCATGTTGGTTGCTCAGACAGGAAGAAAGCGTCAAACAGAACGCCGCGGCGTTTTAACAGAAACCTATCCTTCAGTATTCGTTGTTGATTTGGATCCTGAAGAAAATTCTTTTGAACGAGTATCTTACAGCTATTCAGATGTACTTACTCGGACAGTTGAGATCGAATTTTTAACTGAAGCAGTTTAAAAAGCAAACGAGCCTGAGATTCGTAAGGTTCGTTTGCTTTTTTGTGTGCGAATCGGTATGCTAAGAATAAAAAAGCAGGGGGCGTTTGCTTAGTGGAATATCAGGTAAAGAAATTTGAAGAATTGTCAACAGCAGAGTTTTACGCGATCGTCAAAGAACGAATCGCAGTTTTTGTTGTGGAACAACAGTGTCCTTATCAAGAAGTTGATGACATTGATGGACAAGCTTGGCATACGTTTTTTCAAGATACTGATGGGAAGATCCTTGCCTACACGCGAGTATATGAAGAAGCGGAGAGTATCCATTTTGGACGTGTCCTTGTTCATCAGGGCAACCGTAAAGATGGTTTAGGAAGAAAGATTGTTCAAGAAACGATTAACATGATCCAGAAAAATTTTCCAGAAAAACCAATCGTGATCGGCGCACAAGAATACCTACAAGCTTTTTATGAGTCGTTTGGATTCAAGGCAATCTCAGATGTGTATTTGGAAGATGATATTCCACATATCGACATGAAAAAGGAACAAGTAGCAAGTTAAGAATCTAAAAAAAGAAAGCCGACACTGAAAATCGGCTTTCTTTTTTTTAGATTCTTTATTATTTAGAAGTATCGGAAAGATTTGTTTGCTCTACTGGATGTGTATTGTCTTCTGCCACTTGTTTGGCAAGAAGATCGCGTATGTCACTAAGATAATCTTCTGCAGTAGGAGTTTCTTCCACTTCCACTTGCTCTTCTTTGGAGCGTAAATTCTTCGCACGGTTTGCCGCTTTGACAACTAAGAATAAGACAAAACCAGTGATCAGAAATGTAATGATAGCACTAATAACGTTACCAAACGCAAATGTGACGCCTTTTGTCGGCGACCAGTCAAGAATTGAAAGTGCTCCTTCTAAATCAGAAGTACCTGTGATCATTGCGACAAACCAACCTATTAGTGGTGTGATCAAGCCTTGCACCACTTGGTTTACGATGCTTGTAAACGCACTACCAATAACAACGCCGACAGCAAGATCCAAGACATCTCCACGCATGATGAACTCTTTGAATTCTTTGATCATGAATGACCCTCCCTTCTTTTATTTGTCTTTAGTATATCGAAAAATAAAAAATAAAAAAACAATATACGCTTTTAGCCGTCTGTTTCTTTTGATAAAAAACATCTATGCTATACTATAAAGTGTAACATCATTTAGAAAAAACGGCGAATTGCCTGAACTTATAAATTTCAAGCAGAGGAATAAGTAAAAAAGGCAGGTTGACCCATTAAAAGAGTAAGCGGGCAATCAACTGTGAAAAGGAGCATATAAATATGGTGTATCAATTGGCAGAAGGCGTGAATCTTCATGTCTTACCAACAAAAAAATACAAAACGATCCGGATTTTTATCCGTTTTACTGCGCGTCTGCAACAAGAAGTCATCACGAAACGTTCACTTCTCAGCAGCATGTTGGAAACAAATAGTTTGAATTATCCGGATCAGACAAAGTTAAGTGCGCAACTTGCAGAGCTTTATGGCGCAAGCTTTGGATTATCAGTTAGAAAAAAAGGAAATTTACATTGGCTAAACGCAGGGATCAGTTTTGTGAATGGTGAATATGTCAATGATCCAAACCTTTTTTCTCAAGCGGTAGATTTTTTAAAAGAGGTTTTATTTTATCCAAATATTAAAAATCATCAGTTTGATCAGTTGACGTTTGACTTGGAAAAGAACAATCTGCGTCTATATTTGGAAAGTTTGAAGGAAGATAAACAAACTTTTGCTTCCTATGCCTTGCAAGAACTTTATTTTGAAAACAGCCCGGAACAAAAGATCCCAGGGTTGGGCGTAGTCGAAGATTTGGACAAGATCACTGCTAGTTCGCTAGCGTCCTACTATCAAGAAATGATGGCAAATGATCAAATCGACATTTTTGTTGTCGGCGATGTTGATCCGGACAAAGCAGCTGAAGCAGTTGGGCAATTACCATTTGAGTCGCGGGAAACAGTTTATCCAGATCTGTTTTATACCCAACCTCAAGTGAATATCGTGAAGGAACGACAAGTACGTGAGCCAATCGTTCAAGCAAAGCTGAACCTAGCTTATCAGACAAATGTGTATTACGATGAACCAGAACGTTTTGCGCTAATGGTCTTTAACGGTTTATTTGGCGGTTTTCCTCACTCTAAACTTTTCATGAATGTCAGAGAGAAAGAAAGTCTAGCTTATTATGCCTCTAGTAGCGTGGATACGTTCCGAGGATTCATGAGTGTCCAAACCGGTATCGATGAAAAGAACCGAAATCAAGTACTTCATCTGATTCACGAGCAATTAGAAAGTTTGCGAAATGGTGAAATAACAGAGTTGGAACTGTCTCAGACAAAAGCAATGCTGAGAAACCAATATCTGCTTTCTCTAGACTCTCCGCAAGCGGCAATCGAAGCTTCTTTTTTGGACAGCTGGCTGCCGGAAACAAAATTATCTGATGAAGAATGGTTGAAACGTATGGAGAGCGTAACGATCAAAGAGATACAACAAGTAGCTGAGCAAATCGAATTGCAGGCAATCTTCTTTTTAGCAGGAGGAAATGCAAATGAATAAAACAGAATATGAGCAAATCAATGAAACACTTTATCATGAAGTACTGCCAAACGGTTTGACCGTGTATTTGTTGCCTAAAAATGACTATCACAAGACATATGGTTTGTTCAGTACGAATTATGGTTCGATCGATAACGAATTTATTCCCTATGGTGAAAAAGAAAAGGTGAAAGTTCCAGATGGAATTGCCCATTTTTTAGAACATAAGTTGTTTGAAAAAGAAGATGGTGATGTCTTTCAATTATTTGGGAAACAAGGAGCTTCCGCCAATGCTTTCACAAGTTTTACGAAAACCAGCTATCTGTTTTCTACGACGGATCAGGTAGAAAAGAATCTGACGACTCTGATCGATTTTGTACAAGCACCTTACTTCACAGAAGAAACTGTAAACAAGGAAAAAGGAATCATCGGTCAGGAAATCCAAATGTATGAAGACGACCCTAACTGGCGGATGTTTTTTGGCATACTAAATAACTTGTATCCTACACACCCATTGCATATCGATATTGCGGGCACGGTTGAAAGTATCGACAAAATCACAGCTCAAGACTTGTATACGTGCTATCGGACGTTTTATCAGCCAAGCAATATGGTTTTATTTGTAGTTGGTAAGATGGAGCCTGAGAAATTGATGAAACTTATTCGGGAAAACCAAGAAGCAAAAAATTTCCCTCCAAAGCAAGAAATTGTACGTTATTTCCCTGAAAACACAAAAGAAATCATCAAACAAAGTGCATTGGAAGCAGCCATTACACGAGATAAATTTGTACTTGGTATTAAAGGATTAGACACATTGCCGCAAGAAGGAACAGAACTGTTACGCTATAAAACAGCAATCAATCTGTTGTTCCAAATGATTTTAGGCAATACTTCTCGAAACTATCTAGCGATGTACAATCAAGGAATTATCGATGACAGCTTTGGTTTTGAATTCAGCTTGGATCGTGAATTTCACTTTGCGGACTTCAGCGGAGATACGGACGAACCAGAGAAAGCAGCAGAAAAAGTCAAAGAAATCATTCTTGGATTCGCTGATGATCCGGAAGTGTCAGAAACAAATCTCGATTTGCTGAAGAAGAAAATGCTTGGACAATATTTCCAATCATTAAATTCGATCGAATATATTGCCAATCAATTTACGCAAAGTTTATTTGGCGATCGAACTTTATTTGATCTTCCTGAAATCATCGATTCGATCCAAATGAAAGACGTACTGGCAGCTGGGGAAGCATTTATAAGTGAAGAGGCCTTCAGCGAGTTTTACATGAGACCAAAATAAACCAGTATTTTATGAGGAAAAGTCTTAAATTTCGTTTTAGACTTGTAGTAGGAACCTCCTCCAAAATCAGCTTTTATGGTATTCTTAGTTGTGTTGGAAAAATTAGTGAGAAAATAAAACAAATCATGCTCTCTTTTAATCAACTTATATTAAAATAAAATCAAACGAAGTAATCAAAGAGGTTGTGACAGAAGTGGTCAGCTTCAAGAAATAAGAAGGAATTTACGAAAATTGCTTCTCAAATTTTTGTGATATTTCGGCTTATTGCCGAAGAAGCTACTTCTGGAACACCGTGTACCAAGAGGTTGTGAAAAAGCTGCCCTGCATCAAGTAATAAGAACAGCCAAGTAAAAACAGCTTCTTAATGTTTTTAACTTGGTTGGACTTATTACCGCAGATGCAAGCTTTTGAACACCGTTTAAGGAAGAGGTTGTGAAATCAGCGTTTTGACCTGAGTATTAGAGAAACATACGGAAAAATATCTCCTTATATTTTGCCGGTTTTTGAGCTAATACCGAGGAACAGCTGATTGAACACCGTTTAAGAAAGAGGTCGTGAGCCTGCCGTTTAACTCCGAGTCACAAGGAACAAGTTCAAAAAACAGCTTCTTATATTTATTGGATATTGTGACTTGTGACCGAGGAGTTGGCAGGAGAACAATGTTTATTCGGAAAAAAGGAGCTGTGACATGACTTTTGTCACAGCACCCAAACATAACGTCTTTCGTTGCAACAGCAGATGCTTCGGAGAATCAAACAGACTGGAGAAGATGAACGAGTGGCTTTTGAAACCATCGGAGAAAAATTACGGCAAGCACGCCTGAATAAAAAAATATCTTTAGATGAATTACAGCAGATTACAAAAATTCAAAAACGTTATTTGGAAGCAATCGACAATGATGATTTTGACCAATTGCCTGGTAAATTTTACGTGCGGGCATTTATTCGGCAATACGCTGAAGCTGTAGGAGAAGATGGAGACCATTTAGTCGATGTTTTTGATGGGAAAAGCAAATTGACAGGATCGGTCCCTGAACGTCCGCAGCCTGAAACAGTAAGTACTTCTAGAAAAGCAATGCATCAGGAAGAATCGCATCCAAGTCGCTTTTGGACAAGTCTTCCTGTCATTTTATTAGGATTGGTTGCTTTGGCGATTGTCGTTGTCGTGGGCTATATGACTTGGCAAGATCGTCAAGCTGATCCAATAATCGGAGACACAGCTTCTTCGCTTAAAGTAGAAGGATCAGTCGAGGAGTCCTCTTCCTCAGAGCAAAGCACGCAGACCAAAGAGTCTTCTACAGTAGAATCAACAACAAAATCAAGTGAAGAAAAGAAAATGGCAATAGCTACAGGAGAAGATTCTGGCAGTGCCATCGCAGTAAATATCACAGACGCTACCAAGCCTGTAACCCTTGAATTTACTGCTGTCAATCGTGTATGGTTAGGTGTGCTAGTAGACAATGCCTATGTTTATCAAGGGACACTGGCAGCAAATGAAACACAGAGTACCGTGTTACCGGAAACAGCAACAAATGCGACCATCACGATTGGTGCAGCAAGCAATGCAACGATCAAAGCGAATGGAGAATCCGTACCAGTTAATCCAGGGGAAAACAATCAGAGTCCAAAAAATGTGAACCTTACTCTTCAATACGCAGAATGATCGTATAAATTAGTTTACGCATCTGTTTACTTGTAGGTATAAAAAAGAAGGATCGTGACAAATCTGTGTCGCGGTCCTTCTTCGTTAATTCAAAAAGATCAATTTCAATAAAAATACTCCTTTGAATAAATTCATTTGGAAAAGTAAATAATATCGGTGGAAACTTCGCTGATAGTCACGTAGAATAGGGAAGAAAGGAGTCGATAGTGTGAATTTACCAAATAAATTAACTGTACTTAGAATTTGTATGATCCCGATTTTCATTTTGGTTGTAGGTTTACCTTTAGATTGGGGACAATTTAACGTAGGAGACACCACACTGGCTGTCACACAGCTAGTAGGTGCAGTTATTTTTGCTTTAGCTAGTATCACAGACTGGTTAGATGGAAAAATTGCCCGTGCGCGAGGCCTTGTCACTAATTTTGGCAAGTTTGCGGACCCGTTGGCAGATAAAATGCTAGTTATGACTGCTTTTATCATGTTGGTTGACCAAGGAAAGGCCCCTGGTTGGGTAGTAGCGATCATTGTCTGTCGTGAATTAGCCGTCACAGGCTTGCGTTTACTACTTGTCGAACATGGAGAAGTCATGGCTGCAGCTTGGCCGGGAAAAGTCAAGACGGCTACACAAATGGTTGCTATTATCTTGCTGTTTATCAATAATATCCCATTCAGCCTGATCGGTATTCCAGTAGATCAAATCATGCTTTATGCTTGTCTGATCTTTACTATCTATTCAGGTGTGGATTACTTCATCAAAAACAGCGGTGTGTTCAAAGGATCAATGTAAGTATCGTTTAGTGGAGAGGTTGTGAGCCTGCCGTCTAACTCTGAGTCACAAGGGATAATTTCAAAAAACAGCTTTTCATGTTTTATGTATATTGTGACTTATGACCGAGGTTTTGGCAGGAGAACACTGTTTATTTGGAACAAGGAGCTGTGACAAGATTTTTGTCACAGCTCCTTGCCCTCTTTTTAAATAAAAAAATATAAAAATACAGCGTATACTATATAAGGGAGCGGGAAGTAATGAAAGCAGAAATAATAGCTGTCGGAACAGAACTTTTACTAGGACAAGTCGTGAATACGAATGCCACTTTCTTGTCAGAACAGCTAGCTGATCTAGGTATCGAAGTTTATTATCAAACAGTTGTAGGAGATAATCAGCAGCGTTTAGAAGAGTTGATTGCTCTAGCTGAAACAAGAAGTGAACTCATACTCTTATGTGGCGGATTAGGACCGACAGAAGATGACCTGACAAAAGAAGCAACTGCGGCTCACCTCGGTAAGTCTCTCATACAAAATACGGAAGGATACAAAAAATTATTGGCATATTTTGAAACAACCCATCGAAAAATGACCAAAAACAATCTGCAACAGTCCCAGATTATCGAAGGCGGGGTTCCTCTACCAAATCGTACAGGGCTTGCTTTAGGGACTTTTTATCAAACAGATACACATGCGTATATCCTTCTTCCCGGTCCGCCTAATGAGTTGAAACCAATGTTTGTGGAACAAGTACGTCCTTTACTAGAGGAACGTTTTCCTTCTGAAGAAAAACTAATTTCTAAAGTTTTGCGCTTTTATGGGATTGGTGAATCGCGACTGGTCACTGAGCTAAAAGATCTGATTGAGACACAGATCAATCCAACGATCGCACCATATGCCAAACCAAATGAAGTGACATTACGACTGACAGTGAAAACAAATGATGTTCAGGCAGGGAATCAAGCTCTTTTAGCATTAGAAGAAAAAATCCAAGAACGAGTAGGGGAATATTTTTATGGATACGGCGATGATAATTCGCTAGCAAAAGTCGTAGTGGAACTACTGAAAGAAAACAAGCAGACTGTAACAGCAGCGGAAAGTTTGACAGCCGGCGCCTTCCAAGCCGCATTAGGCGACATTGCTGGTGTATCTGAAGTATTTCCAGGCGGATTCGTTACCTACTCGCTCCAAACAAAAGCTGGTTTTCTGGAGATTGATCCGGAGCTATTAGCAGAATATGGAACAGTCAGCAAAGAATGTGTGGAGCAGATGGCCATTCAAGCACGTGAGATAGCAAGAACAGATTACAGTGTAGCTTTCACCGGAGTGGCTGGACCGGACACGTTAGAAGGTCAATCTGCAGGAACAGTATGGATCGCTATTTCATCTAAAGACGGCGTGGTTTCGGAAAAATATCACTTTGCCAGAGATCGTGCTGCTATCAGATATAATGCGGTTATGCAAGGATTTGATCTTTTGAGAAAACAGCTTTTAAGAAAATGATAAATGCGAATATTTGTTCGGTTTTTTCTTGCTTTTTTTCACTAAAAAAGATATGATAAGGATAATGAAATGTTGCTCTGATTTGTAAATATAAGGAGGATTATCGTATTGGCAGATGATCGTAAAGCAGCCTTAGATGCTGCACTGAAAAAAATTGAAAAGAGCTATGGTAAAGGCTCTATTATGAAATTGGGCGAAAAAATCGACCAACAAATCTCTACAATTCCAAGTGGCTCTCTTGCGTTAGATGTCGCTTTAGGTGTCGGCGGTTACCCCCGTGGACGTATCATCGAAGTATATGGACCTGAAAGTTCAGGTAAAACAACAGTTGCACTACACGCTATTGCAGAAGTACAAAAAAATGGCGGAACGGCCGCTTTCATTGATGCTGAGCATGCGTTAGATCCGCAATATGCACAAAAATTAGGTGTGAATATCGATGAACTACTTCTTTCACAGCCTGACACAGGAGAACAAGGTCTAGAGATCGCTGATGCTTTAGTATCAAGTGGGGCTGTAGATATCGTAGTAGTCGATTCAGTTGCTGCTTTAGTTCCACGAGCAGAAATCGACGGCGAAATGGGTGACTCACATGTCGGGTTACAAGCACGTTTGATGTCTCAAGCATTGCGTAAACTCTCTGGTTCGATCAACAAAACAAAAACAATCGCTATTTTCATCAACCAAATCCGTGAAAAAGTAGGCGTGATGTTTGGGAATCCAGAAATCACTCCTGGAGGACGCGCATTGAAATTCTACGCAACGATCCGTTTGGAAGTACGTCGTGCAGAACAATTGAAACAAGGTACAGATATTGTTGGTAACCGTACAAAGATCAAAGTCGTAAAAAACAAAGTAGCACCTCCTTTCAAAATCGCTGAAGTAGATGTCATGTATGGTTTAGGGATCTCACAAGAAGGAGAACTTCTAGACATGGCAGTAGAAAAAGACATTGTTGATAAAAGCGGTGCTTGGTATTCTTATAAAGAAGATCGGATTGGTCAAGGACGGGAAAACGCTAAAATCTATATGGCTAATCATCCTGAAATGATGGCAGAAGTTTCTGCTCTAGTTAGAGCAGCTTATGGTATTGGTGAAGAAGTCGCTGTCCCAGAAGATGAAAAAGGACAAGAAGAATTGCCTTTAGTAGAAGAATAAAAATTATGATAAACAAAAACGGCTGGTCTGAAGAGTAGGTACTCTCCTTGACCTGCCGTTTTTTTATTGAATAAAGAAATCGTGAGTTATTTAATTATACGAGTGGGTACATAAAATAAAAATATCTGTTCATCTACAAAGAATAATTTAATAGAAAAGTTTCTCAATTTAAAGGTTTACCTATATGAAACTAGTGTCATTTATTTTAAAAACCATCGTTTAATGAATAAGTAGAAAGCCGTTTCTTTGTTTATTTAAAGTTGACACTACGGGGTACAAACATTAGAATAAAGTTGTGCATGTTTTTTGTACACATATATGCGAAGATGCATATTGACGAGTTTAGAATAATTTATCATAGAAGCTGTATAGATGATAAAAATGAAAAAGATAGTATGGAGGTGGATTTTATGGTATTCAACATTCTCCTCGCTATCATCGGTTTAATTGTCGGTCTTGGTTTAGGGTTTATGGTCGCAAAGTCACGTCACGAGAAAGAAATAGCTGGTGCACAATCATCAGCTGCTGGAATCATCGATAGTGCAAAAAAAGAAGCAGAAACTCTAAAAAAAGAAGCATTGTTAGAAGCTAAGGAAGAAAATCAGAAATACCGTTCTGAAGTTGAAAGTGAGCTGAGAGAAAGTAAGTTAGAATTAAAATCTCAAGAGAATCGTTTGATTCAACGCGAACAAACGCTGAATCGTAAAGATGACTCGTTAGAAAAACGCGAGAACTCACTTGAAAGTAAAGAAGAAGCACTTAGTTCAAAACAGCAATTAATTGAAGAGCGAGAAAAAGACGTTGAAAAAATGATTGAAGATCAACAAAAAGAACTAGAAAAAATTGCTGGTTTATCAAAAGAGGACGCACGAGATGTCATCATGAAATCGACTGAAGAAGAGCTGAATCATGAGTTAACTCTAATGGTAAAAGAATCTGAACAGCGTGCCAAAGAAGAAGCAGATCGCAAAGCGAAAAACTTATTATCATTAGCGATTCAACGCTGCGCAGCAGATCAAGTTTCAGAAACGACTGTTTCAGTCGTTACCCTTCCGAATGATGAAATGAAAGGTCGTATCATTGGACGAGAAGGTCGTAATATTCGAACGCTTGAGACGCTGACTGGTATCGATTTAATCATCGATGATACACCGGAAGCAGTTGTTCTTTCCGGATTCGATCCAATCCGAAGAGAAATCGCACGGATGACCTTGGAAAAACTGATACAAGATGGACGAATCCATCCAGCGCGTATCGAAGAAATGGTCGAGAAATCTCGTAAAGAAATGGATGAACGTATTCGCGAATACGGGGAAGAGGCAGCGTTTGAAGTCGGTGCTCATACACTTCATCCAGATCTAATCAAGATCATCGGACGTCTGCGATTCAGAACTAGTTATGGACAAAACGTCTTGAAGCATTCGGTCGAGGTTGCAAAATTAGCTGGTATCTTAGCAGCAGAGCTTGGCGAAGATATCCAATTAGCAAAACGTGCCGGGTTGCTCCATGATATTGGGAAAGCACTTGACCATGAGATTGAAGGATCTCACGTTGAGATCGGTGCGGAATTAGCTGCCAAGTACAAAGAAAACCCAGTAGTAATCAACGCGATCGCTTCTCATCATGGAGATGTGGAAGCTACTTCTGTTATCTCTGTCCTTGTAGCTGCAGCAGATGCGCTCTCAGCAGCAAGACCTGGTGCGCGAAGTGAATCATTAGAAAACTACATCCGTCGTTTAAGAAGTCTGGAAAATATTTCGAACAGCTTCGCCGGTGTAGAATCAAGTTACGCAGTTCAAGCTGGACGCGAAGTTCGGGTAATGGTCAAGCCAGAAGAAATCTCGGATTTAGACGCTGTTCGTTTAGTACGTGATATTCGTAAACGAATCGAAGAAGAACTGGATTATCCTGGACACATCAAAGTAATCGTTATTCGGGAAACTCGTGCAACTGATTATGCTAAATAATAAAAAATACAAAAGAAGAGCCGCGGCAAAAGCCACAGCTCTTCTTTTTTTGTAAGGCACGAAAAAACATTGCTATCATTATTTTTTATTCAACATCTCAAGATCTTTCTCGATCGTCGTATTGATTCCTTTGATGATTGCTGGGATGAATCCTGCTTCTTCTAAGGCAACTACACCTGCAACAGTTGTACCGCCAGGAGAAGAAACTTGGTCTACAAGTTCCCATGGATTTTTATCACTTGAAAGGAATTTTTGACAAGAACCCATAATTGCTTTTGCAGCAATCTCAGTGGCTGTCTGTTTGGACAAACCATTCAGTACACCAGTCCGTCCCATCGCATCGATCAGCATGTAAACGAATGCGGGTGAGCTGCCAGCAAGGCCAATGAATGTACTGAAATCTGATTCTGCTAAAGGATAGACGCTGCCGATTGCTTCAAAAATCATCGTAGCTTGCTGAAGCTGTTCCTCCGTGGCAGCTTCATTTTTGCAAATCGCAGAAACGCCTGCTCCTACGCTGACATTGACATTCGGCATCACACGTACGATGGAGGCCTGAGGATCTTCAAGCGCTGTTTCTAAATCTGTTAATGATTTTCCTGAAGCAATAGAAATGAATAAGACTTTCTGGCTATATTCTCTTAGTTCTTCCAATACTTTTTCAATGATTTTTGGTTTCACGGCTAAAAGAACGATATCTGATTGTGATGCAACTTCCTGATTACTTTTGCATGCATGGACGCCAGTTTCAGCAGCAAATTTTTGTGCATTTTCAAAATGTCCACTGGAAACGAACACCTCTTCTTTCGAGACTGTTCCTTTTTTTAATAAACCATCAATAATAGCTTGTGCCATATTCCCTGTGCCGATAAATCCTACTTTCATGTTATCCTCTCCTTTAGCATTAGGATATCTTTCTTTTTCTATCATCGCAAGCAAAGAACAGGTCTAAAGTGGAAAAATTAAAATAAATAAGATAACATTGGGGTATGACACAAAAGTATACAAGTTAGGAATGGGAAAATGTGAAAAATAAACGATACTTGATGCTGCAATGGATAAAGGAACATAGTCTGATTTTAAAACTGATTTTTTTCGGCTCCGTGTTAGTCTTTGTGGCAAATCAAGTCGCAAATATTGCTAATGGCATGAGTTGGCAAGATATTTGGCAAAGGATGGGACAACAAAGCCGCATGACGATCCTGCTCATGATTCTGGCTGGACTGCTGGGTGTCACTCCGATGTTGTTGTATGATTGGGTGACGATCAGAGTCTTAGAAAAACAAGGAAAACCAAAAATGGAAAGAAAAGAGTTTCTTCTTGCTGCGTGGGTAACAAACACGATCAACAATCTCGCCGGTTTTGGTGGTGTGGTAGGAGCAAGTCTGCGGGCTAGTTTTTATGGAAAGCAGACAAATAGAAAAATGGTTTTAGCCACTGTATCAAAAGTCGCACTATTTATGCTGACTGGTTTGTCTGTATGGTCGTTTCTTACATTTATTGATGTCTTTTTTATTCAGTCAGAAAGTATTTTTCGAAGCTATTGGATCTGGCTTTTCGGCGGTAGTTTTTTAGCACCAGTCATTTTCTTTTTTGCTTATCTAAAGAGAAAGACATTGTTCTTCGAGTTTTATCCAAAAGGCTTGCTTGGTCTGCTACTGGCATCCTTTGGACAATGGACGGGAGCCCTTGCGGTATTTTTGATCATCGGCAAGTTGATGAGAATAGATATTTCGATGCTTTCGATCTATCCTATGTTCATGATTGCTACATTGATAGGAATGCTGACGATGGTCCCAGGTGGAATGGGGACTTTTGACGTTTTGATGATCTTAGGAATGAGTCAATTGTCTGTTCGGCAAGATGTAGCAGTAGTTTGGCTATTATATTATCGGTTGTTTTATTATGTTCTACCTTTTATGACGGGACTTCTATTGTTCATCACACATACAGGAGTCAAAATCAATCGATTTTTAGATAACATTCCGCGACTGTTTTTCCAAAAGGTTGCGCATATCGTGCTCGTAAGTGCTGTCTATTTTGCGGGGATCATGATGGTACTTCTATCAACAATCACTAATCTGTCTGCAATCAGTCGGCTATTTCAAGTATTATTGCCGTTCTCATTCAATTTTTTAGATCAGACAGTGAATCTATTGGTTGGCTTTTTATTACTCGGCCTTGCTAGAGCACTTTCAGTAAAAGTCAAAAAGGCATTTCTGCCTACGATTGCTTTACTATCTTTTGGTATTTTAAATACAATCACACGTACGTTATCTTGGCAGTTGATATTGGTATATGTCTTGATTCTGTTAGCTGTGTGGTTATCCAGAAAAGAATTTTATCGAACAAAATTCGTTTATTCTTGGGGAGCTATAATCTTTGATGCTAGCTTGTTCGGCTTTTTGTTTATCGTTTACGCAATTGCAGGCTATCACAGCGGACGCTTTTTAGTCGGTCGAATAACAGGAAATCATTTTATTTTGTTTCCTTCAGATGATGTGTGGTTCTCAGGGCTTATTGGTTTGGGCATCTCATTGCTAGCTTTAGTGGCGCTTTATCAATATTTAGCTGAAGATACTACGAAGCTTGGCAGTGAGTACGAAAAAGACCGTTTTGACCGTTTATTGGAAACATACGGAGGCACAGCTACAAGCCATCAGCTTCGCTTGTCAGGTTACAGTTATTTTTATTACCAAGAAGACGACCAAGATCAAGTCGTTTTTGGTTATCAGATCAAAGGAAACAAATGCTTTGTTTTAGGAGATCCAGTTGGCAATCCTAAAATGATGCGGGCAGCAACGAATCAGTTTATGAAACAAGCAGATTGTTTAGGCTATCAGCTTGCGTTTTATAAGATATCAGAAAGCTACGTAGTGATGCTTCATGAATTGGGTTTTCACTTCACGAAAGTAGGTGAAGCAGGGATTGTTGATCTAGCAACAGAAGACTTGTCTCGGCTGAGTCAGCAACTTGAATATCAACGTTTGATGAAAGAAGGATACCATTTTACTTGGTACGATCAACTGCCGGAAGAATTACATCAAGCTGTAAATGAAGTTTCACAAAAATGGCTTCAAGGTGCACGAGAAAAATACTTCTCTGTGGGACGATTTGATAAATCATATGTATTATCTAGCGGTGTCGGTATTGTCCGTAAAGATCAAAAAGTCGTTGGCTTCATCACCGCTCAGCCGATGACGAAGAAGCAGGCGGGATATGATTTGTTGCGGGTCTTACCTAAAGAATCTGAGGAATTAGCTGACTATCTGTTAGCCAATCTGTTTATTGTATACGAGAAAATGGGCTACTCGGAAGCCAATCTAGGCTTAGCTCCATTAGCTAATGTTGGAGAAACAGATTTTTCTTTCTTTCAAGAAAAAGTCATGCATATCGTATATAATTATGGTAATTTTTTCTATTCCTTCCAGTCTGCTTATGAAAAGAAATTAAAATATGTCGATCATTGGGAAGGACGTTATTTTGCTTATAGGAAAGGAAGTAATTTCGGATTTGCTACCATGCAGCTACTCAGTCTGATAGGAAAAGAAAAAGGAAATGTTCCGAGTTTGGCAGAAGAAGTGCTCACAGAATTATAAGAATCACTAGAACTTGTTTGGATTATGAAGAGAAAATTCTGTGAAAGCTGTTGAAACGATGACAAAATCAACCACTAGGCAGACATAAGCTATACTTTTATTTTTCCCTATGATAGAATACTTGCGACTTAGACTTTTCGAATGGGTGAGAGGATGGAATTGATTGAAAAAGCGCCAGCCAAGATAAATTTAGGACTGGATGTATTATATAGACGGCAAGATGGGTATCATGAGTTGGAAATGGTGATGTCGAGCGTAGACTTGGCAGATCATCTATTTTTTGAAGAAATAACAGAAGACAAAATCATTGTAGAAACAAATAAAGCATTTTTACCGGTAGATGAACGGAACAATGTTTATCAAGCTGCTTTATTGCTAAAAAATAAATACAATATCAAAACCGGTGTCAAGATCTTTGTTAAGAAGAATATTCCAGTAGCAGCTGGATTAGGCGGAGGAAGTACAGACTGTGCAGCTGCTCTAAGAGGGATCAACCAATTATGGAATCTGGGCTGTTCGTTAGAAGAACTGGCAGAAATCGGTTTGGAAGTCGGTACAGATGTTCCTTACTGTGTCTACGGAAGTACGGCATTTGTCGGTGGCAAAGGGGAAGAAATCCAAGTATTACCTTCTATGCCACAGTGCTGGGTTGTGTTGGTCAAACCAAGAATGAGTGTCTCTACACGTACAGTGTTTAGAGAAGTAGATACGCAAGCCATCCAACATCAAGACATCCACGGACTTGCTGAAGCCATCCGAGAGCAAGATTATCAGCAGATGATCAAAAAAATGGGAAACAGTTTAGAAGATATAACGGGAAAGCGGCATCCAGTCATCCATCAAATCAAAGAGCGTATGATCAAGTACGGAGCAGATGCTGCATTGATGAGTGGAAGCGGACCAACCGTTTTTGCCTTGTGTCAACATTATTCAAGAGCGCAGAGAGTATATAATGGGTTAAAAGGTTTTTGTGAGGAAGTTTATTTAGTACGAACCCTGCAATAAAATATAAGAAGTAAAATAAGTGATGAAAAACTGAGGAATCCTAAAATGGTATTCTTCAGTTTTTTATTGTAGTGAAATGGCTAGATATGAGCAGCAACTCATCCATTTTACGATTTAATCAAGAATATACATGCTTAAATCAGAAATTGATGGATTTCTATTGACTGTGTTTTTTTATTTTGATACATTAGTTCACGTTAATAAATCGTAAAATTCCGATTTGTTCATTGAAAGGAGCATATAAATGAAAAAATATCTTTTGACAGCTACGGTAATGATAGGTGCTTTACTGTTTGCAGCATGTGGAAATACGAACAAGGAAGCAGACAAAAAAGAGGATTTGACGATCGTTACGACTTTTTATCCGATGTATGATTTTACAAAAGAGATCGTAGGGGATGAAGGAAACGTGAAACTTTTGATCCCTGCTGGAACGGAGCCGCATGATTTCGAACCAAGTGCAAAAGAAAGAGCAGAAATTTCCGATGCAGATGTTTTCGTGTATAATAGTTCAGACATGGAATTTTTTGTGGATTCGTTAAAGGATTCAGTGGATAGCAAACAGACCTTGATGATCGAAGCAGCTAAAGGAATCGACCGTTTAGAATCGCAAGAAGCAGACGAACATGAAGAATCAGAAGAAGGGCATGATCATTCACATGAATACGATCCACATGTTTGGCTCGATCCGGTATTAGCTATAAAAGAAGTCAGAACGATTGCTGAAGAATTAGGCGAAAAATATCCAGATAAAAAGGAAACTTTTACGAAGAATGCCGATGCTTATATCAAAAAGCTTGAAGCACTGGATCAAAAATACTCCGATGAGCTAAAAGATGCAACAAACCGCACATTTGTCACTCAGCATGCTGCTTTTGCTTATTTAGCGAATCAATACGACTTAAAACAAGTAGCGATTTCGGGCGTTTCACCAGATCAGGAACCCACACCAAGTCGCTTAGCTGAGCTAAAAGAATTTGTGAAGAAAAACAACATCAAAGTGATTTATTTTGAAGAAAATGCCTCTTCGAAGGTAGCTGAGACATTGTCGAATGAAACAGGAGTGAAGCTAGAAGTGTTGAATCCTTTAGAAAGCTTGACTAATGAACAAATCAAAGCAGGCGAAAATTATATTTCTGTCATGGAAAAAAATCTGAAAGCTTTAAAAGAAAGTATCAATTAAGTTTTAGAATGGAGGTTGTAAGGTGCGTTATATCGAAATATCTGATTTGACCTTTTACTATGATGATGAACCTGTACTAGAAGATGTCTCTTATCATGTAGATGCGGGTGAATTTGTCATTTTAACTGGAGAAAATGGAGCAGCCAAGTCAACCTTGGTGAAAGCATCGTTAGGATTACTGAAACCTTCAAAAGGAATGATAAAGATTGCTGAGAAAAATCAAGAAGGAAAAAAATTAAGTATCGGTTATATTCCCCAACAAGTTGCATCTTTCAATGCAGGTTTTCCTAGTACGGTGATCGAATTAGTCCGTTCAGGAAGATATCCAAGAGGCCGCTGGTTCAAGCGTCTCTCTGAAAAAGATCATCAACATGTACAGCGTGCTTTAGAAGCTGTAGGGATGTGGGATATGCGAAATCGGCGAATAGGTGAATTGTCTGGCGGACAAAAGCAGCGAATCAGTTTAGCGCGTATTTTTGCTACTGACCCTGACTTATTTGTTCTTGATGAACCAACAACAGGTATGGATGAAGAATCCAGAAATGAATTTTATCGTCTTCTCCGACATAGTGCGCATGTCCATGGGAAATCAGTTCTAATGATCACCCATGATCATGAAGATATCAAACAGTATGCGGACAGACAGATCCGACTGGTGAGAAAGGAGGATTCTCAATGGCGTTGCTTTCATATGAATTCATGAGAAGAGCGTTTCTTGCCGCTATCTTCATTGCCGGAATCGCCCCGATGCTAGGTGTGTTTTTAGTGATCAGAAGACAATCGCTGATGGCTGATACGCTTTCTCATGTCTCTTTAGCAGGGGTAGCGTTAGGATTCTTTTTGAACCTTAATCCTACACTTACGACCATGCTAGTCGTTGTATTAGCAGCTGTGATATTGGAGTATCTGCGAACGATCTACCGAACCTATTCAGAAATCTCCATTGCCATTTTAATGGCTGGTGGTTTGGCGCTAGCGTTAGTATTGATGAATTTGAGCGGAGGGAATTCAGCAACAAGTATCCAATCCTATCTGTTTGGTTCGATCGTGACTATTACATGGGAGCAAGTCATCTTTTTAGGAATCTTATTCGTTGCCATCGGTATATTGTTCTTTTTATTCAAACGGCCGATGTATGTTCTGACTTTTGATGAAGATACCGCCCACGTGGATGGGCTACCCGTTCATTTGATGTCGATGATGTTCAATGTGATTACTGGTGTGGCTATTGCTGTGATGATCCCGATTGCCGGTGCACTTTTGATATCCGCAATCATGGTTCTTCCCGCAGCAATCGGTATGCGATTAGGCAAAAGCTTCAATGTCGTGATTGCTATCAGTGTTTGTGTAGGATTTCTAGGGATGCTGTCAGGACTAACTAGCTCGTTTTATCTAGATACACCTCCAGGAGCAACAATCACATTAGTCTTTATTGCTTTGTTCCTGATTGTAAATATCATCAAACGAATATTGGTTGCCTTCAGAAGAAAAAATAACTAAATTATAAAGAAAAGAAGCCTTATAAAAACGAAAAATTTTTTATAGGCTTCTTTTTATTTTAATAAATACCGAACTATTTTCTTATTTTTTCATAAAATGCTCGAATTTTTGAAGAAAAACTTATATAATGTAAAACGATAAAATTTCTTAAAAGGAGTTGGAATAGGTGAAAGTACGTCGCAGTGAACGTCTAGTTGACATGACACAGTATTTATTGAATCACCCGCATGAATTGATTTCCTTAACAAGCTTTGCCGAACGTTATGAATCTGCTAAATCTTCTATCAGTGAAGATTTGGGAATCATCAAGAAAACATTTAAAGAACGAGGGTATGGAACCTTGGAAACAATCCCAGGTGCTGCAGGTGGTGTATTGTTCATCCCTGAAATTTCATATGAAGAGGCGAAAAAATATATTGAATCTCTAGCAGAACGTCTATCAGAACAAGACCGTCTGCTTCCAGGAGGATATGTTTATCTCTCTGATTTGTTAGGAGAACCTGAACTGCTGCGTCAAGTTGGAAGAATCATTGCTTCTAAATACCTTGGTGAAAAAATCGATGCTGTAATGACTGTAGCCACAAAAGGCGTACCTATTGCCCAAGCTGTGTCCTATTATCTGAATGCGCCATTCGTTATTGTACGCCGGGACTCAAAAATAACAGAAGGATCAACAGTAAGTGTCAACTATGTGTCTGGATCTTCTGAAAGAATTGAAAAGATGGAACTGTCTAAGAGAAGTTTGAAACGTGGTTCACGTGTCCTTGTAGTGGATGATTTCATGAAAGGCGGCGGAACAGTAAACGGAATGAAGAGCTTGATTGAAGAATTCGAATCAGAACTTGTTGGCATCACTGTATTTGCCGAATCAAAATTCAACGGTCATCGCGCCATCGATGATTATACGTCACTGCTTTATGTCAAAGATGTAGATACTCAAACGAAAAATATTACGGTTGTGCCGGGAAATTATTTTTCAGAATAAGAGGTTGTGAAAAAGCCGCTTAGTTTCGAGTAGTAAGAAAAATTTTGTGAAAATGGCTTTCCACATTTTTTCATAAATTTGGCTTAATACCGAGAAACTGGCTTTTGAACACCGTTTATCTAGAGGTTGTGAAATCATCAGCGTCCTGTCCTGAGCTAATACCGAAGGTCAGCTGATTGAAAAACGTTTAATGAAGAGGTTGTAAGCCTACCGTTTAACTCTAAGTCACAAGAAACGATTTCAAAAAACAGCTTTTCATGTTTTATGAGTAGTGTGACTTGTGACCGAGGAGTTGGCAGGAGAGCACCGGTTACCAAATAGATAGGCCCTTTATGGTCTATCTATTTTTTTATCCAGAAAACGCTGAGATAAAAGAAAATCACTTGTTTTGTTGAAAAAATGGGTATACTGGGATAAACTGAAATCAGCAAACTATATTTAGGAGTGACGCAGTTGGACGCACGTTATGCAATTATTTTGGCGGCAGGGAAAGGTACCCGCATGAAGTCAAAATTATATAAAGTTTTACATCCCGTTTCTGGTAAACCTATGGTAGAACATATCATTAATCGGGTCAGTGAAACGAAACCAGATGAAGTGATTACGATCGTTGGACACGGAGCAGAACAAGTTAAAGCACAACTAGGGGAACGCAGTAAATATGCGTTACAAGCAGAACAATTGGGAACAGGACATGCTGTTTTGCAAGCTGCTTCTTTCTTGGAAGGAAAAAAAGGAACAACGTTAGTTATCAGTGGAGATACACCATTATTGACTACTGAAACGCTGAACAATCTTTTTGAATATCACCAAGGAAAAAATGCAAGTGCAACGATCTTGACGGCACAAGCAGAAAACCCAACAGGATATGGACGAATCATCCGTGACCATATTGGGATCGTAGAAAAAATCGTGGAACAAAAAGATGCAACACCAGAAGAAGCTCTTGTACAAGAAATCAATACAGGAACTTACTGTTTTGACAACGAAGCTTTGTTCGATGCGTTAAGCAAAGTTGGAACAAACAATGCTCAAGGTGAATACTATCTAACAGATATCATCGAAATCTTAAAAGAAGAAGGCAATACAGTTGCTGCTTATCAAACGGATGATTTTGAAGAATCAATGGGAGTCAATGATCGGATCGCGTTAGCTAAAGCAAATGAGATCATGAGAAAGCGAATTAACCAGATGCATATGGTCAATGGCGTAAGCTTTGTCGATTCAGCAACGACATACATCGATGCAGGTGTAGAAATCGGTCCAGACACATTGATCGAAGCAGGTGTACAAATCCAAGGAAATACAGTCATCGGTTCGGATTGTGTCATCGGGGCACATTCAAAAATCGTAGACAGTAGGATTGAGGATCACGTCGTCATTGAAAACTCAGTCATTGAAAGCAGCCATGTCAAGAAACATGCAGATGTGGGACCTTATGCACATTTACGACCAAAAGCTGAAATTGGCGAAAACGTCCATATCGGAAACTTTGTGGAAGTGAAAAATGCTCAAATCGGCAAAGGAACTAAAGTCGGTCACTTGACTTATGTTGGTGATGCTACGCTGGGAGAAGAAATCAATGTCGGATGTGGTGTTGTCTTCGTCAACTATGATGGAAAGAACAAACATCATACGACTGTCGGCGACCACAGCTTTATTGGTTCTAGCACGAATATCATCGGACCTGTCGAGGTAGCTAAAAACAGTTCGATTGCTGCCGGGTCAACAATTACAGACAATATTCCAGAATATGCGCTGGCAATTGCGAGAGCAAGACAAGTCAATAAAGAAGGATATGCAAAAAAACTCCCTTATCTAAACTAAGACTTTTGCAAAATCACTTGATTTATTTAAAAAATATGACTACTATTTATTAGGTAGAATTCTAGAGTTGTGAAAAAGAAAGTGGAGGTCCCCATGTCAAAACATTACTTTGACCCAAGATTAAAAATTTTTGCGTTAAATTCCAATCGCCCATTAGCAGAGAAAATTGCAGCAGCAGTCGGCGTCGAGTTAGGAAAATCATCTGTTACTCAATTTAGTGATGGAGAAATTCAAGTAAATATTGAAGAAAGTATTCGTGGATCGCATGTCTATGTTATTCAATCAACGAGCAGCCCAGTCAATGATAACTTGATGGAGTTGCTGATCATGATTGACGCACTGAAACGAGCAAGTGCAAAAACAATCAACGTAGTCATGCCTTATTATGGCTACGCGCGTCAAGACCGTAAAGCACGTGCACGGGAACCAATCACAGCGAAATTAGTAGCAAACATGATTCAAAAAGCTGGTGCAACAAGAATGCTGACTTTGGACCTTCATGCAGTCCAAATCCAAGGTTTCTTTGATATTCCAGTCGATCATTTGATGGGTGCGCCACTTATTGCCAATTATTTCTTAGAAAAAGGAATCAAAGGCGATGATGTTGTCGTTGTTTCACCAGACCATGGTGGTGTCACACGGGCACGTAAATTAGCGGAATTTTTGAAATCTCCGATTGCGATCATAGACAAACGCCGTCCAAAAGCAAATGTTGCAGAAGTAATGAATATCATTGGACAAGTCAAAGGCAAAACTTGTGTACTGATCGATGATATGATCGATACAGCAGGTACGATCACATTGGCTGCCAATGCTTTGAAAGAAGCTGGTGCAACCAGTGTGTATGCTTCATGTACACATCCAGTATTATCCGGCCCTGCTTTACAAAGAATAGAAGATTCAGCTATCGAGCGTCTAGTTGTTACAGACTCGATCTATCTTCCAGAAGATCGTAAAATCGACAAAATCGATGAAGTAAGTGTTGGCGGACTAATGGGAGATGCAATCAAACGTATCCATGAAAACAAACCAGTTAGTCCATTGTTTGAAACAAAAAATAAATAATAAATAAACTCACAAAGGGGAGTCCAATTGGGCTGAGATTGAATCTATTTCTAAACCCTTCGTACCTGTATCGGTTATGCGAGCGTAGGAATTGTGAATAAACAGCTGTTTGACTATTTTCGAAAGCTGCTTCCTCCTTTGTGACTTTTTTATTCAAAGGAGGAAGTTTTTTTATGGGAAAAAATAGAGTTTGGGTAGAAGGAACGATTGTTGCAGCGTTAGCGATGGTGTTGTCGTTGATTCCGATCCAGATCGGCAGCAGTTTTTCTATTTCATTAGGGCAGATTCCATTGACTCTTTTTGCGTTAAGAAGAGGGACAAAGGCAGGGATGCTGGCAGGTTTCATTTGGGGCATCCTACATTTTCCGTTGGGACAAGTTTATTATTTAAGTGTCGTTCAAGTGTTGATTGAGTACCCGATTGCCTATACTTTTGCAGGCGCAGCAGGGCTCATGGCTTCAAATGTCCAAAAAGGCTATGTAGACGATAATACGAAACAAATTAGAAAAAGCATCGTGTTTGGTGCATTGATTGGCGCACTTTCCAGATATTTTTGGCATTTTATTGCAGGAGTGGTTTTCTGGGGAGCGTATGCACTATGGGGGATGAATCCTTGGCTCTTTTCTTTCGTAATGAATGGTGCCAGCGGGTTGAGTACAGCTATTGTAACGATCATCGTTTTATTAGGGATCCAACAAACGATTCCTTCGATTTTTGTGCCAGATAAACGACAGGAGCTGTAAATAAAAAAGAAGCAAGAAACTTGAGACAGAATCATGTCCTAGTTTCTTGTTTCCTTTTTATTTTTTGATAAGAAATAGATCTACTTCAATGGCAGATAAGAAAGATCGGCATCTTCCACCAATTGCCAGTGTCGATCGGTGACAGAGTAGATTAAAGTAGCGATGATTTCCTCTTCTCGATACCGGGTGCCTTTTAATTTCCAAATATAATCTTCAATCACATAGATTGGGATACGATATTCACCATCGATCAAACCAACTTGATCAAAAGAAAAAATGATCCCTTCCTGCATCAAATTACGCATTTCTTTCAATAATTCCACACTGATTTTTTCAACAGGTGTTTCTTTTTTGAAAAAAGATTTTTTTACATTGATCTTATCTGACAAGATCGAACTTAATTTACTAGCAAAAATCCTATAAAATTCATCTAAATAGCGATAATAAATCCGATTCAGCTGATCATTAAGATCGAAGTATACAAAATTATTCTGTAGTTTATAAAAAAACGGCGAATGAAGATGTGTTTTCATATGACCAAAATATAATAATTCTGAAATTTCTAAAGGTGTCAATTCTTTCAGCATCGTTAAATCAGTAAAGTCGATCCACTTCAATTCATCGAATCCACGCCTGTTACGAGAAGAGGAAAAGAAACGCTGAATATTTTCTGTACCACGGATTACTTTCAGCCCTGTATGGGATTCATATTCTCCAGCAGAAGCAGATGGATCAAGCAAGAGCAAGTTTTGAGGAAAATGCACGATACTGTTTGCAAAGTCAGTAGCAGTCAGCCCTTTTGTTAAAACAGCATTACTTGTGGTATCAATATGTACATAAACTGACTCAGTCATCATGTTCCTCCTCTTATTTCCTCTTAATCTCTTTTATTTTACAACATTTGCATTAAAAAAGCTTGTTTCTTTTATTTTAAAATTCCATTACAAAATCACGTTTTCATTGAAAACACTCTCATTTTCAATTAATTTTTGTGATTTTTGTATTTTTTATTTAAAGGAGGTTTTATGAATTGTTTTCTTATGGAATCTACAAAGTCGAATACGAGACTCATGACCTTTTTATGACGTACTGGTATACTTGAAGAAAAAGGAGAGAGCGATGGAGATAAAAAAAGTTTACTTTTCACAGAAAATGTCGCTGTATTCGCCTATCCAGCAAGCAAAACAACCCCTTCCATTTTTTCAAAGTCATCAAGAAAGTAGAGACGCTTTTTGGCGTTCTGCAAAAAAGCAATGTGCTTTTAAAGCAGTATCGAAAAAATATACCGTCTATTTTACTATTGCTAAAAGTAGAGGAAATGTTATTTTTAATAATCTGTTGATTGAAGGTGAAACTTTTGAATGGAAAAATTTTTTTCGGTATATGGAAGCTTGCGCTCGTTTTTTTATTAAAGAAAACTGTTGTTTTTTATTTCAATTTCCTCTATCAGAAGAATGGTTGCGTATTTTTCATAAAAACGGCTATCAAGGAACCACACAATTAAATAAAAAGCTGGTCTATCATACAGCACTTGTTTTAGGTGGAGGAGGAGCGCACGGTGCTTATCAGATTGGTGTGTGGCAGGCGCTGAAGGAACATGATATCAACTTTGAGATTATCACAGGTACATCGGTAGGTGCGTTGAACGGCGCATTGATTTTACAAGGAGATATGAAAAAAGCTGTGAATTTATGGAAAAAGCTGTCGACAAGACAAGTGCTTGCGTTACCAGAAATGGCTGCGGTTGAAGACCTTCGTGAACGCTTCTATCGAGAAAGACGCCAAATGACGAAAACAGCACTAATTGAAGGCGGGGTTTCTTCTGCTCCATTGGAAAAGATGGTCAAAGACAATTTAGATTTGTCCTTACTCAAACATAATCCCAAAATACGTTTATATACGGTGTCTACTAAACTGCCAGAACTAGCGGAAGTAGTGACTGATATCCAACAGACAAAAACAGAAGAAATACCAGATTGGATACTCGCCTCTGCTTCATTTTATCCCGCTATGGCTTATCGAAAGATCGGAAAAAATAAATATGCAGACGGTGGGTATCGCAACAAAATACCTATTGATATTGCGATTAACAAAGGAGCAACAGAGGCATTTGTCGTAGATGTGCAAGGGCCAGGCCCAGCGAAAAAAATTCGTATGCCAGACATTTTTATCCATTGGAAATGTCAAACATTGTGGACACTAGGCAGCTTTCTGCTTTTTGATGGCCAAAGGAACCAATTAAATTTACAATTAGGCTATCTGGAAATGAAAAAAAGATTAGGCTATTACTATGGGAACTGGTATACATTTCATTCTGTTAAACCTGCAAGAACATACTGGCGAGGATTTTTGTCTTACTTAACAAAAGAAATTCAGTTAGAATTATCTTTTTTCAAAAGCATAAAATTTTGGCAAAAACTGCGTAATTTATATAAGAACAGGGTCGTACCAGAGACATGCGGATTGGCGATGCTAGAACTTTTAGCAAAAAAACATTTTTTATTGCCCAATGAAATCTATCAAGTAGACATGATGATTCAAATGATCTGCCAACAAGATATAAAAAGTATGCCGAATGATTTATTGGCACAAATTGGTCAATTAAGTACTGAAGAATGGCGAAGGTATCGAAAATACCAGCAAAAAATACAAAATGAGCGCACGAAAACTGTTTATTTTGATTTTCTGCTACAAGGAAAACGCAAGGATCGTTTGCAGCATGAATTGCTTAAGCAACCAGTTGACACGTTACTGATCCTATATTTATATTATCTCAAGGAGGAACAACCATGGCACAAGAATTTTCATATGAAATCGTAGAAGAAATCGCTATATTGTCAGAAAACAACAAGGGGTGGCGTAAAGAACTGAACCTAGTCAGCTGGAATGGTCGCCCGCCAAAATTCGATCTTCGAGATTGGGCGCCAGACCATGAAAAAATGGGGAAAGGCCTGACATTGACGAACGAAGAGTTTGAACAACTGCAAAAAGCAATAGAAAATATGTAATGAGGAAGGACCCTGTCGAATGAAAAGTATGACTGGTTTTGGCAAAGCCATCCGCGAAACAAAAGCGTATCAGTTAGATATTGAAATAAAAAGTGTCAACCAGCGTTTTCTAGATGTTCAAATACGAAGTCCTAAAATCCTGAACTTTATTGAAAACGATTTTCGTCAGCTTATTAAACAGCAGTTAAGCCGCGGTCGAATCGAAGTATTTGTGAATCTAGCTTATATTGGCAAAAACGAAAAACAGATCGTCATCAACTGGGAATTGATTGATTCACTTATCACTCAATTGACAGACGGAATTCAACAACGATACGGTAGTCAAAATCAAGTGTCAATTAGTCGGATGGCGGAACGCTTCGCGCTGGACGAAAACTTCGTAACGGTAGAAGAAAAACCGGAAGAGAGCATGGAAGAATTGGCACAGTTAGCTCTAGATACATTGAAAAGCGCACTTGACTCTATTGAGGTGAGTCGAGAAAAAGAAGGTCAAGCTTTAGCTTTAGTGTTGAAAAAGAATACTGAAGAATTCAAAGAAGTACTAAAAAAACTCGATAGTTTTGTAGAAATCTATGAAAAGGAATTTCAAATAAGGTATCAAAAAAAGCTGGAGGAATTTCTTGGAGCGAAAGTCGATGAGCAACGGTTGTTGACGGAGCTAGCCATCTTGTTGGAACGCGGAGATATTCACGAGGAACTGGATCGTCTGGCGATCCATGTACAAAAACTAGATGAACTTATCGAAGCACAATGTCCTGTAGGTCGGGAATTAGATTTCCTGATCCAAGAAATGAATCGGGAAATCAACACGATCGGTTCCAAATCAAATGCAATCGAAATTAAAAATCAAGTCGTCCAGTCTAAGACGATCTTAGAAAAAATCAGAGAACAAGTACAAAATATTGAATGACGAAAGAGGTAGAGATAATGAAATACTATGACGTAACGTTCCACGAATTAAGTGGAAAAACTGTGGTTAAACGGGATATCCCTTCTGAAAAAAACGGCTTTGACGTATGGAAAGATGCCTGTGCAGACTATAATGAGAACGAACTGTTTATTTTGATCAACGACGGTGCTTACGTGACGATGAATCGGAAATTTATTGTTCGAATCGACACAGAAGAGGTAGAAGATCCGACAGAAAAAGCACGTTCTCGAAAAGATGAGATCATGGGTGTAGTGAATACTTTGTCCAATATGGGCTTTTAGCAAGGATGCTGAACAAAGAAATACAATAAATAATCAGAATTGGATTTCTTCGCTTAGCTTCTTTGCTCTAGGAATACATTTAAAGGTTGTGACAAAATTCGTGTCACAATCTTTTTTTATTTTGAATAAGTGATGTTCAAAAACCATTTTCTCGGTATTAAGCCAAATTTATGCAAAAATGTGAGAAACTATTTTCACAAAATTTTTCTTCATACTCGAAACTAATCGGCTTCTTCACGACCTCTTATACACGGCGTTCAAAAGCTTGCATCTGCGGTAATAAGCCCAACCAAACGAAAAACATGAGAAGCTGTTTATGTTTGGCTGTTCTTATTACTTGATGCAGGACAGCTTTTTTACGACCTCTTATACACGGCGTTCAAAAGCTTGCATCTGCGATAATAACCCCAACCAAACGAAAAACATGAGAAACTGTTTATGTTTGGCTGTTCTTATTACTTGATGCAGGACAGCTTTTTTACGACCTCTTGGTACAGGGTAGCTTTTTTACCAATTTCTAGCTATAATTAAAGATAACCTTGAAAGTTGCAGAAAAAAAGTGCAAAATAAACGATAAGTACAAAAAGACTAGTTGAAAGGACGTCGTCATGTCAGAGCGTGGATTATTAATCGTGTTGTCTGGTCCATCCGGTGTAGGAAAAGGCACAGTACGAAAAGCAATTTTTGAGAGTGAGGATAATGATTTTCAGTATTCGATCTCAATGACTACCCGTAAAATGCGTGAAGGGGAGGTCGAAGGCGTTGATTATTTCTTCCGAAGCAAAGAAGAGTTTGAATCAATGATCGAAGCTGGAGAGATGCTGGAATACGCAGAATATGTCGGGAATTATTATGGAACTCCTTTGTCATATGTCAACAAGACATTGGATGAAGGAAAAGATGTTTTCTTGGAGATTGAAGTCCAAGGAGCAAAACAAGTCAAAGAAAAAGTGCCCGATGGTGTATTCATCTTTTTGACTCCGCCAGATTTAGCGGAATTAAAATCACGGATCGTAGGCCGAGGAACAGATGCAGATGAAGTAATCGAAGAACGAATGAAAGTTGCAAAAGAAGAAATCGAAATGATGGCTCTTTACGACTATGCTGTTGTAAATGATGAAGTGCCGCTAGCAGTTGAACGAATCAAAAACATTATTGCCAGTGAACATTTTCGAGTAGATCGCGTAATCGGTAAATATATTAAAATGTTAAAGGAGATGTAGTCTTATGATGTTAAAACCTTCAATTGACTCACTATTAGATCGTGTAAATTCAAAATATTCTCTAGTGATTTTAGCAAGTAAACGCGCGCATGAATTGGATGCAAGTGCACAGCCTACTCTAGATTCTTTTGATTCAGTAAAAAGCGTCGGTCAAGCTTTAGAAGAAATCGATGCAGGAAATGTAGTCAATGATCCACATCCTGAATTAAAACGTGAACGTTTGAAGATGGAAGAAGAGGAACGTCAAGCACAAAAAGAGCGTGAACAACACGAATTGGAATCACGTATCCGTGAAGAGCAAAAAATGTAATAAAGAAAAATAGAGCGAACATCTAAAAAGAAAAGCAAACCCAGCTGTTTCCTTTTCAAACATTCGCCACTTATTGTCTGGTAGAAAAGGCTGTGTCTGAACTTTTTGACACAGTTCTTTTTTTTCTTATCTGCTGTTAATTTTTTGTTAGGATTTGGCAGAAGATAAGACAAATCCATCGATCTCTAGTAAAATAGGCAAGGAACTTTTTGTCGCTTGATAAGAAAAGACAAAAAAAGGAGGAAACGAACCATGACATTAACAGCTGAAGTCATTGTGGACGTACCTACTATGCAGACCGATCAGCCATTCACTTATTTGGTTCCCTCTGAAATGGAAACAGCTTTGCAAGTCGGGATGCGAGTAGAAGTCCCTTTTGGTAATGGCAATCGTCATGTCCAAGGATTTGTTATGGCTATCCAAAAATCAGAAGAATCAGCTAATCCATCTTTGAAGGCAGTTATTCGTTTGCTAGACCTTGCTCCGGTGGTCAATGAAGAATTGCTTTCATTAGCTGATTATATGAAAAAAATTACTTACGCATTCAAAATCACTTGTCTACAAACGATGCTTCCGAGTGTGATGAAAGCAGAATATGATAAATTAATCTATCCTTTGGCAGACACACCAGAAGTTCAGGTATTGTTTGATCAGCGAGAAGTGATTTCCTGGAAGGAAGCAGAAGAAGAAGGCAGCCTTTCTCAATTGATTCGCTGGCGCCAAGAGCAATTAGTAGATATCAAATATGAAGTCCATACACGAAATAAAGTAAAAACGATTCGTTTGGTCCGTTCTTTGTTAACTGAAAAGCAAATCGAAGAAGAATGGGCAAAATTACGGCAAAATGCCAAGAAACAAAAAGAACTTCTTTTGTGTTTATCTGAACTGAGCCAAGAAGAACCAATTGCTTATTTCAAAAATAAAGGAATCAGTACTGCTGTCTTGAATCAAGGAAAAGAAAAGGGCTGGCTGGAGTTTATAGAATCAGAACGTTATCGCGACCCTTATAAAGACCGAGTATTTGACCAAACGACGGCATTGGAACTGAATGCAGAACAAAAAAATGCTGTCGAACAAATCATCACAGCAGGTCAGCAGCAAAAAGATCAGGTCTTTTTGCTGGAGGGAATCACTGGCAGCGGGAAAACAGAAGTATATCTTCAGGCAATCGCTGATGTTTTGTCAGAAAATAAAACGGCTATTATGTTAGTGCCTGAAATCGCATTGACTCCGCAAATGGTCGAGCGATTCAAAGGACGCTTCGGAGAATCAGTTGCGGTCTTACATAGCGGACTTTCCCAAGGTGAAAAATATGATGAATGGCGCAAGATTGAGCGGGAAGAAGCGCAAGTAGTAGTAGGCGCACGATCTGCTATTTTTGCCCCGCTGAAAAATATCGGGCTGATCATTATCGATGAAGAACATGAATCAAGTTACAAACAAGATGAGACACCGCGTTATCATGCGAGAGATCTAGCAATTTGGCGCAGTAAATATCATCATTGCCCAATAGTTCTAGGAAGCGCGACGCCCTCTTTAGAATCAAGAGCACGAGCTCAAAAAGGCGTTTATCAGTTATTGCAGTTGAACCACCGAGCCAAAGCAGCTGCACAGCTTCCAGCTATTGAGATCGTAGATATGCGTGAAGAGTTTCAGAATCATCGGACCTCTACTTTTTCTGCTAATTTGCAGGAAAAAATACAAAATCGATTAGACAAAAAAGAACAAACTGTCCTACTGCTCAATCGTCGAGGATATTCGTCTTTTGTGATGTGTAGGGACTGTGGATTTGTTCTTCCATGTCCTAATTGCGATATCTCTCTTACACTGCATATGGATACACGTTCAATGCGCTGCCATTATTGCGGACATGAAGAACCTATTCCCAATCGCTGTCCTAATTGTGGCGGCAATAAAATCCGCTACTATGGAACAGGTACTCAAAAAGTAGAAGAGGAACTCCGAGAACTTTATCCGCAAGCTAGGATTTTGCGTATGGATGTAGATACCACTCGAAGAAAAGGGGCACACGAACAGATTTTACAAAAATTCGGTGCAAAAGAAGCAGATATATTATTAGGGACACAAATGATTGCTAAAGGTTTGGACTTTCCAGAAGTGACATTAGTTGGGGTGTTGAATGCTGATACCTCCCTGAATTTACCGGATTTTCGTTCTAGTGAGCATACATTCCAATTGCTTACCCAAGTTTCAGGACGAGCAGGGCGAGCGGAAAAAGCAGGCGAAGTCGTGATCCAAACATTCAATCCTCAACATTACGCCATAGAATTGGCTAAAAAACAAAATTATGAGCAGTTTTATCAGCAGGAAATGCATGTACGGCATCGTGGAGGCTATCCTCCTTATTACTTTACTGTGAAAATAACCGCCAGCCATCCTGAAGAACAAGTAGCGGCAAAGAAAATCTTTCAGATTGCCAATCAGCTAAAAGAAGTGTTAAGCCCTCAAAGCTTGCTATTAGGGCCAACGCCCAGCATGATTTTGAGAGTGAAAAACCGATATTATTATCAACTAATCATCAAATATAAACATGAACCGAATCTTCCTCATGTTTTGGATGAAATTTTGAATGGAAGCCAGAAAGAACAGCGACAAGGTCTTTTTGTGGCAATTGACAACGAACCATTAAACTTTATTTAAGAAAGGGCCAAATTATGCGCTATCCTATATTGATCCACCCTAATGATAAATTAAAAAGAACTGCTCAGCCAATCGATGTAATCACGGACGAGACAATCGCTTTATTAGACAATTTATATGAGACAATGATTGCGAATGACGGAATAGGGATCGCTGCTCCTCAAGTAGGACAAAACAAGAGAATTGCTGTGATCGAAGTAGATGAAGGCGAGAAATTTGAACTGATTAATCCAGAAATCGTCGAAGCAAAAGGTGAAAGCCTTGACGTAGAAGGTTGTCTCAGTATTCCGCATGTCTATGGAACGGTCAAGCGAGCAGATGAAGTGACCGTGCGTTATTATGATCGAGACGGAGAAGAGATAGAAGTGACGGCTTTTGGCTATTTAGCCCGTGCCTTCCAGCATGAAATCGATCACTTAGACGGTATCTTGTTCATTGAGAAAATGATACAGCAGATCCCGGAAGAAGAACTTGAAGAATATATGGAGGAACATCTTGATGACTAAGCTAGTATTTATGGGCACACCTGCTTTTTCTGTGCCGATTCTTGAAGGGCTGATAGAATCAGGTTACGAGATCCAGGCAGTGGTAACACAGCCCGACCGTCCAGTTGGGCGGAAACGAGTAATTACGCCGACACCGGTAAAAGAAGCGGCTCTGAAGCACGGTATCCGTGTGCTGCAGCCAGAGAAAATCTCCGGTTCGCCAGAAATGGAAGAAATCATTGAATTGGCGCCTGATGTGATCGTCACTGCGGCATTTGGCCAATTCTTGCCTGAAAAGTTATTGCAAGTACCAAAATTAGGGGCAATCAATGTCCATGCTTCTTTACTTCCTAAATATCGGGGAGGTGCGCCTGTTCATTATGCCATCATGAATGGGGAGAAAGAAACTGGTGTAACGATCATGGAAATGATCAAAAAAATGGATGCAGGCGGAATCTATGCGCAAGAAAGCATACCAATCACTAAACAAGATGATGTAGGGACGATGTTTGAAAAGCTTAGCCTTTTAGGAAGAAAGCTATTGCTAGAAACATTGCCCAATATTTTGGATGGACAAAAACCAGTACCTCAAGACGAGTCAGAAGCAACTTTTTCGCCAAACATCACACGGGAACAAGAAGCAATCGATTGGCATAAAACTGCAGAAGAAATTGACAACCAAGTACGCGGAATGCGTCCTTGGCCAATTGCATTCACGACCTATGAGGGCATACGCTGGAAATTATTATCGGTTGAAGTATTGGCAGAAACTACAGACAAAGCACCTGGTACGATCATCCGGAAAGACAAAAAAAATCTATGGATTGCTTGCGGTAAACAGACCGTCTTAGCCATCAATGAATTACAGCCAGCTGGTAAAGGAAAACAGGCCGTACATGATTTCCTTAACGGAAGCGGTCAGCAAGTTCAGATTGGTCAGCAGGTGAAATAATGAAAAAAATCCCTAAAAAAATGAAAAAATCAGTACGATATATGGCATTACTGACATTAGAGCGAGTGAACAAGGGTGGCGCCTACTCGAATCTTTTGTTGAATGAGATGATCAAACAAAGCGAGCTAAATCAAAAAGATGTGGGTTTATTTACAGAATTGATCTACGGTACGATTAGCCATCAGCGACTATTGGAATTTTACGTTGCACCATTGATCGCTAAAGCAAAAAAAGTGGATGACTGGGTCAAGACGCTTCTTTATCTTTCTGTATACCAATTAGAATTTTTAGATAAAGTCCCTGCACATGCTATTTTAAACGAGGCGGTCGAAATCGCAAAAGTAAAAGGAAATCCTGGGACAGGGAAATTTGTAAATGGTGTCTTGAGGAATTATCAGCGTCAAGGAGCACCAGATCTGCAAGGCATTGCTGATCCTATCGAAAGACTTTCTTTCAAAATCAGCCTGCCTCTATGGATGACGAAACGACTGGTGGATCAAATCGGATACGAAGAAACTGAAAAGCTCGGTTTATCGCTATATCAGCCTAGCCATGCTAGTGCCCGAGTAGATACACGCCGACTTTCCAGAGATCAGGCCATCACTGTTTTGCAAGAAGAAGAGATCACAGCTGAAAAAAGCCAAGTCAGTCCATACGGTATAGTAGCGAAAAAAGGGCATTTAGCTTCTAGCTCATTGTTCCACGATGGCGTCATGACGATCCAAGATGAAAGTTCGATGCTTGTAGCGCCGTCTATGCAAATCGAGCCTGAACATCATGTCTTAGATGCCTGTGCAGCACCCGGAGGTAAGACGACGCATATTGCTTCTTTTTTAGATCCGTCATGCGGTGGAGAAGTGGTCGCTTTAGATGTACACGAACACAAAGTCAAACTCATTGAAGATAATGCAGCACGTCTAGGTGTCTCTTCTGCTGTCTACGCTCAAAAGATGGATGCTAGAGAAGTCAGTAAACAGTTCGAAGCAGAGCAGTTTGATCGGATTTTAGTAGACGCGCCTTGTTCAGGTCTTGGGCTGCTTCGGCGAAAACCAGATATTCGTTATAAAAAACAGCCGGATGAATTAGCGAATTTACCAAAAATCCAATTGGAAATTTTAGAAAGCTGCGCACCAGCTTTAAAGTCTTCCGGTATTCTGACTTATAGCACTTGTACGATCTTAAAAGAAGAAAACCAAGACGTTGTTTCTGCTTTCTTGGAAAGACACCCTGATTTTGAGAGGATTGATGTTTTGACCAATCCTATGCTACAATCATCAATCGAAGAGAAAATGTTGACTTTGTATCCGCATCAGTTTTACACAGATGGATTTTTCATTTGTTGTTTGCGCAAAAAGTAATGAGGTGAAAAAATGCAGATTGAATATCAATCAGATGTAGGAAGACGACGTAACACAAATCAAGACTATGCCAGTGTATTTACCAGCCGTTCAGGTCTCAAGCTTGCTGTATTAGCAGACGGGATGGGTGGTCATCGTGCCGGAGACATTGCCAGTCAGATGGCGGTAACGAATCTAGGCGAAGCTTGGGAAAAACAAGAAGCTGTTGACGATGAAAAAATCGCCCAATGGTTCATTCAATCGATTCAAGAAGAAAATATGCTGATTTATCAGCGTGGACAAGAACAGCCGGAATATAACGGTATGGGAACAACAATCGTAGCGGCCGCTCTGTCAGATGACTGGTTCACGATTGCCAATGTTGGGGATAGCAGAGCTTATTTGATTCGTGAAGATAAAATCATGCAATTGACGGAGGATCATTCTTTAGTCAATGAACTAGTCAAATCAGGAGAAATCAGCGAAGAAATGGCAGTGAACCATCCAAGGAAAAATATTTTAACACGTTCTGTCGGCATGCCTGGAACAGTCGAAGTAGATGTTTCTACTCATCTTTGGCAACTAAAAGATCGACTGCTGTTATGTTCAGATGGCTTGACGAACATGCTGTCTGAAGAAGAAATAGGAACGATCATCAATCAAGAAGGCCCATTGTCTCATAAAGTAACTGAGCTGATTGATCGTGCCAATGAAGCAGGCGGAGCGGATAATATCACCGTTCTTCTTATCGAATATAAGGAGGACAGTGTATGATCGAGTTGGGAAAAAAATTAAATGGCCGTTATCAAATCACTGGAAATATCGGTAGCGGTGGTATGGCAAATGTATTTTTGGCGCACGATTTAATCTTGGATCGTGATGTAGCAGTTAAAGTCTTACGATTTGACTTTCAAAATGACCAGACTGCGATTCGACGATTTCAGAGAGAAGCTTTAGCAGCAACAGAACTCGTTCATCCAAACATTGTTAGTGTTTACGATGTTGGTGAAGAAGACAACATGCAGTATCTGGTGATGGAATACGTCAAAGGAATGGACTTGAAACGATATATCCAAACACATTATCCTGTTCCTTATGAAACAGCAGTAAATATTATGCAGCAGATCCTTTCTGCTATTTCTTTAGCTCATAACCATCAAATCATCCACCGAGATTTGAAACCCCAAAACGTACTGATCGATAATGAAGGTGTTGTAAAAATCACGGATTTCGGGATTGCTATCGCTTTATCTGAAACATCGATCACGCAGACGAATACGATGCTAGGATCTGTTCATTATCTGTCCCCTGAGCAGGCCAGAGGAAGTATGGCAACGAAGCAGTCAGATATTTATGCTTTAGGGATCATCCTTTATGAGATGTTGACGGGTAGCGTACCGTTTGATGGTGAATCTGCTGTAACAATTGCTTTAAAACATTTTCAAGATGATCTTCCATCTATAAAAGCACTTGATCCAAATGTGCCACAAGCACTGGAAAACGTGATTTTACGGGCAACGGCTAAAGAACCTGCAGACCGTTATAAGTCAGCCGAGGAAATGTCTGATGATCTTTCTACAGTATTATCACCAGCTCGTGCAAACGAAGAAAAATGGCAGCCTCATGTGATGGATAATGAAACAAAAGTTATCACACCCCTTACGGAAGATGCACCAATGCCTGATTCATTCAAATCTATGCCTCTGCCAAAAGACAAGCCAGAAAACGAAACCTTACCAGAGGAGGAAGAAGTTCTGCCTGATCCTAAAAAGAAAGGACAGAAAAAATGGTGGCTGATCCTATTAGCTATTCTTGCTGTTTTAGGAATCGGAACAGCTGTATTCTTTGCTTCTGGCGGGCGAGGAGAAGTTGTTGTTCCTGATGTTTCTGATCTTTCTGAAGCTTCTGCTAGAGAAACACTCGCAAAAGCGAAATTAGAAGTAGCAACAAAAACAGAAGAAATTGCAGATGACAAAATCGAAGAAGGTAATGTAGTGAAGACAGACCCGGCAGCGGGAACGACAGTCAAGCAAAAACGCGAAGTCACTCTGTATATTAGTAGCGGCACGAAAAAAATCAAATTAGATGATTACAGTGGTAAAAGTTATGAAGATGCCGAAGCAAGTTTGAAAGAATTAGGGTTTTCTGCTGACTTGATTCAAAAAGAAGAGGAATTCAGTTCAGAGGTAGAAAGCGGAATGATCATTTCGCAATCTCCATCAGAAGATACAGAAGTCGATCCTAAAACAGACACGATTACTTTCACAGTCAGCAAAGGACCAGAAACAGTGACTTTGAGTAGTCATGTAGGAGAAAACTACGAAACTGTTCGTAACTGGCTTGTTACACAAGGATTCAATATCAATAATATTAGTGCTACTTATGACTATAGCGACACTGTACCATCAGGTTCGATCATCAGTCAGGATCCAGCCTCGGCTGAAGTTGTAGCAGAAGAAACTTACATCAATTTTGTCGTAAGCCAAGGAACAGAGCCTAAATTGAATGATATCTCCGGCTATACAAAAAGCGAAGCACAAAGTTATTTAGCTAGTGTCGGTGCAGAATATATCGGGCATGAGACTTCCGAATATTCAAACACGGTGGATAAAGATAAAGTGATTCGTACAGTACCAGGGGCAGGAACGACAATTACCAAAGGAATGGTTGTGAACGTAATTTACTCTAAAGGACCAGATCCAGCGTCTTCTAGTTCTGAAAAAGACTCTTCAGACAGTTCTAGCAGCTCAAGTAGCTCCAGTAGCACAAGCAACTCTTCAAAAGAAGAATCTTCCAGCTCCACAAGTTCATCAGCTAGCACCTCAGAAAGTTCAAAATAAGTGCTGAATAAAATATATCAGAAGGGAATGCGACATTGATTTGTTGCATTCTCTTTTTTGTGTTTCTATCTCTTTTGATCAATTTTCAAGCCTTATACTTTGAGAAGTTTGCATGGAATAACACCTACTTTCCTCTTCGTATGGTAAAATAAACAAAAACGGAGGTGGCACTTATCAAAGGACAAATCAGAAAAGCAATCAGCGGTTTTTACTATGTATACGCAAACGGAGAGACCTATCAAACAAGAGGAAGAGGAAATTTCCGGAATCGGAAAATCACGCCGCTTGTCGGAGATCAGGTGATCTTTGAGAGTGAAAATCAAACAGACGGCTATCTTCTGGAAATCTTGCCGAGAAAAAATCAATTAGTTCGCCCACCAGTCACAAATGTTGATCTTGGAATCATTGTCACAAGTATCGTAGAGCCTGCATTTTCTTATAATCTACTTGACCGCTTTCTAGTTACCTTGGAATACGAGTCGATCGAACCGATTATTTTTTTGACAAAGACCGACTTGTCAGATGACCCAGAAAAAATCGAAGAGATCAAGCAAACCTATACTAAAATAGGCTATCCGGTGATTGTACCCAATCATACGGGTGATACGACAGAACTGATCCGTTACTTCCCAGAACGGCTATCGGTCTTTATGGGTCAGTCTGGAGCAGGAAAATCGACGCTACTGAATCAAATATCACCGGAACTGAATTTAGCAACAGGAGAGATTTCTGATGCACTTGGAAGAGGACGGCATACAACACGTCATGTGGAACTGATTCCTATCTATGGTGGGTTAGTAGCAGATACACCAGGATTTAGCTCGATTGACTTTTTGACAATTGAAGCAGGAGAACTGCCGAGACAATTTCCGGAATTTGTAGAAGCTTCTGTCCATTGCAAATTTAGAGAGTGCATGCATGCTAAAGAACCTGGCTGCGAAGTAAAACATAGAGTAGAAACAGGTGGTATCGCACAGACACGTTACGACAATTATTTGCAATTCTTACAAGAAATCGAAAAAAGAAAACCAATGTATGCAAAAAAAGAAGGTAAACGAAAATAGGAGGAAACAAGAATGAAGATAGCACCATCCATTTTGAGTGCAGATTTTGCCAATTTACAAAGAGACATTGAGTTAGTGGAAAAAGGAGGCGCAGATTACATCCACGTAGATGTCATGGATGGCCAATTTGTCCCAAATATCACGTTAGGGCCAAATATTGTTCAGGCAATCCGTCCTGTTACTAAATTACCGTTAGACGTCCATCTGATGATCGTTGATCCAGAAAACTACATTCCAGCATTTGCAAAAGCTGGAGCAGATATCATTACTGTCCACGTCGAAGCAACTCCTCATATTCATCGGGCACTTCAAATGACAAAAAGCTTAGGAGTTAAAGCTGGAGTAGTTATCAATCCAGGAACACCAGTCTCCATGATCAAACATGTTTTGCCTTTGGCTGATCAAGTACTAGTCATGACTGTCAATCCTGGGTTCGGCGGACAAAGCTTTATTGAAGAAACAGTAGAAAAAATTACGGAACTCGCTGATCTACGTAGAGAGAACAATTGGACTTATGCAATCGAAGTAGATGGCGGAATCGTTCCAGAAACAGCAAAAATCTGTAAAGATGCAGGGGCGGATGTCTTCGTTGCAGGATCATATATCTATGGAGCCGAAAATCCAGTCGGACAAATCGAACGATTAAAAGAGGCATTAGACTAAATGAAAATTTTATTAGCTGCTGGAGGTAATCCGCAAAACTGGCCGCAGTCTCTGCTGTCCAAATACGATGCCTATGTCGGGATAGACCGTGGTGCGCTGTACCTGCTTCAAGCAGGCTACCCAGTAGATCTGGCAGTGGGTGATTTTGATTCATTGTCGAACGAAGAGCAGAAGGAAGTATTTGCAAAAGCCAAAGAGTATACCCGTTCCCCTGCAGAAAAAGACGATACAGATACACAGTTAGGTATCTTAAAAACATTTGAACGTTACCCGCAAGCGGAAGTCACTTTGATTGGAGCTACGGGCGGAAGATTGGATCATCTTTTAGCCAATCTCTGGTTAGGTATGGAACCTCGCTTCAAACCCTTTGCCCATCAGCTTATTATCAGAGATTGTCAAAATTATTTGTCTTATTATTTGCCTGGAGAGCATATAGTAAGACAGATACCAGATATGAAGTATTTAGCTTATTGCTGCTTGACTCCCGTCTCGAATCTTACATTAAAAGGCAGCAAGTATGTATTGGAAAATAAAGAAGTAGAATATCCGACATCTTATGCAAGTAACGAATTTCTTTCAGATACCGCAGAATTTTCTTTTTCAGATGGTATGATTGCAGTTATTCAAAGCAAAGATTGATCCATAAACAAATAAAAAAATTTGTCTTTCAGGCTAAAAATGACAGAATCTATTATTTGCTAAAAAAAAGCTTAAGAGGAGCAACTTACCTTTTGTTTCACGGCATTTAGTGATAAAATTGAACACAAGAGTCTAATTAATTCGAGGTGTCTTTGTGAAGAAGTTCAATCCTAATAAAAATATTATTATTACCTTGGTTATTGTTATCATCGTGGTGACGATACTAAGTGTGACCGCTGCGCAGCGAGCGAATGAAGGAAAGCCCAATTTCTTCCAATCCATCGTTAATGACAGTGTTGCAATGGTTGATAAAACAATCTCTGCCCCAGTACGGTGGGTACGAAATGGAGTAGATTCTGTCCATAATCTTTTTTCAACTTATGCCGAAAATGAGCGGCTAAAAGAAAAAATCGATAGCTATGATGACGTTTCACAGCAAAACAAGAATTACGAGAGAGAAATCGAATCGTTGAAAAAAGAACTTGAGTTGAATCAGACGCTGACTAGTTACGAAAAAGTAACGGCAAATGTCATTACTCGTTCGCCTGACAGTTGGCAGGACATGCTGATCGTAGACAAGGGTTCTAAAGACGGTATCGAAGCAAATATGGCAGTCATGTCGCAAAAAGGATTGATTGGCCGAGTGATCGAGGTCAATACGGCTTCGTCTAAAATCGAATTACTGTCATCCTCTAATGAAAGCTCCAATCATTTTCCAGTACGGGTATCTTCGGCTAATGGCGAAGCGTTTGGTTTGCTTAAAAACTATGATGAAAAGCTCCATGCCTTAGTGGTGACCCAATTAACTGGTGATACGGATATCAAAGAAGGGGATGTTGTCCAGACATCCGGTCTTGGAGGGAATTCTCCAGCTAACTTGCCGATCGGTACGGTTATTAAAACGAAACCAGATAGTTATGGGCTGGATCGGGAAGTTTATGTGAAACCTTATGCAGAAATGTATGACGTGTCAGTTGTGACGATTGTCCAACGGCTAGCGGAGGATTAGTCCATGTTGAAGAAAGAAACAATGAAGTACTATCTGCCAATCGTTTTGTTCTTTTTGATGTTGATAGATGGTCATTTAACAAGAATGCTAGGGGAGTGGTCGAAAGGCACCTATATGTCAAATGCCCACTTTCTGATATTGGCATTATTATGTTGCAGTATGGCGTTTGAAAAACGTTATTTACTGATTACCACGATTGTTCTCGGGGCTATCTATGACGCTTACTATATTGGCGTTATCGGTATCTATGCAGTAGCTCTCCCTTTAATTGTATGGTTGATGTATGTAATGAAAGACGTTATCCATGTCAACATCTTTACTGAATTTTTCAGTATGATCATCTTTGTCACGGGTTATGAATTGTTTACGATGGTGGTCCAGTTGATTTTTAAATTAGCAGTAGTAAATAACACGTATTTTATTACAAGGTTTTTAGGACCTACACTGCTGTTGAACATGATTATATTTGTATTATTCATTTTTCCATTTAAGAAATTATTCAGTGATGAATAATTTCTTTTTTTATTTTTAGGTCGAAAGCGAAAAAGAATCGTTGTTATCTTAAGAAATGCTAGACTTAACGCGGCTTTTTCATGATCATTTTCTGAAACGAACAGTTTTGTCATTTTTAAAAGTTGTTTTGAAACATTTTTGTAACATAACTATTATATCGTTGACATACTGCTATGGTACAATTTTTGTATCGTTAAGAAAGACTTAAATATATTTAGATATTTATTAAATTAAGCCAGTCGGAGGAATGAAGAGTGAAAAAGAGTTTAATATCAGCAGTAATGGTATGTTCAATGACCTTGACTGCCGTAGCATCACCGATCGCTGCCGCGGCGGACGATTTTGATTCTCAGATACAACAGCAAGATCAAAAGATTGCAGACTTGAAAAATCAACAAGCAGATGCACAATCACAAATCGATGCCTTAGAAAGCCAAGTTTCTGAAATCAACACACAAGCACAAGACCTATTAGCAAAACAAGATACATTGCGTCAAGAATCTGCACAATTAGTAAAAGACATTGCAGATTTACAAGAACGTATTGAAAAACGTGAAGATACAATCCAAAAACAAGCACGCGAAGCACAAGTAAGCAACACAAGCTCAAACTACATCGATGCTGTATTGAATGCTGATTCATTAGCAGATGCTATTGGACGCGTTCAAGCAATGACAACGATGGTAAAAGCAAACAACGACTTGATGGAACAACAAAAACAAGATAAAAAAGCTGTAGAAGACAAAAAAGCTGAAAACGATGCTAAACTAAAAGAATTAGCTGAAAACCAAGCTGCTTTGGAATCTCAAAAAGGCGATCTTTTATCTAAACAAGCTGATTTGAACGTACTGAAAACTTCATTAGCTGCTGAACAAGCAACTGCTGAAGACAAGAAAGCTGACTTGAACCGTCAAAAAGCTGAAGCTGAAGCAGAGCAAGCTCGTATTCGTGAACAACAACGTCTAGCAGAACAAGCTCGTCAACAAGCTGCACAAGAAAAAGCTGAAAAAGAAGCACGCGAACAAGCAGAAGCTGAAGCACAAGCACAAGCTACTCAAGCTTCATCTACTGCACAAAGCTCAGCAACAGAAGAATCATCAGCTACACAATCTTCAATGACTGAAGAATCATCATCAGCTACACAATCTTCAGCAACAGAAGAATCAACAACACCTGAATCTTCAACAGAAGAATCAACAGCGCCTGAATCTTCAGCAACAGAAGAATCAACAACAGCGCCTGAATCTTCAGCAACAGAAGAATCAACAACAGTGCCTGAATCTTCAACAACAGAAGAATCAACAACTGTACCTGAATCTTCAACAGAAGAATCAACAACACCTGCGCCAACAACACCATCAACAGATCAAAGTGTTGATACAGGAAACGGCACAGGAAGTAGTACTCCGGCTCCAACGCCAACACCAACACCTGAACAACCAAAACCTGTAACACCTGCTCCAGCTCCTTCTGGAAGTGTGAATGGTGCAGCAATCGTAGCAGAAGCTTACAAATATATTGGTACTCCATATGTTTGGGGCGGTAAAGATCCAAGTGGCTTTGACTGCTCAGGGTTCACACGCTATGTTTACATGCAAGTAACTGGTCGTGACATCGGTGGTTGGACAGTTCCTCAAGAATCAGCTGGAACAAAAATTTCAGTTTCTCAAGCAAAAGCTGGAGACTTGTTATTCTGGGGATCACAAGGCGGAACTTACCACGTAGCGATTGCTTTAGGCGGAGGACAATATATCCATGCTCCTCAACCAGGCGAAAGCGTAAAAGTTGGTTCAGTTCAATGGTTTGCCCCTGACTTTGCTGTCAGCATGTAAGAATGATTAATCAAAAAGAGTTAGCCCATTCTGGACTAACTCTTTTTTTATTGTGATAAAATAGAAATCAGATAAATTCTTCTGTCAATTCCATGAACGTTTGGATATCTTCAGTCACCATGTCGATACCTGCTTGCCAAAAATCTGGTTGGGTAAGATCGACATTCAAATGTTTCTTCGCAAGATCTTCCGTCGTCATTGAGGCAGTATCGCGTAGTAAATGGATATATTCTTCTTCAAAATTTGCTCCCTTTTGGTTGGCGTAAGCATAGATGCCCAAACTAAAGAGGTAGCCAAATGTGTATGGGAAGTTATAAAACGGTACGTCATCAATAAAGAAATGCAATTTTGCAGCCCAGAAATATGGGTGGTAAGTAGCTAAAGCTCCTTGATAGCCTTCTTTTTGCGCCTCAACCATCATCTCTGTGATCTTATCTTCTGAGACTAATCCTTCTTGCCGTGCTTCATAGAATCGATTTTCAAAAATGAATCGGGAATGGATATTCATGAACATAGCTAAAGCATTTTGCAGTTTTGTATCTAGCAAATTGATTTTTTCTTCTTTTGTTTTTGCAACTTTTAATGTAGCATCGGCTACGATCAGTTCTGCGAATGTACTTGCTGTTTCTGCGACATTCATGGCATATTCGCGATTTAAAGAAGGTAAATCCCACATCGTGCTGCTATGGAAAGCATGTCCTAGTTCATGAGCAAGTGTCGCAACCTCATTAACAGAATTACTGTAGGTCATAAAGATCCTTGATTCTTTTGTTTCTGGTAACTCAGTACAATAACCACCAGGACGTTTCCCAGGACGATCTTCTGCTTCGATCCAGCTCTTTTCAAAAGCAGATTGGGCAAATTTAGCCATTTTTGGACTGAATTTGTTAAAGTTTTCGATAATAAATGCTGCTGCTTCGTCAAAACTAAAGGTTTTTTCTTTCAAATCGCCTAAAATAATAGGTGCATCTTGATCTTGCCATTCCATTTTTTCTTTACCGAAAAGATTAGCTTTTCTAGTCAAGTAATCAACAAGGGGCTGTTTGTTTTTCTGGATTGTATCCCACATGACAGACAATGTTTCTTTCTTCAACCGATTGTACTCTAATGGTTTTTGTAGAAAATCTGTGACACCATGAAGTTCATAGTCAGAAAGTCTAAAACCATCTAAATGATTCAAAGTATCCGTGAAGAGGGGTGCCTTTTCTTTCCAGGCTTCTTCCCATGCTGCGAAAAGTGTTTCTCTGACTTTTGGATCTGGATCGCCCATCATCTTATTGAAGGCTTGTCCAGCAGATAATTCGACTACTTGACCATCTTGTTCGAAGGGAATCGAAATGCTGGCTACAATCGTATCATAATGACTGCTCCAAGCATTTAGACCATCTAAAGAAAGCGTATTTATAATGTTTTCTTCAGCTTCTGATAATAATTGTGAGCCATCACGACGAATCTCGTTTAAACGAAAAGCAATTGTTTCAAACGAAGATTGAGAAAGCATCTGATTCCAATCATTGTCAGATATTTCTGCAAATTTCTTTGACAATACAGTTTCGGCTGATTGCAGACGAGGCAGCATTGCGTAAAGCTTGCCCGATAAGACCTTTGCATCTGAATCATTGACATTGGCAGAAAGCAATGCAGTAATATAGCTGCTGCATTGGGTAAAGCCATTCGTAATCGTTTCTTGCAATTGAAGAATAGCGTTTAACTGCTCTGCATTGTCAGAACTAGGTGACCATTTTGTTACGCGGTGATAATACTCGTTCATTTGGTCTTCCAATTGCTTCATCCGTTGGTTCAAAGCATCAGAATGACTGCCTCCGGAAAAAATAGAATCTAGATTCCAATTTAATGAATAACTCATGAAAAAACTCCCTTCATATTGTAATACAAAATTAAGTATAGCACTTTTTTATGGAAGAAGTCTCTATGAAAATGATTGTTGTTTCTTCAAAAAAAGTCTAAGATAAAATACAGAGGTGACTTATGAATTCTTCAAAAAAACAAATGAAAAACGGAAATATTTATTTAGTAATCGCACTGATAGTCGTTATAATCTTATTTTACAGTTCTTCTCAAACTTACGGACAGCAATCACAAGTTTCGCGATTAGAAAGCTGGCTGCCTAATCAGCCATTTAAAGACACATTAGCGGGTATACGTTTTAATTATGGTGGAAGTATGGTGAGTATCGACCATCTGGGCTACGCCAAATTTTTAGAGTTCTTTTTAAGGAAGGGCGCACATTTCGGTACCTATTTTATTTTGGGAGGCAGCTTGTTTTTAGGTGTTTTCCCCAAACTAAAAATTTGGTGGCTGACAGCGATCCTTGCTTGGCTTTCAGCAACAGGGTACGCAGGTTTGGACGAATTCCATCAGATGATGACCGGTGGACGAACACCTATGTTCCAAGATGTCATGTTGGATTCGATCGGTGCTCTGACTGCTGTGATATTATGTGTGCTTTTTGCGGCATTCAAGAAGCGTTTATAGATTGGCTGTGGCTTTGTTTTTTTGTGAAATAGTACTAGAATAGAAGTGTATTCTCAAAAGAACAAGGGAGGAAAAATCATGTCAGGACATAGTAAATGGCATAATATCCAAGGAAGAAAAAATGCCCAAGATGCAAAACGAGGGAAAGTCTTTCAGAAACTTTCTCGTGAAATTTATATGGCAGCTAAAGCAGGCGGTCCTGATCCATCTATGAATCCAGCTTTGCGGCTTGTTGTGGACAAAGCAAAAGCTGCAAATATGCCTAACGACAATGTGGAACGGGCGATTAAAAAGGCTACGAGTGCCGTAGATGAAACGAATTACGATGAAATCACGTATGAAGGATATGGTCCGGGTGGAGTAGGAATCTTAGTCCATGCATTGACAGATAACCGTAATCGGACAGCGACAAATGTCCGAGTAGCTTTTACTCGAAACGGTGGATCACTGGGAGAAACGGGTTCAGTCAGTTACTTGTTTGACCGCAAAGGATATATCGCTATTGAACGCGATGGGTTGACTGTTGATGAAGAGACGATGTTTGAGGATGTATTAGAGGCGGGGGCAGAAGATCTGCAAACTTCTCCTGAAGTATTCGAGATTTATACTGCACCAGAAGATTTTGCTGCTGTACGAGATGAGTTGGAAAAAGAGTTCACTTTGGCGCAAGCAGAATTGACGATGATTCCACAAACGACGATTGATTTAAATGAGGAACAAAAAGAGCAATTGGAACGTCTAGTAGATAAGCTAGAAGACGATGATGATGTTTCAGAAGTCTTTACTGCTGCTGAAATGTAAGTAGCACATTGTTAGATAATAAAAAGAAAGCACCTGTACCAATCGTACGGGTGCTTTCTTTTTATATATTATTTTTGTTAGAAGACCAATACAGGCGTTCCTTTTTCGACCATCCCGAATAATTCCTTCATTACACTTGGTGGGGTGTTGATGCAGCCGTGTGAACCGCGAGTTTTCCATAAGTCTCCACCGTATTCAGGTTGCCAGTCTGAATCGTGGATACCAACACCTGTCCAGTCAATCGGCATCCAGTAGTTTACCGGACTCTCGTAAGGTGTTCCATCGTCATTTGTTCCTTTTAAAGTTGCATCTTCTTCTTTATTCCAAACATAGAAGACTCCAGCAGGTGTAGGTGTAGTTGGCTTTCCGGAAACGATATCTGTTTCAAGGGCCACTTTTCCGTCTTTGTAATACCACATATGCTGGTTCTCCAGATCAACTTCGATATACGTATCTTCGATCAATGGATGATCAGCGGTTGTGCCACCTTGCACAATGGGTGAACGAGTAAAATCTTGGCCTGCCAGAATCGCTTTTTTCAATGCTTCTGTCTCACTGTCTGTTTGGATCGTCCAACTGTAAGTGCCAACTGGGACCGTAACTTCTCCTCTTTTTGTACTTTTAAATTTTGTGTCATTCGTACTTGTGTTATACTTTGTGCCTAAATCTGTTACATATTGACGTACTTGTTCTGTATCTAAATCGACTTTTCCATCATTGTAGGTCAGCCAACTCATAATATCACTTGATGGGATCTGGAAAGTCTCGCCGTTTATACTGTAAGTAGCTTTTACATTTGCGATAGCATTCATGGATGCGAGTTGTTCTTTCAGTGAGCTGTCTTCAGATGTTACTTTTGGTTTTTCTTTGAATTCAGTCAATTCAATTGTATCTTTACCAGAGTTTACCGCACTTTTTAATTGTTTGACCGCAGCATCGACGTCGATCGTATTTCCATTGACTTCAGGCTTGATAACGAAAGAGTCACCTGCTTTTTCGATCGTTGCATCAGTAGTAGGTGTCCGGTCTTTGTTCAAATCAGTCAGCTTAGTTGTCAATGTCTGAACGGTAGTGTCTAGTTTTTGGTGGTTTTGACTGACAGGATCTATTTCTTGTTTTTCTGCCGCTGAGACATAAGTCATTCCCCAAGTCCATCCGTTTTGTTCATTTAGGATCGGAGAAAGCTCCGAAGTGAAATCATCTTTGTAGCCGAGCTCGGATTTTGGTACTTCCTGCCAGACTTTTCCATCTTCTTTAATAGCCAGTTTTTTATCAGAATAAGCTTCTTTTAATTTTTCATTTGCTTTTTCGACTGTTAGATTGCTGACATTTATTCCATTTATTTCTGTATTCGGCAAAAAATGCTTTGTGTAGTATGTACTGCGATAGGTATAAAAGCTGATCAGCACTAAGAGAACACCAAGAGCTGAAAGCAAAGCAACATGTTTCGATTTTTTTCGATGCGAAGATCTTGTCATATCGACAACTCCTTAAGTAAAAGTTTAGGGTGGAACGGTCTCATGATAGCATAATTTAGAGGAAAAGACGAAGGTTATCTCTACTTTATGAAAAAATTTAGAAACCATAAGGGTGATAAAATAAAAAAACGGAAAACACCGAATAGATGTTTTCCGTCATGTTCAAAGATTATTCAGCGTCTAGTTTAGCAAAAGCTTCATCTAGAATTTCTTTTAATTGCTTAGCAGAAGCAGCCATACGGTCTTGCTCGCTGTCACTTAAAGGAATTTCGATTACTTTTTGGATACCTTGACGGTTGATAACAGCAGGTGCACCAATGTAGATGTCGTTCAATCCATATTCGCCATTCATGAATACTGATAAAGGAAGAACAGCATTTTCATCATCTAAGATGGCACGAGTGATACGTGCTAATGCTACTGCGATACCATAGAAAGTAGCGCCTTTTTTCTCGATAATTGTGTAAGCAGCGTCACGTACGCCAAAGAATAGGTTAACCATAGCTTCTTCATCGATTTCTGGGTTGTTTTTTACCCATTCATAGATTTGCAAGCCGGCAACATTTGCATGTGACCAAACTGGGAATTCTGAATCTCCGTGTTCACCTAAGATGTAAGCATGGACGTTACGTGCATCAACGTCAACTAATTCCGCAAGTGCTTGACGGAAACGAGCTGAGTCAAGAGAGGTACCTGAACCGATTACGCGTTCTTTAGGGAAACCTGAGAATTTCCAAGTTGAGTAAGTCAAAATATCTACTGGGTTAGCGGCAACTAAAAAGATACCGTTAAATCCTGATTCAACGATTTGTGTGACAACATCGCGGTTGATTTTTAGGTTTTTGTTTACTAAGTCTAAACGAGTTTCACCTGGTTTTTGTGGTGCACCAGCTGTAATAACAACTAAGTCAGCATCATGTGCGTCTGCGTAAGTAGCAGAATAGATTTTTTTAGGTGAAGTAAATGCCAAAGCGTGAGACAAGTCAATTGCGTCTCCTTCAGTTTTAGCAGTATTGATATCCACGATACCTACTTCTTGAGCGATATTTTGAGTAACTAGAGCAAAGGCATAGCTAGAACCTACGGCGCCGTCTCCAACAAGAATAACTTTTTGATGATCTTTTTTTTCTGCAGCTGCAGTCATTTAGTATCAATCCTTCCATTGATTTGTTTTTTCCCATGCTTATGCTAACATTTCTCAAGCCCCATGTCACGCTATTTGGCTATAAAATATAACAGATAACAAGGTTGTATTATATGTAAAAGCTTACATGTGCGTTATTTCACTATTTTTATATATCAATTATTTCATTAAACTTTGAAGAAATTTTTAATTTCTTTATCATTTATTAACGATTCTCTTTTAGCCGAAACGCCTTGTTTTGTGTTATACTATGCATTGACAAGTATAAAAAAGAAAAAAGCTCGATGGACTGGACCGCTAATTAGCAGTCCAGCCTTTTGTGCTGCTTTTTAGAATTAGGTGGAAAACAAAAATGAAAATGATCGTCGGGTTAGGAAACCCAGGTACCAAATACCAATATACAAAACACAATATCGGCTTTATGGTCGTGGATAAAATTGCACGCGAGCATCAAGCTACTTTCAAAAAAAATCCGTTCGAAGCAGAAGTTGCCGAATTTTTTCATAATGGAGAAAAGATCCTTTTAGTCAAACCACAAACATTCATGAATGAATCTGGCCGTGCAGTCGGCCCACTAATGACTTATTTTGGGATTTATCCAGAGGAATTAGTCGTAATCTACGATGATTTGGATCTGGCAGTGGGAAAAATCCGGCTCCGTCAAAAGGGAAGTGCCGGCGGGCATAACGGTATCAAAAGTATTATTTCCCATTTGAATACGAATGTCTTTGATCGAATCAAGGTGGGAATCGGCAGGCCAGAAGGGAAAAAAACAGTAGTCCAGCATGTGCTTAGTCCTTTCAGCAAAGAAAATCAGCCTTTGATAGAAGAAAGCATGTGTCAATCTGTTAAAGCAGTCGAATATCTCATAGAAGGGCATTCGTTCGTGGATGCGATGAATCGATTCAATTGAGGAAGGAGGAAAAGGAATGGATATTATTCAATTAGTCGGAAAAGATCCGCAAGTAAAAGAATGGGTCAGCAATTTAGAAGAAAAAATGCCTAGACAACTAATCACAGGATTAGCGGGCTCAGCGAAAACACTTCTATTTGCTCGAGCGTTTAAGAAAACAAATAAAAACATGATTATTCTGATGCCAAATTTGTATTATGCGAATCAGTTAGCAGAAGATCTGCAACATGTGATTCCGCAAGATCAGATCCATTTATTTCCAGTGGATGAAGTGCTTTCTGCTGAAATGGCCTTTTCTTCTCCAGAAGCGCGAGGCGAGAGAGTCGCAACGCTTAACGCACTTCAAGAAAAAAAAGCAGGTATCTATTTGTTGCCAGTCGCATCTTTGCACAAGCGACTGCCGAATAAGAAAACTTGGCTACAGGCGCAATTGAATTGGCATATTGGTGATGAGATAGACGTGGAAGATCTTCCTCGCCAATTGACTTTGATGGGCTATGCACGAGAAGAGATGGTCGCAAAACCGGGAGAATTCAGTATTCGAGGAAGCATTATCGATATTTACCCGTTAACGACAACCTATCCTGTTCGTGTAGAACTATTTGATGTAGAGATAGATTCTATGCGGTATTTTGAAGCAGAAACACAACGCTCAATCGAAAAAACGGAAGAAATCTGGGTTTCCCCAACGAGTGAACAAGTCTACGGACCAGAGGATCTAGAACATGGAATAGAGCAAATGCAAAAAATGCTAGAAAAACGGCTTGCTGCGACCACAGAAGAAGCAGACCGCGAGTTTTTGCAAGATTACTTCGGTCAGCTGACTTCAAGCTGGCAAGCAGGTGTCCCGACAGAAGAAGCAAAATTCTACTCAGATCTTCTTTACCAAGAATCTGTGACGATCTTGGATTATTTCCCTTCAAATAGTTTACTAGTCGTTGATGATTATCAGCGAATCATGGAAACAAATCGGGAAATCGAAAGGGAAGCGGCAGAATGGCAGACTCAAAAAATCAGCGAATTGCGGGTGTTTTCTGAGCAGACATTTTCAGCAGATATACAAAAAATCGTGCAGAAGGAAAAGTTCACCACAACCTTTTTCTCGCTCTTTCAAAAAGGAATGGGAAATCTTCGCTTCCAAGCAATCCATAATTTTCAATATCGGACGATGCAACAGTTCTTCGGACAAATGCCATTGCTGAAAACAGAAATGGACCGTTGGCGCAAGCAAAAGCAAACTGTTGTGATTTTTATTCCGACAAAGGACAGGATACGCAAAGCAGAACAAATGCTTCGAGATGAAGACATATTAGTAGTAGAAACAGAAAAAAATGCATTGATCAGAGGACAAGTGCAATTAGTTGAAGGAGCTTTGCAAGCTGGTTTTGAACTTCCTCAAGAAAAAATAGTAGCTATCACAGAAAAAGAAATTTTTCAAAAAACAACAAAAAAACAAACGAGACGTCAAACAGTAACAAACGCAGAGCGATTGAAAAGCTATAATGAATTAAAAGCAGGAGATTACGTTGTCCATGCCAATCATGGTATCGGGAAATACATCGGGATGGAAACGCTAGAAGTAGATGGCGTTCACCAAGACTATATGACTATTTTGTACCAAAACGACGATAAACTGTTTATTCCTGTTACTCAACTGAACCTGATCCAAAAATATGTCGCCTCTGAAGCCAAAGCGCCTCGCATCAATAAGCTAGGCGGAAGTGAATGGACGAAAACCAAGCGAAAAGTCTCTTCAAAAATCGAGGATATCGCTGACGATCTAATCAAATTATATGCCGCAAGAGAGTCAGAAAAAGGATATGCTTTTGGACCTGATGACGCCTACCAAAAAGAATTCGAAAATGCCTTCCCCTACTCTGAAACTGATGACCAGTTGAGAAGTGCAGCGGAGATCAAACGGGATATGGAAAAAGAAAAACCAATGGATCGACTACTCGTAGGTGATGTTGGTTATGGGAAAACAGAAGTAGCGCTTCGAGCGGCCTTTAAAGCGATAAAGGAAAGCAAACAAGTAGCCTTTTTAGTTCCAACAACAATCTTGGCACAGCAGCACTATGAAACGATGCTGGAAAGATTTGAAGGTTTCCCCGTAAATATCGGGCTATTAAGTCGTTTCAGAACAAGAAAGCAACAAAAAGAAACCATCGAACAACTGCGTACAGGTCAAGTTGATATTGTTGTAGGGACCCACCGAATTTTGTCAAAAGATATTGAATTTAGCGATTTGGGTCTACTGATCATTGACGAAGAACAACGTTTTGGTGTAAAACATAAGGAACGATTGAAACAGTTACGTGCACAAGTGGATGTTTTGACTCTGACTGCAACACCGATTCCGAGAACTTTGCATATGTCGATGTTAGGCGTGCGGGATCTTTCAGTAATCGAAACACCGCCTGCGAATCGTTATCCGATCCAAACATATGTTATGGAAAAAAATCCTGGGGCTATTCGCGAAGCAATCCATCGAGAAATGGGACGAGGTGGACAAGTATTCTATTTATATAATCGGGTAGAAACGATCGAACAAAAAGTAGAAGAAATCCAAGAACTCGTTCCGGAAGCACGGATCGGTTATGCTCATGGGCAAATGACAGAGGCGCAATTAGAAAATACGCTTTTTGAATTTATTGAAGGTCAGTATGATGTTCTTGTCACTACAACCATCATTGAAACAGGAGTAGATATCCCGAACGCAAATACGTTGTTCGTTGAGAACGCTGATTATATGGGATTATCCACGTTATACCAATTGCGAGGGCGGGTAGGAAGAAGCAGCCGTGTCGCATATGCTTACTTTATGTATGAGCAGCAGAAGATCCTTAACGAAGTCAGTGAAAAACGTCTTCAGGCAATCAAAGATTTTACAGAACTGGGATCTGGATTCAAGATTGCGATGCGTGATCTTTCCATTCGCGGTGCAGGTAATCTCTTAGGTGCTCAGCAGCATGGATTTATTGATGCAGTCGGTTTCGATATGTATTCTCAAATGCTAAGCGAAGCTGTTTCTCGTAAACAAGGAAAGAATAGTCAAGTGGAGAAGACCACTGTTGAGATCGACCTCGGTGTCGATGCGTATCTACCTGAAACATACGTGGCAGATCAACGGCAGAAAATCGAGATCTATAAACGAATTCGTGAACTTGATTCGCAAGAAATGCTAGATGAACTAGAAGATGATCTGCTCGACCGTTTTGGAGAATATCCAGAAGAAGTAGCACATCTCTTGACAATTGGGCAGATCAAAATGGATGGCGATCGAGCGCTCCTAGAAACGATAAGGAAACAGGAGGCGCATATAGTCTTTACTCTAAGTAAAGTTGGAACAAAACGCTATAGTGTGGAACAGTTATTCGAAGCACTGACAGCGACAAAACTAAAAGCCAGTCTAGGCGTTGAAAAAGAACAGATGGTGATACGCTTGACGATCCCCAACCAAATGGAAGAAGCAGTATGGCTTCAGGAAATCCAAAAGTTTGTCAAAGCGTTGCGTGAGCAAAAATATCTGTCAGCGTAGGAAGGAGCAATGATTTGGATCATAAAGAAATGCGGCGCGTCATGCAAGGAGCATTTGTATTGACGATTGCTTCTTTCATAGCAAAAGTATTAAGTGCCCTTTACCGAATTCCCCTCCAAAACTTAGTCGGCGACGAAGGTTTTTATGTTTATCAGCAAGTTTATCCAATTTATGGGATAGCAATGACTTTAGCTTTATCCGGTCTTCCGCAGTTCATATCAAAGTACGTTGCAGAAAGAAAGAATCCTTTCGAGCGAAAGCAAGCTTTGCAAAATCTTTATCCCTTAGTATTTTGGACAGGTGTCTTTTTGTGGTTGTTTGTCTTTGCATTTAGCAGCTGGATTGCTTGGATGATGGGAGACATACAATTGAAACCGCTGATCCAAGTAGTTTCCTTTACCTTTTTGCTGATGCCTGGTCTATCTTTTTATCGAGGGAATTTCCAAGGAAGATTCTTGATGGAACCAACTGCTGTTTCTCAAGTAGTTGAGCAGTTCGTTCGTGTTTTTGTGATTGTCTGTAGTGCGTTTGCTTTTAGAAAGCTTGGATGGACGGTGTACCAAACAGGGACGGCAGCAATGAGTGGAGCTGTTTTTGGCGGTTTATGCGCATATGGGATCCTTCACTACTATGAACAAAAGATTCATGGAGGAGCGTTAAGCTTCCGACGGTTTCCATTGTTCAAACAGCCGTCAAAGCCCTTGATCCGGCGTTTTCTGGTAGAAGGCGGACTGGTTTCGATTTATAGTGGATTGCTTATCTTTTTCCAGCTGATCGACTCTTTCTTTGTAAAAAATGCTTTGGAAGTTTACGGACTGTCAGAATACGGTGCGAAGATAGCAAAAGGGGTCTATGATCGAGGTCAGCCTTTAGTACAATTAGGTTTAGTGATTGCCACTGCATTAAGTGCGACATTCCTGCCTGCGTTGACTCGTCATTTGACCAACCGGATCTATCGTCAGTTTTTACAGACAGCCAAAATCTATCTTAGATTGACGACCGCTTTAGCATTAGCTGCGTCTTTGGGATTAGCCTTGCTGCTCCCTTATATCAATTATGCGTTGTTTAAAGATTATGCGGGAAATGCAGCGCTTGTATTGTTTGTTTTTTCCATTGCTTTCACTGCAGTCATCCAAGCTTATCAAAGTATTGCTCAAAGCAAGAACTCGTTTCGCCCTTCTTTAAAAGGCGCAGGATGGGGACTATTGGTAAAAGGATTGACTACTTCTTTTCTGACCGGTTTATTAGGAACAGCAGGTGCAAGCCTGTCTACCCTTTTAGGATTAGGTGTGACGCTTTGGTATTTTGTTCGAATTGAAACAAAAGAGCTAAATGCTTTTTGGAAAGAACGGCATTTTGGACGGAAGTTGATGATCAGCCTTCTTTGTATGGCAGTAGTACTGCTGCTGTATTATGGTGTATTGTATATAGTGTTTGGTCCTGTAACTCATCGTTCCACTGCTTTTTTTGTCAGCGTGATAGGAGTTGGGATCGGGGCTTCTGTGTTCATTTATACAGTGATCCGTCTTCGTCTGTTTACAGTACGAGAATGGCTAATGTTGCCTTTTGGTAAGAAAATCCTGCGATTAAATAAAAAAATTAAAAAGTGAGGAATAAGATATGCGATTAGATAAATTTTTAAAAATTTCCCGAATCATCAAAAGACGATCAGTAGCAAAAGAAGTAGCTGATAAAGGAAGAATTCAAATCAACGGTAAATTGGCGAAATCTTCCAGTGATGTCAAAGTAGGCGATATTTTGAAAGTCCAGTTCGGCAATAAAACGTTGGAAGTGAAAATTACGGAATTACATGAATCAACCAAAAAAGAAGATGCACAAAAAATGTACGAAATTATTTCTGAAAATCGCACAGAAACACTAGAGAAATAGATTAGACAAGCTTTCACGATATTGGTATAATGAAAAAGACAATCAAAAAGATTGGAGCGAATCCAAGTGACGAAAAAAAGCAATAAAATCGCTGCGCTAGATACGGAATATGCAAAGAAAAAGTATGCTGAATTTCAGCAACAACAACGTCAACTGATTTTTCGAAGACGCAGACTGGCTGCAATTTTTGTTGGTGCTTTGGTCATTTTCGCGATAATAGGTGTGCAGATTTTCCATGACATGCAAAGGATGCATCAATTGAACGAATTGAGAGTCGAAGCAAATACTGAAATGAAAGAAGTCAACGCAGACGTTGATCAGCTGCACCAAGATGTTTCATTGCTGAAAGATGATGAGTATGTAGCTAAACTTGCCAGAAGCAAATTCTTTTACTCAAAAGACGGTGAAAAAGTTTATCCTATATTAGAATCAAATACAGACAGCTCGACAAATGAAACAGATCAATCAACTAGTTCTACAACTGCAAAATAAGCAGGAATATAAAAAAGGGAAATAATTAGGAGGAACATTTTTTTTATGTCAATCGAGGTAGGAGCAAAACTGCAAGGAAAAGTATCAGGAATCACAAATTTTGGTGCGTTTATTGATCTAGGTGCTGGAAAAACGGGTCTAGTTCATATTAGCGAAGTGTCAAATGGCTATGTAAAAGACATCCATGATGTTTTAAGTGTAGGAGATGAAGTAACAGTCAAAGTTATTTCAGTAAATGATGATGGAAAAATCGGACTATCTATCCGGAAAGCGCAGGAACAACCTGCTGAATCTGGAGAAGAAAGCCGTCCTAAAAAATATCAACAAAAAGATCCCCGTGACAACCGAAATCGTCCAGCACAGAAAAAATCTTTTTCTCGCAGTCAACCTTCAGCTCAAAAAGAAGACTTCGATTCATTGATGAGTTCATTTTTGAAAGATAGCGATGACCGCTTATCTTCATTGAAGCGAAACACAGAAGGAAAGCGCGGTGGCCGTGGCGGACGCCGCAGCTAAAAAGCCGCAAATAATGATAGTGCGACTATTTGGGTCATAGTATCAACAGAGGGCAGGTTAATTGTCGTTTTAGACGTTTTCCCGCTCTCTTTTTTTTAGGAAGAAAGGGTGTGGAAAGGATGAACGTTGAAAAAGGCGGGAAAAAAGCACCGCTATTACAGCAGTCATTTATTCGGCACGGGAATGAACAAGGATTCTGGCAACAAGGATCGAGAATTTTAGCAGCGGTATCAGGTGGTGTTGATTCGATGGTTTTGCTCCATTTACTTTTACAAGTGCAACGCCAAATCGGTTTTTCTTTAGGTATCGTCCACATCAATCACCAATTAAGAGAAGAATCAGCAGAAGAAGCTGCCTATCTTCGCTCATATTGTGAAGAGAAGAATCTCCCTTTATATGTAAGTATTTGGGAAGATCCAGCCAAATCCGCCATAGAAACAGAAGCTCGTAACTTTCGTTATCAAGAATTCACTCGCGTGATGGAAGAAGGACAATATGACACATTGATGACTGCTCATCACGGAGATGATCAAATCGAGACGGTGTTAATGAAAATCGTTCGTGGGGGACAGTTAAATACTTTTTCTGGAATCAAAGAAGTACAACCATTTGCTGCTGGCAGACTGGTTCGTCCGTTGCTGAGTTTTAGCAAAGAAGACCTATATACTTATGCAGCGGAATCGCAGCTTGTTTACTTTGAGGATCAGACAAACCAATTGTTAGATGTCCAGAGAAATCGGCTTCGTCATTTGGTAGTTCCTCAATTGAAACAAGAAAATACACAGGCGTTGAGACATTTCCAGCAATTTTCGCAACAGATCCAATGGGCAGACCAAGTCATTCAAAAATATATGGGACAGTTGATCGAAAAGGAAGTCGAACAGTGGGAGGAACAATTTCGATTTTCTGCAGAAATGATTGAAGAAATGACAGATGCTGAACGATACTATTTTTTTTACTCCTTTTTCGACAAAGCATTCTCAAAAACAGGGATTATTTTGAAAGAACAACAAATGGAGTCGATTTTAGACCAGTGGCAACAGAAAAAAAGCCAATGGCAACTCAGTATTGGCAATAATTGGATACTGAAAAGAGAGTATCATTTTGTTGTACTCTCTAAAAAAGAAAAACAAGCAACTAGCCAGACAGAAAACCAGCGCTTGTTGCTGATTCCAGAACAAGGAATATATTTGAATGAAACAGAATGGATTGGTCTGGTCAAACCTGAAAATGCAGGGGACATCAAAGCAACAGATTCATGGTCTCTATTTTCTCATGACATTTGGATTCCTGCTGATGTGCAACTGTATGTCGAAAAAAGAAAAGCAGGAGACCGCATTAAATTAACAGAGAATCTCACAAAAAAAGTATCTAGATATTTTATCGATCAGAAAGTACCTAATTCACAAAGGCAGCATGCTTGGATCATTACAGATGCCAAAAGAAATATATATAGCTTGATACCTTTTGCCTTTTCATATTTGAGTATTCGTGAAGAAACTGATAAAATACACTACATACTTCTTTACAAATATCAAAAAGAAGCAATTGGAAGGAGAACCTGATGTTGGAAAAGGATATTGAGAGAATTTTGATCTCACAAGAAGAGATACAAGTTCGTTGCAAAGAACTAGGCAAAGAGTTAACAGAAATTTACCAAAACACCAATCCCCTAGTAGTAGGTGTCTTAAAAGGAGCGGTACCATTCATGGCAGATATCGTTCGTTCTATCGATACGTATTTGGAATTGGATTTCATGGATGTTTCAAGCTACGGGAATGCAACAGTCTCGTCAGGGGAAGTAAAAATCGTCAAAGACTTAGATACGAATGTAGAAGGTCGCGATCTGTTGATCGTTGAAGATATCATTGACAGCGGAAGAACACTTGCTTATTTAGTGGATCTTTTCAAATACCGCAAAGCAAAATCAGTCAAAATTGTTACACTACTTGACAAACCTGAAGGAAGAGTAGTAAATATCGAAGCAGATTATGTTGGCTTCAACGTACCAAATGAATTTGTGGTCGGTTATGGCTTGGATTATGCAGAAGCATATCGTAACCTTCCGTACATCGGTGTATTGAAACCTAGTGTTTATCAATCAAATTAATGCTGTATCTCAATTAAATTATGGTACAATAGAATGGTCAGGATTGATAAAAAACTGTTAAATTAAATTGACGCTTAGGGAGGGCAACTATGAACAAAAAGAACAACGGCATGATGAAAAATGCCTTGTATTATGTCCTCGTAATCTTAGCGATGGTAATGGTCGTTTATTTTATTTTTGGTAATAACGGCCAGCGATCGTCAGATATCGAGTACTCAAAATTCACAGAACAACTACAAGCAGGCAAGATCAAAGAATTTGAAGTGCAGCCTGCAAATGGTGTATATAAGATCACTGGTGAATACAAAGAACAGCAGACCGTCGCTAACAGCGGTGGGTTAGCTATCTTAGGTTCAACAGATACGACTACTACCCATTTCACAACAATCATTTTGCCAAATGATACAACATTGAGCCAAGTAACAGAACTGGCAAAAGAAAACAAAGTTGCTACAACAGTAAAAGAAGAATCAAGCAGCGGTATATGGGTTTCCCTATTGCTTAGCTTCTTGCCAATCGTAATCATCATCTTTTTCTTTTACATGATGATGGGACAACAAGGCGGCGGCGGTGGCGGTGGCGGCCGTGTCATGAACTTTGGTAAATCAAAAGCCAAAGAAGCAGACAAAAAAGCTAATCGCGTACGTTTTTCTGATGTAGCGGGTGCGGAAGAAGAAAAACAAGAACTAGTTGAAGTTGTTGAATTTCTGAAAGATCCTCGCCGATTTGTTGAATTAGGTGCCCGTATCCCGGCAGGTGTACTTTTAGAAGGACCTCCAGGAACAGGTAAAACCTTATTAGCAAAAGCTGTTGCCGGAGAAGCTGGAGTACCATTTTACTCGATCTCGGGTTCTGATTTCGTAGAAATGTTTGTCGGTGTCGGAGCAAGTCGTGTTCGTGATTTGTTTGAAACAGCGAAGAAAAACGCACCAGCTATCATTTTCATTGATGAAATTGATGCGGTAGGTCGTCAACGTGGTGCCGGTATGGGCGGCGGACATGATGAACGCGAACAAACATTGAACCAATTGCTTGTAGAAATGGATGGCTTCGACGGAAATGAAGGAGTAATCGTCATTGCTGCAACCAACCGTTCTGATGTACTAGACCCAGCGTTACTACGTCCAGGCCGTTTTGACCGCCAGATTTTAGTTGGACGTCCAGATGTAAAAGGTCGTGAAGCAATCTTGCGAGTCCATGCACGGAATAAACCGATGGCAGATGACGTTGACTTGAAAGTTGTGGCTCAACAGACACCAGGTTTTGCCGGAGCAGATTTAGAAAATGTCTTGAATGAAGCAGCGTTAGTAGCTGCTAGAAGAAATAAAAAGAAAATCGATGCTTCTGATATCGATGAAGCGGAAGATCGCGTGATTGCAGGTCCAGCTAAAAAAGATCGCGTAATCAGCAAAAAAGAACGCGAAATGGTTGCTTATCACGAAGCTGGTCATACGATTGTCGGATTAGTATTGAGTCGCGCTCGGGTCGTCCACAAAGTAACGATCATCCCTCGCGGACGCGCCGGCGGATATATGATCGCTTTACCAAAAGAAGATCAGTTCTTGATGACGAAAGAAGATATGTTTGAACAAATCGTAGGCTTACTTGGTGGACGTACAGCTGAAGAAATCATCTTCAATGTCCAATCAACTGGTGCTTCCAATGACTTTGAGCAAGCGACAGCTCTAGCACGAAGCATGGTAACAGAATATGGAATGAGTGATCGTTTAGGTCCTGTTCAATATGAAGGAAACCATCAAGTGTTTGTTGGCCGCGACTATGGTCAAACAAAAGCTTACTCTGAACAAGTCGCTTTCGAGATTGATCAAGAAGTACGAAAAATCTTGATGGAAGCTCATGATAAAGCTCGAGAAATCATCGAAGCTCATCGTGCACAGCATAAACTGATTGCTGAAAAACTTTTGGAATTCGAAACATTGGATGCCAAAGCAATCAAGTCATTGTTTGAACACGGTGTGATGCCTGAAGGTACTGAGTCAAATGATTATCCAAGCGAAAAAGAAGCGAAAACTTTTGAAGAAGCAAAACGTGCTTTGGAAGAAAAAGACGCTGAAAAACAAGCGGAAGAAAAACGTGATTTTGAAGAAGCAAAACATGAACTGAATGAGGAAAATAAAGCAGAACATGATTCAGATTCTCAACAATCAGAAGATAATCATTCAGACGATCAATACAAATAAAAAAATATAGGTCAATTGATCTGATATGACTCCCGAAAACCGGAACAAAAACCGGTTTTCGGGAGATTTCTTTATTTAAGTTGTAAATAGGATGATGTCCTGTTTTCTAGATGATTCTGAATTATTTTTAAAAGAAGCATTCCAAAGTTGAAAAAAGCAGTAGTTGCTAGTATGATTCACTATGAGTTTAAAAACGGAAAAAGGAGTACATAACAAATGAAAGATTATTTGGTTAAGGCACTTGCTCACGACGGATTCGTCCGAGCATACGCAGTTCAAGCAACAAATACCGTAGCGGAGGCACAAAGACGTCATGATACTTGGCACACCTCCTCAGCTGCTTTGGGACGGACATTGGTCGGTAGTCTGCTACTTGGTGCGACGCTCAAAGGAGAAGACAAACTAACTGTTCGAATCCAAGGTGATGGTCCAGCAACAGGAATTGTAGTAGATGCAAATGGAAAGGGAGATGTGAAAGGTTACATCAAAAATCCGCATCTCAGTCTTCCTCTAAATAGTGAAGGTAAAATCGATGTGCGGGGAGCAGTTGGAACACAAGGAATGTTTACTGTCACAAAAGACTTAGGATTAAAAGAACCTTTTTCTGGGCAAACGCCGATTGTTTCTGGAGAAATCGCTGAAGATTTTACTTACTATCTTGCTATCTCAGAACAAATCCCTTCAGCTGTTGGACTGAGTGTATTGGTCAATACTGACGACAGCATCAAGACGGCGGGAGGATTCATGATCCAAATCATGCCAGGTGCCGATGAAGAAACAATCAGCAAGATCGAAGAACAATTAAAAACGACACCAAGAATCTCTACCCTCTTAGATGAAGGACAGACACCAGAAGAAATATTGAAAGGATTGCTTGGTACAGAAGAATTGAACATTTTGGAAAAAATGCCTGTTCAATTCAAATGTGACTGTTCAAAAGAAAAATTTGCAGAAGCAATTATCGCGTTAGGTGCAGAAGAAATCCAAGCAATGATAGACGAAGATCACGGTGCAGAAGCGGTTTGTTCTTTCTGTAATAACAAATACAAGTATAGTGAAGAAGAATTAGCTGGATTGAAGAAAGAAGCCTTAGGAGGGATTTAAGTGGAACACACATGGAAAATCGGCAATGTGGAAATCCCTAATCGTGTCGTTGTTGCACCGATGGCTGGAATAACAAATTCAGCATTTCGAGTCACTGTCAAAGAATTTGGTGCAGGCTTAGTCGTATGTGAAATGATCAGTGACCAAGGTATTCATTTCAGAAACAAAAAAACTTTAGAGATGCTCCACATTGAAGAAACAGAACATCCATTAAGTTTACAGATATTTGGCGGAAATAAAGATAGTCTAGTTGAAGCTGCTCAATTTGTCGAAGAAAACACAGCTGCCGATATAATAGATATCAATATGGGCTGTCCAGTAAATAAAGTGATCAAAGCAGAAGCAGGAGCAAAATGGCTTTTAGATCCTGAGAAAGTATACGAAATGGTCCAAGCTGTTTCTTCAGCAGTAGATATCCCAGTAACAGTCAAGATGCGTATTGGTTGGGATGAAGAGCACGTCTTTGCTGTAGAAAATGCATTAGCAGCACAATCAGCTGGAGCAAGTGCCATCGCTATGCATGGACGTACACGGGTTCAGATGTATGAAGGAAAAGCGGACTGGGAAGTATTGAAAGAAGTGAAAAAACATTTGACGATCCCATTTATGGGGAACGGGGATGTCAAAACGCCAGAAGATGCAAAACGGATGCTTGACTATGTCGGTGCAGACGGTGTGATGATTGGTCGTGCAGCGCTGGGCAATCCATGGATGATTCACCGCACACAGCATTATCTCGAAACAGGAGAACTGATTCCTGAACCAACACCAGCCGAAAAAATTGCTACAGCTAAACTTCATTTACAACGCTTAGCAGATCTCAAAGGAGAAAAAGTAGCTTGTAGAGAATTCAGAACACATGCGGCTTATTATTTAAAAGGGATTCCTCGAGCAGCGAAAGTGAAAGTAGCAATCAATCAGACAGAAAAACAGCAAGAAATCAATGACCTGCTGGATCAATTTGTAGAAAAAGCGGAAAAAGTACTATTGAAACAAACGTTGTGATTTCTAAGTTTTTCGTGAATTTTCAAGCCGAAATTCCAAGTTCGGCTTGCTTTTTTTGTGTTTCATTGGCATTATAGGAAAGAGATTAACATGAGAATGGAGGAACTTTTGTGACACAGGAACAACAACATCAAGTAGAAGATTTAAATGATCAAATGCTTGTACGTCGTCAAAAAATGGAACAATTGCGTGAAGATGGAATCGATCCATTTGGAAAACGATTTGAACGCACGCACAACTCAGAAGAATTGCATGAACTATTTGATCCAAGAACAAAAGAAGAACTAGCAGAAATGGGATTGACCGCTAGTGTAGCTGGTCGTATGATGACTCGCCGAGGAAAAGGGAAAGCTGGATTTGCGCATCTACAAGATCGTGAAGGCCAAATTCAAATTTATGTAAGAAAAGACCAAGTAGGTGATGAGGCCTATGAAGTATTCAAACATGCAGACCTTGGAGATTTCTTTGGTGTAACTGGACAAATCATGAAAACAGACACAGGCGAAGTTTCTATCAAAGCTTCAGAAATCACGATTTTGTCAAAAGCACTTCGTCCACTGCCAGATAAATACCATGGCTTAACGAATATTGAACAACGCTACAGACAACGCTACTTGGATTTAATCAGTAATCGCGAAAGCTTTGACCGATTTATGAAACGAAGCCAAATTATCAGCGAAATCCGTCGCTATTTAGATGGCAATGGCTATATTGAAGTAGAAACACCAGTATTGCACAATGAGGCAGGTGGAGCTGCCGCACGCCCATTTATCACGCATCATAATGCACTGGACATTGATTTATATTTGCGTATTGCGCTAGAACTTCATTTAAAACGACTAATTGTTGGCGGAATGGAAAAAGTTTATGAAATCGGCCGCGTTTTCCGTAATGAAGGAATTGATACTACACATAATCCAGAATTTACGATGTTAGAAGCATACACAGCATATACTGATTTCAATGATGTAATGAATCTGACAGAAGGTATTATCCGTAACGCAGCTGAAAAAGTACTAGGAACAGCAAAAATCACATATGATGGACAAGCTGTCGACTTAGAAAGTGACTTTAAACGCATCCATATGGTAGATGCAATCAAAGAACAAACTGGTGTAGACTTCTGGCAAGAAATGACATTGGAAGAAGCATTAGCTTTAGCCGAAAAACACAATGTAGAAGTAACCGAAGCTATGGGTGTCGGACATGTTATCAATGAATTCTTTGAAACATTTGTTGAAGAAACATTGACACAACCGACGTTTGTATACGGACATCCAGTCGAAGTTTCGCCTTTAGCGAAGAAAAATCCAGAAGATCCTCGATTCACAGATCGATTCGAACTATTCATAGTGGGGCGCGAATTTGCTAATGCCTTTACAGAACTGAACGATCCAATTGATCAAAGAGAAAGATTCGAAGCGCAAGAAAAAGAACGTGAACTAGGAAATGACGAAGCTCACGGTGTAGACGAAGACTTCTTGGAAGCCTTAGAATACGGTATGCCGCCAACTGGTGGTCTAGGCATCGGGATCGACAGATTAGTAATGTTGCTAACTGATGCACAATCAATTCGGGATGTTTTGCTATTCCCAACAATGAGATAATCGAATAAAAGCTGTCTAAGGAATTCCTTAGGCAGCTTTTGCTGTGTAGAAAGGAATAAATAATAACGAAAGTTCAAAAGCTAATGCCGACTATTCTAGACATTAAAGAAGACGAAAACGAACGATAAAGAAAGAAAAGTTATGAATAATCGTTTATTGAAAAAAACTTGAAAAAATACAAAAAATTCGTTGACCAAGCTAAATTTAGTTGGTATATTATTACTTGTCCAAAAGACAGAAGAAAATATTTATTCAAAAACATAACAAAAAAGTTATTGACATGTTACTAACGACATGATAAGATAACTGAGTCGTTAAAAAAGAACCACTTGCGAAGCTTGATTCTATCGAAAAAAACTTCAAAAAAGTTCTTGACAAATAACAAACGATAAGTTATGATAAATGAGTTGCTGAAAGATTTCGAAAAACGAAATCGAAAAAAACTTTTAAAAAAGAGTTGACAATCGTTTGTCTCTCTGATATGATATAAAAGTTGCTACGGCAGCCAAAAATGAATCGGGAAACACTCTCGATGAAGTAGACCTTTGAAAACTGAACAAAGTAAGACAAACCAAATGTGTAGGGCGTCTTGATTCAATTCAAGACAACAAACATTTTTAACAAGCAAGCAATATGCTAGCAAACAAATTGAGCTTAACAATCGCAAGATTGTTCGAACTTTTTATGAGAGTTTGATCCTGGCTCAGGACGAACGCTGGCGGCGTGCCTAATACATGCAAGTCGAACGCTTCTTTTTCCACCGGAGCTTGCTCCACCGGAAAAAGAGGAGTGGCGAACGGGTGAGTAACACGTGGGTAACCTGCCCATCAGAAGGGGATAACACTTGGAAACAGGTGCTAATACCGTATAACAATCAAAACCGCATGGTTTTGATTTGAAAGGCGCTTTCGGGTGTCGCTGATGGATGGACCCGCGGTGCATTAGCTAGTTGGTGAGGTAACGGCTCACCAAGGCCACGATGCATAGCCGACCTGAGAGGGTGATCGGCCACATTGGGACTGAGACACGGCCCAAACTCCTACGGGAGGCAGCAGTAGGGAATCTTCGGCAATGGACGAAAGTCTGACCGAGCAACGCCGCGTGAGTGAAGAAGGTTTTCGGATCGTAAAACTCTGTTGTTAGAGAAGAACAAGGATGAGAGTAACTGTTCATCCCTTGACGGTATCTAACCAGAAAGCCACGGCTAACTACGTGCCAGCAGCCGCGGTAATACGTAGGTGGCAAGCGTTGTCCGGATTTATTGGGCGTAAAGCGAGCGCAGGCGGTTTCTTAAGTCTGATGTGAAAGCCCCCGGCTCAACCGGGGAGGGTCATTGGAAACTGGGAGACTTGAGTGCAGAAGAGGAGAGTGGAATTCCATGTGTAGCGGTGAAATGCGTAGATATATGGAGGAACACCAGTGGCGAAGGCGGCTCTCTGGTCTGTAACTGACGCTGAGGCTCGAAAGCGTGGGGAGCAAACAGGATTAGATACCCTGGTAGTCCACGCCGTAAACGATGAGTGCTAAGTGTTGGAGGGTTTCCGCCCTTCAGTGCTGCAGCTAACGCATTAAGCACTCCGCCTGGGGAGTACGACCGCAAGGTTGAAACTCAAAGGAATTGACGGGGGCCCGCACAAGCGGTGGAGCATGTGGTTTAATTCGAAGCAACGCGAAGAACCTTACCAGGTCTTGACATCCTTTGACCACTCTAGAGATAGAGCTTCCCCTTCGGGGGCAAAGTGACAGGTGGTGCATGGTTGTCGTCAGCTCGTGTCGTGAGATGTTGGGTTAAGTCCCGCAACGAGCGCAACCCTTATTGTTAGTTGCCATCATTCAGTTGGGCACTCTAGCAAGACTGCCGGTGACAAACCGGAGGAAGGTGGGGATGACGTCAAATCATCATGCCCCTTATGACCTGGGCTACACACGTGCTACAATGGGAAGTACAACGAGTCGCGAAGTCGCGAGGCTAAGCTAATCTCTTAAAGCTTCTCTCAGTTCGGATTGCAGGCTGCAACTCGCCTGCATGAAGCCGGAATCGCTAGTAATCGCGGATCAGCACGCCGCGGTGAATACGTTCCCGGGCCTTGTACACACCGCCCGTCACACCACGAGAGTTTGTAACACCCGAAGTCGGTGAGGTAACCTTTTGGAGCCAGCCGCCTAAGGTGGGATAGATGATTGGGGTGAAGTCGTAACAAGGTAGCCGTATCGGAAGGTGCGGCTGGATCACCTCCTTTCTAAGGAATATTACGGAGACTACACAATTTGTTTTTACTTTGTTCAGTTTTGAGAGGTTTACTCTCAATTTAAAACGGGGCCTTAGCTCAGCTGGGAGAGCGCCTGCTTTGCACGCAGGAGGTCAGCGGTTCGATCCCGCTAGGCTCCATTAACAACATTAGTTGTTAAATTTGTTCATTGAAAACTGGATATTTGAAGTAAATGTAAGTAATACAAACCGAGAACACCGCGTTGAATTTGAAAGCTGAACAAATTGTTTAGCCTGAAGCAAAATAGGCGGACGGCTATAAAATCTTTGATTTTATGAGACGATCGATCTTTTTGCCGCACAGGCTGATTTGTGAGCTGGATAGAGTTTTTTAATAAGTTCAATTGCTTATTTTCTTGATCTAACTTCTATCGCTAGAAGAAGGATCAAAACCCAACCGCAAGGTTGATAAGGTTAAGTGAATAAGGGCG
>NZ_CP172892.1:2235000-2312500 GCF_050531945.1 Enterococcus sp. DIV1411a | reverse complement strand
GCGGGTTCGATTCCCGTCGGAACCGTTTGGCTCGGTAGCTCAGTTGGTAGAGCAATGGATTGAAGCTCCATGTGTCGGCAGTTCGATTCTGTCCCGCGCCATTATGCGGGTGTAGTTTAGTGGTAAAACCACAGCCTTCCAAGCTGTTGTCGCGAGTTCGATTCTCGTCACCCGCTTTTAGTTTTTATGGGCCTATAGCTCAGCTGGTTAGAGCGCACGCCTGATAAGCGTGAGGTCGATGGTTCGAGTCCATTTAGGCCCATTTATTTTATTGGCCCGTTGGTCAAGCGGTTAAGACACCGCCCTTTCACGGCGGTAACACGGGTTCGAATCCCGTACGGGTCATGGAAGATACTTTTTGAGTATCTTTTTCTTTTTATCTGAAAGAATGATTTTAAAAAGCTTAGCAGAGTTATCTTTATGGATGATTGTGCTAAGCTTTTTTGGACAGTTCTAATGTAAAATATTTTTATATTTTTTAAGCAAAAAAATGAAAAAATACGAGCAGAAAACTGTTTTATCTGCTATACTTGGTTCGTTGCAAGTTCCCGAAAGGATCCGCAGGACGGAGATGCCTTGTAACCGAATTTAACTAGGGGGAATCATTATAATGGTAGAAAGACACTTATTTACATCAGAATCTGTTTCTGAAGGACATCCAGATAAAATTGCTGACCAAATCAGTGATGCAATCTTGGATGCAATTTTAAAACAAGATCCAACAGCACGAGTAGCGTGTGAAACGTCTGTAACAACTGGTCTTGTTTTAGTATTTGGAGAAATATCTACGACGGCATATGTAGATATTCAAAAAGTCGTACGGGAAACAATAAAAGAAATTGGTTATACACGTGCAAAATTCGGATTTGATGGAGATACAGCAGCTGTATTGGTTGCGATTGATGAACAATCTCCTGATATTGCTCAAGGAGTTGATGAAGCACTTGAGATCCGGGATGAAGATAAAAAAGACGTATTAGATGAGATTGGTGCTGGCGACCAAGGTTTAATGTTTGGGTTTGCTGTAGATGAAACACCAGAATTGATGCCTTTACCAATTGCTTTGAGTCATCGTCTGGTACGCCGCTTGGCAGATTTGCGTAAATCAAATGAATTAACGTATTTACGTCCAGATGCAAAATCTCAAGTAACGGTTGAATATGATGATCAAGGACAACCTGAACGCGTAGATACAATCGTTATTTCAACACAGCATGATGATGCAGTAGATAATGAAACAATTCGTCATGATGTCATCGAAAAAGTAGTGAAGGAAGTTATTCCAGCTGAATTATTAGATGATCAAACGAAATATTATATCAATCCGACTGGCCGATTTGTCATTGGTGGTCCTCAAGGGGATGCCGGATTAACAGGAAGAAAAATCATTGTTGATACGTATGGCGGTTATGCTCGTCATGGTGGCGGTGCTTTTTCTGGTAAAGATGCGACAAAAGTTGACCGTTCTGCCAGCTATGCTGCACGTTATATTGCTAAAAACATTGTTGCAGCAGGGCTTGCTCGCAAAGCAGAAGTACAGCTAGCTTATGCGATTGGTGTTGCTCAACCTGTTTCGATCTCAATCAATACTTTCGGTACTGGAACGGTTCCGGAAGAAGAACTGATTGCTGCAGTGAGAGAAAACTTCGATCTTCGGCCAGCAGGAATCATCGAGATGCTTGATTTGCGTCGTCCGATTTACAAACAAACAGCTGCTTACGGTCATTTTGGTCGTACAGATGTAGATTTGCCTTGGGAACATACGGACAAAGTAGATGCGTTGAAAGCAAGTTTAGCAAAATAAGTTATATTCAGCTGGAACGATCGCCAAGTGGTGGTTGTTCCAGCTTTTTTTATGGCAGTTAACCTCTTGAAAAAGATAGTAATTATTTATCTATTTTTAGATCCTGTCATAATGAAAGGGAGGAATAAGATGAAAAAAGAAACAAATGTTACTTTGGTCACAGTGAGTATTTTCATTGCAACGTTCATGACGGCTATTGAAGGTACAATCGTAACAACCGCTATGCCAACGATTGTCGGTTCATTACATGGAATGGAAATCATGAACTGGGTATTTTCGATTTATTTACTGACAAACGCTATGCTTACTCCGATTTACGGAAAACTTGCGGATAAAGTGGGACGGAAACCAATCTTTATTTTTGGGACATTATTGTTTATTATCGGTTCGTTATTTTGCGGTTTATCTCAAAGCATGATTGGGTTGATTGCTGCTCGTGCGATTCAAGGGATGGGTGCTGGGGCAATGATGCCAGTAGCTTTGACGATCATCGGCGATCTTTATTCTATTGAAAAGCGAGCAAAAGTTTTAGGTTTGAATAGTTCAGCCTGGGGGATTGCCAGTGTTTTTGGACCGCTTGCGGGAGGATTCATCGTTGAAACGATCAGCTGGCACTGGATCTTTTTTATCAATGTGCCGATCGGTATTCTATTAATTATTTTGATTTGGCTATATTTAAATGAACCAAAAATCATACATGAGTCTAAACCAATGGATATTTTTGGTAGTTTTAGTTTGATGGCCATGCTTGTCTCATTGCTGTTAGGGTTCCAATTATTAGGAGACGAAGGAATGAGTCCGCTTGTTTCTGCTTTGCTGCTAGGTAGTATCGTAATGTTAGGTATTTTTATTTTTGCCGAAAAAAGAGCTAAAGATCCTGTCATCATGATGCATTTATTCAAAAATCCACTATTTGTTGTGGTCAACTTGGCTGCAGCATTGGCTAGTGGTTTTTTGATGGGAATCGATGTTTATATCCCTATGTGGATGCAAGGTGTATTAGGATTGAATGCAGCAATTGGTGGGTTGGTATTAGCACCATTATCACTAGTCTGGATGGTCGGTTCTTTCCTTGCAAGCAAGTGGATGACTCAAATGAAAACTCATTGGGTCTTGAGAATTGGACTACTAATCGCAGCTATTGGGGGCGCTTGGTTGTATCTTATGCCTTTCAGAAGTAACTATTTATGGTTTTTTGCTATATCAACGGTCATCGGTATAGGCTTAGGTGTGACCATGACTACTTCGACTGTCAGTGCACAAAATAGTGTATCTCGTGACCAGCTTGGTGTAGCAACTTCTTTTAATACGTTAGTTCGAACAATTGGTCAAACAGTCATGGTTTCTATTTTTGGTTTATTGATAAATGGGGTAACTAAACGAGAACTTGCAGCAGCAAATTTAACAAATGATGCAGATATCATGAATAAACTGGTGAATCCACAAACGGCTAAATATATTGATGCGGATATTTTGTTACCATTAAGAAAAATTCTTTATGATGGGCTACATTCCGTTTATCTAGTTGGCTTGTTACTCGTGATCATTGCTTTGGTCTTAACGCTTTTCGTTCATGAAAAAAGTGGTAAAATAAAACAGTAGTTTCGGTTAAGATATGTACGTAGCCGAATCATTCAAATTTAAAGTTATTCAAAAATAACTTCTTACTAAGGAAGGCGAAAATATGGCATTTATTCAAGCAAATATTTATTCGAATGTGTTAGAAATGGAAGTCAATCTAAATGTGATACTACCGCAAACAACAAAAAAGGTGATTGGCACCAGTTCAGAGCAAGAGACAACGGATATACCTGTTTTATATTTACTTCATGGAATGGGTGGCAATCATAGTGTATGGGAAAGACGTACGTCGATTGAACGTTATGTAGCAGACTACGGATTAGCTGTCATCATGCCATCTACTGATCTTGGCTGGTACACAGATACAGTTTATGACATGAAGTATTGGACATTCATTGCAGAAGAGCTACCTGAGATTTGTCATGAATTATTCCCGCAATTAACAAGAAAAAGAGAAAAAACATATGCCGCTGGATTATCGATGGGCGGATATGGCGCGTTAAAACTAGGCCTTGCAAAATCAGAAAATTTCGCAGCAGTAATCTCTCTTTCAGGCGCTGTTTCTGTAGGAAATCGAATGGATGATCTTTTGATGGTTCGTAAAGCAGCTTTTTGGGAAGGGATCTTTGGACCATTGGATCAAATCGAAGGTTCAAAAAATGATCCGCAATACTTATTGAAAGAACTAGTAAAAAGCGGAAAACCAGTTCCAAGATTTTATATGGCTTGTGGGGAATCTGATTTTCTTTATCAGGCAAATCAGGAAATGGTATCTGCTATGCAGGAACAAGGCTTGGCGGTCACCTTTGAACAAGGACCTGGCGATCATAACTGGATCTTCTGGGACCAATGGATTCAACGTGCATTGGCGTGGCTAATGGAAGAAAAATAAAAAAAGAGTCTTAAAAAGATAGCTCCTATAGAGATCACAAACATAGTGATCTCTATAGGAGCTTTTTTACTGCTCGTTTTCTCTTCTTTTATTTTGTTGGCATAAGCCTTCAATATAGGTTTGTGCACTCGTTAGAAAGAGTGCTTTTTCATTCAATTCTGCATGGGACTGCATATTTTCTTTAAATCCCTCTAATTGATTTTCAACTACATAATTACGCATAAATAGAACTGTTTCTTTCAAAAATTCATTTCCGTCCATAATTTTTTGTCGAAGCTGCTGTTCATGCTGCTGATCCATTAACTGTCCAATCAATAAATTGTGGAGAGAGGCAATGGCCTGATGACTTTGGGTGACTGAAAATCCTTCACGAACAAGTAATTGGATCATTTGCTCCAAATGTTCTAATCGACTCGGAAAAGCGGGCACAGTATTGATTTCTAATTCTGCCCCACAAGGGAAACGTGTATAAAGGTCATAGTAATTTTCCATATACTGCAGCAACTGTTCATTCCAAGGCAAAGTTGGATCTGGAAGCGCTAATTCTTCTTCCATTGTTTCAGCCATTTTTTGCAAGAGCTGTTGTTTGTTTTTGAAATACCAATATAAAGCAGGTGCTTGAACATGAATTCTGTTTGCGATGTTTCGCATGGAAAGCTGCGAAAGAGCTTGTGTTTCAGCCAGGATATCAAAGGCGGCCTGAATGATGATTGCTTGAGAAAGCTTTATTTCCATTTTATCAACCTCGTGTATTGCATTATCTTTTTAAACATGGTAAATTGTTAGTCGGTCTAATTTTACAGTGTTAAATTAGTCCTGTCAATTTAAACAAAGGGGTGTAATCAACGAATGAAATTAATCTTACGACATGCGAAAAAATATAAAGTAGCTGTTTTTATTTCCTTGCTGTCCGTAGCAGTCATGGTTGCAGCAGCATTATGGCAACCTAAGTTACTACAGCAAGTATTGGAAGCTATTATTACAGAAGATAATGATGAAATGAAAACAATTGGTATTTACCTGATCAGTCTGGCTTTGCTAGGATTAGCCGCAGGTGTAACGAACACGATTTTCTCTGCAAAAGTAGCTCAAGGCGTAAGTGCAGATATCCGAGAAGAAGCATTTCGAAAGATCCAGACATTTTCATTTGGAAATATCGAACAGTTCTCTGCTGGAAATCTTGTTGTTCGTCTAACAAATGATATCACGCAAATCCAAAATTTAGTGATGATTTCTTTGCAATCACTTTTTCGAATTCCATTCTTATTTATTGGTGCCTTCATTTTAGCTATGATCACGATGCCGCAATTATGGTGGATCATCGTAGCGCTTATCGTTACGGTATTTCTGATTACGGCACTTTCATTTACAAGGATGGGCAAGCACTTCATGATCATTCAAAAACTGATTGATCGTGTGAATAGCATTGCAAAAGAAAACTTACTAGGGATTCGTGTAGTGAAATCTTTTGTACAAGAAGAAAACCAATTGAAGTCATTCAGCAAAGTAAGTGAGGACTTAACAAAACACAACATCATAGTCGGTACATTATTTTCTGTGATGATCCCGTCCTTCATGCTGGCTGCCAATTTGGCTGTGGTTGGGGCGATCTTTTTTGTGAGCGATCTTGTTAAAGATGATCCTACGTTAATTGGTGGAATTGCTTCATTCATGAACTACTTGATGCAGATTATGATGGCAATCATTATTGGCGGAATGATGATGATGATGACTTCAAGAGCAGCCGTATCGCTGAAGCGGATTGCGGAAATTTTAGATGCTGAACCAGATCTTACTTATTTAGACGTTCCAGAACAAGAGTTGACGGGTTCTGTCACTTTTGACCATGTTTCTTTTCGTTATCCTGGTGAGGATACAGATACGCTTAAAGATATCAGCTTTTCTATCAAACCTGGAGAAATGGTTGGTATCGTCGGGGCGACTGGTGCTGGGAAGTCAACACTAGCACAATTGATCCCTCGTCTATTTGATCCGACAGAAGGCAAAGTTGAAGTAGGTGGTGTAGATCTTCGTCAAGTAAATGAAAAGAGTTTAAGACAAACGGTTTCCTTTGTTTTGCAAAAAGCAATTTTATTCTCAGGAACGATTGCTCAAAACTTGCGTCAAGGGAAAAAGAATGCAACAGAAAAAGAGATGGAACATGCTTCTTCTATTGCTCAAGCAAAAGAATTCATCGAAAAGTTATCTGATCGTTACGAAGCACCAGTAGAAGAACGTAGCAGTAACTTTTCTGGTGGTCAAAAGCAACGTTTATCCATTACTCGTGGCGTTATCGGTAATCCAAAGATCTTGATCCTAGATGACAGTACGAGTGCACTGGATGCTCGCTCTGAAAAGCTGGTCCGAGAAGCACTCGATCGAGATTTGAAGGGAACAACGACGATTGTCATCGCACAAAAAATTGCTTCTGTTGTCAAAGCAGACCGCATCTTAGTATTGGATGAAGGCAGATTAGTCGGCGAAGGAACCCATGAGGAATTGGTAGCTGGAAACCGTGTCTATCAGGAAATCTTTGAAACTCAAAAAGGAACGGAGGAGTAAGTATGACTGATCTAATAAAAGCAAGTAAATTTTTCTATCACTATTTGAAGCGGTACAAACTCTCCTTTTTCTTTATCTTTATCACAGTGATCATTGCTACCTATCTACAAGTAAAGGCACCTCAATACATCGGGGAAGCTTTTCAAGAATTAGCTAATTACGTAGGAGGCTTGATGCAAGGCGTAGACGATAAAAGCAAATTTGTTTCTGTAATATGGAAACTCTTGCTGTTTTATGTACTAGCTAGTGCAGCCAACTTTATCTATAGTATTTTGTTCACACAAGTAGTAGGGAAGTCAACGAACCGAATGCGTATCGGTCTATTCAACAAATTGGAAAAATTGACGATCCGTTTCTTTGATTCTCATCAAGACGGTGAAATTTTAAGTCGTTTTACCAGTGACTTAGATAATATTCAAAATAGTTTGAACCAAGCTTTGCTTCAAGTCATCACGAATGCTGTTTTACTTGTCGGGATCTTGATCATGATGTTCCGCCAAAATGTAGAGTTAGCTTGGGCTACAATTGCTTCCACTCCAGTAGCCGTTTTGATAGCTGTCTTGATTATCCGCAAAGCACGGAAATATGTGGATCTTCAGCAAGATGAAGTGGGGAAACTAAATGGTTATATGGATGAAAAAATCAGCGGACAACGTGTCATCATCACAAATGGCTTACAAGAAGAAACGATTGAAGGATTCTTAGAGCATAATCAAAGTGTTCGCGAAGCAACCTTCAAAGGACAAGCTTATTCTGGTCTACTATTTCCGATGATGCAAGGAATGTCACTGGTCAATACAGCGATAGTTATCTTTTTCGGCGGCTGGTTAGCATTAAATGGTGATTTGGAACGTTCGGTGGCATTAGGCTTAGTTGTGACATTCGTCCAGTATTCACAACAATATTACCAACCACTGATGCAGATTTCATCTGGATACAGCATGATCCAATTAGCGATTACAGGGGCAAGACGATTGAATGAAATGTTTGATGAAAAAGATGAAGTCAAACCAGAAAACGGTAAAGCATTTGATGGTGTTGAAAAAGGTCTTGCGTTGCAGCACGTAGATTTTGGTTATTCTCCAGAAAAACTAGTCTTGAAAGATGTCTCGATCAATGTGGACAAAGGAGAAATGGTTGCCCTTGTTGGTCCAACAGGATCGGGGAAAACGACGATCATGAATCTGCTAAACCGTTTTTACGATGTCAATGATGGTTCAGTAGTCATCGATGGAATAGATATCCGAGATTATGATCTTGATGCATTACGTAGACATGTAGGAATCGTTTTGCAAGAATCTGTATTGTTCTCCGGAACGATCAAAGACAATATCACATTCGGCAAACCGGACGCTTCAGATGAAGAAGTCATCAATGCAGCAAAACAAGCGAATATTCATGACTTCATCATGACGTTAGAAAAAGGTTATGATACAGAGATATCCGAAGAAAATAACTTATTCAGTACAGGTCAAAAGCAGTTGATCAGTATTGCTCGAACGATCATCACAAATCCATCTTTATTGATTTTGGATGAAGCAACAAGTAATGTAGACACGGTAACAGAAGCAAGGATCCAAAAAGCAATGGATGAAGCAATCAAAGGAAGAACCAGCTTTGTGATTGCTCACCGGCTGAAAACAATCTTGAATGCAGATAGAATCGTTGTCTTGCGTGATGGGGAAGTCATTGAAGAAGGCAGTCATCACGAGTTATTAGCAGAAAATGGATTTTATGCGGAACTTTATCATAATCAATTTGTATTTGAATAAAGAGGTTGTGAAAAAGCTGTCCTGCATCAAGTAATAAGAACAGCCAATCAAAAACAGCTTCTCATGTTTTTGATTTGGTTGGACTTATTACCGCAGATGCAAGCTTTTGAGCACCGTGAATAAAGAGGTTATGAAATCAACGCCTTAACCTGAGTATTAGAGAAAAAAACGCAAAACATATCATTTATGTTTTGCGTTTTTTATTTATCTTTTTTTCTCAATACAATATAAAATAGGCGGCTGGTTCTTTTGGTTGATAAACCGATAATTCAGCACATTATATGTTTCCTGTGGCAGTTTGGAACAAAAAGAATCAACCATATCCAGTTCTTTTTCTCCACCTTCATGACCATAGTAGACGACAAGGATCAATCGTCCGCGAGGCACAAGTCGTTTCAATATTTCTTCCATAGCTGTGCGTGTAGTCTCTGGCATAGTGATGATTGCTTTATCACTTTTTGGGAGATACCCTAGATTGAAAATCCCTGCTTTGAGATTTTGTTGTTCAGCTATCACTTCTCCTAACGTTTCGTGGCCTTGTAGAAACAATGAGACACGTTCTTCTAACTGACGCTGTTCTAGCCTTTCACGAGTAGCATCGATTGCTTGTTGCTGGATATCGAAACTATAGACATGACCAGTTTTTCCGATGTGTTCTGCTAGAAAAACCGTATCGTGGCCATTGCCCATCGTTGCATCTACGACGTGATCCCCTGGTTGCAAGATTTCTTGCAGTAATGTATGGCTGAAATGCAAAGCAGTTTGCAACATCAGACGCTCACCTTTTTCCGTACATCATATTTTCCTTGGAAGCTATCTCTGCGAAGAAGTTCTTCATCAATTGCATTCAAGACTTCCCATTTTTTCAAGCTCCACATTGGTCCAATCAAGGAATCCCACGGCGCATCCCCTGTCAAACGATGGATGATGATCTCTTTTGGTATCATTTCCAGCTGGTCGCAAATGACATTGACATAGTCAGGACGGCTCATTAATTGAAGGCGACCTTCATGATAGTCCCGCAACATTCTCGTTTTGCGCATCAGATGCATCAAATGGAGCTTGATTCCTTGGATATCTGAATCTAAAATGGTGCGTCTGACATTTTCTTTCATCATTTCTAAACTTTCGCCTGGTAATCCGTTGATCAAATGCGTACAAACACGGATATTATGTTTGCGTAATTTAGCCACGCCATCTAAATAAGTTTGATAATCATGTGCTCGGTTGATCAGTTTTGAAGTTTCTTCAAAAGTTGTTTGCAATCCAAGTTCTACCCATAAATACATCCGCTCGTTCAGTTCAGCAAGGTAATCAACTACTTCATCTGGCAGACAATCCGGTCGTGTACCGACTGATAATCCTACGACACCTGGTAAATTGACTACTTGCTCAAATCGTTCTTTGATTATTTCAACTGGCGCATGGGTGTTTGTAAAATTTTGGAAATAAACGATGTATTGTTGGACATGAGGCCATTTTTGATGCATCATGTCGATTTCTTTCTGGAATTGGATTGGAAGAGGGTCTTCAGGTGCAACGATCATGTCACCCGAACCAGATACACTGCAAAAAGTACATCCGCCATGGGCAACAGTCCCATCTCGATTCGGGCAGTCGAACCCTCCATCGATAGGCACCTTGAAAATTTTCCCGCCAAACTCATTTCGTAAAGCGTAATTCCAAGAATGATATCTTTTATTTCCTTCTGAATAAGGGAAAGTCATTAAAAGTCCTTCTTTCTGTAAGAGTTATCTATTTGTTTTCTTTTTTCTCTATACACTGGATAAGTCAGGCACAGCCAAGAAAGACTGAGTAAGTAGCCGCCGATGATATCAGTAGGAAAATGAACGCCCAGATAAATGCGGCTTATCCCGACACTTACTATAATAAACACCATCAGCAATTGAAGCAATGTGCGTAAGGTTCTTTTTTGAACAAAAACTGGAAGCAGAAATAGTAAAGAACCGTAAAGAATCATACTGCCTGCTGCATGTCCACTAGGGAAACTGTAACTTGTTTCAACTACTAAGTGCGCCAATGAAGGACGCTCTCGCATGAAAAATAGTTTGATCACCGGGTTGATGATTCCAGCAATTACAATAAATCCAGAAACGAACCAAAATGTTTCTGCCCTTTTTTTCTTATACCACATCCATAAAGCCGCACAAGCAAATAAAATGATGACGGTAAGAGGATTACCGAATTTAGTCATAAAGAGTTGGTAGCTGTTCAGATCAGGATAAGAAGCTCTGACAATGCCTGTAAACCACTGATCGAAACCAGAAAGCCACGACAGATGGAACTTTACGATCCAGCCCAAAATGAAAAACAGGACAAGAAAGAAGCTACCAGCCACCTGAAATGATGTTTTATATTTCATACAATTCCTCCTTTGAAGCAATGACTTATTATAGCATTTTTGGTCCAGCGAAAAAAACGGTAAAGAGATAAAACCAATGTATGATTCCTCTTTGAATAACCAATATTCTTATAAAAAAAATAACTGTAATCGGAAAGACATTTTTTGGTAATGCAAATGAAATGTTAGGGAAATAAAATCAGTGTTTTTCGAAATCCTTTTAAACAAGAACGTAGACGTAGGAAGAACTTGAAAATGAACAGAAGTTGTTCATTACGGTAAATTACAATATGATTACAAAAAACAACAAAGCTCTTAAATAACTTTTAATAAATATTAAGAGAAGTTATAATTATTAATAATAGATAAATTGAAGTTGGAGGATAGAAGATGGAAAACATTGCAAGAAAAGAACGGAGACGTTTAGAACAGACCAAACGTTTTCGAAAAGCAAAACGAGGGGCAGCAATCGTGGGTACTGCGATGGTAGGCTGTTCTGTCGCTGCCCCATTAGTACAGCCGGTTCCTGTTCAAGCGGATGAAACACCTGTTCAGTTCGGCGCAAGAATCAATACAGCGGCATTTATCACAGAAATTGCTACTTATGCTCAACCAATCGCTCAAGCCAACGATCTATATGCATCAGTGATGATCGCACAAGCAGTTGTAGAAAGCGGTTGGGGCAGTAGTGCGTTGTCTCAAGCACCTTATTATAATCTTTTTGGGATAAAAGGCAGCTATCAAGGACAAACCGTCTACATGGATACGCTTGAATTTTTAAATAATCAATGGGTAAATAAAAAGGAGCCTTTCCGACAATATCCTTCTTTTGCTGAATCTTTCAATGACAATGCCTATGTACTTAGAAATACTTCATTTGGCAACGGTTATTACTATGCCGGTACTTGGAAGAGCAACACGAAATCCTATACAGATGCGACAGCTTGTTTGACAGGGCGTTATGCGACTGATCCTGGTTACGCAGGCAAATTAAATAATATCATCGCAACTTACGGATTGACCCAATATGATACACCAGCTAGCGGAAACGCAGGCGGTGGAGCGACTACAGGTGGCAATAATACTGGAAGTACAGGTAGTACTGGCGGTTCAAGCAATTCTGGTAATACAAACTCAGGTTCAGCAACTTCGACCACTTATACTGTCCAATCTGGTGATTCTGTTTGGGGAATCTCAAATAAATTCGGTATCACAATGGATCAATTGATCCAATGGAACAACATCCAAAACAATTTCATTTATCCAGGACAAAAACTGACAATCAAAGGTAGCCAGGAAAATGGCTCTTCGACGAATAATTCCGGTAACAATACCAATTCTTCAGGAAATGCTGGTACATCAAACGGAGGACAAACAACTGGTGCGAAATACACTGTTCAATCTGGTGATTCTGTTTGGAAGATCTCAAATGATCACGGAATTACGATGGCTCAATTGATTGAATGGAACAATATCAAGAACAATTTCGTTTATCCAGGACAACAGCTAATCGTATCAAATGGCGGTTCTTCTAATGCTGGAGCAAATACTGGCTCAAATACTGGGAATACAAGTGGCTCTAGTTCGTCCAGCTCAAGTTCTTCTAATACAGCTTCAGGAACGAAATATACAGTTAAAGCCGGAGACTCTGTTTGGAGCGTCTCAAATAAATACGGAATTACGATGGCTCAGCTAATCCAATGGAACAATATCCAAAATAACTTTATCTACCCAGGACAACAACTGACTGTTTCAAACAGTGGATCAACAAACAGCACGTCAGGTAATACAGGTTCGTCAACCAATACAAATAACAGCAGTTCAGTTAATACTGGCAGCAGTTCGTCTCAAGGCACTTATACCGTGAAAGCAGGTGAATCTGTTTGGAGCGTGGCAAATAAAAACGGCATCACGATGGATCAGTTAATCGAATGGAATAATATCAAAAACAACTTCATTTATCCAGGACAGCAATTGATCGTTAAAGGTGGAACTTCGGCAAATACAAATACAGGTTCAACTACTTCTGCAGCGAAACCAAATACACCGAATACGTCTGCTACGACAAGTACATCATCCACTGGTAATACGATGTATACCGTGAAAGCGGGCGAGTCAGTTTGGAGCGTAGCGAACAAACATCATATCACGATGGATCAGTTAATCGAATGGAATAATATCAAAAATAATTTCATCTATCCAGGACAGCAAGTGATTGTGAAGAAAGGTTCATCTCAATCAACAAACCAACAATCAGTTACTGGTTCGAAAACCTATACTGTGAAATCTGGAGAATCTGTTTGGAGTGTTGCTGACAGTCATGGAATTACAATGGCTCAACTAATCGAATGGAACAATATTAAGAACAACTTTATTTATCCAGGTCAAACGTTGATTGTAGCTAAATAAAATAGCTGTTCGAAGAAATAACGATTGAATTCCACAAAAATATTTGTTACTATAAGGCTACTTAAATATGACAACACTTGAAAAGGAAGTAGTAAAAAGACTGAAGTTTCAGAGAGCGCATGGCTGGTGAGAATGTGCACGGATGCTTTTGAACTCGCCTTTGAGTTGCCCTTGCTGAATACCCGAGTAAGCAAGTGGCGGTGACGGCCGTTACAACGTTCGAGGCCTTTTCACTAAGGTAAAATTAGGTGGTACCGCGTAGATTACGTCCTATAAAAAGAGCAATCTTTTTATAGGATTTTTTTATTTCTTTTGTGAAGTTTGAGAAAACAAAGCAAAAGGAAATAAAAATAAACAGATTCTGCCGGTTTTTTCGTTATATTTATAATAGAAACAAGTGTTTTCAATAGAACAGGAGGACAGCAAATGAGTTACAATCATAAAGAAATTGAGAAAAAATGGCAAAAATACTGGGCAAAAACGAATACTTTCAACACCCATGATGATCCTGAAAAGCCAAAATTTTACGCACTGGATATGTTTCCCTATCCATCCGGTCAAGGGCTACATGTAGGGCATCCTGAAGGTTATACGGCAACGGATATCCTTTCACGTGTGAAAAGAAGTCAAGGATACAACGTACTGCATCCAATGGGGTGGGATGCATTCGGTCTGCCTGCTGAACAATATGCGCTAGATACAGGAAACGATCCGGCTGAGTTTACCCAAAAAAATATCGAAACATTCCGACGCCAAATCAATTCTTTAGGATTTAGTTATGACTGGAATCGCGAAGTGAATACAACTGATCCGGAGTATTATAAATGGACACAATGGATCTTTACGAAGCTTTATGAAAAAGGTCTAGCTTATGAAGCAGAAGTAGCGGTAAACTGGGTACCTGAATTAGGAACAGTTATTTCAAATGAAGAAGTGATCGATGGGAAAAGTGAACGTGGTGGCTATGATGTAGTCAGAAAACCAATGCGCCAATGGATGCTGAAAATCACTGCTTATGCTGATCGCTTATTGGATGATCTAGAATTAGTTGATTGGCCAGAAAGCATTAAAGAAATGCAAAGAAATTGGATCGGTCGTTCAGTAGGAGCAAATATTGAATTTAAAGTGGCTGGTACGGATAAATCCTATACCGTATTTACGACACGACCAGATACTCTATTCGGTGCAACTTACTCGGTTCTTGCACCTGAACTAGATCTTGTTAGAGAAATTACGACCCCTGAACAAAAAGCTGCTGTAGAAGCTTATATCGAAGAGACAGCTAAAAAATCAGATCTAAAGAGAACGGATCTTGCAAAAGAAAAAACAGGAGTATTTACTGGTGCTTATGCAATCAATCCAGTTAATGGCAAGGAAATCCCAATCTGGATCGCCGATTATGTATTATCTTCATACGGCACAGGAGCCATCATGGCTGTTCCAGCACATGATGAACGTGACTTTGAATTCGCTCAAACTTTCGGACTAGAAATTCTTCCAGTTATCGAAGGTGGAGATGTTGAAAAAGCTGCTTACACAGAAGATGGTACGCACATCAACTCTGAATTTCTAGACGGCATGAACAAACAAGAAGCAATCGATAAAATGAATGAATGGCTAGAAGAAAATGGCGTAGGGAAAAAAGAAGTCAGCTATCGCTTACGTGACTGGCTATTCTCCCGTCAACGTTACTGGGGTGAACCAATCCCAATCATCCATTGGGAGGACGGAACAGTCACAGCTGTCCCAGAAGAAGAGCTACCATTACGGTTGCCTAAGACAAAAAACATCAAGCCAAGCGGTACTGGAGAATCTCCATTAGCAAATATCGAGGAGTGGGTCAATGTCGTTGATCCTGTAACAGGTAAAAAAGGCCGTCGCGAAACGAATACAATGCCACAATGGGCAGGAAGCTCATGGTATTACCTGCGTTATATCGACCCTCATAACAAAAAAGAACTAGCAGATTATGAAAAGTTGAAGCGTTGGCTACCAGTTGACATCTACATTGGTGGAGCAGAACATGCGGTACTTCATTTACTATATGCACGATTCTGGCATAAATTCTTATACGATATCGGTGTTGTTCCTACAAAAGAACCATTCCAAAAACTATACAATCAAGGAATGATCTTAGGCGAAAACAACGAAAAAATGTCAAAATCTCGTGGTAATGTAGTCAATCCTGATGATGTGGTCGAAACTTACGGTGCAGATACACTGCGCATGTACGAAATGTTCATGGGGCCATTAGATGCTTCGATTGCTTGGAGCGAAAATGGCTTAGAAGGAAGCCGTAAATTCTTGGATCGTGTATGGCGTTTGATCGTTGATGAGAACAATAAAATGCGTGACCGTATCACTACATTGAATGATGGCAAGCTTGATAAAGTGTATCATCAAACAGTGAAAAAAGTGACAGAAGACTATGAAAATCTTCATTTCAATACAGCAATCTCCCAATTGATGGTCTTTATCAATGAAGCCTATAAAGTGGACGCTCTGCCTTATGAATATATCGAAGGATTTGTTCAACTACTCGCACCGATTGCTCCTCACATGGGTGAAGAACTATGGGCAATCCTTGGAAATGATGGTGGTATTTCTTACGCACCATGGCCAACATACGATGAAGCAGCACTTGTTGAAGACGAAGTAGAAGTTGTTTTCCAAGTAAACGGTAAAGTTCGTGCGAAAAGCAATGTTCCCCGAGACTTAGGAAAAGATGAGCTAGAAAAAGCAGCATTAGCCAATGAAATAGTGCAAGAATATATTGAAGGCAAAACAGTCAGAAAAGTTATTGCGGTACCAAACAAGTTAGTCAATATCGTTGCTAATTAATTGGCTCTTTGTCAATAAGGACTGATGAGTTGTGCAAAATCAAATCTGGGCCAGAATGAACTTCATTCTGTCTCAGATTTTTTGTTATTTCAAATTGATTAATTGATTGATCAAAAAGGTTTTGATTTTCATGTTCTCAAACACGATCAATGTTTTTTTCTTCTGTAAGGTTTCGTAAGAGACCTCTGTAATCATCAAATTTTTGTCTATTGATCTCAGAATTTTTTTGATAGAACCATTCATAAAGCATATCGTTCTCTCAGTTGTTTATTTTGTGGTGATTTAATCATACAAGAAAACGATATGTTTTTTTATAAAAACATGAATAGGAAAAATAGTTGACAAGAAAATGACAACGCCATATGATGTTCCATAGTATTTACAACCTGTCATAGATGACTGTAAAAAATAAAAGTAAAAAGAAAGGACGACAACAGGTGGATTTTTATCAGTCTCTACAACTAGATCCGTTTATTTTAAAACAAAAAATACGAGAAGCAGCTTCTAAAAAAGAAAAGTGCATGTATATTTGTTCATTGTTTTTACGATCATTATTCATCGTATTGTTTGCCATTTGTTTTATCATTATAATTACAACATTATTTGAATCGAAGCATAAACCATACGCTGTGGTTTTATTCTGTATGTTGATGAGTATTCGTTTTGTTGACTTTGGTTATAAGATTTCCCATTCGATCATAGGTTTAGCAATCGTCATGTTCTCACTATTAGTAGCACCGTATGTCCAGCTGATCAAATGGTCAGTTATGGGCATGTTGATTCATTTTATTTTACTAAGCAGCATATTAATGGCAACCGCTAGTGATCCCAAAATGGGGAATGCTTCTTTGTACGGCTTTTCATATCTCTTTATTGTTTATTCGTTACCTAAAGATTCGTTGAACAAGAATTTCTTTACACAAACAAGTAGCTTATTATTTTTGTTTTTTTGTTGGTTTTCAGTTCTCCTTTACAGAAAACATCGAGAAAAGAACAAAGACAAAAGCTTGTTTAAAGAGATTTTTTTGAAAGGCATGTATTCGCAGGAAAAAATTTGGATGCTCATCTATGCATTTGGCATTAGTCTTTTGATCGTTGCAGGAGAGTATGTCCCTTTTCAGCGATTGATGTGGGCAGGGTTTGCATTTTCTTCTATTGTATCTAGCTATGGATTGATGTCGATTGGTTTCAAAGAACGAGCAGTAGACCGAATCATTGGCTCATTGATTGGATGTGTTTTATTTATTGGTATCAGCCAATTTATTCCTTTTAACTGGGTCGGTATATTAGGTGGTCTAGCTTTAGGTGTTTGTTCTACCTATAGATATAAAACAGTTTTTAATTCTTTTGGTGCTTTGGCAATCACTGCCAGTTTATTCGGGGTTCCAGGAGCAGTAACGATCCGCATTTTTGAGAATATCCTTGGGGTATGTTTAGGAATCATGTATATTGGGGTGACTGAAATACTTATCCGAAAAATAAGAGAAAAACACGGTTTGAATCATTAGATGAGATCGAATAAAAAATAAGGAAAAAGTGAAGATACACATGGATGATAAATTGCTATCATTCCATGTGTATCTTTTTACGGTAAATCAGTGAAACGTTCGACTTTCATTTTTAATTTATACTTTTTACGGAGTTCGTTTATTTGAGCCATCATTTCGGATTTGTGATGCTTTTCGATTGCTTCTTCATCTTTCCAACGGTCGATCAGTAAAAGAGATTCTGGATCTTCTAGTGGAAAGTAATAGTCATATTTCTCGTTTCCTTCTTCTGCACGAATCGCTTTGACAATGTTTCTTTCGACCATTTCTTCTGCAAATTTTCTGGCTTGTCCATTTGTACTTGTATACAAAATATTCACTGTGATACTCACTAAATCCCCTCCTGAAAAAATTCTATCACTAGTATATCACGGTGCCAGAAATTATTATTCAAGATATGATACACATTTTTTCCGCAATGCTACGGAAATATATATTTTGAATAGAAAACGCTTACAAGATATGCTTGTTTTATAAAAATAAAAGGAGTGATTGATTTATGAAAAAAGCATTGATTATTTGTGCGGCAGGAATGTCATCCTCGATGATGGCCTCAAAGACAACGGATTTCTTTAAGCAAAAAAGAGAAGAGGTACTCGTAGATGCAGTTTCAGCTACAGAAGGCGATAATATGATTAAGAATAGTGATTTTGATTTATTTCTGATCAGCCCGCAAACGACGATGTTTTTGGATAAATTCAAAAAATTAGGAGAATCTGTTGGAAAGCCTGTTGTTAGTATCCCTTTCCAAGCGTATGTCCCAATCCCTACAGGCATCCAGAAGTTAGCAGAGGTGATCGAAGAGAACATATGATGGAATAGGAGTGGATGATAATGAAACAGAAGGAAAAATTGCTGTTGAGATATTTGATTGATCACAAGAAGGAGTATGTCACCAGTCAACGTTTAGCTTCTGAATTGTTATTATCTGATCGGACAATCCGTAATTACTTGCAGCGGATCAAAGAGTTAGTAGAAAAAAACGGAGGTAAGATCATTGCTAAACCAGGTTATGGCTACCAACTGCATATTTTACAAAGACTGACATTTGACTTGTTTTTGAGTCGGCAAGAAATAGTACCTGGATATGCTAGAGAACCGCAAGGATTTTATGAGTCCGAAGATCGACAAAAGTATATATTGAACCAATTGCTTTTGGAAGATGCCATTCTTTTTATGGATGATTTGGCAGAAGAGCTTTATATCAGTCGTTCCAGTTTGACAAAGGACATGCAAGAAATCAAGGAGCGATTGATTCCATATTCACTAAAAATCGTTTCTAAGCATGGTCAAGGGACATGGATCGAAGGGGAAGAAAGAAATCGACGGCATTTTATCATGGATACTTTTTTTGGAAACCATTATGGAAATTCATTGAAAGAATATTTAGGGCAAAGCCGTTTTTTCCCAGACATCAGTTTTGAAGAGCTAGTCATTATCATTCTCGATGAAACAAGAGAAGCTAAGTTAAAAGTTTCGGATTTTATCATACAGAATCTGACTTTACACTTGGCTTTGGGGATCAAACGGCTCCGAGAAGGGTTTGAAATCAAGGAATTAGGCATCGAACAAGAAGTTTCTAAGCGAGTAGAGTATCAAGTGGCGCAGCGGATCGTTCAACGTATTGAGGTAATCGCAGGTGTATCGTTTCCCGAAGAAGAAATTGCTTATTTGACATTACATCTCATGGCTAAGTCGAATCACAAAGAAAATCAAAATGATCAGGAACTATCAAAGGAATTAGCGAAAGTTCTGAAAAGATTGTCTCAGGAATTTCATTTTTCATTAGTAGAGGATCTCCAGCTTTTCAATGGACTACTCGATCATTTGTCACCGATGATGATTCGATTGAGCCGAGGTATTCGCATTGAGAACCCATTGACTGAGGAGATAAAGAAAGAAAATCCCAAAGTCTTTGACGCAGTAAAAAGGCATTTCAGCAACATGCCGGCTTTGAAAAACTATACCATCAATGAAGATGAATGGGCCTATTTGGCTTTGCATCTCATGGCGGCATTGGAAAAAGAAAGAGCTGCGCATAAACTACATGCATTGATTATCTGTGCAACGGGTTACGGCAGTGCCCAACTATTAAAGAATCGCGTAGTCAGTGAATTCGGTAAAAATATTACAGTGGTAAGTGTAAAAGGCTATTATGAGATCAATGAAACAACTTTAAAAGGAATCGACCTGATTATTTCTTCTATTGATCTTTCGACAATGTTTTTCAAAATTCCAGTTTTACATGTCAGTATTTTTTTGAATGAAGATGATGTTCGTAAAATACGAAAGGTAGTTGGAGAATCTATACCCTATCATTCCTCAGATAGACCGATACCAGCATTTTCTCTACAGCAAAAAAAGCAGATTTACACCGAACAGTTGTCTGAAAAATTTTTCAAGACTTATACGTACGAACCGAAAAAGGAAGAAATTCTTCATGATTTGCTGCAAAAGCTGAGCATAAATGAAGAAGAAGGATATATAAGAGAAATGCGAAAGCAGATCCAGCAACGTGAAAATATGGGACAAATCATATTCAGTGATACAGTGGCAGTCCCACATCCCGCTGTTCCAGTTGGAATCGAAACAAAGGTAGCCGTTGCATTGATTCCTTCTGGGATGCAGTGGGATCAATATCAAGAAATTCATTTTGTTTTTTTAGTTTCGCCTTCTTATGTCGAAAATGAAGGAATTACGGTCGTGACTAAAGCAATCGTTAGGTTAGTTGACCAGCTAAAAGTACAGCAGGAAATCTTAGCTGAACCTATTTTTGAGAATTTCAGCAGTAAATTTATCAAACTGATCGAATAAGGAGGAAAACAGATGGCTGAAAAAATAAACAGTGAAACACTACAAGTGACTTCTTTTGATATCATTTTCCATAGCGGAAATGCACGGACACTGATACATGAAGCATTTCGCTCGATGCGTAAAGAGATGTTTGAAGAAGTAGAAGAGAAGTTGCGACAAGCAAATGAAGAGATTCTTCATGCGCATCAGTCACAAACTCAACTTCTGAAAGAATATGCCAGCGGGACAAAAATAGAAATGGAAATTATCATGGTCCATGCACAAGATCATCTGATGACGACGATGACATTATTGGAAGTTGCACAGGAAATGAATTATTTGTATCAAAAAAATAAATAGAAAGGAAGGATCATTGTGCAGGATACAGTAAAAAGGAAAATCGAATTAGAAAAAAAGCAACTTAGTTTGAAAAACATGTATTTCAATCGTTATCTAATCGTACGTTACCTGACTGCCTTTTTCTTTTTCATGAACATGCAATGGATGATTCTGCTTCTATCAGCTAAAAGTTTAGGAAGTAGTTTACCGATGATTCTGATTTTAGCTATTTTGCCTGCAGTAGGAGAACAAGTAAAGCTTTATCGAAAACACCAAACGAACGTTCCATGGACAAAGTGGTATTTTTTGTTCCAGAGTGTCTTTAATTTATTAGTGATTCCAGTGTTGTTTACCTCAGGATTTACATTCTTGTATCCTTTTATGGCAAATAACAATGGAGGACAGTTATTTGTTTTCATTCTTGTTGTAAGCGGTATTTTTGCCAGTGCATTTATACAGTATCGTTTAAAGAAAATTTCACTCAACCAAGACCAACAGTATATCCGTATTAAACAATATGAAAAAGCGTTATATTTAGGAAAGGAGAATAACTAATGTTTGATTTTTTGCAGAAATACCTGATGGGACCTATGGGGAAAATTGCGCAACTTAAAATCGTTCGGGCTGTCATGGCAGCGGGGATGGCTTCTATTCCTTTCACGATTGTAGGCTCGATGTTTTTGGTTTTAAATATTTTGCCATTACCGTTCCCATTTTTAGAAGGATTTTTTAATGCAACTTTTTTCAAAGTTAGTGACTTGTACATGATCGTCAATACAATGACGATGGGGATTTTATCTATTTACTTTGCCATTGTGTTTGCTTATGAATTAACGTCAATTGAACGAGATGAACAAAAATTAAATGTTAATCCGCTCACGGGGGCATTACTATCTGTTTTTGCATTCTTTATGTGTATCCCTGAATTGATCATGACTGATGGTAAAATCAGCTTGATTGCTTCTATCAATGAGACAGAAACTGTAGTAAATGGTATTAGGATGGGCTCTTTTGTCGAACGTTTAGGAACTTCAGGAATCTTTACAGCTATTATTATGTCGATTATTGCGGTCGAATTGTATTGTATGTGTGTCAAGAGAAATTGGGTCATAAAAATGCCAGATGTTGTTCCGCCAGGAGTTTCTCGTTCTTTCACTGCTCTGATCCCAACATTTGTCATTGCGTTTGTGGTGATGATCATCAATGGATTATTAGTTGCACTAGGAACGGATATCTTCAAAATGATTGCTATCCCATTTGGGTTTGTTACGCAGTTGACGAATACATGGCTTGGTGTCATGGTGATTTATTTCTTGATCCATGCATTGTGGATCGTAGGGATCCATGGAGCGAATATCATCACTTCTTTCTTGACCCCGATCGTATTAGCTAATATGGCAGCTAACGCACAAGGCGCAAATTATCCGTTGGCAGGAGAATTCAACAATTCTTATGTAACCGTTGGTGGATCAGGTGCGACTTTAGGATTGATCATCTTTATTGCATTCCTCGCGAAATCTGATCAGCTGAAAGTGTTAGGAAAAGCCTCACTTGTACCAGGATTATTCAATATCAATGAACCAATCATTTTCGGGATGCCAATCGTCTACAATCCCTATTTAGCGGTTCCGTTTTTCTTAGCTCCGATGGCTTCTGCTACACTCGCTTATTTTGCCATTCGGCTGGAAATCGTCAAACCGATGCTTGCACAGATGCCGTGGCCTTCACCAGTCGGGATCGGAGCATTTGTTGGTAGTGGTGGTGATTGGAAAGCTGCTGTGTTAGCAGTCATTTGTGCAATCATCGCATTCATTATCTGGTTCCCATTTATCAAATTCTATGATAATAAATTATTAAATGAAGAAAGAGAAAAGGCAGCAGAATTAGCTAGTGAAAAGTTAAAATGATTTCTAAGAAAAAAGGAACTGTGACAAAAAATCACAGTCCCTTTTTTTCTTAGAAATGGGAAACCACTAGTATATAAATACCATTATTCTTCAATCAACCGCTTCACGATTGCATAATCCCCTTCATAAGGTTCATCTACACCATTGATTTTTTGATAGGGATCCACGCCTTTTCCCGCAATAACGACTGAATCTTGCGGAGCGCTTTCTGCTAAAGCGCGTCGAATCGCTTCAGGACGATCCATTTCATAATGAACGATCAAATCTGGATTAGTAATTGCTTCATTGATTTCTTCCGCGATTTTTTTCGGATCTTCAAATGCTGGGTCATCTGCCGTCAAAAAGGCGATGTCAGCTGTTTCTGATAGCACTTTTCCAAAATCATGTCGACGGGAGATTGCTTTGTTTCCTGGGCTGCCTAATACAACAATTACACGGCCATCTGGATGTTCATTTTTGGCAAATTCCAGCAATGTTTTCAAGCTTAGATAATTATGTGCATAGTCCACATAGACATGCGCTCCATTGGATTGGATCAATTGATCCATTCGGCCTGGTACACGAGCTTCTTTTAATCCGTCTTGTGCATCTTGACTGGAGGCACCTGTTAGTGCTGCGGCAATGATCGCACTGGCTGCATTTTCTTGGTTGAATCCTCCAGCCAGCAAAATATCATAAGCAGTATCGCAGATAGCTAAGCGATCTTCATGAGAAGATAAAGTAAAACCGTGAGTACCTTTATCTGAACGGATCACTTGATAATTGCTTTCTTCCGAACGACCATAAGTGATCGTTGGAATCTGGAATAGATCGGCTGTTTCCCTAAGTAAATCAAAATAGTCACTTTCATGATTTAAAACAACTGTTTTTGAATTCAAGATCAATTGTCGCTTGCAATAGAAATAGTCATCAAATGTCGGATGTTCGATCGGACTGATATGGTCAGGCGAGATATTCAAGAAGATTCCGACATCTAAAGTCAAGCCGTATACGCGTTGTGTTTTGTAAGCTTGTGAAGAAACTTCCATCACTAGATGAGTCATACCATTTTCAACTGCTTCTGACATCATACGATATAAATCTAATGACTCAGGCGTTGTCAAATGGGATTTGAAATATGTTTTGCCATCTAACGTTGTATTCATAGTAGAAAGCAATGCTGTTTTTTTATTTGTTGTGTGATCCAAGATTGCTTTTGTAAAGTACGCAGCAGTTGTTTTACCTTTTGTTCCAGTGAATCCGATCACTTTCAATTTATTTTGCGGATAGTCGTAAAAAGCCATAGCAAGAAGCGCCATTGCTTTACGGATATCCGTTACGATGATTCCTACTGCTGAATTTTCGTATGGTTGTTCTGATACATAATATTGAATACCCTGTTCGATTGCTGAATCCAAATATTCTTCTTTGAAATTCATTCCTTTACAGAAAAACAAAGTAGAAGCATCAGCTTTTCTTGAATCATAACTTAACTGAAGAAATTCAGCTTTTTCTGGTACATCAAGATGCCAGCCTCTTGTTGAAACAAATTCTTTTAATAGATTTTCTTTTAATAGTAAATGACGGATGTCTTCTAAAGAGAAGCTCATTGATTGATCCCTCGCTTTATTCAATTTCTTGGTTTATTATAGCACACTCTTTTTAATATATCGTTTGTTTCCGCTATGACAAAATCCAGCTTTATTCAAATTTTCTTGACACAGGGGACAAGCGGATGAGTATTTTCATAAACAATGAACTGACTGTAATAGATAGGAGAACGAATAGTGTCTCCAACAATCCAAAAACATAATAATTCAAAAAGACGATAAGACTATTGGTAAGTAAAAGTCCTTGCGGCATTGGAAGCCGAAAAAATTTGTGGAAAATAATCGGCGGTATCGTTATACCGCCATTTGAGGCCCCGACTGTGTACAATGTGTAAACCCCAAGACTGAACAAAAGACTTCCTGAAATCAGTGAAAAGAAATGTGAGGAGATCATTTCCACTTTTGGAACAATCTCTAAAACAACAGGAAAAAGCAGACTTCCCGCTACAGTCTTAAAAAATACTGATTTTCCTAATAGGACAGCGGCTAGAAGCAGCATCATAAGATTGATGCTCCAAACAGTAACTGAGCGTTGGATAGAAAAGGCCGTTTCAACTAAATGTCCGATGGCGCCCACTCCGGCGGAAGCTATATCGTGAGGGAGCAAGAACCAATTCAATCCAACTGTGATAAAGAAAAGACCTAAAAATATAACGGGTAGTTTTTTTATTTCTTGTGTCATTGATATCTCCTATAAATGTTAGCCATAAAAGGCTGTATATTTCTTTACTTTACCAAAAAAACGAAACCGAATTCAAAAAAACAATTGTTCTTATAAAAGTTATATAAAATCGATTGCCAGTTTCTGTTTTACCAATTAAAATGATAGTAATGTTTTGTAGAAAGTTGGAATCTGACCGATGGATAATCAAAGAAAACCAGCATTAGATCAATTAACACCGCAAGAAAAAATGGCACGAGGCTCTGCTTGGATGACCGCCAGTAATATCATTTCAAGATTGCTAGGCGCTGTCTATATCATTCCCTGGTATGCTTGGATGGGCGAAAATGCTAAGGCTGCCAATGGATTATTCAATATGGGATACAATATATATGCATTGTTTCTACTGATCTCTACAGCAGGAATACCTGCTGCGATTGCAAAACAAACTGCACGCTATAATTCATTGAATGAATATGGCACTTCACGACGATTATTTATCCGTGCATTACAGATGATGGGCGGGTTAGGCCTGTTGTTTGCTTTGTTCATGTACATCGCCTCTCCTTGGCTAGCTCATGCTTCTGGTGGCGGAGAAGAACTGATTCCAACGATGCGTTCTTTGAGTATCGCTGTATTGGTTTTTCCTTGTATGAGTGTGATACGAGGGTATTTTCAAGGCAATCAAGAAATGATGCCTTATGCGCTGTCGCAGATTGTAGAACAGGTGGCACGTATTTTTTATATGCTATTGGCTACATTCATCATCATGAAAGTCATGGATGGTGACTATGTGACGGCGGTCACGCAATCAACTTTCGCGGCATTTATCGGTATGCTAGCAAGTATTCTTGTCCTTTTGTATTTTTTGAAGAAACATCAAGCGTATACATCGGCGTTTATTCACTACAGCGAAAACAAAATAAATATTGCAACGAAGGAATTGTTGTTAGATACCGTTAAAGAAGCGATTCCGTTTATTATTGTGGGTTCAGGGGTAACGATCTTCAAATTAGTCGATCAGTTCACTTTTATGAAGATCATGTCTGCATCCACCGAGTATTCCAATGCACAGTTACTGGATCTTTTTTCGATTTTTAGTGCCAATCCAGATAAGTTGACGATGGTAGTTATTGCATTGGCAACATCGATCGCGTCTACTGGGTTACCGTTGATTACAGAAGCTGTTACGTTGAAAGATCGAGTAGGTCTGGCAAAATTGACAAGCGGAAATTTACAGTTGTTTTCATTTTTTATGTTTCCGGCGACATTTGGTGTTATGTTACTTGCCTATCCGCTAAATACATTATTTTATACACCGGATTCTCTAGGAAGTAATGTACTGATCCAAGCAAGTTTTGTAGGACTCTTCCTAGGACTATATATGCTAGTTTCCAACATGCTGCAAGGAATGTTTGAAAACAAGGCGGCAATTAATTATTTGGTTATTGGGTTTCTAGTGAAACTCCTTCTTCAATACCCAGCCATTCGTTTATTTGAAGTATACGGCCCTTTATTGGCGACAATGATCGGATTTGCTGTGTCTTGTACCTTGATCTTAAAGAGAATCCATGAAGTAGCCCGCTTTAAACCAAGTTTTGTCTGGCGCAGGACATTGCTGATCTTTATTCTTACCTTGATTATGCTTTTGGCTTCGTGGATCACAAAGATGATTTTTGGTGCTTTTTTAAACGAAGATAGCAAATTCCAGTCTCTATTGTTGATTCTTGTAGTAGCAGGTATAGGGGCTTTAGTGTATGGTTATTTAGCTTTGAAAATCCGCTTGGCAGAAAGACTACTAGGACCAGGAATAGCGCGTTTACGACATAAATTAAAAATAAAATAAGTGAATCAGAAGAGCTAGATTGATGCTCTTTTGAAATGGGGGAAACGCATGCGTTTAGATAAGTTTTTAGCAGATATGGGACTTGGCAGCCGCAAAGAAGTCAAAGGATTGATCAAAAAAGGAACGATCGAAGTCAATGGACAAGTGGTGAAAAGCGATAAAGCGCAAGTAAATGAATTCGAAGATGCGGTTACTTATTTAGGAGAAATCATTACGTATCAAAAAGATTTTTACTACATTTTGCATAAACCTGCAGGAGTCATTTCTGCTACTCAGGATAATCATGATCAAACCGTAATCGATTTATTGGAAGACCAGGATTATCGGGAAGATCTTTTTCCAGTCGGCCGATTAGATAAAGACACAGAGGGCCTCTTGATTTTAACGAATGACGGGGTGTTTGCCCATCAGTTACTATCACCTAAAAAACATGTGGAGAAAGAATATCTAGCTGAGGTTAGCGGTATAATGACAGAAGAAGATATCCGTTTATTTGCAGAAGGACTGATTATTGATGGCGATGAGCAGACATTGCCGGCAAAACTCCAAATTGATCAAGTAGATCAAGAGACAGAAACTTCAATTATCCGTCTGATTTTGCATGAAGGAAAGTTTCACCAAGTTAAGCGAATGGTCAAAGCAGTAGGAAAAGAAGTCTTATATTTAAAAAGAATCCGTATGGGAAAATTTTGGCTGCCTAAAGATTTGAATAAAGGGCAATATCGACCCATGACCAAAGAAGAGCTAGAACAAGTGAGAGAAAAATAATTGAATGGATAGCTAAAAGAATAAGCAGAGTAGTTGTAGCGCCATCTGAAAAGCAGACTTGTCCGTCTGACTTTCGGATGGCTTTTTTGTGAAATTTCGGCTTATTTCCGTAGAAGCTACTTCTGGAACACCGTTTGTTCGGAATAAGGGACTGTGACAAGACTTTTGTTACAGTCCCCATTGTTCCTTGTGACTCAGAGTTAGATAGTAAGGACACGATCTCCCTAATACTCAGGCCAAAACGCTGAATTCACAACCTCTGATAAACGGTGTTCAATCAGCTGACCCTCGGTATTAGCTCAAAAAACGGCAAAATATGAGGAACTATTTTCCCGTTTTTTTCTCTAATACTCAGGCCAAAACGCTGATTTCACAACCTCTCCTATACTTTGTTTCATTTTCCCTATACTTTGTTTATTTATTCTCATTATTGAAAGCGCTATAATTACGTTGCGAATGAATCGAAAGGGGTTTTTAGATGAAAAAACGAAAGGGGTTCAATCATTTTTTTATGAATCTATGGCGTTATAAAGCACTTGTCCTGATGGCTGTACCGGGTATGCTTTGGATGATTTTTTTCTTTTACATACCTGTAATGGCGAATGTCGTAGCATTCAAAAATTTTCATATTTCAGCAGATGGGTTCTTGGCTAGCTTGAGGGAAAGTCCTTGGGTGGGTTGGGAAAATTTCAAATTTTTATTTTCTTCGGATCAAGCATTTCTCATCACTAAAAATACAATTTTATATAATGTAGCATTTATCCTTTTGAATCTGCTGATCTCAGTCGTATTTGCAATCATTATGAGCGAGTTGAGAAATAAACGACTCGTTAAAGTTTATCAAACGATGTCCTTACTACCTTATTTTCTATCTTGGGTCATTATCAGTTACTTTGTTTACGCTTTTTTAAGTCCTGACAAAGGAATATTCAATCAGTGGATCACTGGACATGGAGGAGAAGCTGTCAATTGGTATAATGAACCGAAATATTGGCCGTTTATCTTGGTGTTCATTGGTACATGGAAAGGGATTGGTTATAACAGCATTATTTACTTTGCATCTGTTATGGGAATCGATCCGACTTATTATGAAGCTGCTATGGTTGATGGAGCTAGCAAATGGCAGCAGATCAAACATGTGACGATACCACAACTTATTCCACTAATGACGATTTTAACGATTTTAGCCGTAGGAAACATTTTCCGAGCTGATTTTGGCCTGTTTTATAACATTCCTAGGAATTCCGGTGCATTATATGATGTGACTCAAGTTTTGGATACGTATATCTACAATGGCCTGACATCCACAGGAGATTTTGGTATGACGGCTGCTGCAGGACTTTACCAATCAGTTGTCGGCTTTGTCTTGTTGATGATCACAAATACGATCGCCCGACGTTTTGATAGCGATTCTGCATTATTCTAAGGAGGAAAAAAATGAAAAAAAAGAAAGTGGAGAGAGTCCAAGTCCGCTCTTTCAATAAGACGGCTAATTTTTTCTCTAATATAATGATTGCACTCTTTGCTATTTCCTGTATTTTGCCATTTATATTTGTTATCGCCATCTCTTTTACCGATGAGTCCATATTGTCGACTCACGGGTACAGTTTTTGGCCAGAAAAGTTCAGTATATTTGGTTATACGTACTTGTTCGACCAGATGCAGGATAAAATTTTCCAAGCGCTTTTCGTCACTGTACTTGTTACTGTTTTAGGTACACTGATCAATAGCACGGCTACTTCTTTATATGCTTATGCGATTTCACGGTCAAACTTTCCATTCCGTCGTTTTTTTACCGTTTTTTGTTTGATTACGATGTTGTTCTCACCAGGGATGGTGGCCAATTATCTTGTTATGACAAATCTTCTTCAGTTAAAAGATACGATTTGGGCATTGATCTTGCCAATGGCTGTCAGTCCCTTCAATATTATTGTGATGCGCACATTCTTTAAACGTTCGGTCTCTGATTCGATTATTGAATCGGCACGGATCGATGGAGCTAGCGAACTGCGAATATTTGTTCAGATCGTTTTACCGTTAGCTGTTCCAGGTATTGCGACAATCAGTTTATTTGCCGCATTGGGTTACTGGAATGACTGGTTCAATGCTTTACTATACATCCAAGATGATAAGCTAGTTCCACTACAGTATCTTTTGATGAAAATCCAAAGTAATATTCAATATCTGACACAAAATTCAGGAGCAGGAAGCCAATTGACAGGCGGATTAGCCTCAGTTCCAGGAGAATCTGCCAGAATGGCGATCGTAGTCATCTCGACGTTGCCTATTGCGATCAGCTATCCATTTTTCCAGAAGCATTTTGTCAAAGGTCTAACAATCGGCGGAGTAAAAGAATAAAGAAACAAAAATATAAATCATAAAATTAGGAGGAAGAAAAATGAAGTTATGGAAGAAACTAGCCTTTACAGGTGTTTCAGCGTTGTTGTTGGGAACATTAGCAGCATGCGGAGGTTCTGGTTCTAAAGACCAGGCAGAAGCTAGCAATTCGGACACTTTGCAGATGTATCAAATCGGAGATAAACCAGATAATTTCGATCAATTGATGGAAGTAGCAAACAAACGAATCGAAAAAGAGATCGGTGTAAAAGTCAATATCAATTACATTGGCTGGGGCGATTACGAAAAGAAAATGAACGTCATCATTTCTTCCGGGGAAAATTATGATATCGCCTTTGCGAACAACTATGTTTCCAATGCCCAAAAAGGAGCCTTTGCTGATTTGACTGAATTAGCGCCTAAGTACGCTGAAAAAGCTTATAATGATTTAGATGAAGCATATATTAAAGGAAATCTGGTCAATGGAAAATTATATGCTTTCCCAGTCAATGGAAATGTCTTTGCTCAACAAGTACTTACTTTTAACAAAGCTTTACTAGATAAATACGATCTTTCAATTGATGGAATCCAATCTTACGCTGATGCAGAAAAAGTCTTGAAGGAATTCCATGAAAAAGAACCAAACACGGCAGCTTTTGCCATTGGACAAGGCTTCAAAGTCCAAGGGAACTTTGATTATCCTTTAGGGAATACGTTACCATTTGCTATTGATCTGGATGGAGATGATTCGAAAATCATCAACCAATACGATAATGAAACGTATATCGGACTGTTACGTACAATGCATAGCTGGTACAAACAAGGACTCATTCCAAGTGACGCTGCAACGAGCAATAAGGATTATCCACTAGAAGGAAATACTTGGCTAATGCGTGGAGAAACACAAGGACCGTATGATTATGGCGATACAATTTTGACAAATGCAGCAAAACAAGAACTTGTCTCAAAAGCAATTACTGTTCCACTAAAATCTACAGCTCAAGCACAAATGGCAAATTTTGTCGTATCAAATACTTCAAAAAATAAAGAAAAATCAGTAGAACTTCTAGGGCTGCTTAACAGTGATCCAGAATTATTGAATGGGCTTGTTTGGGGGATCGAGGGAGAAGCATGGGAAAAAGTCGATGGTTCAGATGATAAAATCAAATTGCTAGATGGTTATCAGCCAAATACACATATGTCTGCTTGGAATACAGGAAACAACAAGATTCTATATACACAAGAGTCTATTACGGATGACATGATTGCCAAACGTGATCAATCGATTGCTGATGCAGAAACTTCACCGATTTTAGGATTCAGCTTCAACACTGACAGTGTCAAAACAGAATTAAGTAATATTTCTAATGTCATGAATCAATATTTAGATGGATTGAATACAGGGACTGTTGATCCAGATGAAACATTACCGAAATTGAAAGACGCTTTGGACAAGGCTGGCTATGATAAGGTATTGAAAGAAATGCAAAAACAATATGATGAGTTCCGACAAGAATAATAATGAATAAAGACAAAGGGGTTGTGACAAAAGACGTGTCACAACCTCTTGTTCCGAATAAACGGTGTTCAAAAGCCAGTTTCTCGGTATTAAGCTAAATATATGTAAAAATGTGGAAAGCCATATTCACAAAATTTTTCTTACTACTCGAAACTAAGCGGCTATTTCACAAACTCTTGGTAAACGGTGTTCAATCAGCTGACCCTCGGTATTCGCTCACAAAACGACAAAATATGAGGAACTATTTTTCCGTTTGTTTCTCTAATAATCAGGTCAAGGTGCTGATTGCCCAACCTTTTTTTGTATAATGAGAAAGTATAAACTTAATGTTTGGAGGAGAAGATATGTTAGGGAAGGTTTTGGAAGAGTTATTTATCCGGATCTGGGTCGTTATAAAACTAACCTTGTATTTCTGGATATATACATTTGCCGGCGGGATCATCTTTGGATTAGGTGCGGCATGGAAAACAGTCAATGAACTATTTTATTTGTACGGATTCGAGTATAAAGAAATCACAATAAAAAGAGGCTGGAATATATATAAAAGAAATTTTTTAAGAGGCAATCTGCTATTTAGTTTATTTTTATCTGGTACTGCTTTATTGAGTTACAATTTATATTTATCTGTTCAAATCAAAGGGCTCATTTTTTTAGCTATTGATTTTATTTTACTTTTTGCCTTGCTCTGCCTATTTGCTACTTATCAATACAGTATGATTTTAGATAGTGAATATACGATCTCTGTTCCTAATCTGCTAAAGCTAAGTTTTATTTCGGTTTTTTCCAGCTTTTCGTCTTTTCTAAAAATAATTATTGGTAGCGGTATAATTTTAGGCGTGACTTGGCAATTCAAAGGATTGATCCTGTTTGGTGTCATTGGTCTTTTGACGGTTTGGAATGGTACGATGACAACACATTGGCGTGAAGAATTAGATAAACAGTTGGAAAGTTATGAATAAGTTTCGGATTCTATTTTCAAAAGGAACCTTACTAAATCGTCTGTTGCGGAAATACGCGGTTATCATGATCGGTGTAACGATGACTGCTACCGTTATTTTTAGTATCCATACTTGGGAACAAAATCAAAAACAGGCAGAAAACATGACAAGTGATGCCGTTCAAAGCACAAGCAGAATGCTGAATGATAAAACAACCTTGAGTAGGATCATCAAAAACCAGCTTGTAGGGAATTCCGAAAAGATCGAAAATGTGACGACCTACTTAACAAAACCCATAGATCAGTATCTGATGTATGTATACGAACAGCAAAACAGTACCGATGAATTAGTTTCTTTCCCAAATCAAATCAAAGATCTCTACGCAAATTATGAAGAACTAAGTGCGATATATATCGTGTTGAATCAACTACCGGAGTATTATGAATCTTCTAGAGAAAACAAAGGTGGGGAAATAAAAAAGGGGACACCAAAATTACTAGACGCCTTTTATATCAAGTTGCCTATCACACAAGGAGGAGCTGAGTCAGGAAGTATTTTTATTGGTTTTCAAAAGAAAGAACTAGATATGATTTTAGAAAATCTAACGTCATTCAATGGACTCTCTTTATACATGATTTCTGGAACGACAAATCGACTATACACATTCCATGATAATAAAATAGCTAAAGAAACGTTTGAAAGACAAGAAATGATCATCACAGAGAGTCTGAAGAAAAATTCACAATTGCCGATTGACGATCTGGAAAAAAACAATTTTGTTCAACACCAAGAACTGTCTGATGATTATCGTATATTAGCTGTACTAGATAAAAAAAGTGTAAAAATCGAAACGGGAAAAAATCTTGCCCCGCTGATCATTGGTATCATTATTTTAGACAATATACTGCTTATCTTTCTTTATAAAACATTCAAACGATATTCACAGCAAGTATCTATCGTCATGCAGGCCATGGATCAAACAGCAGCAGGGAATTTAGAGACGCGGATCGACATAACAAACACGGAATATGAACTGAAGGAACTTTCAATCGGTATCAACGAAATGTTGGATAGCATCAATCAGTTTGTAGAAGACATCTACAAATTAGAAATCAAACAGCAAGACGCACATATGCGGGCGCTTCAAGCACAGATCAATCCACACTTTTTATATAATACATTAGAATATATCCGAATGTATGCAATCAGCGAAGGAAGTGAAGAATTAGCAGATGTTGTGTATGCGTTTTCCGCTTTGCTTCGAAACAATACGAATCAAGAGAAAACGATCACTTTAAAAGAAGAACTGGACTTTTGCGAAAAATATGTCTATTTGTATCAAATGCGTTATCCTAATCGAGTAGCCTATCATTTTATGATCGATCCTGATTTGGAAAAGATCGAAGTACCTAAATTTGTGATCCAGCCATTAGTTGAAAATTATTTTAAACACGGTATTGATTTTACTCGATTCGATAATGCGCTAAGTGTCAAAGTCTTGCAGGAAGGCAAACGGGTAAGGATCATCATCAAAGATAATGGAAAAGGGATGACTGAAAAACGGCTAAAACAGATTGAAGAAAAACTGTCTCATCCTAAAGTGGAACTTCACGGTTCTATCGGTCTGCAAAACGTGAATGAACGTTTACGTGCCAGCTTCGGCAGCAGTTATTATATGTCGCTTGAGAATAATGAGACAGGTGGACTGACCGTTTCTATTACATTCAAGGAGGGATGAGCGTGTATCAAGTGTTATTGGTAGATGATGAATACATGATTTTGAATGGGTTAAAAAAGATAATTGATTGGCAAAGTTTAGGCTTTCAAATAGTAGCAACAGCAGAGAATGCCAAAGAAGGACTAGCTGTACTTGAACAGCGACAGATTGATTTAGTAGTAACGGATGTGACAATGCCAGAAATAAATGGACTGGAATTTATTGAAGCGGCTCAAAAAGAACGTCATAATTTTGAATTTATGATTTTATCAGGATACCAAGAATTCGATTATTTGAAAGGAGGTATGCAATTAGGCGCCGTGAATTATTTGATGAAACCCGTGAATAAGTTCGAATTGGTTGAAAGCCTCAAGAAAATCAAAACACGGTTAGATCAGCAAAATGAACAAAAAAATCAACAAGAAATCTATCAAGAACTGTTATTCAGTCAATGGTTGAATGAAGAATTGGATGAAATAAGTGAAGAAGAAATAATAGGACAAATAAGTGAGAAGCAGCATAGGATAGTATTGATTCAACTGGCAAGAACTCATGATACTCTTATCAATAGATGGTTGCAAGAACGGCAACAAATCTTTTACTATCAACGAAATTACGGAGACCGTGTATTGATCACGTTGTTGTTGGAGGCAGATGAAGTTGATGGCTTCTGTTGTTTTGTTCAAGAAAACTTTCCTGATCAGGAATGGCTGATCAGTATCGGGGAAGAGACAGATTCTTTGGACAAAATCCCTGAAACATTCCAACAAGCGAAAGACAATCTACAGTTGCATCAATTTTATGGAGATAAAGACGAGCATGTTTTTTACGCAGTACAAGCAGAAACAAAAGATCAAACCATCGATTTTTCAAGTTTCAGACGCGTGCTGCAAAATAAACAATTGGAAGTCGCTCAAAAAATGATCACTGATTTTTTTGAACAGTTTCAGTTAGCAGCCATGATGCCGGAAGATATACGATATTCCAGTTTTTTACTGTTTATGGAGATTCAACGGGAATTGATTGATCTGGAAGATGAGGAATATTTACAAGGAATCGAAAAAATCCATCAGGCAAAAACGGTGCAAGAACTTCAGCAGCTACTTCTGTCATTCATCAAAAAGCATCAGAGACAGAAAAAGTACAGTGACAATGTGGAAAAAGTAATCGTAATCCTGCACCAGCATTATCAAGAACCACTTACACTCAAAGAAGTGTCAGAAAACCTGCATTTAAATGTCATGTATCTAGGACAGCTGTTCAAAAAAGAAACGAAAAAAAGTTTTTCAGCTTATTTGAACCATTTACGTATGGAAAAAGCGAAACAACTGCTTTTGCACAGTAATCAAAACATCAATGAGATAGCAAGTGAGATTGGCTACAACAACACCACGTATTTCTCTAAATTATTCAAGAAAATCGTCGGCAGATCCCCTAAAGAGTACCGAGAAAACAGTGGAGAATCATAAAAGAAAAAGCCAATGTAATGAAATAACTTATAAAAAATTGTCTAGAAATCTAATTTTGGGCTGTTCTTATTACTTGAGGCAAGGCAGCTTTTTCATGACCTCTCGATAAACGGAGTTCAAAAGCCAGTTTCTCGGTATTAAGCCAAATTTATGCAAAAATGTGGAAAGCCATTTTCACAAAATTTTTCTTAATACTCGAAACTAAACAGCTTTTTCACGACCTCTCCACTAAACGGTGTTCAATCAGCTGACCCTCGGTATTAGCTCAAAAAATGGCAAAATATGAGGAACTATTTTGCCATTTGTCTCTCTAATACTCAGGTCAGAACGCTGATTTCACAACCTCTCAATAAACGGTGTTCAAAAGCTTGCATCTGCGGTAATAAGACCAACCAAACGAAAAATATGAGGATCTATTTTTGCTTGGCTGTTCTTATTACTTGATGCAGGACAGCTTTTTCACAACCTCTTGTTAATTATAGTTTGATAAGGAAAAAGGCAAATCTTTTGCTTGATATTTCTTAGGGTGAGGGATGATCCCTAATTGGTAAGAGATCGTGCCGCCTTTCAGCAAATCTTGATGGGTAAAATATAATTTCGTATATTCTTTGTCCATCCGTTTGATTTTATGGATAAATTGTTGCTGCGGCCGATTAGGCGTTGCTTCAATCGTCAATTCCTTTCCATTTGACAAAAGCAAAACAGCCTTGTCAATTAATGGCATACCGATAACATATTCACCGGTTCCAGGCGTGACAGGATAAAATCCCAGACTATTGAAGATATACCAAGCGGCCATACTTCCATTGTCCTCATCTCCAGGGTAACCCATTGGAGAATCGTCGAAGGTCTGAGTCATCAACTGTTTAAGCAGTGGCTGTGCCATTTCAGGTTGTCCTATATAACTGAACAAGTAAGGATAGTGAAAACTTGGCTGGTTTGAAATAGCTAATTGTCCAAATTCTATCGCGGCCATCTCACTCATTTCGTGGATCTCAAAACCATATCCTCCTGGGTCAAACGTTGGGGGCTGATTGCACAGCTCAATGAGTTTTTCTTTATATCTCTCACTGCCACCATATTTTCCGATCAGTCCTGAAAAATCGTGATAAACAGCAAAGCTGCTTTGCCAAGCACTTCCTTCTGCATAATCTTGTCCCCAACGATTAGCTGAAAATGGTTCTCTGAACTTGCCATCTTTATCTTTTGAACGCATAAATCCTGACTCATAGTCAAAGATATTTTGATAGTTCAATGATTGCTGCTGATATTTCTTCGTCATTTCCTCCTCTTCTAGTACCTTGGCAACTTGGCTAATACAAAAATCGCTATAAGCATAGTCTAATGTGTGATTGACTGATTCGTGGTAGTGATTAGGAACATAGCCATATGTCAAGTAATCTTCTGTTCCTTGGCGTCCATAATTTGGATGTTTGCTTTGAACCGTAGCACCTTTTTCCATTGCCGTTAGAAATTCAGGCATCAAGTCTCGTCGGATATCTTTTACAGCAGCATCTGCAATGACCGCATCGATCAATGTCCCAGGCATAAGTCCACGTTCATCAGGAGACAGCCATTTTGGCAAATAGCCACTTTCTCTATAGCTGTTCAAAAAACCTTCCAGCATTTCTTCGTATTTTTCTACAGCAATCAAAGAATAAAGAGGATAAACCGTTTTATACGTATCCCAAAACCCATTATTTGTATAGAGAACACCAGGTTTTATAGATCGACTAGTCGTATCATAGTGGATTTTTTGCCCACTAGGATCAATTTCATAAAATGTTTGTGGAAATAAAAACACCCGATATAAATTATGATAAAACGTCCGCAATTGTTGTTGATCATGGTGTGTGAGCTGTATACGATCAAAATAGGACTGCCATTGTTCTTGACTGTGAGCAAGGTAAGTCTCTTTGCTTTGGTTTTGTTCTAGTTCCAGGTTATAAGCTGCTTGTTCCGAGCTGATAAAAGATGTCCCAAATCGGATAGTTTGTTTTTTTGTCTGTTCAAAATACAACGGGATCGAGTCGCTATTTTTGTTGGAAACAGCTAACTCATCAATTGTTAAAGGATATTCAAATCTCAATATAAAATAAAAAGAAAAATCAGGATCTTCTGAACCAGCAAAATGTGTGATTTTTCCTTCCACTGTGTAAGGATCTATAACAAAGAGCTGATGGCGTCCCGGAAAGGATAAAAGTAAACCGCTGTCATTTTTGCTGTAATCAATAGATAAGATTCCGCCATACATGCTAGGTATCAATGTAGAACAGATGCCATAACGTAATTGACAGATCGACAGATGAGTCGGGCAAAATATACTTTCTTCTGGGCGGTAAGAACTTTGAGCATGGAAAAGGGTGTTCTCCTGTAGTTTTCCATTGATCGGCGTAAACAGCATATGACTGAAATCACCCATCCAAGGACTTGGTTGATGGGTAAGACGGTAGCCTTGAAAAACGCGGTCATCAGGATGAAACCACCAGCTGCCGTTTTGATCCGTAGTTTGCGGTGCAAAATAATTCATCCCAAAAGGAACGCCAGTATAAGGCTGGCAGTTCCCATTAGAGAAATTTGGCTGATTCGCTGTTGCATGTCTAGTATCTATTTGACCGATATTCATTTTATTTCTCCTTTGTTGATTGTCTTTTGATGAATGAAACTGGAAATTTACTATCGGATGGTCGATCTTTTGTCTCTAACCAAGTGACCAAAGCATCTCCCGCAAGCTTACCTAACTGTTCAAAATCTTGTGCGATGGTTGTCAGTGGCGGGTCAACAAGAGCTGCTGCTTGGATATCATCAAATCCGATAATTGAAAAATCTTCAGGGATATGATAACCATGCTGTCTCAAGAGATTCATGGTCTGGATAGCGACAACATCGTTTTCACAAACAAAAGCAGTTACTTCATACTTAGTGATATAAGAAAGCAATTCATCTAATGTCGCGCTTTTGTCATCCAGTGAAGTGTGGAAAGTCAAACCAGCTTTGTCCAATGCTTCAAGGTAACCAAGGTAACGCTGTCGAACGGATTGTGGATGAGTCTGCGTACCAAACAAATAAGCGATTTTTGAATGTCCCTGTTCGATCAAATAAGAGGCAGCAAGCGCACCGCCTTGGAAATTATCGGAAAGAACGGTAGGAAAAGGTAACTCATAGATTTTTTTATCTAATATGACGACAGGGAATTCTTTCAATGAAAGCTCAAAAAGTAAGTCAAGATGTTGTTCTGTATCAAGAGCATAATAAATCAATCCGTCAAATTCATTGATTAGCTCTTTTGCTGTTTTATTTTGTAGAAAGTCAAGCGTCGTCATCATGACATCAATCTGTTTATCTTGCATCACAGGGTTCAATCCCTTGCTAAAATCACCAACAGACAAATCAGCGACATATGGAAGAAGAAACAGAAGCCGTCGTGTTTTTGTAGGAGAAGCAAGAATCTGTTCCGGAGAAGCGGATTTAACGAAACTGCCTTTCCCGCGAACGCGATAAATAAGTCCTAATTGCTCTAATTCAGTCAATGCACGTTTGGAAGTGATTCTGCTTACTTTATAGGTACGTGAAAGTTCTTTTTCAGTTGGTAGTTGGCTGTCTACAGGTAATTCACCAGTTAAAATAGCCGTTTGCAAATCATTAAATATTGTCTGGTACAATGGTTGATTCATATAAACACCTCTTAATGATATATCATATTTAAATAATACCATAATGGATGAAAAAGTAAATAAAAAGATATTTTTTGAAAGCGTAGACATAATTGGCTGTATGAAGTATAATCTTTAAAGATATATCAAATAGAAAGAAGGTTTTATTAGTGGTTTATAAAGATATACCAAAATCGGTGCAGAAATTTATGGAAGATATCACACAAAAATGTGGGGATATCCATGCGGACTGGGCAAAGAATTTTACAGCAGCATTTGCCAATACTCTGTTGACAACAGTCAAAAAGCAAAATGACGGAACCACCTTTTTATTGACGGGAGACATTCCAGCGATGTGGTTAAGAGACTCTACTGCACAAGTTCGTCCTTATTTAGTGATTGCAAAAGAAGATGAGGAATTAGCTGACATGATCAGCGGGTTAGTCAAAAAGCAATTTTTTTATATCAATATCGATCCATATGCGAATGCCTTCAACGAAGAAGCTAACGGTGCTGGCCACCAAACAGATCATACAAAAATGAACGATTGGATCTGGGAAAGAAAATATGAAATTGATTCTTTATGCTACCCAATACAGTTGGCCTATCTTCTTTACAAAAATACAGGAAAAACTGATCAATTCAATCAATCTTTTATTGAAGGTATCAAAAAAATCTTGGACGTGTTCAAAACAGAGCAAGATCATGAACACTCTCCTTATACATTTGTACGAGACACGACAAGAAAAGAAGATACGCTGATCAATGACGGGCGAGGTGCAAAAACAGCTTTTACAGGAATGACATGGTCTGGTTTCCGTCCTAGCGATGATGCTTGCCGTTATGGATATCTGGTACCATCCAATATGTTTGCGGTGGTCGTGTTAGGTTATGTGGAAGAAATTTTTCAAACGATACTCGATGATAAAGAAATTGTACAGCAAACACAGAAATTGAAGAAAGAGATCCAAGAGGGGATTCAGAATCACGGACGAACGGTTAATCAAAAAGGGCAAACGATTTATGCATATGAAGTAGATGGAATGGGAAACGCCACAGTCATGGATGACAGTAATGTGCCCAATCTGATCGCCGCACCTTACTTGGGATATTGTTCTGAACAAGAGGAAGATTATCTGCAAACAAGAAGAACATTGTTGAGTAAAGAAAATCCATATTTCTATGAAGGAAAGTACGCAAAAGGAATTGGATCCTCCCATACGCCAGAAAAATACGTTTGGCCGATTGCATTAGCTATGGAAGGAATGACAACGTCAGACAAATCTGAAAAAGAGCGGATATTGAATTTACTTGTAGCAACTGACGCAGGAACACACCTTATGCACGAAGGATTCGATGTGAACAATCCTGAAAATTATACGAGAGAATGGTTTTCTTGGGCAAATATGATGTTTTGCGAATTAGTCATGGATTACTTTGATATTAGAGTAGAAAAGTAGGAGGTATCGTAAATGAAAAAGAAAGTATATATCATTTCTCATAGCCACTGGGATCGTGAATGGTACATGGCTTACGAACAGCATCACATGCGACTGATTGAATTGATAGACGATCTACTAGAGCTATTTGAAGTTGATCCGTCCTTCAACAGTTTTCATTTGGATGGGCAAACGATTATTTTAGATGACTATCTTCAAGTAAGGCCAGAAAAAAGACAGGCAATCCAACAAGCAATCAATGAAGGAAAATTGAGAATTGGACCATTTTATATCTTGCAAGATGATTTTCTTATCAGCTCGGAATCGAACGTGAGAAATATGCTGATTGGCATGGAAGAAAGCCGTAAATGGGGAACCCCTGTCATGTTAGGCTATTTTCCCGATACATTTGGAAATATGGGACAGACGCCTCAATTAATGAAACAAGCTGGTATTTCAGCAGCAGCGTTTGGCCGTGGTGTAAAACCAATTGGCTTTGATAATCAAGTTTTGGAAGCAGAAAACTATTCTTCCCAATACTCAGAGATGTGGTGGAAAGGACCTGATCAAACAGCAATCTTTGGTCTGCTATTTGCCAATTGGTATAGCAACGGGAATGAGATTCCAGTAGAAAAAGAAGCAGCTCTTGCCTTTTGGAAGCAAAAATTAGCGGATGCAGAACAATATGCCTCTACGAACCACTTATTGATGATGAATGGTGTTGATCATCAACCGGTACAAAAAGATATATCAAAAGCAATCCATCTCGCAAATGAACTGTTTCCAGATTACGAGTTTATTCATTCTAATTTTACTGACTATCTGGAAGCAGTTCAAAAAGATGTGCCAGAAGACTTAGGCTCAGTAGAAGGAGAATTGACAAGTCAAGAAACGGATGGCTGGTATACTTTAGCCAATACAGCATCTGCTCGGGTTTACTTAAAACAATGGAATACCAAGGTCCAGCGACAGCTAGAAAATATTACAGAACCACTTGCGACGATGGCTTATGAAGTTAGTGGAAACTATCCCCATGATCAATTAGATTATGCTTGGAAGACATTAATGCAAAATCATCCTCACGACAGTATTTGCGGTTGTTCAGTCGATTCTGTCCATCGGGAAATGATACCTCGTTTTGAAAAAGCAGATGAAGTTGGAAAGTATCTTGCACAAGATTCCTTAGAACAGCTGACCGCAGCAATCGATACGACCGGATTCCCAAAAGACAGCTTTCCATTTGTCATTGTAAATACTGCAGGAATGGATAAAACTGGTGAAGCAGAAATAACCATCGAATTAGAAAGAAAAAGATTCGCTGAAGGAATACCTGAACAACTATATCAAGAGTTAGAAAATTTGCCTAAACGTAAGTATCATGTAGAAACAAAAAGTGGGGCCACTATACCAGCTATTTTATCTGAAGAAACTGTCCAATTTGGTTATGATTTGCCGAAAGACCGTTTCCGTGTGCCATATATGGCAAGAATGATCAAAGTGACTTTACCATTAGAAAACATGCCAGCATTTTCTTGGGAAACATTCGCGCTTGTAGAAGGGGAAGCGAAAGCAGAAGAAAAGGAAACAATGATTCATCAGAGTGGACGAATCATCGAAAACGGCCCTCTACATTTGACGATTGAAAAAAATGGTACCATTACAATGGAAGATCGCAAAAACAAACGAAAGTTGAATAATCTGCATATTTTTGAAGATATCGGCGATATAGGAAATGAGTATATCTTTAAACAACCTTTCTGTGATCAGCCAATCCTATCCAGTAACAAAGAAAACTCTGAAGTAAAAGTATTAGTAGATACACCGGAAATAGCAAAAATAAGTATTCTACAGGAAATGGAAATCCCTGTTTCTGCAGACGAGCGTTTAGAAAAAGAACAGCAGATGGTTGTGGAATTTCGTTATCGAAAAGCAGAACGATCCAAAGAAAAACGAATCCTTCAAATAAAAACAATCATGACAATCAGAAAAGATAGTAAAAAAATCGACTTTGAAACGACTCTCGACAATCAGATGAAAGATCATCGCTTACGTGTCTTGTTTCCTACAAAGTTACATGTGGAACATCACGAAGCAGATAGTATTTTTGAAGTGGTGAAGCGCCCAAACCATGTGTCTAAAAGTTGGGAAAACCCCACGAATCCGCAACATCAGCAAGCATTTGTCAATATTCATGATGAAGAGTACGGTGTAACAGTCGGAAACTTTGGTTTGAATGAATATGAAGTAACAGAAGACGGACAAATCGCAGTGACGCTACTTCGCAGTGTGGGAGAACTAGGCGATTGGGGATATTTTCCAACACCAGAAGCACAGTGTCTAGGTGAGCATCGGTTCAATTACAGCATTGAACTACATGGACCAGAAGAAAAATTCTCTACTTATTTGCATGCATACGCAGCACAGATTCCTTTTTCCACTCAACAAATCAAACATCATGAAGGAACATTGATTTCAAAACAACAATATTTAACGATAAAAAGTGAAACGTTTGCAATTACAGCTTTGAAACGCAGCAAGTTTAGTGATAAAGTAGTAGTAAGAGGTTTCAATATGTCTAGTCATTTAGAAAAATTGGAAATAACTAAAGACAATGGAAAAACTGTCATATTGAATCTGCTTGAAGAACCAACGAAGCAAGCGGTTGTCCCAATAATCCAACCTTATGAGATTCGGACAATCGGATTCGAGGAGGAAAACGAATGTATGGCGGAATAGAAGCAGGCGGAACAAAATTTGTGTGTGCGGTTTCAGATGGTGGAGAAATTTTAGAAAAATTAAGTATCCCTACCACAACACCAGAAGAAACATTGGATCAGGTATTTGAATTTTTTGATCGTTATGAATTGAAGGGAATCGGGATTGGCTCATTCGGCCCGATTGGTATCGACAAAACAAAAGATAATTACGGATACGTTTTGGCAACTCCCAAAAAAGGGTGGGCACAATTCGATTTTCTTGGCACAATCAAGGAACGCTACAATATTCCTGCTGCTTGGACAACGGATGTCAATGCTGCTGCATATGGGGAATTGAAGCAAGGAGCAGCACAAGGAAAAAATAGTTGTATTTACCTTACCGTGGGAACAGGAATCGGTGCAGGTGTCGTGATCAATGAAGAAATTTTTTCAGGGATCGCACATCCTGAAATGGGACATATTTGGGTGAAACGCCATCCAGATGACCATTATGAAGGTACTTGTCCTTATCATAAAGATTGTTTAGAAGGATTAGCAGCAGGACCGTCTATTGAGGCACGCACAGGGATCAAAGGGCAAGATCTGCCGCAAGATCATCCTGTTTGGGCTATTCAGGCTTATTATATTGCTCAAGCACTGATCAACTATACGTTGACGTTAGCACCTGAAAAGATTATTTTAGGCGGTGGGGTAATGAATCAGGATCATCTCCTTCAAAAAATCCGTCAGCAATTTGTTGAATTGATGGGTGGTTATATGGAAACACCTCAAGTAAGTGAATATATCGTTCGTTGGGGACTGCCGAATGAAAGTGGGATTATCGGTAGTTTGCTGTTAGCAGAACACGAACATCAAAAGTAAGCAGACAAATTACACAAAAAGAACAGAGTCTTATCATTATCTGCTGATAAGACTCTGTTCTTTTTTATTTCTATTCCCATAATCCAGGTAAAGCTTTACCGACTATTTTTTCTTGAGTAAATGGATGGATCATGTGCAGTTCTAATGCATGGAGCATCAGTCGTTCAGCTGTTCTATTTTGGTAGAGAGGGTCTCCAACGATCGGATGTCCCTTATGAGCTAAATGAACTCTGATCTGGTGTGTACGTCCGGTTTCCAAAACACAATAGACTTGTGTTTGTTCAGAAAGTACTTTGTTGACAGTGACATGTGTCAAGGCGCTCTGACCATTTTTATCATCTACGACCCTTTTTCTCCGATCATGGCGATCTCGTCCAATTTTATTGGTGATGGTCATATCTTTGGCAATTTCTCCCCATACGATGGCTTGATATCTCCGATAGATCATTTTTTGTTCCAACATTCTTCCAAGTATCGGCAAGACAAATGGATTTTTTGCAAATAAAACGGCACCGCTTGTTTCTTTGTCCAAGCGGTGGACAACGTAAGGTCGTTGCTGTTTAGTGTCGAGATAAGCAGCTAAATGATTGAGTAAGGTACTGTTTTCTGTCGGTTCATTTGGATGAGTCTTCATTCCTGCAGGCTTATCCACTATAATCAAATGCTCATCTTCATATAAAACACGGATGTGCTTCGCATCTCCTAATTGAACTTCTTGATAATTATAATCTGTTTCTTCGAATAACAATGTGATCTGGTCATTGCCCTTTACTTCATGATGGAACAAAGCAGGTTGTTGATTGATCCAAACGTTTTTACGTATACGCAAAAAGTGTCGAACCTTTCTAGGAACTAACCATTCCTTTTCAAGCAAGTCGCGAATTGTTGTTTCAGGATGGTTCATAGGTAAAGTGATCGTGATTTTCACAAGTGTACTCCTTTCAGTGCAATTGCAGACTAATTGTACCATTTTTAAAACATATTTAAGAAAAAACTTACATTTTTCTGTTCATTCTTATGTTACTCTACTTGCACTAACGTAAAAAAACATATTGAACTACAACTTAAGCAGGAAGAAAACACTCTTTCACTATGGTAAAATAAGACGATTGAATCAAATAGACAGGAGAAGAAGCAAATGGATTTTCAAAGCATTTTAGAAAAGATAAAAGCTGCTTTGATCAGTTTTTGGCGTTGGATCAGACCATATCTCGGACAATTCCATCGATGGCGAAAGCGCATCTGGAAAAAATATCATGTGAACAAATTGATTTTGCTGATTGGTTTGATCTGTGTCTTAGTGACAAGTATCTACCTCTTTATTTTAGCAAAACAAGCAAATGTCGAAACGTTAAAATCAGGATTAAGCCAATCGACAGTCATTTATGATAAGAAAAACGAAGAAGCTGGCACACTGTACGCCCAAAAAGGAACATATGTAGAATTAAACGCGATTTCTCCCTATATCCAAGATGCAGTAATCTCGACAGAAGATAGGAATTTTTACGAGCATCACGGGTTTGATATCAAAGGGATTGCCCGTGCAGCAGTCCGAATGGTCTTGTCTGGCGGAACATCAGGGGGCGGAGGAAGTACGATCACTCAGCAGCTTGCCAAAAATGCGTATCTGACATTAGACCAAACGTTTGATCGAAAAGCGAAGGAATTATTTTTGGCAATCGAGATCGAAAAGAAGTACAGCAAAGAAGAAATCTTGACCATGTATCTTAACAATGCCTATTTTGGCAACGGGGTATGGGGTGTCCAAGACGCTTCCAGAAAGTATTTTGGAGTAGATGCAACGAATGTTACGCTGTCTGAGGCTGCTACTTTGGCAGGAATGCTGAAAGGTCCTGGTATTTATAATCCGATCGATCACCCAAAAAATGCGAATGATCGGAAAAACACGGTACTAAGTGTAATGGAAGAAAACGGAAAAATCACAAAAGAACAAGAACAAGCAGAAAGCCAGACAGATATCAGCGCGTATCTTAATGACACATACGATAATTCAGATTCTGGTTATCGTTATCCTTATTATTTTGATGCAGTGATCGATGAAGCAGTTAACGAGTATGGTCTTGATGAAGAAGATGTCATGAATAAAGGCTATAAAATCTATACAGCTTTAGATCAGGATTATCAAAAGCAATTAGAAGCTACTTATCAAAACAGTGCATTATTCCCAGCAAATGCTTCAGATGGTGCCATGGTCCAATCTGCTTCAGTAGCTTTAGATCCGAATACAGGTGGTGTACAAGCACTAGTAGGACGAAGAGGAGATCATGTCTTTAGAGGATTCAGCTTTGCTACACAGATGCGTCGTTCACCAGGATCAACGATCAAACCATTAAGCGTATATACACCAGCACTGGAAGCTGGATACAAGCCTTCCAGTATCTTGAAAGACGAACCGCAAAGTTATTACGATGCGCATAATTTTGACGGGACATACCAAGGAGAAGTACCGATGTATCAAGCTGTTGCACAAAGTTTGAATTTGCCTGCTGTATGGCTTTTGCATGAGATCGGTTTACAAAAAGGATATGATAAAGCAGAAGAATTCGGCCTGCCTTTAGCAAAATCTGATAAGTATTATGGCTTAGCCCTTGGTGGACTGGAAAAAGGAGTATCTCCATTGATCATGGCGGGTGCTTACAGTGCATTTGCCAATGATGGTCAGATGTATACGCCGCATCTTATCACGAAAATCGTTGATTCGACTGGAGCGGTGATCGTCGATAACACAAACAAAAAACCAAAACAGGTCATATCAAAGGAAACAGCCGATGAAATGACCAGCATGCTTCTTGGTACATTTTCAAATGGAACAGCGGCTGCTGCGAATCCTGCAGGTTATACGATAGCAGGGAAAACAGGAACCACAGAAACTAATTTCGATGCCACAAAAGCAAATGACCAATGGATGATCGGTTACACGCCAGACGTAGTGATTTCGACATGGATGGGTTACGAAGAATCCAGCAAGCTGCACTATTTGGAAGGGACAAGTGGAAATGTTGTCGGGAAAGTCTTCAAATCAGCGGCAGAAGGCATCCTTCCGTATACTTCAAAAACAGGATTTAGTGTAGCAGATGCCTATGCCACAGGAGGACAAGTGGTAGCTGCAGATCAAGTTGGAAACACAGGAAATTCTAATGGAGAGTCTGGAAATTGGCAAGATAACTTGAATCAATATGGTGAACAAGCAAAAGAAGGGCTGAAAAACTTCGGCGATATGGTGAAAGAAGGCGTTCAGGGAATTGGTGAAGCGGCTAAAGACCTCTGGCGGAAATATCAAGGAGAGTAGACCCTTTGAAAACGAATAACCCCATGTTACAATAGAGAGTAACTACTAAAAGAAAAGAGGGCATAACATGTCAAACATCTACGATAGCGCGAATCAAATCGAACGTGAGATCCGTGAATTACCAGAATTCAAAGCGTTGAAAGAAGCGTACGAGAAAGTACAAGCAAACGAAGAAGCACACAAACTGTTCAAAGACTTCCAAGCGATGCAAATCGAATTACAAGAAAAACAAATGAGTGGACAAGAGTTCAGCGACGAAGATGCAATGAAAGCACAAGAAATGGCTGTGAAAATCCAATCAGAAGAAGTAATCAATGACTTGATGCAAAAAGAGCAAGGCTTCAGTACAATCATCAATGACTTGAACCGTATCATCATGACACCAGTTCGCGACCTTTACAGCGAATAAAACTATTTTATGAAACAACAGAGGGTGTGAAAGAGACGTTCGGCCTTGAGCGATGACAAAATTGCTTCTTATTGCCGATAGGCTGTCTCTTGAACACCATTTACCAAGAGGTCGTGAGCCTACCGTTTAACTCTGAGTTACAAGGAACAATTTCAAAAAACAGCTTCTCATGTTTGATGACTATTGTGACTTGTGACCGAGGAGTTGGCAGGAGAACACCGTTTATTCAGAAATAGGAGCTACGACAAAAGTCTTGTCATAGCTCCTATTTTTTGTCATTCATTTTTCAAGCGGTAGAAATAGCCTTTTTGAGCTAACAGTTTTTCGTAAGTACCTATTTCAACGATTTTTCCTTCATCGATCACAACGATTTTATCTGCCTCTTTGATCGTTGAAAGCCGATGAGCCACAATAAAAGTAGTGGGTGTTTCTGTCAGGTAATTCAGGGCTTGCTGGATTTTTTTCTCTGACTGGTTATCTAAAGCTGAGGTTGCTTCATCTAGCAAAATGATTTTTGGCTGACGTATCAACGCTCGTGCAATGGAGATACGTTGCTTTTGGCCACCAGACAGCTTGTTGCCATGTTCGCCTACTAAGGTATCCAGACCATCAGGAAGCTGGTCAATCAGTGAAGAAAGTTGCGCAGCTTCGATGACTTCATCTAAACGTTCTTTTGATACGTTTTTCAAGCCATAAGTGATGTTCTCTTTGATCGAAGCGGAGAACAACAAAGTGGTTTGAGGAACAACGGCTAAATAATTTCGCACACTTCGCATATCCAGTTCATCCAAAGGCTGATCATCTAGAAAAATTTTTCCTGAAGTCGGCTGGATAAATCCAATCAATAAGTTAAGGAGTGTAGATTTTCCAGAGCCAGATGGCCCAACAAAAGCAATTGTTTCTCCAGCTTTCACCTCTAGAGAAAAATGATCGATAATCGGTTTGAGTGAGTCCGGATAAAGAAAAGAAACATCCTCAAAACGAAAATTTCCATCCAAATGTTGGATTTTTTTCTTACCGTGATAAGTTTCTACATCGCCAGCAATCAACAGTTCGCCAATAGAAGTGATAGATTCCATGCCTTTTGAAATCGTAGGAATCAGCGTGATCATTCCAGAAACGGAATTGACGATCGTCGTGAAATACGTCTGATACATCACGACATCGCCGGGTTGGATGCGCCCTTGTAAAGCTAATATCCCAGTGAAAATCAAACAAATCAGCTGAAATATCTGAAAACTAGCCCAGCTGACTGATCCGAAAACAGATTGCAGGATATCTAAGTGGAATCCTTTTTCATAGATTTGAGTAAAATGCTTATTTAAGCGAGTTGTTTCGTGTTTTTCTAACCCATGAGCTCGAGCAATCGGTGCTAATTCGATCACTTCGATCACTTTTGCAGAAGTCTCTTCCATTTCTTGCCTGAAGTCTGAGTTGGACTGTCTGATCCTTTTACGGAAAAAGAGAGTAACGAATGCGGCGAGAGGAACAGTCAATAAGAAAAACATGAAAACAACAGGACTTTTATAAAGCGTGATACCTAAAGCTACGAATAAATTGACAGCGATATTTAATCCGCTGACAAATACTTGAGAGGACAACGTTTGGATAGCTTCTACATCACGGATGATCTTTGACTGGATTCGTCCAGATTGCAATTCTTTTTGATAAGGAATAGATAGTTCTTGGATTTTCTTGATAAGGGTCGCTCTTAGTCCAGCTTCTACTTGACGGATCGAAGTGCTATGGTATTTTACATGAAAATAATTCGTCAATATATTTTGACCAATCAGACAAGCCATCAAAAAAGCGTTGAAATAAATGGCCTGCAACTGAGAAGAATCTTTCGATGAAGCTGCATTGATTACATTGGCAATAGCGATCGGCATTAACCAAGATGGAAGATGTTTGATAATAAAAAAGAGTCCTGACATGGCAAAACGCCAATAATTTCCCTGATAAAGATGCAGCAATGTCTGAAAAGCATTTGCATGATATTTTTGATAACTTTTCTGTATTCGTTCCTCCATAATCTTCTCCTTAACAATCTTGGTAAATAAACTGCAAGTGTTCTATTGCTTCAGGAACATAAATCTCAGGAGTAGCTTCAAGAGTGGCGTACATTAGAGGACGCTCATATTTGATATAATGCAGTACCGGGCGGAAATCTAAACAGCCCTTGCCAACAGGTACCATGCGGATCTTTCCATTTTCCATGATATAGTCTTTGAGATGAAGCGCTGTAATATAACCATGTAAATTGTCCAAGGCACCTCGGATCACTTTTTCCTGATCAGCATGATTTTCTTTATGCATCAAATTCGCACAATCTAAAATGATTTTTAAATTTGGTGAAGCTACTTCATCGATTAAACGTTTAGCTAACTGATAGTTATAGATTGGATGATTGATCCCTGCTTCAACAGCAACAGTTACGCCAAAATTTTCTGCATGAGCGACTAATTCAATGATAGAATTTCTGGCGATCTGATAAGCTTCTTCAGTAAAATTTTCTTTTGTGTAACCGACAGAGACACTACCGGTTTCCGTAGCAATCATCTTGGCTTGATAGGCAGAGCACAGAGCAATTTGCTGTTTGAAAGTTGCCAATGCTTGTGCACGAACTTCTTGATTTTTGCTGGATAGGTTGATATAGCATCCTAAAATGGAAAGTTCGATATTGTTTTTTTGGAAGTATTCACCAAAATAGGCAGCACTCCCAAGTGTCATGTCAGTTAATTTAAGTTGTTCAGGAAATGCTTTTTGTGGTGCAAATTGGATATGGGACAAGTGAAGCTGTGATACTTTTTGAACGATTTCTTCACGATTTCGAACATCTAAATCGTGGGCACGGATGCCTAAATTTAATGGAAACATCTCAAACTCCTTTTTGTAAATAATTAGCAAGAGGCAGACGGGATTCTTTTATCAATTCAACAATGATTCGGGCAACTTTATCAGCGCCTTCTGGACTAAAGTGGGTATTGTCTTTTAGTCCTTCTGGGTAATTTTTACAAGTATCAGGCATAAGATGCAGGTAGAATTTTTTTGTCTCTTCTTTTGAGAAGGTCTGGAACAATTCTTGTGATCTTGAGAACACATCTAAAAGAGGAATATGGTGTTTCTCAGCAAATGCACGCATCGCTTTTGGATAGTCTCCAAGTATATCTGGATTCAATGTTCCGTTTTCTAAGTAATCTCGTCGCGTCACAGATGTCAGTAAGACCATTTGGACGTTCGCTTTTTTTGCGCATTCAAAAAATATCTGCAGATTTTTTAAATAGCTACCGAAGGGAAGCGTACCTCTTTCTTCTTGGATTTTCTGGTCGTTATGTCCAAATTGTACAAATAAGAAATCATTCGGCTGAAACTGTGAAGCTAGACGGGCTAACCTTCCTTCCTGGATAAATGATTTGGTGCTGCGTCCATTCTTTGCTTGGTTATTGATCTGGATCTCGGGTGAAAAATAAGCAGAGATTTTTTCTCCCCAACCTGTCTCGGGACGCTTGTTTTCATCTTTTTCTGCCGCAGTAGAATCACCGGCAATATGGATAGTAGGCATGTTATCTCTTCTTTCATAAAGGTTTATAGGCAATGAAGCAGAACAGCAAGAGAAGAAGACGGAGCAAATTTGGTCCGTCTTCTTCTCTAAAACGTGGATAAACGGATTCCGTTATTTCGCTATCCTGTTTTTGATTCGTTACTGTTACTATTAATCAATTAGGCAAAAAAGCCAAAGTAATTTTTAGCATTTGTATAACTAATCGCTTGAACTAGACTTCCTAAAAGTTGTTCATCTTCAGGTGCTTCTCCTCGCATGACCATTTCGCCTAAAAATTCACAAAGAACACGACGGAAATATTCATGTCTAGTGTAGGACAGGAAACTTCTTGAATCTGTCAGCATGCCGACAAAATTCCCCAAAGCACTACCATCAGCAAATTGTGTCAATTGATCGCGCATACCAGCTCGAGTATCGTTGTACCACCATCCAGAACCTAACTGCAGTTTTCCATTCTGTTCTTTTTGGAAACAGCCCATCAAAGCTAAAATCGCAGGATAGTCATTCGGATTCAATGAATAAAGGATCGTCTTTGGCAACTGATCCGTTTCTTCTGCACGATTCAATAATTTTTGCAGAGGAATAGTCAAAGAAAGATCATTCATTCCATCATAGCCGGTATCGGGCCCTAATTTTTCCAACATTTGTGTATTACAGTTACGATAAGCATGGATGTGCAGCTGCATCGTCCAATTATGAGAATGATAGAAGTGGGTCAAATGTATCAGTGTTTCTGTACGATAAGCATCGATTTCATCTGAAGATAATAGTTTGTTAGCTCGTGCTTTTTGAAAAATCTCTTCTAATACTGTTTCATCCGCTTCTTTATAGCGTAAGATGTCTAAAGCGTGGTCGGAAACACGACATCCATGTTGATGGAAGTATTCTATCCGCTGCCCTAAGACTTCTATCAGTTCTTGATAGGTGGTGATCGTTTGGTCAGCTGCTTCTTCCAGTAGTGTGACCCATGCATTAAATCCTTCTTTTTCAATATTGAGTGCTTTATCTGGACGGAATGAAGGTAGAACCTTCAAATCTGGTTCTTCATGAGCAAGCAACTGATGATAGTGCAAGTCGTCTGCGGGATCATCTGTTGTACAAATCACTTCTACATTCGATTTTTTTGCGATTTCCCGACGGCGAAAATCAGGAGCTGCCAAAATTTCATTTGCTTGTGTCCAAATTTTCTCTGCATTTTCTTCATTTATCAACAAGTCAATACCGAAGAAACGCTTCAATTCAAGATGTGACCAACTGTAAAGCGGATTTCCGATAATTTTTGGTACGGTTTGACACCAAGCTAAAAATTTTTCAAAATCAGAAGCATTTCCTGTGATTTTTTCTTCAGGCACGCCGCAAGCTCGCATCAAGCGCCATTTGTAATGATCGCCTCCTAACCAAGCTTCTGTCAGATTGCTGAAATTGTTGTTTTCGTAAATTTCTTTTGGATCTAAGTGACAGTGATAATCAATAATGGGCATGTTTTTTGCGTAGGAATGGTAAAGCTTTTTCGCCCAATCGTCTTTTAATAAAAAATCATCAGATAAAAACATAAATCTTCCTTCTTTCTTTTTATACTGTTTTATGAAAATCAAAGTGTTACTCCGTTTTTAAAAATGGCAATTTCTCGAACGTCATTTTGTTCATTTTTCGTTTCTTCTCCACTAGCTACAGCGATGATTTTTTGAACAAACGATTCTAAGATTACTTCCATTGGTTGTTCTAATAAGACGCCTGCATTAAAATCCATCCAATGACCTTTGCGTTCAAAAAGAGTTGTATTCGTAGATACCTTGACCGTTGGGACATATGAGCCAAACGGAGTCCCTCTTCCTGTGGTAAACAAGACCAACTGGCAATCGGATGAAGCAAGAGCAGAGGCAGCTACAAGATCATTCCCGGGAGCTTGCAATAAACTAAGCCCTGGTTTTCTGATTTTTTCGCCATATTGTAGCACATCAACGACAGGAGAGCTTCCTGATTTTTGCGTGCAGCCTAAAGACTTATCTTCTAATGTAGTGATCCCACCTGCTTTATTACCAGGAGATGGGTTTTCGTAAACTGGTTCCCCGTAAGACAAGAAATACTGTTTGAAGTCATTGATCAAGTCAACGATTGAGTCAAAAACTTCTTCATTTTCCGCTCGTGCCATCAATACTTGTTCTGCGCCAAACATTTCTGGCACTTCTGTTAAGATCGTGCTGCCTCCTTGAGCAATCAAGTAGTCAGAAAATGCACCAAGTAAAGGATTAGCAGTTATTCCCGATAGACCATCAGAACCGCCGCATTTCAAACCGACATTCAACTTAGAGAGCGGGACTGATATGCGCTGGTCATTTTCCGCCGCTGTTAAAAGCTCTTCTAATAGAGCCACACCTTGTTCGATCTCATCGTAAACATCTTGAGCCACTAGAAATTTCACTCGTTCTTCATCATATTCACCTAAAATTTTTTTGAATTCAGGAACTGTATTGTTCTCACAACCTAATCCAAATACTAAAACTCCTCCGGCATTGGGATGATTTACTGCGTCCGCTAAAATTTCTCGAGTATTTTGATGATCTTTTCCAAGCTGCGAACAGCCATAAGGATGCTTTAAAATCGTAATATGGTCAAACTGTCCCAGATCTGGATGTTTTTCCTTGAACTGTTTGACGATCAGTTCAGCAATGCCATTCACACACCCAACGGTAGGTACTAAAAACAAATCATTACGAATCCCTACTTTTCCATTTTTTCGCAAGTAACCTTGAAATGTTCGGTTCTCAAAAAGGTAATGACTTGGATGGACATCTTTTTCATATCGATAATCCAATTCACCAGAAAGATTGGTTTTTACATTATGAGTGTGCAGCCATTGACCGGCAGTTACGTCTGTCGTCACATGACCGATTGGATAGCCATATTTGATCACGTTGTCTCCAGCTTTCAAATCACCCAATGCAATCTTATGACCTTGCGGGATATCTTCAAGAGTGGTGATCGTTTGCTGATCAATCGTCAGTTGTGTTTGTTTTGGAATAGGGGTTAATGCGACGACCACACTGTCTCGTCGATTTAATTTCATTGTTGGTTGCAGGGTTTCAAGCATGGACCATCGTTCCTTTCATTTCTTGTAATACTGACCGGACACCTTTTTGATCGATCTTTGCAGCTATTTCTTGAACTGTATCTGTCACATTCGGTATTTGAGACAAATCTTCTCCCCAAAGCGCAGCGTTTTGCAATAATCGAGGAATAGCTGTTCCATTATCAGACCAAGCATCAGTAAATTCGCTTATCGTCTTTTCATCATCATGTGGCTTTACTTGATCGCCTCGATACATAAGAAGTAGCGCAGCTAGTGAAACAGTGATTAACGGTGGTACCTGATTTTGTTCTTCGATATACTTCTTGAACACTGGAAGCAGACGGGTGCTGAACTTTGAAACACTATTTAATGAAATCGCTTCTAATTTGTGATGGGCAAAAGGATTCAAGAAACGTTCTTTGATTTGGTCAGCATAAATGGCTAATTCATCTTTAGGTAAAGAAAGCATAGGAATCAATTCTAGATTGAATAACTGATCAACATATGCGGAGAATAAAGGATCTTTCATTACTTCTTCTACAGTTTCCAATTCCGCCAACAAAGCAAGAGGGACCATCGCTGTATGCGGTCCATTAAGCAAATGCACCTTACGTTCACGATAAGGAGTCATATCATCTGTGATGATGACATTCAAGCCAGCCTGTTTGAATGGTAGTTGATTCTCCAATTCTTTAGGCCCTTCGATCACCCAAAGCATGAATGGTTCTGCTTTGACCATCAATTGATCTTCATAGTTATGCCGTTGATTGAAAACACCTGCATCTTCGCGAGGATAACCTGGGACGATGCGATCAACTAAACTACAACAGAAAACATTTTCTTTTTCTAACCACTCAACAAAAGCAGGTTCTAAATCCCATTTTTCTGCGTAGCGTAAAATGATTTCTTTTAGACGTTCGCCGTTTCTGTCAATCAGTTCGCAAGGAATGATGGTAAAGCCAGCTTTGTTTAATTTGAAACGTCGGTATAAAAAGGCTGTCAGTTTGCCCGGGAAGCTCTGTGGGGGAGTATCTGTTAAATTATCAGTCTCCACGAATTGGATTCCTGCCTCTGTTGTATTGGAGACGATATAGGCCAAGTCGTCATTTTCTGCTAGAGATAGATAAGCATCCCATTCATCATAAGGATTGATCATTTGTTCTACTACGGTGATAATCTCGGAAGTATCAACGATTTCGCCATTGCTGAGTCCTTGTAAAATGACCGTATATAAATTATCTTGCTGGTTCATCATATTTCCAAGACCTTGTTCTAAAGGTTGAATGATTGCAACATTACCTTTAAACAATTGTTGGTTATTCAGCTGCTGAATCTGCCAATCAATAAATCCACGCATAAAATTGCCTTCACCAAACTGAAGAACTTTTACAGGTGCTTCGTTTTTTTTTCACTAATTCTTTTGTCAGTTTTTTCATATAAACTTCCTTTCTGTGTTATGCACACGTTAACATTTTTATATAAAATTACTTGTAGTTTACAAGTAATTGATCGACTCACGAAGGATCAACAAGGTGGAGAGCTCAATTTTAGATTGTTCGATCGTCCTGCCTTCGATCAAATCTAGTAAAAGCTTTGTTCCTTCTTGACACATTTCTTTCAAAGGCTTACGTACGGTGGTAAGCGGCGGATTGAGATAGGAGACGACTGGAGAATCATCGAACCCGATCAGAGAAATGTTCTGGGGAACACGGAGGCCAGCTAAATGTACAGCTCTCAATGCACCAATCGCTATGTCGTCGTTGCCGCAAAAAACCAGAGTAGGCAGGTCAGAAAGTGATAATAGGTATTCCATGTTTTGGAGGCCGCTTTCTAAGCTGTAATCTCCTGTTAAAAAATAGGCTGGATTGACAGGGATGCTCGCTTTTTTTAGACTTTTCAATACCCCTTTTTCCCGTTCTTTTGTCGAACGAAAATTTTTCTTTCCGCCAATATAAGCGATCTTCGTATGTCCGCATCCAATACCGTAATCTACTGCCTGCATAACACCGGCCGCATCATCGGCAGTGACGTTGATAACCGCTGGATCATTGATGTGACGATTGACAACAACGAAAGGAAATTCTTTTTCTTTGAGATAGTCGATGAAAGGCTGATCATCATCACTTTGACTCATAACGATCAGTCCATCGTAGCGTTGCAGGTTGATTTCTGTTAAATCAACAACATCGATACTTTCAACAGATAAACTGTAATTTGTGTCTAATACTGAATGGATGCCTGCAATGGAATCTGCTAGGAAATTTGATGAAGTTCCTTTATGCAAACTTGAGAAAAATAGTCCGATTAGATATTTTTTTTGATTCACTAAACCTTTTGCACTATAGTTTGGCGAATAATTCATTTCCTTAGCTAGTTGTCGTATTTTTTGTTTTGTTTCATTTTTTATTAAACTGCTGTTATTCAAAGCACGAGAAACTGTCGTATGAGAAACGCCAGCTGCTTTAGCGATATCTTTGATCGTTACCATTCCATCATTTTCCTTACTTTTTCACTTTTTGTTAACGCATTCATCATATTACGATAACTACGATAAGTCAATAGATCTTTGATATGAAAAGATTGCACACGTTAAAAATTACTTGGATTTTTATTTTTAATTATGCTATTCTTGAAAGCGGGGAATGCTCATTTAATTAGATGAGTATCAATTTTACAGAAAAATGAAAGCCTTTTATTTTAAAAGGAGGAGAGGAAGAAAATGAAGAAAAGTACAGTATTTTATAAAATATTTTTACCGATGTTTTTATTAGGAGCCGTACTTGTCATAGGATTTAGTTTATTCATTTACCAGAATACCTATGAATCGATCGAATCGAGTTATTTAACAGACAAAAAGAATTTGCTCAGGCAAGTTAAAACTAACGTTGAATGGAAAATTAGAACGATTGAATATTCGTTTTCTACGTATGGTTCGACCAAAAATTTCTCGGACATATTCAAGCATCCGCTGACATATACAGATTACTCCACTTATTCTGAAATCAGGAAAGAACTAAATTTTATAGAAACGATTGTTATGGATGATAATAATTATGATTTAGTCAGTTTGGCTGGTAAATGGGGAGTAATCAATGGATCGTTGAGTCAACTGACCGAAGAGGAAGTTGAAAAGTATCAACAGAAGTACATAAATAACAAAAATAATTTATTTTGGCAAAAGAAAAACAAAGGAATCGAAATGGTGATTTCTTTGCCAATGTTTGAAAAAGAAAAATATGCATTGGGAATTGCTACGATAGAGAAACATACAATAGAACAAGTTGTTGGTGAAAGTGGAGAAGACATACTTTCTATTGAAAACGAAGTTGGCAACCTTTTTACTACTCAGACAGTAAAAAATAAAGAGCAACCAACTGTATTAACGGACGTGGATCTAGATTACAATCAGCTGAAAGTGATAAGAGAAAAAGATAAAACGTATATAGTACTGAAATCAGATTATAATAATTGGATTTACAGATTAGAAGTTGACTCTAGTGCAATTGGCGCAATGATCCGCAATCTGAGAATCGGGCTAGTTGCAGTGTCTTTAACACTGGTAGGACTCATTGGTCTTCTTTCCTACTTATTTTCGGACAGATTTGCCCGTCCGATTTCTCAAATACAGGAACGTCTGAATCTTAAATCAAAAGGATTCAGTGGGAAAGAACTAGATTTGGTCGCTCAATCAGTCAGTCGGATCATAGGAGAAAAAGAAGCGTTAAGTGCACACTTAGTTACCCAAAAGCCACAGCTGGAAACGCTATTTGTACTTAGTTTATTTAGAAATCGAGTAGAAAGGCGAGAACTAGATCAGCGGTTGCAGCAATTTGGTTATAGTTCTCAAAATGACTGCTATTATACAGCTTTGGTTCAAATCGATCTGTTAGAAGATAGTCACGGTGGGGAGCGTGATTTGCTACTTTTAGCGATCAACAACATGATCACGGAAATTGTGCCAAAGGAAAATCGAATGCTGCCGATCGTTTTGAATGAAGAAATGCAAGCCACTATTTATCGAATGGATAAAGATGATGCAGAAGCAAGCAAAAAAGTCATGGAGTATTGCCGACTCATTCAAAAACGTGTAAAAGAATACTTGAATTTAACTATCAGTATAGGCATCAGTAACCGGTTCGAAACGCTGAATGAAAGCAAGCAATCGGTTGATCGGGCAAAAGAAGCCCTGTATTATCGTGTAAATACTGGTCCAAGTTCAATTATTTTTTATCAGGAAATCGTTCCTGCTGCTCATGAAAAAACACTTATTAGATATCCGATAGAAGAACAAAATCGATTGTTTGAAGCCATTCGTTCTGGAAATCAGGAAGTGAAGAATTTAGTACATGAATTGATTGATGCATTGTTTGCACAAAATAAAAATCCTTTGAGTCGGGAAGTAGTTTCGGTCCGCTTGATCAATGAACTCGTTCAATTAGGACAGTTATTGGGAGTAGATTCAAAAAACTTTGATAACATGAAACAAATTTATGTAAAAGCACTGAACAATTATCATCCCAAAGAACTAGAAAAACTTGTTTTAGAACAATTAGTTCTGCCAATCACAGAATGCTCTCAAGCAATCACTGATCATGAATTTAAAAATTTGTCGGAGAATATTATGCATATCGTCTACACAGAATATGATCGTGATCTGTCTTTAGATGTGATCGCTGATAGGTTGCATTATAACCCTAACTATTTAAGTAATGTATTTAAAAAGGAAACAGGAGAAAAATTTGGTGATTTTGTTCAAAATCATCGTTTAGAGGTAGCAAAAAAATGGTTGAAAGAGACTAACCTCTCCGTAAAAGAGATTGCAGAAAGATTGCAATATCGAAATCCGCAAAATTTTATTCGTTTCTTTAAAAAGAAGGAATCGATTATGCCGGGAGAATATCGAAAAAAATATTTGTGAATCAAGAGGCTGTTTTTCTTGTGATCTGATTCAAGCAATAAAAGAGGACAGCAAAAAACAGCACTTCATGTTTTGCTGCTGGCTGATTTTATTGCCGCAGAATCAACAAGATAAACGCCATTTAATCAAGAGGCTGTTTTTCTTGTGGACTGATTCAAGCAATAAAAGAAGTTAGAATAACCCTAGTATTTGTATTTATGGATAGTTAAATTTCAAGGCTAAGCACGCAAAAAGAACTGTGACAAAAGTCTTGTCACAGTTCTTTTTTACGAATAAATGGCGTTCAAGAGACAGGCTATCGACAATAAGGCATAATTTTGTGAAATATGGGAAGCTATTTTTCAAAATCGCTTCTTATTGCTCCTGTGGGTTACTCGTCGCAATGTTTGTGAGAGTTTTTATCATCGCTCAAGGCTGAACGTCTCTTTCACAACCTCTGATACACGGTGTTCCAGGAGTAGATTCTTCGAAAAATAAGCCGAAATTTCACAAAAATTTAAGAAGCAATTTTCGTAAATGCCTTCTTATTTCTTGAAGCTGACCACTTCTGACACAACTACCATTTTGCGTTCAGTACATAATCACCCTTTGACAGAACCTACGAGTGCTCCTTTGACAAAATATTTCTGAACAAAAGGATAAGCAATCAGCATAGGCACTGTTGCAATAACGATAACAGCCATTTTAACTGTTTGTGCTGGTGGAATCACATCAACGGCACTACTTTCTGCTTGCATCCCACTTGATACAATGACGATTTGGCGTAAAAGAATCTGTATCGGCCATTTAGATGAATCGTTGATATACAAAATAGCAGTCATATAAGTGTTCCAGTAAGTAACAGCATAAAAAAGCGAGATAGTAGCAATAGACGGTAACGCTAATGGCAGCATAATTTTGAAAAATACACCAAAATCTGTGCAACCATCCATTTTTGCTGATTCTTCCAAACTATCCGGCAAGGCTTGGAAAAAGTTTCTCATAATGATCATATTCATTGCATTAACAGCCACAGGCAGGATCATGGCCCAGTAAGAATTGACCAGCCCTAGAGAACGAACAACTAAGAACGTTGGAATCATCCCCCCGCTGAACAACATAGAAAATACAACAAGAAAGTTGACAAAACCTCGACCAAACAAATACTTTCTGGAAAGACCGTAGGCCATCAGTGAAGTTGCACACATACTGACGATCGTTCCGACACCTGTAACACCAATCGAAACAGCAAGTGCTCTAAAAATGGTCGGCGTAGAAAGAATGTAGCGATACGCGTCTAAAGAAAAGGTAGTAGGAAAAAGGATAAACTTTTTCGCGACGACTTCTTGTGTAGAAGCAAAAGATGTAGCGATGATATTTAAAAAAGGAACGATACAGATCAAAGCTAGCAAAATTAGAAACGTATTGTTGAAAAGTGTAAAACTTCTTTCTCCTATAGAGACTTTCTTTTTCATATAGATAGGCTCCTCCTCAAAATAAATTAAATGTTTCTGTTTCTATATGTTCAATTTATCATCGGTGAAAGATTACGTATATAATCATTTCCTATGCTAAGTGTCAGATAGAAAAAAATAGAAGGTTTGCTATGCGTAGTTTATTTGTGAAAAAATACACTTTATCGTTTTGTATAGCACAAAAATCATTGCTATGTAAGCGTTTTTACTTACGATAAAAATGATTATATACGTAATTCAGATAGTTATCTATCATGAAGTCATAAGCAGCAAACATTCACAAAACTAAGGAGGGGCTTATGGAAAGTGTAAAGAAACAAGAACCATTTCAACTGACGCTATCGAAAAAAGAAGAAAAGCTCAGAAGACGAAAAAAAATAATTGCAGGAATCAAAACGAATAAATTTTTAAATGTGATGATTCTGCCGGGAGTCCTTTATTTCTTGATTTTTAGGTATCTTCCTATGGGGGGACTCGTTATTGCTTTTCAAGATTATCAACCATTTTTAGGAATAATGGGAAGTCCTTGGGTCGGTTTCAAACATTTCATTCGTTTGTTTACAGAACCGACATTCTTTACATTATTAAGAAATACGTTGATCTTGTTCGGATTAAATATCTTCGTGTTTTTTCCGATGCCAATCATTTTGTCTTTACTATTAAATGAAGTAACGAACAAACGATTGAAAAACGGGATTCAAACGATCATTTACATCCCTCACTTCATGTCTTGGGTAATCATTGTTTCGATTACTTATGTATTTTTGAATGTTGACGGAGGGGTATTGAATGAATTCCTTGCAACAATGGGATTTGAAAAAATCAGTTTTCTAACATCCCCTGAATGGACACGCACAGTATATATCGGACAAGTGATCTGGAAAGAGTTGGGCTGGTCTACGATCATCTACCTTTCAGCGATAACTGCAGTCGATACACAGTTGTATGAAGCTGCAGAAATGGATGGAGCAGGACGCTTACGCAAAACATGGCATGTTACATTGCCGGCAATTCGTCCAGTAATCATTACCTTGCTGATTCTAAAAATCGGTCAGACATTAGACTTAGGGTTCGAGCATATGTACTTGTTATTGAATTCATTGAATCGAAGCGTTGCAGAAATTTTCGACACCTATATTTATACAGCTGGATTGAAGAATGGACAGTTAAGTTTCAGTACAGCAATGGGATTGTTTAAAGGGGTCGTAGGATTGTTTATGGTAATTTTAGCTAATAAGATTGCCAAAAAGCTAGGAGAAGACGGCGTTTACTAAGATAGAAAGAGAGGGAAAGATATGCTGCAGTCATTAGATAAAATAAACGGAAGGCTAAATCGTATTTTACAGTTGGTTTATTTGAATTTTCTGTGGGGCGGTTTAGTCATCGCAGGTTTGGGAGTTTTTACTTTCGGTCCTGCATCGTATGCGATGGTTGCAGTGATTAGAAAATGGCTGCGCTCAAAAGAAACGTTTCCTTTGACGAAAACGTACTTCACATATTTTAAAGAAAACTATCGTGAAACCTTGCTGATGAGCTGGATATATGGCGCCATCGGGATTGTTTTACTTGTGGATCTTTCTTTCATACACAATTGGTATCTTAGGATCGCTTTGTATATTGCTGCGTTCATATATGTGCTCTCAGCACTCTATATTTTCCCAATCATGGCTCATTATGATTGGAAAGGATATTTTTTCAAAATGAAAATGGCATTTTTATTCGGATTCTCACATCTTCATTACTCATTAGTGTTGATATTAAGTATGGTAGGGATTTATCTGATGATCATCCAAACAATGCCAGGTGTTTTAACCTTTATCGGTGGCAGTCTCTTCTTTTCCGCAGTCACGTGGACAGCAAATTCTATATTTTGCCATTTGGAATGGAAGAACTCATATACAGAAAAAACAGAAGAAAACAAAAATATTATTAAAACAGTGAAGGAGAAAATTTATGAAAAAAGCAACGCTCGTAAAATTAGGTCTTAGTTTTGCAGGAATTCTAGCACTTGCCGCATGCGGCAGCAGTTCAAGTAACAGTTCTTCAGAGACAGAAGATGGAAAAGCTAAAATCACTTGGTTAAATATTTTGCATCATGCTTCACCGCCTACAGACACGATTGTGAACTTGATCGAAGAAAAACCGATACGGAACTGACATTCAACTGGATTCCTGATGCTTCAAAAGAAGAAAGATTAACAACTGCATTGGCTTCTGATGAACTAGGAGATATCGTTACACTTCAAATTGCGATGTTGAAAAACTCTTCTGTCCGCAATGCGTTAAAATCAGGCGTATTCTGGGATGTATCAGAATATTTAAAAGACTATAAAAATTTAAGTCAAATTTCTGAAGATAGAATCGAAGCTGCGAGTATCGACGGTGCCTTGTACGGCGTACCGATACAAAAAGACTACGCTCGTGCTGGCTTAGTCATTCGAAAAGACTGGTTGGATAATCTAGGACTAGATGTTCCAACTACCATGGATGAGCTTTATGAAGTAGCTAAACAATTTACAGAAAACGATCCTGATGGAAATGGTGTGGACGACACAGTTGGTTTTGGCGATCGTGCGCCTAGTGATATTCGTTATACCAGCTTTAAACTTTTCACTTCTTATTTTGGAGCACCAAATGGCTGGGCTGTAGACGATAATGGCAAATTCACTCCAGAATTTGATACAGAAGAGTATATGAAAGCTTTGAATTTTTCAAGAGATCTATTTGAGAATGGCTATTTGGCACAAGACTTTGCAGTTACCCAAAAGACTGATCAGCAAGAACAATTTGCACAAGGAAGAACTGGAATCTACACTGGAATGGTGGATATCAAGAATCTGAAGACGATGGGTCAAGATATTCAAGATGATATGGAATTAGTGCCTGTAAACAAGATCTCAGATGGTGAAGGCGGCGGTTATCATGTTTGGTCAGAAGGAAATGGTATTGGCGGCTTGCTAGCATTTCCCAAATCTCAAGTAAAAGACGAAGCACAATTGAAGAAATTACTTCAATTTGTTGATGATCTTTTAGAAGAAGATGTGTATAAATTGATGACTGGCGGTATCGAAGGAACGCATTATGAATTGAATGATGATGGTTCTATCGAATTTATCGATATGGATCTTTGGCAACAAGAGGTGCAACCGTTATCAAGCTCTCGTCCTAGTGAAGTGACGTTCTCTTTCAAAGATACAGACCCTGAAAAAGAATTCTCTAATCAATTGATCAAAGAAAATGAAGAATTTGCTGTAATGGATCCTTCTGTGCCATTGGATTCACCGACGAACAATGAAGTAGGATCAGAAATTGAAAAAATCGTCATTGATGCTACGGTGCAATACATCATGGGACAGCTTGACGAAGATGGATTCAAAAAAGCTGTAGAAGACTGGAAAGCACAAGGAGGCGATCGAATCACACAAGAGTACGAGGAAGCATACAAAGCAGCGGCACAGTAATATAGACGATTGGGACAAATACTTCTTGGTATTTGTCCCAAATCCTATTTTAATTTTTAAAGGAGAGCAAATAATGGAAAACTGGTCAAAGAAATTAGCAAAAAGTATCATGGAAAGAACACCTCGCTTATATGAAGAAAAGTGGTATAAAGGAAAATGGTCTTATGACTATGGCGTCGTACTTAAAGGGTTCCAATTACTTTGGGAACGAACCCAAGAAAAAATTTATTTTGATTTCATAAAAGACAATATCGACTATTTCGTGCAAGAAGATGGAACGATCCGTGGCTACAGCGTTGAAGAATACAATATCGACCATGTAAATACAGGAAAGCTTTTCTTTTTATTGTACAAAGAAACAGGCGAAGAAAAATATAAAAAAGCAGCAGAACTCCTTTCCCAGCAGTTGGCAAACCATCCACGCACATCCGAAGGAGCTTTTTGGCATAAAGAAATTTATCCTTATCAAATTTGGTTGGATGGCTTATATATGGGTTCTCCTTTTTATGCTGAATTTATCCAGAATTTTAGTGAAGAAAAAGATTACCAAGATGTTTTGAGACAGTTTGAAATCAGTTATAAACATCTATTCGATCCAAAAACAAATTTGCTGATTCATGCATGGGATGAAAAGAAGGTCCAACCATGGGCTGATCCAAAAACAGGTCTATCCCATCATTTTTGGAGCCGATCGATTGGCTGGTATTTGATGGCTGCAGCAGATACCTATGAATTACTTCATGAAGAAACAGATTGTTCTTTGCTGAAAGAAATTCTAGAAAAGACACTGGCTGCATTACTTCCATATCAAGAAGAAAACAGCGGGACATGGTATCAAGTAACAACAGAAACAAAACGGAAAGGAAATTATCTGGAAGCTTCCGGCAGTAGTATGTTTGTTTACGCAATGGCTAAAGGAATACGTTTGGGACTGCTGAACAAAGAAGAATGGCTTCCACAAGTGAAGAAATCACATCAAGGATTACTTGATGAATTTGTTCTGGAAACAAAAGAAGGCTGGCTGAACTTGAATAAAAACTGTCAAGTAGCAGGGTTAGGCGGAGCAGATCAGCGAGATGGTTCATATGCTTACTACATCAGTGAACCAATTATTTGTAATGATCAAAAAGGCGTTGGTGCATTCTTGCAAGCATTGATTGAAGTGGAGGCATTATAAATATGTATGATATTTTGACATTTGGCGCATCAATTGATGAATTGAATACTGAAGCAATACAACAAGCCATTGATGCTGCAGCAAGTGACGGAGGCGGGACCGTAGTTGTTCCAGCAGGTGAATTTCTAACAGGAGCTTTATTTTTAAAAAGCAATGTCGAACTTCATTTAAGCGCAGGAGCGGTTCTGAAATTCTCTGACGATCCAAAAGATTATCCTGTTGTTCATTCACGTTGGGAAGGAGTCCATCGAAAAGTTTATGCTTCCTGTATCTATGCTCAAAATGTAGAGAACATCTCTGTCACTGGTTTCGGTACATTAGATGGAAATGGAAAAAAATGGTGGCATACTTTTAGAAATGAACCAGATAATCTCGCTTATCCTCGTCCTAAATTGATGAGTTTCCATAACTGTCATCGAATTACTGTGAAAGATATTAAATTGATCCAGTCACCAAGTTGGACGATCAACCCGATTCTTTGCAGTAATGCAACGTTTGATAACTTGACGATCTTGAACCCAGCGGATTCACCAAATACAGACGGAATTGATCCAGAATCATGCAAAAATGTGCGTATTAGTAATTGCCATATTGACGTGGGAGATGACTGTATTGCAATCAAGGCAGGGACTGAAGATACGTACGAAAGGATCGCTTGCGAAAATATCACGATCACAAATTGCACGATGGTCCATGGACATGGCGGTGTCGTATTAGGAAGTGAAATGAGTGGTAGTATTCGTAATATTACCATTTCAAATTGTATCTTCCAAGAAACTGATCGAGGAATACGATTGAAATCTAGACGAGGTCGAGGCGGGATCGTTGAAGATATTCGAGTATCCAATATAGTCATGGATAATGTGATGTGTCCATTTATACTGAATCTTTATTATTTCTGTGGTCCGCGAGGGAAAGAACCGTATGTATGGGAAAAAAAGGCTTATCCGATAGATGAACGGACACCAGCATTCAGAAGGATCCATTTTTCGAATATCACGGCAAGGAATGTCCATGCTTCTGCAGGTTTTATTTATGGATTAGCGGAACAATTCATACAAGAAATCACATTTGACAATATCGATGTCTCGATGGCCCAAGATGCAGTTCCCGGTGTTCCTGCTATGATGACAGGAATAGAGGAAATGAGCAGACAAGGATTTTATATTGGCTTTGCGGGTAAGGTTTCCTTTAACCAGATGTCGATTGAAAATCACGAGGGACCAGCATTTCTATTAGAAAATACTAAAGAAATCAGTATTGAGAAATTCCAATCAAATCAATCAGAAAATATGGATGAACTGGTTGTTCGTAAAAACTTTGCTTATGCAGTTGAATGATTTTTTAGGTGCTCCATCTAGCAGACATACCCCTAGTGGAAAACGATTATACCGAGAAAAACAAAACGGTTTTATGCTTGAATACTATCAATTGTACTTAAATGAATTGGAAACAGTACCAGCCCTCTATGCTTATCCAGAAAAAGAAGGACCGTTTCCGACGGTCCTTTACCTGCATTCTCACGGCGGAGATTTTTCAGTCGGGAAAAGTGAATTGATCCATGGTGCTCCTTACTTAGCTTCTCCATCTTTTGCAGAAGTACTGACAGGAATGGGATATGCTGTTTGGTCGATTGATGCTTGGGGATTTGAAGAACGCGGAGGTATTTCTGAAAGCGAGTTGTTCAAACAATTTTTATTAACAGGAAAAACGTTATGGGGAATGCGTATTTATGATGTGATCAGCTTGATCGATTATTTGGAGACAAGGGAAGACACAGATACTCAACGGCTCGCAACGATTGGTCTTTCTATGGGAGGCTTATTAAGCTGGTGGGTGACAGCATTGGATTCTCGTGTCAAAGTTTGTATTGATCTAGCGGCACAGGTGGACATCGAAACACTTTTGCTACATCGCCGCCTAGATCATCATGGGTTTTATTACTATGTGCCAAATCTATTGACAGCTTATACAACGTTAGCAATCCAAGAAAAAATCGCTCCGCGCCCTCGTCTTAGCTTAGTTGGAAAAAACGATACGATGTGCTTGGACGAAGGCGTACTGAAGCTGAGAAAAGGGCTGGACAAAAAGTATCAATCAATGGGTAGTCCAGAAAACTTTTCTTCTTTTTCTTTAACAGGCGGTCATATGGAAACACAAGAAATGAGAAATATTTGGAAACAATTCATAAGGGAGCATTTATGAGGATGAAAGACAAACTGATAATTGGAAAGAATGCTATAGATACCCCGACGGATTTTGAAACTATCCAAGAAGGAATCGATTATTTGGCAGGCCTGCCGGATAGCCATCCAAAGGTCTTGATAGTAAAAGAAGGAAGATATGATGAATATATAGAAAGCAGATTATCCAATTTTAAACTTGTGGGAGCAGGAACAGTAGTTATCTCCGGTAATCGTTTTGCAAAACAGGAGTATCTTGACGGTAGCCAGTTAGGGACTTTCCGAAGTGCTACTTTTTTCTTAGAAGGATCGAATGTCGTATTAGAAAATCTTCACATCGAAAATACAGCAGGTCCAGGAGAAAAGGTAGGACAGGCTGTTGCTTTATTCAATTCAGGAGATCGCGTATCTTTAAAAAACTGTCGACTATCTGGTTATCAGGATACCTTATGCACGGGTCCGTTGCCTGATTTGCAAAAAGATGGTACTCCTTTTTGTACACCGGCTTCTGCCAATCCTGAGTATTGTCGTCAGACCTATGAATATTGCTGGATTGAAGGAACGGTGGATTTCATATTTGGTGGGGCAGATGCCGTTTTTCATCAGTGTCATATCCATAGCTTAGCCAGTAAAAATCCTGGATACATCACAGCAGCATCTACGCCGAAAAATCAAAAAACAGGGTATCGTTTTGAAAGCTGTACCTTGACTGCAGAACCTGATACTAGAAACGTCTATTTAGGAAGACCGTGGCGTCCGTATGCAAATGTCTTATTTGAAGCGTGTAAGATAGGTGGGCATGTTCACCCAACTGGTTGGGATAATTGGGATGACAAGAAAAATGAACAGACTGTCAAATTCTCTGAACGTAATAACAATTATGAAACATCGATCAAAAGACCTGAATGGATACATTTAGAAAAGCAGGGGGTTCAGAAATGAAAAGAAAATGGGAACTATTGCTAGGAATGGTCGGTGGCAGTCTATCTTTGATTTTCTTTGGCGGGTTAGCAGTTACTTTAAGTAATATGTCTGCGTCAGAGTTTAAAAAAAGTTATCAGTCGCTTGCTGTAGATCATTCAACTTTGTCTTTAGAAAATACATTTGGATTATTACAGGACATGACTGGTCTGTTTGCCGTTGTGTTGTTTATTTCACTTGCTTTTTTAGCAGTAGCATTGTTTTTGACTGCTAAAGGAAAATACTTAACAACTGCCACTGGTTTGTATTTTATAACAGGATTCATATTGTTGATTGGCACTCAGTTTATTGCGTTTCCTTTTGCATTTTTTTATTTCGCAGCTGGGGCATTCAGTTTATATCGAGTAAGAATGAGAAAAGGAGCCTGAATCATGCAGACTATCAAAGTGAAAAATCCTATTTTAAGAGGATTCAATCCAGATCCTAATATATTAAGAGTGAAAGAGCGGTATTACATTATTGTCTCCTCTTTTGAATGGCTTCCAGGAATCCGAGTATATGAGTCGAAAAATTTAGTCAACTGGTCACATACAACGGATATTTTGACCACTCAAGTATCTTTGCAAGGAAATCCTACAAATGGAAGTATATGGGCGCCACAGATCAGTTATGCTGATGGATTGTTTTATCTTGTTTACACAGATGTCAAAAGTGCAGGCCGTCCGTTTAAAGATGTCCACAATTATTTGATCACTGCATCTGAGATCACAGGTCCTTGGTCCGAACCAATTTATTTAAATAGTAACGGCTTTGATCCTTCTTTGTTCCATGATCTTGAAACGGGAAAAAAATGGCTTGTCAATGAACTATGGGATTATCGTCTGGACACACCGAATAAATCCAGCGGTATCGTATTACAAGAATATGATGCAGAGAAGAAGAAGCTTGATGGTCCCAACTATAAAATATTTGCAGGTACAGAATTAGCGAAAACGGAGGCACCACATTTGTATTTTCGTAACGGGTATTATTATTTGATGACGGCAGAAGGCGGTACAGGAAGAGGACATTCAGTTACAGTTTGCCGAGCAAAGAATATTACTGGTCCTTACGAGCTTGATCCTGGTTTTCCTATGCTGACAGCTAGTGACAAACCTGCTTCTACATTGCAATGTACAGGACATGGGAGCTTAGTACAAACCCCGTCAGGAAGATGGTACATGACATATCTTTGTACCAGACCATTAAACGGTGCGGCTATTTTGGGAAGAGAAACCGCTATTCAAGAAGTGTATTGGACGTCCGACGATTGGTTAAGACTTAAAGATAGCCAGACAACTCCGATGGAAGAAATAATGATTGAGACAAATGAAGAGGTACAACAAGAAAAAGATCATCAGTTTATGGATACATTTGAAGGAGAGCTAAAGAAGAACTGGAATGCCAGACGCATTTTGCCAAATGCTGATTGGTGTGATACAAAATGTAGACCAGGTTTTTTACGTCTGATTTCCGGTGAATCTCTTCAATCTACCTTCGAACATCATTTGTTAGCTATTCGGCAAACGGATTTTACTTTTGATGCGGAGACAGCATTTGAATACATGCCTAATAATTTTAATCAGATGGCTGGACTGGTACTGTACTTAAATGAATCCAATTATATTTATTGTTATGTTACTTGGAATGAGGACAAGGGAAAATGCCTACGTATGATAGAATCAGAAAACGGAGTAGCACAAATAGAAGATTGGACGATTCCACTCACAGAAAAGAAGACTTTTTTGAAAGTCACTGTAAAGAAAGAGACAGCACAGTTTCATTTGAAAGACGTATCAACTGAAGAATGGAAGAAAGTAGGTCCGCAAAAAAACATGTGTATACTCTCAGGAGGGTTTACTGGAAATTTTATCGGGATAGCAGTGCATGATCTAAATAAAAAAAGAGGAAGTTATGCTGATTTTGAGTTTTTCAAGTATGATGGAAAAGATCATCTGTAATTTAATTCTTTAATAAATGAGGTTCACTAACTTATTTTCACTAGTTAGTGAATTTTTTTGTTTGTATATATTGTTATGTAAAAAAAGTTATCAATCTTATGCATCAATGTTTTTAGATTATTTTTTGTTTTTTATCTGTCAAGATAATGCAATAAAAAGCCAACATTGTGAATATAAAAACAAGAAAAAAAGAGTTATAATTTTGAAAACGTTTACTAGAAGAGGTAGGAGGAATTCAAATGCTTTCACAAAATGCTGTTACAGCAAATACAGTAAAAAAAGAAAAAAAGGAATTTGGGATTTCCGATAAGATAGGCTACATGTTCGGTGATCTAGGTAACTGTTTTATTTTAGGTTTAGTCAATAGTTTCTTGATGATTTATTATACGAATGTTCTTGGCGTTTCAGGGGCAATCGTAGGTACGTTATTCTTGATTTCGAGAATTTTGGATGCGTTTGCTGATGTGATGGTTGGAAGATTATGTGATGTCTCAGAGTTAACAGAAACTGGCCGATTTATTCCTTGGATCAGAAAAATGAAGTATCCATTTTGCTTAGTGACTGTCATTTTGTTTTTGCCATTCGTCCAACATCTTCCAATGACGGTGAAGATTGCTTATATTTTTGTTTCATACATTGTTTATGGGATTTTTCTCTCAACAATCAATATCCCGTATGGAGCAATGGCAGCAGCAATTAGCTCAAATCCTAATGACCGCACCTCGTTGTCCACGTTCCGAAGCATTGGTTCTGCGATTGGCGGATCAACTACAGGATTCTTCATTCCGATTTTAATGTATACCCATAACAAGAGTGGACAACAAGTCGTTTCAGGGAATCATTTCTTTTGGATTTCAATCGGATGTGCTGCAATAGCATTTGTCGCATATATGTTAACTTGTAAATTGACTACTGAAAGAGTAAGAGTTGTCAAAAACGAAAAAGTATCTGCTTCTCAGTTGGTAAAAGGTTTGTTAGCTAATCGAGCACTGATTATTTTAGTCATTGTTGACATTTTCATTGTGATCAATCAGATTTTAGCTGGGACGAATATGACTTATTTATTCAATGATTACTTCCATAATAAACAAGCAATGTCTGTTGCTCTTTTATTTACTTACGGAACAGTAGTAGTTTTAGCACCATTTGCTACAAAGCTGACAAAATTATTTGGTAAAAAGGAAGCAAGCGTATTTGCGTTACTTGCTTCTTCATGTATGTACTTGCTGATGTATTTCCTTCATATAACAAATGCATGGGTATATCTGATTCTTTTATTTATCGCTACTTTAGGATCTGGTTTATTCAATTTGATGGTCTGGGCATTCATTACTGACGTGATTGATTATCATCAATATAAGACAGGCTTAAGAGAAGATGGAACAGTATATGGAGTAAATTCTTTTGCGAGAAAAGTAGGACAAGCATGTGCAGGAGCGGTAGGCGGATTTATGCTGGCACTCATTGGTTACCAATCGTCTACAACAGGTGGAGCCATCCAATCAGTTTTAGTACAAGAAAGGATTTATACGATGGCAAACTTGTTACCAGCATTCTGCTTATTTGTATCCGCAATCATTTTGCTAGTAGGTTACCCACTGAATCGTTCAAAAACTGTATTTATTGGTGAAGAATTGAAAAAAATCAATGAAAGATAGGGAGAAACGTATTGCGGACAAAAAAAGGGATTATCAATGCTTTGAACTTTAAAACAAACGACACTCAACAAGATGATACAATAATACTGCAAAAAGCAATCGATCAAGGTGCGAAAGAACACTTACCTGTATTTATTCCAAAAGGCATTTATTTAGTCGGAGCCCTTTTTTTAAAAGATAAGAGTCATCTTATCTTTGAAGAAGGTGCAGTCCTCAAGGGGAGAACAGATATCGAAGCATTTCCAGAAATCGATACACGAGTAGCCGGCGTAGAAATGAAATGGCCAGCAGCGATTTTGAATGTTCTCTCGGCGAAAGATATTCTTATAGAAGGAAAAGGAATAATCGACGGTCAAGGAGACCATTGGTGGGAGCTGTATTGGGGAAAAGATCAAAAAAGCGGGACAAGAGCTGAATACGATCAAAAGGGACTTCGTTGGATTGCGGATTATGCTATTAAACGTCCACGCGCTTGTTTACTGTATCATGCAGAACATGTTGTTGTTCGTGATTTGATTTTTCAGAAATCAGGTTTTTGGAACTTGCAAATCACTTATTCTAACGATGTATTAGTAGAAAAAGTAATCATCCGCAACAATGATGGACCAAGTACAGATGGGATTGATATTGATTCTTCAATAAATGTGCGTGTCTATGAATGTGATTTGGCCTGTGGTGATGATTGTATTGCTATTAAGTCTGGCAGAGATGGCAATGGTGCAAGAGTCAATCGAAAATCATCAAGAATCGAGGTTGCTAGATGTAAAATCCGTTCAGGATACGGTGTAACTATTGGTAGCGAAGTTAGTGCTGGAGTTAGTGACGTATATATTCACGATATCGATTTTTTTCAGTCAGACTGTGGTATTCGAATGAAATCTTCAAAAGAAAGAGGGGGAGTGATCGAAAATATCAGGGTAGAAAATCTGAATATGATTGATGTACAATTTCCTTTTTCTTGGATAATGGACTGGCATAATGAATCCAATAGAAAAAATAGCAATGACCTTGCTCAAATGCCAGAAAGTTGGCAAGCAGTGGCTGAAGAAATACCTGAATCAAAGCAAATGACGAAAGTCAAAGACATACACATCAAAAACGTACAGGCATGCCTTTCTCCAGGTTACTCACTTCCTTCCCGAGCTTTTGATTTAGTAGCATTTCCTGAAAAGCCTATAGAAGATGTCTGCTTTTCTCATTGCCAAATAACTGCAAAAGAATTCGGGCGAATCGAAGCAGTACAAAACTTATGTTTCAAAAGCTGTGATTTATCTATAGAAACTGGCAACACAGCTGCAAACAATACTTTTGACAATCGTTGAAATTATAATAAGGTCAAGCTTAAATAATATTTTAGCTTGACCTTTATTTTTTTTAATGATATATTAAACAACGTTGTCGCGCTTCATTGAAACATTTTATGAAAATTCCAAAAAAGAGTTGACACATGTTTTTAGACGTGATAAGATAACTAAGTCGTTAAAAAGAACCACTTGCGAAGCTTGATTCTATCGAAAAAAACTTCAAAAAAAGTTCTTGACAAATAACAAACGATAAGTTATGATAAATGAGTTGCTGAAAGATTTCGAAAAACGAAATCGAAAAAAACTTTTAAAAAAGAGTTGACAATCGCTTGTCTCTCTGGTATGATATAAAAGTTGCTACGGCAGCCAAAAATGAATCGGGAAACACTCTCGATGAAGTAGACCTTTGAAAACTGAACAAAGTAAGACAAACCAAATGTGTAGGGCGTCTTGATTCAATTCAAGACAACAAACATTTTTAACAAGCAAGCAATATGCTAGCAAACAAATTGAGCTTAACAATCGCAAGATTGTTCGAACTTTTTATGAGAGTTTGATCCTGGCTCAGGACGAACGCTGGCGGCGTGCCTAATACATGCAAGTCGAACGCTTCTTTTTCCACCGGAGCTTGCTCCACCGGAAAAAGAGGAGTGGCGAACGGGTGAGTAACACGTGGGTAACCTGCCCATCAGAAGGGGATAACACTTGGAAACAGGTGCTAATACCGTATAACAATCAAAACCGCATGGTTTTGATTTGAAAGGCGCTTTCGGGTGTCGCTGATGGATGGACCCGCGGTGCATTAGCTAGTTGGTGAGGTAACGGCTCACCAAGGCCACGATGCATAGCCGACCTGAGAGGGTGATCGGCCACATTGGGACTGAGACACGGCCCAAACTCCTACGGGAGGCAGCAGTAGGGAATCTTCGGCAATGGACGAAAGTCTGACCGAGCAACGCCGCGTGAGTGAAGAAGGTTTTCGGATCGTAAAACTCTGTTGTTAGAGAAGAACAAGGATGAGAGTAACTGTTCATCCCTTGACGGTATCTAACCAGAAAGCCACGGCTAACTACGTGCCAGCAGCCGCGGTAATACGTAGGTGGCAAGCGTTGTCCGGATTTATTGGGCGTAAAGCGAGCGCAGGCGGTTTCTTAAGTCTGATGTGAAAGCCCCCGGCTCAACCGGGGAGGGTCATTGGAAACTGGGAGACTTGAGTGCAGAAGAGGAGAGTGGAATTCCATGTGTAGCGGTGAAATGCGTAGATATATGGAGGAACACCAGTGGCGAAGGCGGCTCTCTGGTCTGTAACTGACGCTGAGGCTCGAAAGCGTGGGGAGCAAACAGGATTAGATACCCTGGTAGTCCACGCCGTAAACGATGAGTGCTAAGTGTTGGAGGGTTTCCGCCCTTCAGTGCTGCAGCTAACGCATTAAGCACTCCGCCTGGGGAGTACGACCGCAAGGTTGAAACTCAAAGGAATTGACGGGGGCCCGCACAAGCGGTGGAGCATGTGGTTTAATTCGAAGCAACGCGAAGAACCTTACCAGGTCTTGACATCCTTTGACCACTCTAGAGATAGAGCTTCCCCTTCGGGGGCAAAGTGACAGGTGGTGCATGGTTGTCGTCAGCTCGTGTCGTGAGATGTTGGGTTAAGTCCCGCAACGAGCGCAACCCTTATTGTTAGTTGCCATCATTCAGTTGGGCACTCTAGCAAGACTGCCGGTGACAAACCGGAGGAAGGTGGGGATGACGTCAAATCATCATGCCCCTTATGACCTGGGCTACACACGTGCTACAATGGGAAGTACAACGAGTCGCGAAGTCGCGAGGCTAAGCTAATCTCTTAAAGCTTCTCTCAGTTCGGATTGCAGGCTGCAACTCGCCTGCATGAAGCCGGAATCGCTAGTAATCGCGGATCAGCACGCCGCGGTGAATACGTTCCCGGGCCTTGTACACACCGCCCGTCACACCACGAGAGTTTGTAACACCCGAAGTCGGTGAGGTAACCTTTTGGAGCCAGCCGCCTAAGGTGGGATAGATGATTGGGGTGAAGTCGTAACAAGGTAGCCGTATCGGAAGGTGCGGCTGGATCACCTCCTTTCTAAGGAATATTACGGAGACTACACAATTTGTTTTTACTTTGTTCAGTTTTGAGAGGTTTACTCTCAAACACTTTTGTTCATTGAAAACTGGATATTTGAAGTAAATGTAAGTAATACAAACCGAGAACACCGCGTTGAATTTGAAAGCTGAACAAATTGTTTAGCCTGAAGCAAAATAGGCGGACGGCCATAAAATCTTTGATTTTATGAGACGATCGATCTTTTTACCGTACAGGCTGATTTGTGAGCTGGATAGAGTTTTTTAATAAGTTCAATTGCTTATTTTCTTGATCTAACTTCTATCGCTAGAAGAAGGATCAAAACCCAACCGTAAGGTTGATAAGGTTAAGTGAATAAGGGCGCACGGTGGATGCCTTGGCACTAGGAGCCGATGAAGGACGGGACTAACACCGATATGCTTTGGGGAGCTGTACGTAAGCTATGATCCAGAGATTTCCGAATGGGGGAACCCAACATCTTTAATAGGATGTTACGATTGTGTGAATACATAGCACATTCGAGGTAGACGCAGAGAACTGAAACATCTAAGTACCTGCAGGAAGAGAAAGAAAATTCGATTCCCTGAGTAGCGGCGAGCGAAACGGGAAAAGCCCAAACCAGCAAGCTTGCTTGTTGGGGTTGTAGGACTCCAATATGGTAGTTCTTTCAGATAGTCGAATGACTTGGAAAAGTCAGTCAAAGAGGGTAAAAACCCCGTAGACGAAATGTGGAAGACACCTAGGAGGATCCTGAGTACGGCGGAACACGAGAAATTCCGTCGGAATCCGGGAGGACCATCTCCCAAGGCTAAATACTCCCTAGTGACCGATAGTGAACCAGTACCGTGAGGGAAAGGTGAAAAGCACCCCGGAAGGGGAGTGAAATAGAACCTGAAACCGTGTGCCTACAACAAGTCAAAGCCCGTTAATGGGTGATGGCGTGCCTTTTGTAGAATGAACCGGCGAGTTACGATTGCATGCGAGGTTAAGTTGAAGAGACGGAGCCGCAGCGAAAGCGAGTCTGAATAGGGCGTTTGAGTATGTAGTCGTAGACCCGAAACCATGTGATCTACCCATGTCCAGGTTGAAGGTGCGGTAAAACGCACTGGAGGACCGAACCCACGTACGTTGAAAAGTGCGGGGATGAGGTGTGGGTAGCGGAGAAATTCCAAACGAACTTGGAGATAGCTGGTTCTCTCCGAAATAGCTTTAGGGCTAGCCTCGGAATTGAGAATGATGGAGGTAGAGCACTGTTTGGACTAGGGGCCCATCTCGGGTTACCGAATTCAGATAAACTCCGAATGCCATTCATTCATATCCGGGAGTCAGACTGTGAGTGATAAGATCCATAGTCGAAAGGGAAACAGCCCAGACCACCAGCTAAGGTCCCAAAATATATGTTAAGTGGAAAAGGATGTGGGGTTGCACAGACAACTAGGATGTTGGCTTAGAAGCAGCCACCATTTAAAGAGTGCGTAATAGCTCACTAGTCGAGTGACCCTGCGCCGAAAATGTACCGGGGCTAAACATATTACCGAAGCTGTGGAGTACACCTTTAGGTGTATTGGTAGGAGAGCGTTCTAAGGGCGTTGAAGGCAGATCGTGAGGACTGCTGGAGCGCTTAGAAGTGAGAATGCCGGTATGAGTAG
>NZ_CP172892.1:1917500-2232500 GCF_050531945.1 Enterococcus sp. DIV1411a | reverse complement strand
GTTTCTAGCCTGACTGAGCAGTTAGACCCGATGGTCAACGAATGGCAGAACCGTTCACTCTCAGGTACGAATTATCCTTATCTGATGACTGATGTTCTCTACATAAAAGTCCGTGAGGACCATCGAGTGCTTTCTAAAAGCTGCCATATTGCGATCGGGATAACAGAAGGTGGCGACCGTGAAATCATTGGCTTCATGATTCAAAATGAAGAAAGTGATGACACATGGTCCATCTTCTTTGAATACTTAAAAGAACGCGGCCTAAAGGGGACAGAACTCATCATTTCTGATGCCCATAAAGGCCTAGTGTCTGCGATTCGTAAGTCATTTACCAACGCAAGTTGGCAGAGATGCCAGGTCCATTTTTTAAGAAACATCTTCAGTTCCATTCCAAAAAAGAATTCAAAACCGTTTAGAGAAGCAGTAAAAGCGATCTTTAAGTTTACGGATATTGAACTCGCTCGAACAGCTAAGAATGCCTTAGTCGGTGAATATATCGACCAGCCTAAATATACAAAAGCCTGCGAAATATTGGATAATGGCTTCGAAGATGCCTTTCAATACACGGTTATCGGAAATAGTCATAATCGGCTAAAAAGCACCAACCTTCTTGAACGACTGAACCAGGAAGTCCGCAGAAGAGAAAAGATTATTCGGATTTTTCCCAACCGAACGTCTGCCAATCGATTAATTGGAGCTGTCCTTATGGACCTTCATGACGAATGGCTCAGTTCTACAAGAAAATATATTAAGTTTGATCAATGAGAGACCGGTAAAACATTGTATAGTATTTTACACAGGATTATGGACTTGACTTTCATATTTATTTATAAATCAAAAATACAGAGAATAGTATATAAATGTCCTTTCCTATTCTTAAAATGATGTTTGTACTTACTTAAATTAGGTATAATTAGTATATGTTTTGTGAGAAATTTAGACTTACAATAAGCAGTGAATTTATAATCAACGTATAGGAGACATGGATGAAATGAAACTAATTGGTATAGATTTAGACGGTACTCTTTTGAATTCTGACCAGAGCATTAGTCAAAAAAATGCAAGAACAATGAAACATTTACCGGAAGACTGTTTTCCATTCATTTGTTCTGGAAGAGAAGTAGAAGACATTAATAATATTCTCAAAAAATCTGGTTTAAGGATACCAGCAGTAGGGTTAAATGGTTCTGTTGGATTTGATGGAGAAAAAAAGATATTTGAGTCTTCCTTCGATAAAAATGATGTAAAAAAATTGATTCTGTCCTATCGAAATTTCCAACCAAAATATATACAAATCTCGGAAGTTATGAATCTCAGAATTATAAAAATAAAATGAAAAAAATTTTTCACGAGGTAGGGAGTGAATTTTCTATCAAAGAGCTAAACTATGAGCTTGAGTATGAAAAATCTATTTGTTCAATCCCTTATAATAATATTGAGGAAATTATAGAAAAGGATGCTATCAGCATTTACAAATTTTTTATTTTTATTCCTAATCGTCAATTGAAAGCTAATATATTTAACCATTTGAAAAAGATGCTAAATGTGTCTGTTACTGAATCGGCACCTGTAAATATTGAAATCGTACCTCAAAATGTATCTAAAGGTGTGGTGTTTGATCGTTTGGAATCAATCTACAATTTAAAGAAACCTTTGAGAATCGCGATCGGAGATAGTTTAAATGACTTATCTATGTTTGAAAGTGCAGATATTAGTTTTGCAATGGGAAATAGTCATCAAGAAATCATGAAAAAAGCTGATTATGTCACTGTTTCAAATGATAAAGACGGAGTATCTCAAGCATTTGAAAGAATTCTTACCATATAAACTAATTAAGGTAGTATAGAACATAGAATTCTAAATACGGAAAAATGGAGCATAAATTCCAGTACAAATAGTACTTCTTCAGTGTCAAACGAAGCGAATATAACATAGATATTTAGGATTGTGACAAAAATCATGTCACAATCTTTTTTTCGAATAAACTTATTTTTTGAAGTCGGCCATTTATCGTAATTTCTTTGCATAATACGAACAAATTTTCGGTTATTGATGAAAAAAAACATTGAAAATGGTATGATAAAAGAAAAAAAGGAGGAAATTTTTAATGGTGAAATTTATCCATGCGGCAGATTTACATATGGATCGGTCATTTGAAGGACTGACAACTCTTGATAAAACTGTACAGGAAAAACTATTGAAGACGAATCTGACCGTTTTATCAAATATCATTGAACAGGCAATAATAAATAACGTTGATTTTGTTTTACTTGCAGGAGATAATTTTCATCAAAATCGTCCTTCATTAAAAATACAGAAACATTTTTCAGAACAGATGAAACGGTTAGAAAAGAACCATATACCTGTATTTATAATATTCGGAAATCATGATTTCTATCAAAAAGAGCGGTATTGGTTCTCCTTTCCTAAAAATGTCCATTTATTTACATCCGAAACGGTAGAGACAAAAAAAATAACGATAAAAAGTGGAGAAACTGTCTCTCTCAGTGGATTTAGTTATCGTCAACCGTGGATTCAAAAAGACAAAGTGATGGAATTTCCTTCTAGAGAACTCACAGATTACCATATTGGGTTGTACCACGGGGAACCTGGCGTCTCTCAAAAAGGAAACTATGCTCCTTTCCAACCCTCAAAGATGCAAGAAAAGGGATACGATTATTGGGCTTTAGGGCATATCCATGTGCCAACGGTCTTAAATGAAAAGCAAACAATTGTTTATCCAGGTGCGCCTCAAGGTCATACTAAAAAGGAACAAGCTTCTACATCTATTCTACTAGTTGAATTAAGTAAAGGAAGTTGCCAAATACATCCGATTAAAGTAGCAGAGGTCTATTGGAAGACAAAGGAAATATCATTGAGGAAAGCAAGAACGACAAAAGAGGTCATTGTTCACATTCGTCAGCAGCTTTCAAAAGTAGAGGATGGATTTAGTTTAATTGAGATAAAATTAAAAGATTATGACCATCTCAATACAGATGTTTTGGAACGGATACAATCAGGAGAGCTATTAGACTATTTGTTAGAGGAATTCTCAGATAGGATAAATGATTTCTTTATTTGGCGTATTTCTCTCATAGAGAATACTTTTTATACGAAGATCCCACTTGCTGCTTCTGCTAAATTGATGGAACAGTTATTTCAATACTATCAGACACCTCAAGATTTCCAACAAATTTTAAATGAAGTATATAGTCATCAAGAAGCGGCTAGAATATTGAGCGAACTGCCGGAATATCAAGAAGAAACACTTGAAAAAGCCAAGCAGCTGCTTAATCAAGATTTTTTATTTGAGGAGGATCAGGAATGAAGATTTTAAGGATCGAGATTGCTGCTTTTGGAAAATGGCGTCAAAAAAGTTTTGACTTTTATTCAGGCAATCAGCTGATCTATGGGGGAAACGAAGCAGGAAAATCAACGATTTATCAATTTATTCAAGCAATATTATTTGGTTTCCCTTCAAAAGGCCGTAAAAAAAAGGATTATACACCAAAAGACGGCTCAGCCTATGGCGGCAAAATATGGCTTAAACATCCTGTATATGGTGAATTTGCTGTCGAGCGCTACAAGCAGCAAAATCGCGGAAAATCGAAGGTGTGGCTGGGGGATCAAGTGGGAAGTGATGAGTTACTAGAAAAACTGATCGCACCTTTGACGAAAGAGTTATTCCAGCAGGTATTTACTTTCCAGCAAGAGCAGTTGATGGAACTAGATCATTTGAGAGAAAAAGAGCTACATGATGCGCTGATTTCTTTAGGCATCACGGGCAGTTCTCAAGTATTCCAAAAGCGGCAAGAATATTATCAGAAAGCACAACAATTATTCAAGAAAAAAGGCCAAAAACTACTAATCAATCAAAAATTAAATGAATGGAAAGAGCTGCAAGAAAAAATTCATCAAAAACAAGAACAGGAAGCTTATTTTGGCAAGTTGATCCAACAAGAACAGGAATACGAGTCGCAACAGCAGCAGTTATTGGCACAATTAAAAGAGGCGAACAAACAATTTTCATTAGCCAGACAGCAAGAACTTAATTTTTCTTTATATGAAGAATGGCAATCTCTCAAAAAAAACAGCACTACAGGTCTTCCTGATGAGCCACTTCTTTTAGATCTGGAGTCTTTCTCCAAACGGTATCAGCAAACAAATGAGCGTTTGGAAGAATTAGAAGCAACACTGGAAAAGCATAGCGGGATGGATCAGCAGTCAGCCAGATATTATTTTTATTTAGAGCAGGAGCAGGAACTAAAAGATCTCCAGCAACTTCAATTTACAGCGGAACAATTAAACGAAGAATGGCAAAGATTACAAATTGAGACTAGAGAAACAAATTCAGAATTGAAGATTTTGGAACAAAGGTGGCATTGGCAGAAAAATCCGTTACCGGAAGAATTTTTATATGAAGAAGAATGGAAGCATCTTCTGGCTGAAGAAAGAAGGATTGCTGATCTAGAAAGCCAGATTTCTGTGCGTCTCCAAATAGCTAAAGAACAGCAAGAGATGATTGAAGCAGAAGTGAATGACTTGGAAGAGACCTATCCAGCATTATTACAAAATCAGTCAGAGATAGCACCAGTCTCTTCATCTAAACCGTATATGCTGATGGCTGGCGGAGCAATAATCATTGCAGGTATATTTGTACCAATGCCCTTGAAAGTGATCCTTTTACTAATTGGTGCAGGCATGATTGGCTATTTCTTCTACAAAAGGCAACCAAAAATTAAAACTAAAAATGATTTCTCTGAGATAAAAGGAATGTGGCAAGAAAAACTAGGACAACTTGATCTAGCCTTAGCTCAATTAGCTGAAGCAGAAGAAAAACAAAAGAGAACTGGAGAAGAAAAACAGATTCTTCAGCAAGAAGTATATCGTTTTGCGGATCATCGGCACTTAGGAAAGATGGATACGCTCAAACTCATGAAAGAATATGGACAGGAAGTCATAGATTATCAGAAATTATATGGCGTATTTGAGCGGAAACATAAAAGAGAACAGGAAATACAAGAAAAACTACGACAAATCGACCAAAAATTTGAGTTTGTTAAAGAATGGTTACCGATACAAGATAAGACAATTTCAGAAAAAATGGTATTGCTTTCCCGTTTTATACAAGAGATGGAACAGATGAAATTTGCCAGAAGCTATCAGCAAAATACTTTATTGAAGCAAGAAATCAATCAATTGAAAAAGAAACAAAAAGTATGGATACAAGAATACAGCGAACAATTGACTCAAGCAGGCTTATCTTATCCTTCGGAAGTACCTGTCTTTTTACAAAAAGCCAAACAAGCCGAACAGCAGATGAAAAGATACAATGAATTATCGGAAATGCTTACTCCACTATTTCCTGAAGAGCTGACAAAAGAGAAATTATCTGTAAGACTGCGCCAACTGAAAGAAAAGCAATCCCAACTCCAGCAAGAAGAAAAAGAAGCAAGTGAAAATCGGCAACGACTCCAACTTCAAGTAGAAGAGTTGCAAAGAGACGGCACATTGGACGAACTTTATCAACAAGCTAGCCGGCAAAAAGCAAAATTACAGGAATTACTGGAGGAATGGGGAGCACTTGAAATCGCCGGGACATTCTTAGGTGATCTTTCAACAGAGATGAGTGAAAGACAATTACCCCAGTTGTTAAGAGCAGCAGGTGATTATTTAGGTATTTTAACAAAAGGAAATTATCAGAAGATATTACTGAAAAATGATACACTGACTTTAACAGACGGATATACAGAATTTCCCATCTATGAGTTATCTACAGGTACGAAAGATCAGCTGATTATGGCGATGAGATTTGCTTACCTCTCATTAGAAGCTAACCGTTCGATATGTCCGATCATCATTGATGATGGCTGGCTTCATTATGATCATCAGCGAAAGTATCAATTAGCTGAACTTTTAGCTAAATTTGGAGAAAAGTATCAAATAATTTGTTTTTCTTCTGATAAAGAAATGGTAAGCTATTACCATGAGATGAACCAAATCGTAAAACAATTAGAAGGAGCAAATAATGAAAAAAATTCGTGATTTAGTAATCGATGAGCAGTTTGAACAATTTGTCCTGATCAAAAGTGCAGATGTAAGAATCGCTAAAAACGGAAAAAAATTTATTGCTTTTACTTTCCAAGATACTTCAGGTACTATCGATGGTAAATACTGGGATGCTTCGGAGGAGGAAATCAATAAATTTACAGCCGGCACAGTCGTTTTTCTAAACGGTAAAAGAGAGGTTTATCAAGGAAACCCTCAAGTAAAGATTCTTCATATGCGCTTAACAAGGGTAGATGAGCCAGGAGAGCCTAGTTTATACATGGAAAGAGCCCCTTTGAAGAAAGAAGAAATGGAAGAAGAAATCAATCAATTGTTGTTTGAGATCACCAATGCGCATTGGAATCGTATTGTTCGCTATCTACTTAATAAATATCAAAAACAATTTTTTGAGTTTCCGGCAGCAAAAAGAAACCATCATGCATTTGCCAGTGGATTAGCTTATCATACTTTGACAATGCTTCACTTAGGGAAATCAATCGCCGATGAATATCCTGAGCTGAATCGAGCATTGTTGTATGCTGGTATCATTTTGCATGATTTAGGAAAGGTGATTGAACTTTCCGGTCCTATGTCGACAGAATATACGCTTGCAGGAAATTTGATCGGTCATCTGGTATTGATTGACGAAGAAATAACTAAAGCCTGTCTTGCGTTGAAAATCAGCGAAGCTGACGAAGATGTTCTCGTATTACGTCATATGGTTTTAGCACACCATGGCTTATTAGAATATGGCTCACCTGTACGTCCAAGAATAATGGAAGCAGAAATATTACATCAAATCGACAATATCGATGCTTCGATGCAGATGATGTTGACTTCGATTCGTCAAACAGAACCAGGAAAATACACCGATCGGATTTTCGGTATGGACAACCGAAGTTTCTATGTACCAAAAGATTTATAGCAAAAATTTATTTTTTTCATTCAAAACAAAAAAAGCGAGACATAAGTCTTCGCTTTTTTTGTTTTCTTTTATTTTGATGAATCAGTTGTTTCTTCAGTTGAAGATTCTTTTGTTGAATCAGTTGATTTTGTGTCAGAACTCTTTGTTGAAGCTGTAGTTTCACTTGAGTCTTTCGTACTTGATGAAGTTGTTGTGAATGCACTCAACACATTTTCAAAGGCATCATCTTTGATTTTTACATTTGCATCTTTTAATTCTTCACCGATTACTTTAGTTGTGAATGCATTGTCACTTAGTTTAGTTTCAGTAGCGATATCTTTTAGTTGATCTTTGTATTTATCCATGTCATTGCCTTTATTTTGGTTTTTCACCATTTTGACAACGTAGTATTCTGTCGCATAAGAAGTAGGATTTGTTGTAGTAATAACATCGGAGATCTCACCGTCTTTCAATTTGAAAGCTGCTTCTTTTACTTCTGCAGGAATAGTTGTTGTCGTTGAGTCGAATTTAACTTTACCGCCATCTTCTTTTGTCTCTGTATCAGTTGATTTGTCTTTGGCTAATTTAGAGAAATCATCTCCATCATCCGCTGATTTTTTCACATCTTTTGCTTCATCTTCACTTGATAATTTGATGATTTGTGCTTCTACTTCTGGATGGAAAGATTTCCAAGCAGTTTTCAAATCGTCATCTGTAATATCTACGTGAGCTTTCAAGCCAGCTTCAAAAGCTAAATTGTTACGAATATATTCTTTATAAGTATCTTTCGTATATCCAGCAGCTTCTAATTGTGATTCAAAAGTATCACCTAATGATTTCGCTTGTTTGTCGTATTCTGCATCCACTTGCTTATCGGTTACTTTATCGCCATATTTGTTATTGAATACTTTATAAATGATCATCCGTTGTACTAAGGATTGGTTCGATGATTCAAGTTTTGCTTCATCATAGAAATCAGATACAGTGATCGTTCCGCCTTTCATCGTTGCGATATCTTTATTAGTATCGCCTGAACAAGCTGCTAGAGTTAAAACAGCCAACGCACTAGTAGCTGCCAAAATAATTGATTTTTTTTTCATTAAAATTTGCACTCCTGTAATTAGTTATTATTTTTATATATTAACTATACCATATCCCATTTCCTTTAAAAACGTTGTCGTGGTAGTTTCAAACAAAATTCAAAATTTCATCACATTCCTAGGAAATACGCAAACTTTTCTCACTTATATAGTTAAATCTGTTGAGAAAATAATCATTATTATATTTGTTCAGGATACTCTGGTAGATCAGCTTTTAGTTTTTCTACTTGTTCATTGATTTGTGTGATACGTGGTTCGGCTTGGAATTTAAAATCTTCGATATCTTTTTTGATTGCTTCTTGGAAAGCAGGAATCACAGATTCAGCTGTTTCTTTTGTTTCGATCAATGCGCTTTTAAAATGATTCAGGCTGTTATTTAAATCATTTGTCAGAGTTGTTGCTTCTTCCAATTCTTCGATCAGTTTCTTTCTTGTTTCATTCCCGCTCCTGGGCGCCAATAACAGACCTCCGACAGTGCCAGCAGCAGCTCCAAATAACAGTCCTTTGAAAAAGTTTTTAATCATCGCAGGACACCTGCTTTACGATTGTTTCTTGAATAGCTTTTAGTTCTTCCGATCCATAACTATCTTGATGATTGACAAAGTGAATAGAAAAATCATCCTCTTTGCTGTAGCGAGGGACTAAATGGATATGTGAATGAAAAACAGATTGATAGGCTAGTTCACGGTTGTTATTCAAGATATTAAGACCTTTCATTTCTGGAAAAGCTTTTTCCAATGCTTGAGCAATCTTAGGCACACGCGAAAAAACCTCTCCTGCAAGTTCGGGATCATATTCAAAAATATCTGCTACATGACGTTTAGGCACAACTAATGTGTGTCCTTTCGTTGCTTGAGAGATGTCTAAAAAAGCATAGACCTTGTCGTCTTCATATATTTTATAGCTTGGGATTTCTTGATTGATGATTTTGCAAAAAATACAGTTTTCCATATAAAACATCCTTTCTATAAAGAATAAATACTTCAGCTTAACTTTACCATAAGTTAAAGCTATTGTAAGGAAAAAAACAAAATACCGTCATTTTCTTCGTGGTATAATAAATAAAAATAAATGGCGGAGGAAAAAGAATGAGTTTAATTATCGATCATGTCACAGGGGGGTACGGACATCTCCCTGTGTTAAAAGATATCAGTTTCGATGTACAGCCTGGAGAGATAGTAGGGTTGATTGGACTGAACGGAGCAGGGAAAAGTACGACCATCAAGCACATTATCGGTCTGCTGGAAGCTTCAAAAGGAACGATAGAAATCAATCATCTATCCTTAAAGAAAAATACGGAAGAATATCGCAAACAAATTGGGTATATTCCAGAGACTCCTTCTTTATATGAAGAATTGACATTGAGAGAACATATCGAAGTCACTGCGATGGCCTACGATATACCTATGGATACAGCAATGAAAAGAGCAGAAAAGTTGTTGGAGACTTTTCGGTTATCTAATCGTCTTGACTGGTTCCCAGCTAATTTTTCAAAGGGAATGAAACAGAAAGTGATGATCTTATGCGCCTTTTTGATCGAGCCTTCTTTATATATCATCGACGAACCATTTTTAGGCTTGGATCCACTAGCTATCAATGCATTGCTTGAATTGATGGTAGAAATGAAAAAAGAAGGAGCCGGTATTTTGATGTCTACGCATATTTTAGCTACTGCAGAAAAATATTGTGATCGTTTTGTGGTCTTACATAACGGAGAGATACGAGCAGACGGTTCTCTTGAGATGTTGAGAAAAGAATTTCAGCTGCCGGATTCTTCTTTGGACGAAATCTATATTGCTTTAACAAAGGAGCAGGCACATGAGTAGTTTTTTTCAAAAACGTTTAGCAAGACATCAAAAGAAAATGATGAAATATATGCGTTATGTATTGAACGATCATTTTGTTTTAGTTTGTCTTTTCTTGATTGGCGGTGTGGGATTATATTATTCTAATTGGTTGAAAACCCTGCAGCCACCGTTTGCAATTGGAGGGCTCATAATCTCTGTATTTTGGATGCTCTGTTTATTCGTGGGTAAGATGGCTACTTTTGCAGAGGCAGCAGATATTGTTTTTTTACTTCCTAAAGAAAAAGAAATGCAAACCTATTTGGAACGAGCTTTTCGCTATTCTTGCATTTTTCCGTTGATCTTTTTGATATTGGCATGCGGATTGGCCATGCCATTAGTGGTGGTTAGTACGGAGCAATCCTTTTCGATGTTTTTCGTCTATCTGATCATATTATGGAGTTTGAAATTCAGTCATCTGCAAATCAAGAGAGCAGAATTGTTTCGACTAGATCAACAAGTTATTCGTTATTGGAAATTAGGCTGGTTTTTTTCTTCTCTGATCTTTTTGTTTCTATCATTTTATTGGCTAATATGGGCAGGAATAGCAGGTGCATTAGTACAGGCAAGTCTATATTACTGGTTTTTGTGGAAGCAACAAGAAAAAGGATTGGATTGGGAGAAAATGGTGCATGTAGAAGAACATAGGTTGCATCAGATCTATCAATTTATCAATTTATTCACAGATGTTCCTGAAATTACGGCAAAGATCAAAAGAAGACGCTATTTGGATCCTATATTGACTCATATTAAAAGAGAATCAAAAAACACTTATCTTTACTTGTTTGCAAGAAGATTGGCAAGAGGTTCTGATTTTAGTGGTCTTTATTTCCGATTAGTAATTATAGGTGGGTTATTGATTGCCGGAGTAGTCGACTTTTATTTTAGTCTGATTATCGGTTTCTTATTTTTATATTTGATCGGTTTCCAACTGTTACCTTTAGCGAACCAGTTCCGCTATATGGTTCTCGTTCAGCTTTATCCAATCCATAAGAATCAGAAGAAGCAGGCGATTCAGTATCTACTCACATGGGTATTAATTATCGCGTCGGTTATTTTTGGTTTGATTGCTGCAGTCGTATTAGATGGGCAGCAGCGATGGGTTCCGCTAGCGGCTTATTTGATTGTTACTATGCTCTTTGTTAAACTATATGTACCAACTCGTTTGAAGAAGATGTCAGACTGAAAACAAAGCTGTGTAGGGTAAAAATGAGAATGAAAAATAGAGCGTTGACAGTAAGAATGCTGTTCGTTCTATTTTTTTTGAGAAAAGCTGGTTTTTTGAATGGCAATTAAATGAAAAAGAACGTATATGTGCTTGACGTGTAGTGTTCAGGCGACTAGAATAATAAGTACTGCAAAACAAAGAGTAAGAGGACGGGAGAATGCATGATGGAGTTTCAGTTAGACCAAGAGTGGCGGTTACGTCCCATCAAAGGCGACACAGGAAAAACATACATAGGCATGCGTGATGAGGACAAAGTCTTTATTAAACGAAACACGACTCCGATGTTGGCTGCTCTTTCAAGGGAAGGAATTACACCAAAACTTGTTTGGACAAAACGAACGGGGAATGGCGATACTTTGACAGCACAAGAGTGGCTGGAAGGTCGCTTGCTGACTCCTAATGAGATTGGTCAAAGAAACGACGTGATTGATGTTTTGTACCATTTACATCATTCAAATTCTCTTAAAACCATGCTGACCCGTATCGGTGGTCGTGTCATGACGCCGGAGAAGATGCTGCAAAAATATGAAAAAGAATTACCGGAAGAACTCCAGAAAAATCAATTTCTGCAAATTGTCCATCGTTTTCTTCGTGAGCAGATCCCGTCAATAGATAAGGAAAACTTATCAGTAGTACACGGAGATGTAAACCATCGTAATTGGTTAGTATGTAAAAATTATTTATATCTAGTCGATTGGGATTCAATCATGTTTGCAGACCCTGCGGTGGATATTGCAACGATTTTAGGAAATTATGTGCCACTGTCTAGCTGGAATCAGTGGCTGATCAGTTATGGCATACGCCCGACTGACGAAATGCTTGAAAAATTTCATTGGTATGCGGCCATGAATTTGCTCCAAGAAATCACCAGATATTGCAAACGTGAAGATCATCGACGGATGAACGAAGAAATTTTACAATTAAAACGAATTTTCAGTGGCTGAGGTTTGGCCCAAACTCTGCGGAGATTTGGCCAGACCTTTTTAATTAGAGGAAAGGAATGGAGATAAATAATGCGTGTCCGAAATCGTCCGGGAGCAGCGGAAATGTTAGCGGCTCACCCGAATTTTGTAATTAGTGATCCAACATTGTGGAAGGGAAAATGGAATGAATTGTTTGAAAACGATCATCCAATCCACATTGAGATTGGTATGGGGAAAGGCCAGTTCATCACTGGAATGGCAAAAGCCCATCCTGAAATCAATTATATTGGAGTAGAAATGCAGGTCAGTGTTGTTTCGATTGCACTAGACAAGTTGATCGAACAACCGCTTCCTAACCTGAAACTTCTACATGTGGATGGATCAGCGTTGACAGAGTATTTCGCTGACAGCGAAGTAGATCAAATCTATCTGAATTTTTCCGATCCATGGCCAAAAAAACGTCATGAAAAACGGCGATTGACATATAAGACTTTTCTTGCTGTAGATGAACAGATTCTTCGTCCAAATGGAGAAATCCATTTCAAAACAGATAATCAAGGATTGTTTGAGTATTCTCTGGCAAGTTTTTCTCAATATGGCATGATCCTCAAACAGGTATGGTTAGATTTACATCAAAGTCAATTTGAAGGCAATATTATGACGGAGTATGAAGAAAAATTTTCTTCAAAAGGTCAACGTATTTATCGAGTAGAAGCTCAATTTCAAGATAAGACCAAAAAGAAAAGTCTGTGAAACTAACTTTCTGCTTTCATAAAAACATTAATATCCATAAATAAATCCCAGAAAATGAACATTACAGATGTAATGTATTTTCTGGGATTTATTTGATTTAAAATGTATTTATTTCATCGGTTTTTCCACAAGGTGGAATCAATTGGAAGCGAGAAAATGAAAATAATCCTTTGTCGGTGATCTTCAATTCGGGTATGACAGATAATGTTAAGAAAGAAAGTGTCAAAAAAGGATCAAAGGTTTTAGCTGCTCCTAGTTGATGTGCTTTAGTTATTAATTCATTCAACTGTTCATAGACGATCGAAAAAGGTTCCTGTGTCATGATTCCGCCTATAGGAAGAGAAACACAAGCTATTTCCTGCTGTTTGTTGACAACGGTCATCCCGCCACCTTTTTGAATCAAAAGATTAGCAGCATACAGCATATCCTCGTCGTTTGTCCCAACGACAACTAGATTATGCGAGTCATGGGCAATCGTTGTCGCTATCGCTCCTTGTTTCAGCTGAAATCCTTTCACTATGCCTAATCCAATGTTTCCCGTTTGATGGTGACGCTCGATCACCGCAATCTTTAATTGGTCTTTTTCGATTGAAGGAATGAATCGTTCGCCTTGTCGGTCCACTTTTTCTACCAAATCTTTAGTCACTAGACTATTCGGGATAATTTCGATCACATGGGCTTGTGAAGAAGAAAGAAGCAGCTCTAACGAATGTGGATTTAATGGTTGAGCGTTTAGTTTTGGCAGACAACACGTATATGAATTTGAATGATCAGCAAATAAATGGTCTTGGAGTTGCCCAGATTGAACAACTAATGTTCCCTTATAGAAAACTTCATGAATTGGCAGCTTGGTAAGATCGTCTGTTAAGAAGAAATCAGCTTGATACCCAGGGGCAATCGCACCTAGTGTTTTCAAATCAAAACATTCTGCTGCATTCAATGTTGCCATCTGAATGGCTTGTAATGGATCGATTCCAAGTGCAATAGCTTGACGGACGATATGATCGATTGATCCTTCTTTTACTAAATCATTGATCAGTTTATCATCGGTGACAAAGAAGCATCTTCTTGAATTTTCAGGTGTGATCGCCGGTAGTAGCGATGCCAGATCTTTTGCAACGGTCCCTTCTCGAACCATTAAATACATACCAAGATCCAAACGTTCTTTAGCTTCTTTTGCAGTTGTAGCTTCATGATCCGTCCGAATACCTGCTGCAGGATAAACATTTAACTCTTCCATGCCGATACCAGCTGCATGCCCGTCAATTTTTTTCTTATGCTGGTGCATCAATTGGATCTTTTCTAGGATGTCTGTTTCATTATTTGCTACTGCTTGATAGTTCATGACTTCAGCTAAGCCTAAAACTTCGGGTTTTTGTAAAAAAGGGGCTAATTTTTTTGCATTTAAATTTGCACCATTGGTCTCAAAAGGGGTTACAGGTACACAAGAAGGTAGCATAAAAAAGATATTCATGAGTGTTTGTCTTGCATCTTCTATCATAAACTCAAGACCTGTACTCCCAGCAATGTTTCCTATTTCATGGGGATCTGTCACTACAGTAGTAACTCCATGAAGCAAGGATACTTTTGAAAATTCGCTTGGTGATAAAAGTGAGCTTTCGATATGCACATGGCCATCGATGAATCCTGGCACTAGATATTGCCCATTAGCATTATGTACGCTTTTTCCTTCGTATTCACCGATTCCTACGATCATTCCTTCGCAGATTGCTACATCTTTTTCCATGATTTCTTTCGTAAAGACGTTGACGATCTTAGCATGCTTGATCACTAGGTCAGCAGGCTTTTTTTTACTTGCTACTTCGATATATTTCCTTAATGTTGTTTCCAATGGAGTGCCTCCCAAGATAAATTTTTATAAGTATAACATAAATTCGGCTTTTGCCAATATTTTTTTGTAAATTCATTTTATTTGAAACAAAAAGATCAAAAAGACGTATGTTTTTTGTGGAGGGGAGAATAATGGAAATAAAACGATTATCGGATCAAATGATAAGTGAAAGTTTTGCCAAACATGCCCAAGACGTATATATATTGCCAGCTTCAGAAGTATTTTACATCTATTTTCGCTATGGAAAAAAACGAACATTCTGGAAGAAAGTCTCTTCGGCAGATGGACAGCAACTGATCTCAAGATTTAAGTATTTGGGACAGATGGATATCGGAGAAAAAAGAAAAGCTCAGTTAGGTGCATTTACTTATTCTTTAGAAAAACAGGAAGTTCGTCTGCGGTTGTCTTCTGTAGGAGATTACCTTCAACGAGAGAGTTTAGTGATTCGGCTATTATACGGTACTTTTGAAACACCCCATCGTTGCTTTAGTTCTCGAGATTTTGCAACTATTTTACAGAAAACCGTCAGACGTGGATTATACCTTTTCAGCGGACCAGTCGGATCAGGCAAGACTTCTCTAATGTATCGGTTGGCTTTGGAAGAAAAATTGCAAGTGATTACTATCGAAGATCCTGTAGAGATAGAAGAACCGTTTTTTCTGCAGCTACAGATCAATCCGAAAATAGCACAGACTTATGATACACTTTTGAAACTCGCATTACGGCATCGTCCAGACTTGCTAATCATTGGCGAGATAAGAGATGAATCAACTGCACATGCTGCGGTAAGAGCAGCACTAACAGGGCACCGGGTTTTTGCAACCGTACATGCACGCAATCTTGAAGGTACATTGGTCAGAATCCATGAACTGACAAAGAAAAAAGAAGAGCTATCTGAATGTTTAGCTGGTGTCATTTATCAAGAACTTTTGGAAGATGCCAATCACCATCCTTCTGTTTTATGGAGTTATCAATTTATGGAGGAAGAATCAGTAAAAAAATCATGGGAGGAAAGTTATGAAGAAGCTCAGGAAAATATTTGGCAGTCAGAACTATTCTAAAGGATTAACAAGAAGCCAGCAAAACCAGTTTGCACAAACCATGGGAGAACTGCTTTTATCTGGTTTTAGTCTGCAAGAATCCCTTTATTTATTACTCACGATCCGTTCGTTTCCACCTGTTATTTTGGCAAATATCCAACATCAGCTAAAGGAAGGGCAAGCGTTTAGTGAGGTACTTTCGCAAATAGGATATGGAGCAGAGCAACTGGTACAGATCGAGTTAGCTGAACGTCATGGGAATCTGCCGACAACTTTGTTGGAAATTGCCAAACAGTTTCGGCTTGTTGAAGGATTTCGCAATGATTTGAAAAAGCTGCTTGCATATCCGATGCTATTGCTCACCTTTTTGCTAGGTATCTTGTTTAGTATGCGGTTGTTCGTTTTGCCTCAGCTTATTGGTTCAGGAATGGTCATGCAAGAGCATTGGGGTATTCAGCTGATACAAGTCTTTCATTGGTATGTTCTACTATTCATCCTAGCGGTTACTCTATTGGCTTTACTAGTAAGGTATCGTCTGATGAAGTTGTCTCCTGTTGATCAGAGTGAATGGATAAGCAGACAATTATTGATTGGACCGATATATTCCTTGTATCAATCGGCTTATTTGTCACTAGAGATTGGAAAGCTTTTTCATGAAGGTTTCGAATTAAGGCAAATCATAGTCTGCTTAAAGGAAACGAAACAAGAAAGTCTGATTCAGCATCTTGCCTCTAAGTTGATTCAAGGATTGGAGGCAGGTATGTCATTGGCTGAGCAGTTCCAGAATTATCGTTTTCTATCAGAAGAATTCAGTAAAATTGTTTTACAGGGAGAGGCAAAGGGAAGTTTAGGTAAAGAACTGATTTTTTACAGCGAATGGACAAGAAAACAGCTTTTCAAACGTCTTCATCACTGGATGCATTTTATTCAGCCAATCATTTTTTTGGGCGTAGCGGCTTTGATTTTATTAGTTTATGCCGCTGTTTTATTACCTGTTTACGGAAGCATAGAGGAGGTTTTGCCATGAAAAAGAGAAAAATATCTTATTATAGCGGTTTTACATTGATCGAAATGCTATATATTAAATTTACTAATTAATCGCAAACTTCCAGTGAATTTCTAGTTTGTCTGGATAAACTAATATTTTACTAATCAATTCCATGACAATTGATTTTTGATCCATATAGGAAAGATTCCATATATTGTCAGTTAGCTTTGACAGTATCTCTTTTGCATCTATAGGTTCAAGAATTGGTCTTTTTATTTTCAGAGAATCTATTTTCTTTTCTAGTGAATCTTTTTCTTGTTTTATTTTTTCCATCCGCGCTTCTAATATGTCTTTTGGGATAGCATCATCTATAAATAGATTAACAATTTTTTCGAGAGATAAATCTAGTTCGTCTATTCTTTTGTTATAGGACGAAAAGTCAACGACAGAATCATTTGCTGATAAAGAATTTATAAGTTCTGTATTTAGTCTGATCTGTTCTATTTGTGAAAGTATGTGTTTTTCTAATTCATCCATACTATAATTGGGGGAAGTGCAGCCGTTTGGATCTTTGGTCATCGTTAAATTTTTCTTCTTAGATTTAGAATAGCATCTGTAATAGCGATGTCTGGAACCGTCTTTTCTCTTTGCTCGCATTCCTACACTAAGAGAAGCACCGCAAAGTCCGCAACGTATTATTCCGGAAAGCATATATTTTGATTGAAAAGGCCTAGGATTATTGTTTTTCTCATAAGCTGCTACTTGCCGTACTTTCAGTTCGTTTTGTACTTTTTCAAAAAAATCTTTAGTGATTATACCTTCGTGATTACCTTCAAATAGTTCTCCGTTGTAACGATTAATGCCAGCATAGATTGGATTTGCTAATGTCTGTCTGATTGTTCTATATGACCAATTTATTTCTTTCCCAATATGTCCTTCGTCGTTTAACTTTTCTTTTAGTTTGGTAATGGATATTCCGCTCATGTAATCGTCAAAAATTTGCTTTACAATTGGTGCTTGAATAGGATGGGCAACGTATGTATCATTTTCATAGATATATCCAAACGGTACTTTTGACCAACTCATTGCCTTGCCAGATTTCGCACGTCCTACTTTTCCCATAACCATTCGTTCTTTTATTTGTTCTCGCTCGAGTTGAGCAAAGACAGCAAGAATACCTATCATAGCTTTACCGAAGGCTGAACTTGTATCAAAATTTTCATTTAACGATACAAAAGAAATATCATTCGCGGTGAAGACATCTTCGATTAGATACAGCGTGTCTTTTTGACTTCTGGACAATCTATCTAGTTTATAAACAAGCACACCCTGAAACTTTTTCCTTTTAGAATCTGTTATCAAACTAGATAGCCCGGGTCTGTCAGTTGTAGATCCGCTAAATCCACCATCCTTATAAATCTTAAAAATATCCCAATTTTTTACCTCACAATATTTACTTAATTTATCAATCTGTTCTTCAATTGAGTATCCTTCCTCAGCTTGTTCAAGTGTAGATACACGAACATAAATAGCAAATTTCATAGTAAAACCCCCATATTTTTGTTAAAATAGGGTACAAGAAAGAGACCTATACCCTAGGTTTCAAAATTTCTAAGCACATTTTCTAGTTTGGCGACCGGGAATGTGCTTTTTTTATAGATCAAAACTTACTTGTACTGCTTTTCCTATTATTCTAGCAGGTGTGTCAGGTGTAATAATCATCGGAGCAAAAGTAGGATTGTCCGCCATAAGCATTATTAAACCATTTTGACGTTTGACACGTTTCAAAGTCATTTCATCATCACCATTAACAATTACTGCTGCAATCTCGCCATCTTCGACTTCTGGTTGTTTCTTAATAAGCACATAACTATTTTCACGAATAGTTGGAGACATCGAATCCCCTTTAGTTCTTAGAAAGAATAAATCCCCTTTAGGTAGATTATCTTTTGGCATTCTTCTATAACCATCAAAGTTTTCAATCGCAAGGATAGGCTCACCACATGTAATAGTTCCTAATATAGGAATATCAATAAACTCAGTGACTCTCATCAAATTTGATGCTAATTCATCGTTCTCTGTTAATAAATCAGTTTTTTGGACACCAAAAAAGTCAGCTAACTTTTGAATAGAGCCAGAACGTGGCATTTTTTTACCATTCTCCCAATCTGAAACCGTTGATTGAGATACACCAATTCTTTCCGCAAGCTCAACCATACTGACGTTTTTTAATTGCCTAAATTTCTCCAAATTTTTCCCGAAAACAACCTTCAGATCTTCTGTCATTATTAATTTCTCCTTCTATATATGTGCTCAAAAAGAGTATATCACTTAAAGCGATTTTTGTATAGCGTAAAGCGATATTTTTCTCACTTAAAGAGTGTTCTTTATCACTTTTTTGCTTGACGTATCGCTTTTAGCGATATAGTATTAGGGCATAGAAAGGAGGCGTTGAAATGCCGAAAGAGCAGATGATGACATTGGCTGCGTTGCGTAAAAGAATGCAATTAACGCAGTCAGAGGTAGCGCAAAGGATTGGGGTTACAAGAGAAACAATCATGAGGTGGGAGAAAGATTCGTCAGATATGCCAGCAAAATATATGTTTGTTTTTGCTGATCTTTACAAATATCCGCTTAATGGAATTTTTTTTGGTGATAGTATCGCTTTTAGCGATAGTTTGAAATGATGGGCGGTTCTCCTATGGAAATTATTAATTTGGATAGTAATGGAAACAAGATAAAAGATTTGTCAAAAGTCGTATTGTCCCAAGAAAAGAGCTTGTTGCTTTACCAATTGATTATAAGAAGTAACAACAATAGGGGAGTGACAGCATGACCTACACACTTGAACAAGAGCTGATGATCGACACCTTGGCAAAAGAGAAAGTACACAGCCTCCATGACGAGTTGCACGATCGAAAAAGCTTACTGAGCGATTCTCAACGAGATTTGCTAGTTAGAGATCTCAAAAGGTACCAAGAATTACTTTATCAATGCCGATTAAATCGGCAATTAGAATTGAGGAGATTTTTTTGAAAAGTTTACGAAGGTCAGCATTTATAATCACAACATTTTTCCTGGGGGTTTGGTTTAGCAGTCGCCAATTACCTGATTGGGCAGTCTACGCATTGCCAGTGTCAAGCATGTGGTGGTTTTTCAAGTATGACGAGATTGCTTATAGGAGACGGTTAAGGAGGGGAATAGAAAATGCTGATAGAAGAAAAGCTTCATCAGTTCCGATGCAAGAGCTGTAATAGAAAAACACTTATCAATGCTACGGAATTGAAAAAATGTGAGCCGTGGAAAGGTCCCTACTGCACGAAGTGTGGCAGACGCCTCAAGGAAGTCAAGAAATTATATACAAAAAAATAGCGACTCCGCCGGCAAGCAAAGAGTCGCATACAAAACATATCTGGCTACATTGTAGCACGAGAGGAGAAATTTTCAAATGATTACTATTACTGGACTTAACGATGACATCTATACAGCAATGCTTGGGAACGCTCAAGAGCGAGTAATTGATAGCATCATGACTGCCGCTAGCCAAGGGCGCACAAGTATTTCAATCGCAAGCAAGGGACTAACACCTGCCTTCTTAGCTCAACTTCAGAACGAAGGTGTGGACAATCTGGTAGAACAAGACGGACGTTACAAATTGTTTTGGGAATTCTAGGAGGGATTGCAATGGGAGTGGTAGAAGGAGCGAGAAAACAAATAAGAAAAATGGAACACATTATTGATCAAATCAACGAGGCGGAAGATTTGCTAATAAGTCTAAAAACACCTGCGTTGCATCCTGTCAGTAATGAGTTAATGAATGACATCGAAATAGGCATTTCTACTCACTTCATGGGCAGTGGCTATTTTAAAGAAGATGCCAAGTATAGATGCCATCGAGTTTATATTGAACAAGATTTAGGAATCAAAGATATTCAAGGTCAAATTAGGGATCTGATTGCGGAATCCTGTAAAAAACGAATTGAAGAGTTGAAATCCGAATTGCGGAAAATGATCTTTTACACTGGTGATCGCCATGAATGATTTTGATTCATTAGGCGCTCGTCAACAGCCTGAAATTGAACCAAATCAGATTTCTGTTGATTGGAAAGGCAATCCACTGTACAAAGGCGACATCGTCTACACAACTGATTTGGGATTAGTTCACGAAGATCAGATCATCGACTACGTGAACGAAAACTACAGAAAAATAAATATTGGAGGATTTTAAAAATGGCAAATGATTTAACTCAAACAACGCAGCGTTCATTAGACGAGCAAGTAATTGGCAATTTAGATCGGTTAAAAGATCAAGGGTTAGAAATGCCACCAAATTACAGCCCCCAGAATGCATTGAAGAGTGCTTTCTTTGAACTTACAAATAATACTGCAGGCAATTTGCTTCAGGCGGCTGCTAATAATCAAGAAATGAAGACATCAATTTCTAATGCCCTGTTGGACATGGTTATCCAAGGCTTATCACCTGCGAAGAAACAATGCTACTTCATCAAGTATGGAAACAAAGTACAACTTATGCGTTCATATTTTGGCACCATGGCAGTTCTAGATCGTGTAACAGGTGGAGCTGATATTACCCCTGTAGTCGTACGAAAAGGCGATGACTTTCAAGTGGGGATGGATGGACCAAACATGGTAGTCACCAAACACGAAACCAGTTTTGAAAATCTTGATAACGAAATTGTTGCTGCTTATGTAGTGATCAAGCTTGCTAATGGCAAGGAAACCACAACAGTCATGACAAAGAAGCAAATCGATCAGAGTTGGGCTAAGTCAAAAATGAAGGGATCTGGACCTCAAAAAGAATTTCCGGAAGAAATGGCAAAGCGTACGGTAATCAACCGAGCAGCAAAAGCTTTAATCAACACGAGCAATGACAATGATTTATTCGTTCAAGCTGCAAAAGATACACTTGAAAATGAATTTGATGATCGTGAAATTAAACCTGCAGAACCGGTTAAGATTCAAGCAATCGAAAATAAATTAAAACAGAAAATGGGCATCAAGCAAGCAGAGCCGATTGAAGAATCAGCACCAATCGAAGACTTGATGAAACCGAAAGATGCTGTTGATCAGGAGTTGGACGAACAACCGATTGATTTGGAATCGTTAGAAAAAGCAGCCGAAGAAGCAGAACCTGTTCAAGGTGATCTTGGTATCATTCCTAACTTTGACAGAGAGGAAGGTGTCAAAGATGAAGGAATCCTCCCAGAAGAAGATTACCCGTTCTAAGATCAAGCTCACTGATGATAATTACTATGGCAATGAAGCGGACTGGCAGTACATGTCGGTATCTCAATACAAAAACTTTCTCAAATGCCCTGCAGCTGCTTTAGCCAAACTAAAAGGTGACTGGCAACCGTCATCTGATCCAATCGCTCTATTGGTTGGAAACTACGTTCATACTTATTTTGAGGATCTAGCTGTTCATGAAAAATTCAAGGAAGAAAATAAAAACAGGATGTTTTCTTCTCGGAAACCTTATGGACTTTTGAAAGATTTCAAGATCGCTGAACAGATGATCGACCGATTGATTGTCGAAGATGCGTTCCTGAATCTATACCAAGGCGAAAAAGAAGTGATCGTAACTGGGGAACTATTTGGTGTCGAGTGGAAGGGGAAAATTGATTGCTTAAATCTTGAAGATGACTATTTCGTAGATATCAAAACAAGCAAAGATATACATGAAAGAAAATGGAATGAGATTTACGGTCAACGGTGTACCTTCATTGAAAATTTTGGATACGTCTTGCAGATGGCTGTTTATTGCGAATTACTCAAACAGCAATACGGAAAAGATTTCGTTCCTATAATCGCTGCAGTTTCTAAGCAAACCCCAAGCGAAGCGAAGTTGATCACGCTGGACGAGGATAAAATGTCGTTCGAGTTAATCAACTTAAGAGACAACATCGATCTTATTCAACGGATAAAAATGGGTGAAGAAAAACCAGAAGCTTGTGGAACTTGTGAGTATTGCCGGGCAAATCAACGAATAACCGGATTTACAAGTATGAACGACTTGTAAGGTGGTGATTTAAATGGCAGACAAAGGTTGGGTTGCTATCCACCGCAGTATAAGAGATCACTGGCTTTATCAAGAGAAACGAGTATTTTCTAAATACGAAGCGTGGTTAGACCTAGTCATGGATGCCAATCATAAACAAAACAAGTTTGTGTTTGATGGCAAATTAGTTGAAGTTGAACGTGGCCAGAAAATCACTTCAATACGTCAACTATCTGAAAGATGGCGATGGTCTAGAACAAAAGTTACTGACTTTTTAACCTTGCTGGAAAAAGATGGAATGTTAGTTAGAAAAAGTGACAGTAAAAAGACGGTTATAACCATTGTTAATTATGACATTTATCAGAATCAAGATAATAAAAAAAGCCACTCAGGTGACACTGAAAAGCCACAGAAAAGCACAAACAACAATGATAAAACAATGAATAACAATGATAACAATAATAATAGTCCTCGTAACACACGCAAAAAGCGTGTCTACGAAGACGACGACCCTAATAAAATTCTTGCAAAAACTCTTTTCAAACTAATCAAAAAGAATCAAGACATCAAAGAACCGAACCTTGATGATTGGGCGAATACAATTCGCCTAACAATCGAATCAGACAAACGATCAGGTAAGGAAGTTCAAGAGATGATTGTTTGGGCAACGCAACATGAATTTTGGAGTGGCGTGATATTATCACCGTCCAGTTTGAGAAAACATTACGACAAGATGAAGGCTCAAAGAAACAAGCCTAGAACAACAAGCGGAACTAACAAACTACAAAATACAGGTTCAGATGAGTATGATGATCTGCCTATATAGATTGAGGTGAAAAATGGAAAGCATAGCCAAAGGTATGCAGATTCTGATAGAAAAAGTACTCATTGTAAGGGGTGAATGTCCAGAGTGCGGCGGTAACTTGTATGGTTATCGTTCAAAAAATAAAGACGGTTCTGAACGATGTGCACCTACGTGTATGAAATGTGGTTTTTATGATCTTAAACGCAAAGAAGATATTCAAACGGAACGCATCTACAACGAAAGCCTAAAAAACAAAACACTCAATTTCTTTAAATTTGGGTCAGTGATTACCGACAAATCTTTGTTTGACTGTTCTTTTGATAATTACAAAATTATTGATCTGGAAACAGAGACTGCTGTTAATATCACGAAAAGTTTTGTAGAAGCTGTACTGAGTGGTGAACCCAAACATCTTGCTTTGAATGGAAAGTCAGGTAGCGGTAAAAGTCATCTAGCCATGGCTGCTACTTGGGAAATTATTAAACGGTCAGATTACGACAAAAAATGTCTGTTTATTAGCTATCGTGAATTGTTGGAGCAAATCAAGTATTCATTCAATGACGAGCAATTGAGAAAGGAAATTCAAGGTTCACTTATGAAAGACATTAAAACAGCCGATCTTGTGGTGATCGATGATTTGGGGTCTGAACTAGGAGGAACTACCTATAGCAGTAGTACGAATTTCAATAATGACACATTGAACTCGATTTTAGAAGCTCGTCAAAATCAGGCGATCATTTTAACTACAAATTTGACTGGAAAAGAAATGAAGAACGCATATGGAGAAAGAATAGTATCTCGATTATTCAAAAATTCAAAAGGATTCGCATTTAAGTTCGTAACTACAGCAGATAAACGATTAAGGGCGGTGTAGCTATTGGTTACAAAAACTAGAAGTAAGTACGGAAATAGTAAACATGAAGTAGACGGCATTCTCTTTGATTCAAAAGCCGAAGCCAGATACTACAAAATCTTGAAACAAAAAGGGATGAGCTTTCTACCAATATCAGATAATTTTTGCGAAATGCAAAAAAATATGATCTTGCAAGAAGGATTTTATAGCGATGGTTTGAAGGTAGCTCCAATACATTATCGAGCGGATTTCGTCATTTATGAAGAAGGCAAGCTGGTTAAGGTAGTTGATGTCAAAGGGTATCAAGATGCAATCTCGATGTTGAAAATGAAGATGTTTGCTAACCGATACGGGTTCCCAGTGACATTCGCAAAGTTCAATTCTAAAACCAATAGATTCGAGGAAATGAGTTGCTTTGAATCAGCTCGTCAGCAGCGCAAAAGAGCAAGTGATCGCCGCAAGAGAAAATTGGAGGGAACCAAATGATGGAGAGGTCTAAAGAATGGAATGTTCAATTTTTGGACGTAAATCATCATAGTGCTGCTGACGATCGCAGGCTTGAGTTGGCTATCTTATACAATAATTGACCAACAAAAGCAGATAGTGAAGCTAGAACAGCAACTGCAGTATGAGCAGATGAAGTACAAGATTATTATTAACGATCCGTTAGTCAGGGATGCGATGGAAGCAGGGGGATAAATGATGGACTTTGCAGTGTTAGTAGTCGTAGCATTTTTTGCCACAGTATTCGCAAGTGTGATTTTCGGTAAAGAATTAGATGAAAAGGAGAAGCAAGCCATTGCCAAAGAAAAAATCGAAAGTAAAAAGAAGAAGCGTAAGTTACTAGAAAAAGCCAAGGCGAACGGAACCATAAATAAAAAAGTCCTTGGTAAGACTTTGAAGAGTTTGATCATTGATGAAGAACATCAACATGGTTCACATTTTGATAAATAAAAAAAGCCACTACCTTTTGGGTAAGTGACCTATGACAAGACTATTTTACCATAAAGGGGTGGCGTTTGTGAGATTTCAATGGCTTAAAAACTACCAAGACTTAGAAGAACAAATACTCTTCATGAAATGGAATCTTAACAAGAGTAGGTTGGAATTAGATCGATGGGTCAACGGTGATTTAGCAAACGTGCGCCTTGAAAAGAATTCAAGATCATCATCGTTGGAAGAAAACATCAGGATCATAGAGAATGAACTAGAGCTGCTTGAAAAAGAAAAAGTTGAACTGATGGAATTGATTGATTCGTTCAGCGGTGCAGACAATCAAATTGTTAAATTAAAATATATTGATGACATGGATGTTTATGATATAGCAGATGCTACAGGCTACAGCGTATCTTATATCAGAAAGCGGCATACAGAGATTCGCAAGACATTATCATTCGTGGATGAGTATGAAGCACGGCGAGAGGAACGCTTGAAGAAGCAAGAAGAAATGGACTACTATTCAGCGGATCAAGATCAGTTGAGCTTGTTTTGACATTGCCACAAAATGCGACCTCAAAGCCTGTGTATATTTCTTGATTTAAACGAGTTATAGTAATAGCGTAGAAGAAACGGAGAGTCGGTTGTTGGACTACTCACACTAATCCAAATACCGAAAGGGGGCTAATCCCTTATCGCTTAATCTTCTTAACTTGAATAGAAAGACAGCACTTTAATTTGATGGAGGTGATCCCTCTTTTCAAAATTCGCTAGTGCTGTCTTTTTGTGTTTAAAAAATATTAGGAGTGATAATATTGCAAATTGTAAATCAACATATCGAACAGCAAGATATCAATACCAGAAATGATTTGGAAATTAATATTAAGTATCCGTTTGATCAAGATTGTAAGCCCACATTTAAACAATGGAAAGAAATGGAGAATGAAAAGAAGCGCACATTCTTATCTAAACTTACCAAAGGTAGGTGACCAAAGTGAAACTACTTAAAGATTTTATCCATTTGACTGATAGAGAATTCTTTATCAAGTACTGGTGGCAGATACTAATTTTTGCTGGGTTATTGTTTGCAATGCTATTTGGAATTGAATCAATAATAAAATTTAGGAGGAATCACAAATGATAGTACCTATCAGAAAAACAATTGCTGGAACAGAGTATTGGGATACAGAAAAGAAACAATCATTGTTTGTACCTAAAGGTAGTGAACCAGATTTTGAAGTGACTGAAAATCCTAAGTCGATGATCACACCTGAAGGGGATAAAGAAGTGGTTGGCAATGCAGCTAAACTACTTATCAAAGGTGCCGAAGTGAAACCGGGTGACGATCCGGAAATCAATAATTCTGTGGATCATATCCATACAGGAGAAATCAAGCAAGAAGTAATAGATTCTGATGGCAACACAGAAGATGAGCTTGATGGTGAGCCTGTTACAAATCCAGAAGATGAAGAACCATCGGAACTGGATAGTATGAATACTAAGGATTTACGTGCATATGCGAAAAAGAACGGGATTACAATTCCAGCTGCTATCCGATCTAAAGGAGATATCTTACGAACGATTGAAGAAGCAGAGAAATGAAGTACTGTGGATTTGACGGATGTCAGGTCAAGATAGAACGTGGTACCTATTGTAAGGAGCATGCACCAAGGCGAAAGACCAAAGCTAAGAAGAGTGCATACCACCATGAGAACAAGTCATTCTATCGAACACAAGCATGGCGTGATGTTTCTGATTTTGTTTATGAAAGAGAAGGTGGATGCTGTCAAAGGTGTGGTCGCTTTGTATTTGGTAGACAGGCGCATCGACATCACGTAGTACCGATCAAGAAGAACGACATGCTCAAGCTTGATCCAAACAACATCCGATTATTATGTCCAAGTTGTCACGTAATTGAAGAAAATGAAACAGACGAGAAAAAAGTTTTCCCGTCTTATTTTTGATTAACCCCCCCCTATCCTTTTCGAAAAATTTTGTTCGCCGGGAGATAGGTCAGAGGGAGTTACGCGCATCGTTTTTTTTAAATTTTTAAAAAAATAAAAGGGGGGTACGTATAAAAATGACGACGAAGGCGCAACGTAAAGCGATTGTTGATGAAAAAGTAAGTGCAGAAAAAGCACGAATTTTATTGATTATGCGGGAGTCTGATATTTATATGATTACTTTAGACCCCTTGATTGAATCCTACTTGGATATATTTGAAATTTATCAATATAAGTTCTTGGCGTGGAAAGAAAAAGGATTTCCTGAAACTCAAAAATACACCAATAAATCGGGAGCAACTAACCAAACAAAACATCCATTGGCCCAACAAGTTGAATTTTGGTCAGATAAAAAAATGAAGGCTCTTGATTATTTAGGACTGACCAATAAAGCTACAGTTGGTAAAAAAGTCACTGGCGGATCTACTGCAAGACAAAATGAAGAAATCACACGACCGGAAGAAAAGCCAGTGGATGAATTAGCCAAACATCGGAATAAATGGCGAGTAAAAGCAGGTGGTAATTCATGATTGAACCCGGTATAAATTACGCTGACTTATTTGCTAAAGGTGTTCGTAAAAATCCGCACAAGTATCCGAAAACAGTTCGTTTGGCTATTGATCGATGGTATCGATGGAAGAAACGTAAAGACATTTGGTTTGATGTTGATCGTGCGAATGAAATGATGGATTGGGTTGAATCGTTTATTGTGCACACCAAGGGTGATATGGTTGGCAAACCTTTTCTTTTAGAACCTTGGGAAAAATTCATTTACTCATGGATTTACGGTTGGGTGAAGAAAAACGAAAAGGGCCAAACAGTTCGGGTCACTCGTGAAGCTTATGTACAGATTCCCAAAAAGAATGGTAAAACGTTGATTGGTGTGGGTTCTTTAGGATATGCGATGTACGGCGAAGGTGCTTTATCTGTCAATTGCTATGCATGTGCTTCCGATTATGCTCAAGCGCAATACGCCGCACAGCCATTCGCTGACACGATTTTGAATAATGAAGTGCTGCTTGATGGAACGAAAATTTTTAAAGGCCCCAAAGGAACCGTAGCAAGTGTCACTTATCGATATATAGTCGATAATATGGCTTATACAAATAAGTTTATCGTTCAAACCAAAAATATCGAAAACATTGAAGGATCAAATCCCTATTTCATTGTAAACGATGAATTGCATAAGCAAGAAAAAATGGAGCAATACGACAACTTCAAATCCGCTCAAATCTCTTTGCCGCAACCTTTGATGTTTAACATTTCAACCGCTGGTAAAGGATCGTCTTCGGTCGGCATGCGTGTTTACCGTGAAGCCAAAGAAGTGTTGAAAAAAGACGATAACGATTCGAACTTTGTTTTGATTTACGAACCAAACAAAAACTATGATTGGACTGATCGTAAAGTTTGGGAAATGTGCAATCCTAACTGGGGCATATCTGTTGACTTGTCAGCTTTGGAATCAGCTTTTAAAACGGCTCAACGTTCTGCCCATTCAAAAGCTGAGTTTTTGACCAAGCATTTGAATGTGTTCGTCAATGGTGCTGATAATTTCTTTGAACAGGATCAAGTAGAACCTTGCTTAGTATCTAGTAAAGAACTAGGGGATCTTCAAAATGAACCTTGCTATATAGGTTTGGATCTATCGAAAACACGAGATTTAACTTGTGTTTCTCTCAATTTCCCAACATGGGATGAAAATGGAAAATCAATTTTAAAAGTTAAACAGCTCTATTTTATTCCGAGTGAAGATTTAGATTTCCGAGAAAAAGAAGATAACGTACCTTATCGAGAGTTGGAAGAACAAGGGTTTGTTGAATTTTGTGATGGAAAGATGATTGATCAAGAGCAAATACTTCAGTTCATTGAAGATTGTATGGAACTATACGATATCCAGCAGGTCAATTATGATCCGGCGATGAGTGCCAAGCTTATCGATAAGCTGGAGAATCTAGGACTTGAATGTATTGAGGTGCCACAGTATCCCAAATACTTGAACGGTCCATTCGACGATGTCGAGCGACTTTTCTATGAAAAAAGAATTTTATTCGATAATCCACTTATGCTGTACTGTACATTAAATGTCGTGGCAGTAACCAATATGAGTGGACAAAAAGCGCCAAGTAAACGTCAGTCAAAAAAGAAGATTGATGGTTTCGTGGCGTTTTTATGTGCCCACAAGGAAACGATGAATCAAATGACAGATTTTGATGATGGGCAGTTGGCAGATTACTTGGGAAGTATTTACAGATAGGAGAATAGTAGATGAAATTAAAAGACTATATTGATCAAGGATATACAGTCCTGACATTCGGACGACTGTCTCAAAAAATAAAAGAAAAATATCCCAATGCATTAACACATGATCAAGATTTTATAGGATCGGATAAACTTTTAATTGATGATGCTGTAAAAGGAACTCTCGCTTTTAAAGAAATAATTGATGGAGCAAGCGATATATCTTTTAGGAAATTTACGCGTGAATTTTGTGGTGATTTTCCAACTGAAAAACCAAAACCGTCCAAATCACGCATTAGGAAGGCCCAATCCTTGACCCTTGAAGGAAAACAGTTAGATCTTATCGTTGATGTAATATTTGAATTGATAGATGTTTTTTCTAAAAGCTTTGAAACAAACGACGATGCGTGCCATAAAGAAAAAATTCGAAGTGCGGTTGGCGGATCCAAACGAATCGTTTTCTATTTTTGGAGTTATGACGAAGATTTAAAAGAAATAAAAAAGACAATTACAGATGTTTATGATGTACAAATTGTCGAATAAACAATTTATCCGTTTGAAAGGCGGTGAGACTTATTGAGATTAAGAGATAGAATTTCAAATGCAGTTTTTTCATTCATGGAAAAGCGAGGGTATCTTGAAGATATTTTCGGTAAAACCACACGTTATGGTCAAAGGTATGTTACTGACAATTCAATCATGGAATCGTCTGATGTATATGAATTAGTTCAAGATATTTCTAATCAAGTCGCTTTGGCCACTCCAATGGTAATCGGACCAAACGGCCAAGAAGTAAAAGATCATTTCTTGTTGAACATCCTGAACAACCCAAATGATTATCTAACCGGGTTTGAGTTTTCAAAATTGGAAACAAATACACTTTTGATCAATGGAGAAACATTTCCTTTGACGGATCGTGATCAACTCCATTTGGCGTATGGCGTTACTACCAAAATCAATGAAAGGCTGCAAGAAGAATTTAGTATGAATGGTCAGGATATACCTAGTCAAATGATCAGGCATATCAAAAACATTGGTACTGATTCATTAAAAGGTGCTGGAATTATCGACCTAGCCAGAAACACGCTAGAAGGCGTTCTAAGCGCCGAAAAGGTTTTGACAGATAAATACTCAAAAGGTGGATTACTTGCGTTCATGCTCAAACTGGATGCGCACATTAATCCGAATAACAGCGCACAAACTCAAATCGTTGCAAAGATTCTTGACCAGTTAGAAGGAACCCAAGACGACAACAACCACACAGTCAAGATGATTCCTTTGGGGAAAGGATATTCAATTGAGACTTTAAAAAGTCCAGTTGATGATGCAGCAATTTTGAATTACTTGGGTGTGTACAAGAAAGATTTGGGAAAATTTTTGGGGATCAATGTCGATACTTATCAAGCATTGATGAAGTCAGATATTGAAAAAGCAATGATGTACTTGCATAACAAAGCAATCAAACCAATATTGAAGAACAAGGGCGAACATTACACCGCTCTTTTTTTTATGCCTAATTCTGGCTATCGAGTGGAATGGAAAATCAATATTTTGGACTTTGTTCCTTATTCAACTAAAACAAATATTGGTTACAACATTGTTCGTACTGGTATTACAAGCCCAGACAATGTGGCAGATATGCTTGGTTTCCCTAAACAAAACACGCCAGAAACACAAGCAATCTATATTTCTAATGATTTATCGAGGATCGGCCAAAAGAATGCAACAGATGATTCGTTGCCTACTGGTGATGATCTGAAGGGAGGTGATGGAAATGAAAAAGAAGGAAATTCGGACATTTGATATCACCAACTTGAGTACGAGGGATGATACCGAAAACAATAGTCGAATCGTTACTGGTTATGCAGCAGTTTTTAATAGCCGCACACTTTTATGGGAAGGATTGGAAGAAGTGATTTCGCCTGGCGCTTTCTCAAGAGCATTATCCGGTTCTGATGTTCGCTGTTTATTTGATCATGACTGGTCCAAAGTTCTAGGACGTACTAAAAGTGGCACGCTTCGATTAGAAGAAGATGATCGTGGTTTGAAATTCGAAGTTGAATTGCCAAATACCACGGTCGCAAATGATCTGATCGAGTCTATGCAACGCGGCGATATCAATCAATGTAGTTTTGGTTTTATTCCCACAGAAGAAACATGGGATTACAACACTGACCCAGTGCTTCGTACGGTCAATGAAGTGGAATTATTCGAAGTATCAATTGTTTCTCTTCCTGCTTATCAGGATACAGAAGCAGCACTTGCTAGAAGCAAACAGGAAGTCCAGCAAGACATTGCAACACGAAAGAAAATGATCCAAAAAATTAATGGGGCGCTTAACGCATAGGAGGAAACACCATGAAAAACAAAAAATTATTGAAAAAATTACAAGCTCGTCATGAGCAACGCTTGACTGAATTACGTGGGAAAATCGAATCTGGTGAAGTACGTGAAGCTGATCTTGAATCAGTCCAAAGTGAAATTGATACTTTGATTGATGAATTAAAAGATATCAAAGATGAATTGGATGAAGGTACAGACCCAGAACCTGCGGCGGATCCAGATGGTGCAGAAGGTCGTTCTGCAGAAGGAGAAGGGGAAGACGATGTTGATCCAGAACCAGCAACTGATCCAGACCCAGGCACTAATGAAAATCGTGCTGGCATGATCACACAACAACAACGCGATGGCTTGTTGGGTAACATTCGTTCAGGGATGCAAAATCGTAGCAACGCGAACCAAGGACGTAATCAACAACAAATTCGCCGTGCATTTGCAGATTTTGTTGTAGGTAATATTAACGAATCAGAAGCACGTACGTTAGGGTTGGTAACAGGAAATGGATCGGTCACGGTACCTGATTTCTTGAGCCGCGAGATCATTACTTATGCGCAAGAAGAAAACTTCTTACGTCGCTTAGGTACAGGTGTTTCTACTAGTGAAAACATCAAATACCCTATCCTAGTCGAAAAAGCTGATGCGCAAGGGCACAAGTTAGAACGAACCACTGATATGCCAGAAACAGATATCGAATTTGACGAGATTGAACTTTCGCCATCAGAATTCGATGCCTTAGCAACTGTAACAAAAGCTTTGTTGGCGCGTACCGGATTGCCTATTGAACAAATCGTGATTGATGAGTTGAAGAAAGCTTATGTACGCAAAGAAACACAATATATGGTTCACGGCGATGAAACAGACAACGTGAACGAGGGTGCATTGTCTAAGAAAGCTGTTGAATTTACAACAACTGAAACAACTTTATACGATGCCTTGGTGAAAATGAAAAACACACCAGTCAAAGCGGTACGTAAAAATGCACGTTGGGTATTAAACACTGCTGCAGTCACTGCTATTGAATTGATGAAGACAGATGATGGTTTACCGTTATTACGTCCGCTTGATGCACCAGTTGAAGGTTGCAACTACAAGTTGTTGGGTTACCTGGTAGAAGAAGAGGATGCTGTTGATGAAACGGATCCTTCCCAACCTGTATTCTACTTTGGGGACTTCTCTAAATTCTTCATTCAAGATGTTATTGGATCGTTAGAAATCCAAAAACTTGTTGAATTGTTCGCTCGTACAAATCGTGTAGGTTTCCGTATTTGGAATTTAATTGACGGACAATTAATCTATTCGCCATTTGAAGTTCCAGTATACAAATTCTTACCAACAGTGACACCCCCTGCTGGCGGCGGTGAATAATCATGGCCGATGAACCTAAAGAATTATCTTTAGAAGAAAAGTTCAAGGCGCATATTCATTTTGAAGAGGGTATGGATGATTCCATGCTCTCTTTCTATTTGGAGATGGCCAAGGACTACGTGATGACCGCTACTGGTGGTCAAAAAGAGTATTTGATTTTATTGGTGGCTGGTATTGGTTATGAGTATCGTGTTGCTGAAGGTGAGTTGGAAGCAGCGTTGAATGCTATTACACCATTTATTATACAAGGGGTGATTCAAAATGCCGAAGCGACAGACCAACAAACTTAGGTGGAAAGCTAAATTATTGGATATCGTCGAAACAGTTGACGATCGTGATCGCCCTATCACTGAATATCAAGAAAAACGTGACCTTTGGTATCAGGATATTGGCGTGACCGCACAAGAGAAATATCTTTCACAGCAAGCCAAAACTGACGTTGTCAGACGGATTAAGGTCAGGTTGGATAAATCTATCACCGAAAAGCTAAGTGCCGTCAGAATCGATTCTGTGGCGTATAGCATTACTCGTATTTATACGAATGTTGATGATGGTGAAATGGAGTTGAGTTTGACGTATGTTAATTAATTTGGATGACTTAAAAACCGCCCTCAAAGCAACAAAATTGCCAGTTACGCGTGATAAAGCAGTTAAGGGTACGAATTATCCATATATCATTTATTCAAATGTTAGCAAAAGTAAAAAAATGGCTTCTTCAAAAGTCCATAAACGAATGCCTTATTATCAAGTGTCATTATTTACGGCAGGTACAGAACAAGATTTGAGCGTTCTGGAACATGCATTGGAAAACGCAGGTATTCTCTATGCGGATTTTGTAGGTATCCAAGGCGATGAAAATGATGATACAATCACCAATTTTTATACTTATGTGAGGTGTGTTGAAGATGCCTAGTAATAAGAATGGATTTGCTGAAATGTCTGATATATTGGGTGAATTGAGTAGGGTAGATCCTGTAAAAGTTTCTTTGGAATCATTAGAAGAAGCTGCAAATTTCTATGTCGACAAAATGTTGCCACGTATACCTAAAAGCTTAATGAAAAGAAAGCATATGCGAGACCAAATAAAAGTTGTAGTCGAGAAGGACAGAGTAAGAGTTGCTTTCGAAGATACAGCGTACTATTGGCGATTCGCCGAGAATGGGACCACTAATCAAAAAGCGCAGAACTTCGCTAGTGGGACTTACGAACAGAACAAAAATAAAATCGAAGAAATCATGACACAAAAGATCATGGATCTTTGGGGAGGTAATTAATTTGGGCAAAACAGATGTATTGTATTTTGAAGGCCTTGAGGATATCTTGATCGCTATGATGTCTCCCGAGGCACAAGATGGCGTAAACCAAGCACCAGAATATGGTGGAATTGTAAGACTACCTATTGCTACCAAACTTGCTGTGAAAGGTAACGGATCAACGTTGGAAAAATGGGCATCAAGCAAGATGTTCCGCCGTGTATCACGAGAAACAAAACACGAATTAGGAGTGAACCATGTGGGAATTCCTATTGATGTCATGGATGATTTGAAAGGTTTAATCGCTCAGAGCGGTGTAACTTTCTCTAAAAATATCGCACGCGAATATCCGTTTTTTGCATTTGGATTTATCGGCAAAATTGAAGGCGGCGGACGCAAAGCAGTATGGTATCCGAAAACTCAGTTATCTAACGTAATTGATGAAGAGTATGCAACTGAGGAAGATGAAACAAAGATCGATGATGTAACGGCAAACCTAGTAGCAACTGCCTTGAATTACAACAACGTTATGTATTCAAGTTTTGATTCAAATAGAACTACTGGATCAATTGAGTTGTTCGAAAAATTCATTGCTCAACCAATCTATTCTGAACAGCAATGGCAAACTATTGTTGCAGCTACTCCTCCAGTGGGTGGTGGCGAGTAATGGCTAGATTAGTTGACTACGGAATTAATATTGACGACTTAGGCAACTCTCGTGTGGTTAATATTAAAGGGCATGACTTTCCAGTTGTATTTACAATGGAAACGATGGAATATATTGCAGATGTATATGGGGAAGACTACTCGAAATTCGAAAATGACATGAATCTTTTGATCAATAAAAGTGACGGGGAGATCAATTCTCGTAATTTGACGCCTGCAGATTTAAAAATCATGCGTTCGTTGATTTACGGAATGCTGCGCACTGGTGGTTTAGAAGAAGATCCTCAAACTATTTTCAAATTTTTAGGCATGAACGGCGATGTATTACAGGCTTATGGGGCATGCATGGAAATTTTTAGTAATCAGAAGTTTCAGGTTGAAGACTTAAAAAAATCGAAGAAGCCACAAGATTATCAAACTCCTCAAAAGAAAAAAGGAAAAAACAAGAAGAAACACAAGAGATAGGAACTCCATGGAGCTTCTATCTCTATGTTGCCCTCACTCTACTTAATTGGAGTGAGGAGTTTTTTTTAAAAGCAACACCTAACTTGTGGCTTAAATCTTATATCCAGTGGTTGAAAAGTAATACGGAGTTTGAACCGCCGGAAACGAGAACAATGGATCAAAGCCCTTGGTGGTAGGAAAGGAGTGCTAAGATGGCCGTAAGAGAGGTAGACACAGTCTTGAATTTTAAGACAAACGGAGAAGTCAATTACTCTAAAACGATCAAGGAAATCAATCGTGAAATGAACTTAGCAGCTACTGAGTACAAAAACCAAGTGTCTGCTATGGATAAAGATGCAACAGCAACTGAAAAGCTGACTGCTGCGAAAAAGAAACTCGAAAATCAGTTGTCGCTCGCTGAAAAGCGAACAGAACTTTTGCGAGAACAATATGAAAAATCAGTAGAAGAAACTGGTAAGTACTCAGCAGAATCTGAAAAACTTTATAAGAAGATGCTTGAATCCGAAACAGGGCAAAACAAATTAAAAGCCGCCTTGGATGAAACAAATGAAGCATTAAAAGAACAAGGTGATGTATCTATTGATACAGCCAAAAAGTTACAAAAAATCGAAGAAGCTGGCGAAAAAGTTGCGGGCGTTGGCAAGAAAATGACTGTAGGCGTTACAGCGCCAATTATGGCAGTTGGAGCAGCTGGTTTAGCCGCATTTTCAGAAGTTGATGAAGCTATGGACACTATTATACAAAAGACAGGCGCAACAGGCGATGTTGCTGATCGTTTGTCTACCTCGTTTGAAAATGTTGGCTCAAACACTCACTTAGAACTACAAACAGTCGGAGAAGCAATTGGTGAAGTGAATACTCAATTTGGGTTCATGGATAAGAAACTTGAAGATTCGACAGATTACCTATTGAAATATGCCGATATCAATAATACTGATGTCTCGCAAGCAGCAATTTATGCTAGACAATCAATCGAAGCTTATGAACTATCCTACGATGATTTAAACGATGTATTAGATGTTACTACCAAAACTTCCCAGAACACAGGACAATCAGTTGATGACCTTATGAAGAAGGCGATTGATGGTGCACCTCAAATCAAACAATTAGGATTGAGTTTCGATGAAGGGGTGACCTTAATTGGTAAATTTGAGCAAGCTGGGGTTGACTCAAGCACAATGTTAAGCAAGATGTCTAAAGCTTCAGTTGTTTATGCCAAAGACAATCTATCGTTACAAGACGGATTAAAGGGAACAATCGATTCAATACTGAATGCAAAAGATGAAACAGAAGCGCTGAGAATTGCTAATGAAGTATTTGGAAAAGGGTCAGATAAAATGGTTGACGCAATCAAACGAGGAACGTTCACCTTGGATGATTTAGCAAAAGTAGCAAAAGAAAGCGGCGGTACAGTGGCTGATACATTTGCAGAAACGGAAGATCCTATTGACGCGGCTAATCGTGCAATGAATAATGCGAAGTTTGCTTTAGCAGACGTCGGCGAATCCGTTCAAATCAGCTTATTGCCTTTCTTTGAAATGGCGATTGATGCTTTGAAGAGTTTTAAAGGATGGTGGGATTCTCTCGATCAAGGCACTAAGAACTGGATTATTACACTCGCTGGTATAGCTGCAGTAATCGGACCAGCTTTGGTTGTCATAGGAACTCTTATGAGTTCCGTTACTAAGATCACCGCTGGGGTTAAAGATTTGGCCACTGTGTGGAGTGGGCTAGGCAAATTATTCGGATTATCTGGTGGATGGTTTGCCGTAGCTGTAATAGCAATAGCCGCATTAGTCGCTGGGCTAGTTTGGGCTTATAACAATGTTGAATGGTTTAGAAATGGCGTGAATGCATTTTTCCAAGGAGTTTCTGATATAGCGGTAGAAGTGTTTAACTTTATGGGCGGATACATTAGCAATATTTTTGGAGGAATCATTCAAAATTTCCAAAACTTTTTCGATGCAGGCAAGAGAATTTTCACCGGATTTATAGATTTTATAACCGGCATATTTACAGGTGATTGGGAACGAGCCTGGAACGGAGTTGTAAACATTTTCGGTGGTATCTTTGATGGAATTGCAGCCATGGCAAAAGCACCATTCAATGGGATGATTGGATTAATCAATGCTTTTCTAGGTGGTCTTAATAACATTAAAATTCCTAAATGGGTTCCTGGCGTAGGCGGTAAAAGCTTTAGCATTTCCACTTTACCTTATTTGGCAGATGGCGGTCATGTATTGAATGGCCAAGCGATCGTTGGTGAAGCTGGACCCGAATTGCTTACGAATAAAAACGGTAAGACAACTGTTACTCCGTTATCAGATGAAGAAAAACGCAAAGGCATTGGTGGCAAAGTACAGCCTTCCAAAGTGGAACAACATATTCATATTGGGAATGTCGATGCGAATAACCCAAGCGAATTAAACAAAATGAACCGTAAATTTTACCGTGCAAGCAAACAAGCACTTGCCGGTGTGGGAGGTTAGTAGGAATGTTCATGGATGCTGATACACCGAATTTTATATTCAAAGGAATCAACGCAGTTATGGATATGGATTGTATTATCGAAACTGAACTTCCTGAGATCTCTCCAAACAAACGCTACGAAGAAATCACTGTGCTAGGACGAAGCGGATCGTTGCACGAAACCTTTGATGATTACGAACCATATAACCTAGAAGTCGAATCAGTTACAATTCCGTATGATCGGTTACGCGAAGTAAAGCAATGGTTGCAAGGTCGAGGGCAATTGATTACTCATAATGATTACAATACTTATCGTGATGTTATTTGCATGATGGATTCCCCTACTGAGTTTGAAAACGAGTGGGGGTTTTTCTATACCTTCGATTTAACTTTTCGATGCCAACCTTTTAAGCGGAAAGTAAATGAGCAGTCATTGCCATTCGCTACTTCGCTGGTCTTTCATGATCCGGGTGATGAAACAGCAAAACCTTACCTTGAATTGAAACCAACAGGAGGAAACGTCAAACTTACGATCAACAGTACTGCGTTGACGATTACAAACAGCAGTACCGAAGTAATCAAAGTCGATTGCGAACACGGAAAAATTATTCAAGGTTCGAAAACACTTTTCAGCAAAGGAGAATGGCCATTGGTACGTCCGGGAGAAAACAAACTGACTACTACAGGTGTATCTAGCGGCACAATTTTAAGAAGGAGCGTGTATTTGTGAGTTTAGTTTATGTTTATGAAGAAATGCCAGCAGACTTAGAAACGAACGGTCACGCTTTGATCGATTGGGCTGATTTACCTGAAATCAATCGTATTCTGAATGGTGACTATACTTTCTATGGCAACTATTCATTAGATGGTCAAAACGTGGAATATCTCAAAGAAGATAACTTCATTCGTGCAGAAGATGAAGATGGCAAGATGAAATACTTTGAGATAAAAAAAGTAACGAAAAATCTGAATTCTTTCTCTGTTACTGGACGAGCGATCGGTTACATGTTGAGTCGAAATTTCATCGAGAGTAGTTTCACTCAAAATGGCACTGGATCAATTATCATGAGTAGATTAAAGGCTGCCCTAGCATTTGAGCAGCCTTTTTCATTTGAATCAGATATTCAAACTGTCCACCAATTCACTGTAAAACAGACTAATCCAGTTGATGCTGTGATTGGGTCAAACAATGGTAACGAGAATCTAGCGAGTATCACTGCTGGCGAATTGGATATGGACAACTATCGTTTTAGATTGCTATCTCGAATCGGGAAAGACAATGGCTATCGGGTTGATTTAGGAGTGAACCTAGAATCGATTGAGGAAGAGATAGACGGCAACTATTATAATAGCTTGTATTTAATCGGCGGCGTGCCAGAAGGCGATTACGATGAAGATAAAGAGCCAATCACGTACAAATATCTCGAATTGACTGGAGTAACCGATAAAAACCGCCGCATTGGCAAATACGAAAATTCGGAACTAACCACTGTTGCAGATTTGAAAAAATGGGGTCAAACAAAATTTGATGTCGATCGAGTACATGAGCCTTCAATCACTCATACGGTTTCAATGGTCCAACTTGAAAATACATTGGAGTATGGAGATTTATACGATGATATTGCAAGGCTGCATTTCGGTGATACTTGCTACTGTACGGTTGCAAAATTAGGCATTGAAGTAGCCGAACGAATGATTGAGTACACTTGGTACCCAACGCTTGGCAAATACAAGAGCGTGACTTTAGGCAATGATATCGAATTCTACTCCAATGCAACGGCAACCGAGACGGCGAAGCTTCGTCAAAAGGTTGAAAGTCGCACTGAATTGATGGTTGAAGCCGTTCGAAATGCTTCTAGTTGGATCACTGGAACAAAAGGCGGCTACGTTCGTATGCGACCTGAAAAAGCGCCTAGCGAAATCTTAATCATGGATAAACCGTCTGTCGCAGATGCTCAAAAAGTTTGGCGATGGAACTTAGGCGGACTTGGTTACTCGAAAAACGGGGTGAATGGTCCGTATGGTTTGGCAATGACTCAAGACGGAGCGATCGTGGCTGACTTTATCACTGCTGGCATTCTGTCGGGTATCCTCGTTCAAGGGGTGGCTTTAAAGACATTGGATGACAAATCATTCCAAGTAGTCGTTGAAGGCGGTAAAGTTTCGTTTGAAAAGAAAGTTGTTTCTACAGGTTTGGATGATGTTCATGGAGAATCACTAGGGGCTATCACATCTACTTATGGAGCAGATAGAAATATCAACGGATTTGCTATTTGGAAAGAGCCGAATTACATCTTTTCGATTAATACTGGTGATGGTGATGGGAAATCAGTTGCGGTCTTCCAAATTCCTAAAGAAAGCACACCTGATGCACCGATATATAGATTTAACGGTGAAGCGACTTTTCGTAATGGTAAAGCGACGTTCGAAGATGACGTTGCAATGGAAGGGCGTTTGGATGTCAAAGAACTTTATGTAAACGGCGTTAAAATTGATCAAAATGGTGGTGGTTCAGGCGGTAATGGTGGTGGATGGAATGGTCAATATCCTCCAGAAGTGACTAGCGACCGTGACAAACGCTACTGGCAAATCTGGGCAATGTTTATTGGTGCTGGTGGTACACAACAAGCCGCAGCCGCTTTACTAGGTAACGCTCAAGGTGAATCAGATGCGAATCCAACCGCAGATGAAGGTAACGGTGCTGCAGGGTTTGGATATGGTGTATGGCAATGGACTGATGGAACTGGTGCAACAAGCGGTCGTGTATACATGATCAACCTGATGACTAGGGCAGGAATCTCTGGTGATCCAGATACAATCACAACACAGTTTAAATTACTGATGTGGCATGCGCCGAATGGTCAGTGGATTGCAACAAGTGCTTATCCATACACTTGGTCACAGTTCATGAATATGACTGATATCGCTGTTGCTACAAGAGCGTTTGAGGAAAACTTCGAACGCCCGTTGAATGATCATCCAGAACGAATTACGTGGGCTAATGAATGGTATTTAAAATTTAAAGACCTAGATATTCCTCAATCTAGCGGCTATATTGTTCCGATTGATGCGCCAGTGACTGTAACGAGTGAATTTGGCTGGAGAACACACCCAATCACTGGTGAAGCAAATTACCACAATGGCATTGATCTAGTAAATAACAATTCGAATGCACCGATTTATGCATCTGCAGATGGTGAAGTAATTGTTGCAGGTGACGCTAATTATTTTGATTGGTATGGGAATTGGGTTGTTATCAAGCACAGTGATGGCATGTACACTGGATACGCTCACCTTAGCAGCGTAAACGTTTCTAAAGGAAGTACAGTTACACAAGGGCAACAAATCGGCGTAATTGGAACGACAGGTCCAAGTACTGGAATACATTTGCACTTTCAATTTTTCGATGAGATGTATCCAAGTTCTAATGACCACTTTTTCAATCCCCGAGACTATATTGATTTTTAGGAGTGATGAATTTGGCTACAATCACACACAAATTAATGCTATCAACAACAGAAGCAAATTTAGTTGGTGAAGTTAAAGTACGACAAGCTGATGATGAAACACAGTTATTTGAGGTGACTGTGCTAGAAAATGGAACAATTAAAAATTTCGCAGGTTTAAAACCATTTTTCTGTATTATGGCAAGAGAAGTTACTGGACAAGGAGTATCAGAAGAACCTGTAACCGCATATGACGACACTAAAGGAACATTGAAATACACATTATCAGCGAATGCGATGCAGATGGTAGGACGAAATGAAGCTTACTTCAGCTTCAGAAAAGAACTAACAAATGGTTCTTGGGCAGAACAGTTCAGCACTCGTTCATTCTTTTACACCGTCGAGAAATCTATTTACACACAACCATTTAAAGATTCTAATTATTGGTTTACATTTAAAGAATTGTATCGCTTGTTTAATGATTATATCGAATCAGGCAAATTAACTTGGGAAGATTTCATGGATACAGAATCGGATTTATGGAAAAATTTTATTAACCAGAACAGAGAAATTATTGAATCTGTAGATCCGGGCGGGCTGGTATTAACTGAATTAATTGACTCACGAAAATCTGGAGACACTACTTATCCATCACTGGCGGATAGATTAAACAATACCGATCGACAGAACAATCTAGTTAAAAGTCGTTTGTTTTTTGGAGATAATAACGTCTTGATCGGCCATCGTGGATGTAGTGGGTTTGCACCAGAAAGCTCCAAAAAAGCTTTTGAACTGGCCTATTTTCAAGGTATGGCAGGCATCGAAACGGATTTAACAAATACGAGCGATGGTGTGATTTTTTGCTATCACGATGAAACTTTAGATACCAAAACAGACGGCACTGGGAATCCACGGGAGCTAACCTGGGACTATGTAAGCACCGTTAAATTGACTAAAGCAGCTGGTTATGATGCCTATCCAAATACCAAAATAGCGACTTTGGATGATTATCTGTCAGTTGCCAAAAAATATAATTTGATTATTTTTCCGGAAGTAGCTTTATCGACGGAAGATCTGATTCACGAAGCTTTGGATAAAATTTATTTATACGGGTTACAAAGTCAATGTGTCATTTTAGTAAATAAGTGGAATTATCAAATTGTTAAAAGCTATGCGCCAAATTTAATTAGATGCTTGATACCAAGTTGGGGAGTGGCCAACACTGCAGACATTGATTTTTGCGCAACGAACGGAATTGAAATTTGTGGCGCTGCATTTTCTGCTGGATTGACTGCTGTCCCTCAATCTTTTATTGACTACGCCAACGAAAAGGGGATATATCTGTATGGCTACATCATCAATGCCACAAAAGATCTCAGTCGTATTAAAGATTTAGGTATTAAGTTTATTGGTACAGATTTTTTTGGAGGTGAGAAGTAATGTTAAAGACCAATCATTTTTTAATTGATAATGCTATCTTTTTAAAAAAGCTTCTACCAACTTTAGTGGAGACCAGTGGAGAGCCGAGCTCAAATCAATACTTGTTTGACAAAGGCAATACCAATGGACCAACGATTAAAATTAATTCTGCCGCAGGAGTGTTTGGCGCTATTAATTTCCCTGTTTTTAATCTTAAAAAAAGAGATAAAATCCGTGTCATTTGCGAGGTTATATCATATTCTGGCGTTTTACCCAAATTGGCGCTAGATAAATATTCTGGAGGCGCATTGGATAACACGAACAATACAACATACGCCACTGGTGAATGGGTGCAGTTTGATGAGACGTTTAATATCACGACTGATGATAAGGATTTTAAAGTCATGTGTGGTCTTTTTACTACTGATGTAGGTATTTTTGCCATTCGCAATTTAAAGATCATTGTCTACTCAGACACTTGTACGACTTTGCCAGACGAGCGGATTTATGCTTTCAAAAAGACGGGAGATACTTGGGAGATTGATACATCTAAGTGTTATAACAGTGGTTCCTTGACTGTTCTTAATTCTGATACTTTGCAGCTTACATTCGACAAACCGTTTAACTATTTTGGTACTCCGATAGTTTTTGACGGTCAGGAGTATTCTAGTGCGATTAAAGCGGTAACTGGTACGGTGAGTAAAGCAAATTTATTTATAAAATTTAAGGCTGCTGATGGTTCGAATGTAAAGCTCGCTGACATGCCAACTAATTATTGGTTTAATTTACGGATTTTACAGGTATATTAAAACTTTTCAGCTTGTTAAATCGATGGATGTAGAAAAGACGAAAAGCATACTCAAACGAGTGTGCTTTTTATTTTAGGAAAGTAGGTGGCTTATGTTCATTTGGGGGGAATTAGAATGAAAGAATTATGCTTAAATTATAGAAAAGGTGGTATATATGGTGATTATTGACAATGGAGTGTTACTGAATGAATTTCGAGGGTTGCTGACAAATGGATATGTCCAGTTGTTCTTATGGGTAGTAGTAGGTGATATTGTTACAGGTCTGTGTAAAGGGATTTTTGTGAAAGAGGCAAATAGCACAAAAGGGTTGTTAGGAATCGTTAAACACATGTTAGTTGTCTGCTTAGTAATTATTGCTTACCCGTATTTAAAGATTATGAGTCTTGAGACGTTTGCGACCGCATTCGTCTTTTTCTATATCGCGGTTTATGGAATTTCAATCACGGAAAACTTAGGTCAATTAGGTGTGCCAATTCCAAATTGGGTCAAAGAAAGACTGTCAAAGTTACAGGATACAAATACTAATCCAAATGTTAATAGCAAAAGTTCAGAGAAGGATTATGGCGATGGGCAGGAGTTCACTGAGCGAAAGGATGATTAAAATGAGTATTCCAAAACCAGTTATTCTAGATATTAGTGAATGGCAGACGCCAAACTCTATCAACTATGATAAGTTGGCCAGTGCTGTTGACGGTGTAATTGTTCGCATACAGTATGGATCACGGTATATCGACAAGCACTATAAGACTCACATTACAGAATTTCAAAAACGTGGTGTTCCAGTAGCGGTATATGCTTGGATTCGAGGAGTTTCTAATTCGGATATGGAGAAAGAGGCGACAGATTTCTACAATCGTGCGAAAGCGTATAGTCCAACGTTCTGGTGGCTTGACGTAGAAGAAAAGTCAATGAGCGATATGAGAACTGGGATTGAAAAGTACCGAGAAAAATTGAAATCTCTAGGAGCTAAAAAAGTGGGAGCATATATCGCTAATCATTTGTATGCAAGCTTTAATTTAGATACTTCAAAATTTGATGGTATCTGGATTCCCACATACGGTTCAAACAATGGCCAGTATAATGGTTCGAATCCGACAGCTACTTCTAACTATGATATCCATCAGTACACTAGCAACGGTAAACTGAGTGGCTATAACGGGCCGCTTGACTTAAATAGGATTGTTAGGAAAGATTTAGCTTATTTTTTCGGAACTAAAGCGGATGCGCCAACACCAAGTAAGCCAGTGACACCATTGAAACCGACAGGGGGGAAAATCAAGATGAAAACTTTAAAATTGAACACCGCTGTTAAGTTACGGAAATCCGCAAGTACTGGAGCAGGAATCATTGCAACTCTATCTGCCGGAACAAAAATCAAATTTGATGATGTGGTAATCTCAGGTGGGTATATTTGGGCTGTACAGCCAAGAGGTGATAATTTCAAAAAAGGATATATCGCTATCGGTAAAATTGATGCGTATGGATCAGTTTGTTAAGTATTACTAATTTGGAAAAATTTGTGGCAAAAAAATGGAACCCGCTCAAGATTATGAGAGGGTTCCATCAATGCAACCATAGTAATAATTGTTAAAAAGCGAGTTGCAAACATGTCGGGAACTAGGCAAGTACCAACTACAATAATGGCAATTAGCCATGCAAAAATGCTTTTATTTTTAGCTGCGTAAGAGTAAATGAGTAGTTGGTTCAGATAGAGCAAGAATGAATATAAAATTCCGCCGTGAACAGCATATTGCAGAATAGATAAGTGAGGTATTTCAAACCCTAACAAACTTGATATATAATCTCTTGAAAACCCATAGCCAACAAACGGATGTTCAAATAATAGTTGAAGCGCTGCGAGATAACCATTTGTTCGTCCAGAACTTGATAGAGCCTGTGACAAGTCTGTTTGAGGTCGTACTATCATTAATAGTTTAAAAGCCACGGTTATCAGAATTATAAACGCTATAACAGAAACAAACTTACGAACAAAGCCTTTCTGTTTTATTAAAATATACAGGAAGAGAAATACAAATAGTACATATAAACCTGTTCTAGCAGAAGTAACAGCACAACCAATCAAAGAAACCAGCATGAAAAATATATACTTATTTTTTTCCTTACCGTGTAATGTTTTTAAGAAATCGAATGCGCAGAATATAGTAAGCGCAAGGTATAATGTTCCGTGAGAAACATCAGAAAATAGATAATAGAAAAGTTCTCTGTTCAATAGAAAATCTATTTTACCAAATTCAAAACCAACGTATCTATATAAAACAAACTGTATAATCAGCATTAAAGCAGTATAGTAGCCACCTAAGATGAAAACTTTTTTAAAAGTGGTCAGATTTAATTCCGTTAATGATCTATTTCTGAATAAAGCCCCTATAACCATTATAAAATTAAATAATATTACGATAAATTGACTTACAGCCTGTGATCTGTAGGACCAGTTTGATATTACTAAAGGTAAAAATGAGTAAATCAAAGATAGAAAGGCAGTAATAAAAATAGGAAATAATCTTTTCGAGAAGTTCCAATCATGTTTTGAAAAGAATAAGCTAATTATAAACATAAAACCAAAGAGATAAAACCATGAAATTGGTAAGGAACCATAATCACCTCCAAATAAATTTCGCCATGAAAAAGGAAGTGCGTAACACATAAGTATTAGAAATCTACTACTCATTTTTGAAACATGTTTCTTCATCTTTTTGTAAGTAATAAAGAAGAACATAGCACTCACTGCAAAAGTAATGGGGAGCAATGATGGTATATTAAAAATCAATCCATGTAATAAAAAAACTAAAAAGTACATTTTAATCACCCTAACTATTCATTTAAATATGCATTATTCGTTCTTCATTATATCAAAAAAAAGAGCACTTTACAGATTTTTTTGAAAGTATCAGAAGGATATACGTGGATCTACACAAAGGACAAACGTTATATCCCTGTTCGGCCGGTTGGAAAAGCAGCGTGGGGCACATTTAAGTAATCAAAAACCCTCTTACTCAATCGAGTAGGAGGGCTTTTTTTGTTGCTCTAATTTCCACCGGGCTTATAATTAATGCTTGGATCATACTTACGCAATATTTTGTCTTGTGTCCGAACATGATCAAAAATATAGTTTTCGCCTTCGATTTTGAAGACAAACGCTATTTCCTCTGGATAGCCACTGTAGCTTGAGGGAACGGTAAAGTAAGGTTTCCCGAAATTCTCCATAGTTTGTACGAATTGCTCATAAAGAAAGTGCGCTGGTCCCATTCGTTGAATGAACTCGTAGTAGTATCTTTCTAGTGCATACGTCCGTTTATCTGCTAGCGGTATTTGCATGTTGATCACTCCTTAGGCAAAACTATTGATCGCTCTCAAGTGGTGTGTCGATTGTATTTTTTGATTCGTCCAACGGTGTGTTGAAATATAATACTTTGTAGCTATCTTTATCTGTAAATGAGTAAACCATGTCAAAATTATAAATTTTATCCTGATATGTGAAGTTACCTATTGCGCTATAAACATTCTTATATTCTTCGCCTGTTTCGGTATTTTTATCATCAGGCATTCGATATACTTTAAACGAATCGTCGGTGAAGTTAACTTCAAAATTATCGATCATATAGTGTTCTTTCAAAACCTTTTCAACGATAATTGAAGCTTCAGATTTTTCTTCGTCACTTGTATCTTTGACCTCTGAATTTGATTCGCTATAGCTTCTTGAATCCTCTGTTGAAGAAGTACTACCGCAAGCGCCCAAGAATAGAATTGATAATAACAAACCAACTGCTAACTTTTTCATATAATCCCTCTTTTATTTTTCTTTTATTGTATCAGAAAAACATATCGAGATGATATAAGTATATTAACTATATTTCATTGAAATGCTAATCGTCTTACTGATCATCAGTGTATTAGTGTTGTTGTTCGTCCCTAATTTGTCGCGTTATAGGAATCATGTAGACCAAGAAAGTCGTGAAGCGATCATCCAGTTGGTAGACACACAAAAAGAGCTCTATGCGCTTCAAAATAATGGAAGAGTTCCTACTGTGGAGGAATTGTTGAATGAAGGCTATATCAAACGAGAACATGCAGAAATCTATCAGCGGCCTTGAAGGTAAGGTTTTAGCATCAGGATATACGTTGTTTGAATCACTCTTACTGATTTTATTACTTACAACGATCCTTTCTTTTCCAGTTCTCGCATTTTCTGCATGGAAGAATGAATTGGCAGTCTATCAATTTTTCGGCCAATTTGAAAAACGAATCTATTCTACGCAAAAAATCGCTATTGTGAATCAGATCCAAACAGGCTTTTATTGGAATAGTGAAGAGAATCAAATCATTTTTCATGTTCCGAATCCAGATAAAATAAATTGGGAAGTATTAGATATTCCTGATGAGATTACCTTGAAACGCCATGCTTCTATTACTTTTGCTGCTAGAACCGGGAATGAAAGTTCACTAAAAGCTTATCAATTTTATTGGGAAGAAAAAGAGCGGACGATTACGTATCAATTCCAGATAGGGAGTGGTCGCTATACAAAAAGAATTGAATAAAACAGGATTTGTTTTGTTGGAGTCCCTTACAGCGCTTATGATCGCTTCTGTCTGTGTCTACTTAGTGAGCTTTGGCCAGCTGTTTTTGCTTCAGGCAGAAAAGAAAAGTGGGGAGGAACTGCTATTTATTCGAATGATTTATGAAGATATCAAGACGCAGCGGATGTATCACAAAAGACCAGAGCGAAGGGAAGAAATGATCCCATACGATATCCAAATTGTCGATAATAATGGAGTAATCGAAAAAGTGTTTGTCAATATGGAGAAAGAAGCGATCAGTATTGAAAAAACAAGTAATTCCAGCATTTACGCTGATTGAATGTCTAATTGGACTGATGATATTGAGCAGTCTATTGCTCACATTCAATCTTTTGATTCAGCAAACCATCCAAGTAAGTGAATTTTTGCAGCGTAAAGATCAAAAAGAGTGGCTAATATTTTTAGCACAATTAGAAGAAGAACTCAAGAGCAGTCACAATGTCTCTGTGAAAAATCAGCAACTGCACTACACGATCGAGGATAAACAGTATATCATCGAAAGATATCAGGCAATGATACGTAAAAGAAGAACTTCCGGCGGACATCAACCTATGTTAACAAGTATCACTGAGCTTCAATTATTGGAAAAAGAACACACAATTTCTTTTTATGTACACTTTGAAAATGGAGAAGATGGATATGCCATATGGACAAAAAACGATCAGTAGAAAATGTTATAAGGGCTCTATTTTATTTTCTGTCTTGCTTTTATTTCTTTTATGTACGTTTTTATTGATGGCAGCATTAGAAAGCTACCGTTTGTCAATGGATCTTAATATACGAATCAAAAATTATTATATAGCAAAAATAATGAAGCAGATGGCTTTATCGGAACAGTCTACGCTTGCCGAAAGTTCGGAAGGAGTTTTTTACTACACAACTGGATCTGTAACATATCAGTGGGTACAACAGTCCCTATTCTTAGAGGTGGAAGTCTCACCGTTTATCTTTCGGTTCACAGAAGAAGTAAAAAATGATACAGATACTAGTACAGAATGATGGAATGTTCGTGAAAACGCCCTCTTTTCTGTTATAACACTGTTTTTAATAAAAAAATGTTTGCCGTTTCACAAATAAAAAACAGTGAAAACGATTGAAATTTTGTCAATTGTTCGATAGAATTAAACAGGTGAAAAAATTGTTATAATATATCTAGAAATGAGGTGCACCATGTTACCAGAAAAAATGGAACAAGGGTTTAATCAAAACCTGGAAGCTATTCAGCTTTTACAGAATGCATTGGGAACTTCCTTTTTAGAAGCCTATGTCGAAAATGCAGAAAATTTAATAGATGATTATCAAGTACGTGTGGTGGATGGAGTGCCGACAAAAGAGACAACGCAACGGATCACAGCTCTTTATGAAGAGTTGAAGAAACTTTCTTTCGAGCCAGAAGAATGGCGCAGACTGTCTCAATTACTTTTATTGAAGGGCAGCCAGACAGAACATTTGCAGGCGAACCATCAACTCACTCCTGATAGTATCGGTTTTTTATTTGTTTTTCTTATTGAACAACTATACACAAATAAAAAAGCACCGGTTAAGATTCTGGATATTGCGGCAGGAATGGGCAACTTGTTATTAACAGTTCTTTTAAACCTATCGAATGCGGGGTACCAAACAGAAGGAATTGGTGTGGATATTGATGATACATTGTTGGCTGTCGCAGCTTCTACAAGTGATTTGACACAAGCAAATGTTCAATACTTTCATCAAGACGGGTTGCAGGAATTATTAATAGATCCTGTCGATTTTGCAATCAGCGATTTGCCAATCGGTTATTATCCGAATGACGAAAAAGCAAAAGAGTTTTTAACAAGTACCGAAGAAGGCCATAGTTATGCACATCATTTATTGCTAGAGCAATCAATGAAATATGTGAAGCCGGATGGTTTTGGTTTGTTTTTGATGCCGAGTGGATTTTTAGAAACGGATCAAAGTGAAGAAATCAAAAAATGGTTTAAAGAAGAAGGTTATCTTCAAGGAATGATTCAATTGCCAGATGAATTGTTCCGTAATAAACAATCGCAAAAAAGTATTTTGATCTTACAGAAAAAAGGACCACAAGCACAACAAGTAAAAGAAGTCTTGCTTGTGAAACTTGCTTCATTAAAAGAACCAGAGAAGGTGACGGAATTTTTCAACGAGTTTAAAAACTGGAAATCATCTGCTCTGTAATCATTCAACGAGAAGGAGAGTCATATGTCTAAAACAATTGCAATCAATGCTGGGAGTTCAAGTTTGAAATGGCAATTATATCAAATGCCAGAAGAAACCGTAGTTGCGAAAGGGATCGTCGAACGTATCGGTTTACAAGATTCTATTTTTACCATCAAGTACGGCGATAATCAAAAATTCGAACAAATCATGGATATCGAAAACCACGAAGTAGCAGTAAAAATGCTGTTAGATCAGTTGATTGAACTGCAAATTTTAAGCTCTTATGATGAAATCACCGGAGTAGGGCACCGTGTTGTTCACGGAGGAGAAACTTATGGGGATTCAGTAGTGATCGATGAGAAAGTAATGGACCGCATTGCTGAATTAGCAGAATTTGCTCCTTTGCATAATCCTGCAAACTTAATGGGGATCAAAGCGTTTAAAAAGATTTTACCTGACATTTTGAGTGTGGCTGTATTCGATACATCTTTCCACTCAACAATGCCAAAGCAAAATTATTTATATAGCTTACCGGTGTCTTATTATGAAGATTTCAAAGTAAGAAAATATGGCTTCCATGGCACAAGTCATCGTTATGTGTCGGAACGTGCGGCAAAATTATTGAACAAACCGATCGAAGAACTAAAAATCATCACTTGCCACTTAGGAAATGGTGTATCGATCACAGCAGTCGATGGAGGTAAATCCATGGATACTTCTATGGGATTCACACCATTAGCTGGGGTGACAATGGGTACACGTTCAGGTGATATCGATCCAGCTGTTCTCCCATATTTAATGGAAAAATTAGAGATTGATATTGATGAAATGATCAATGTTTTGAACAAGAAATCTGGTCTGCTAGGCCTAACAGGATTGTCTAGTGATATGCGTGATCTTGAAAAGAACTATGAAAAAGAACATATTCGTTTAGCTTATGACATTTTCGTGGACCGCATCCGAAAATACATCGGCGGTTATGTGACAACGATGAATGGTGTTGATGCAATTGTCTTTACTGCTGGTATCGGCGAGAATGACGGACATGTACGTAGTGAAATCATCAAAGGTATGTCTTGGTTTGGTTGTGAAATCGATCCAGCGTTGAATGAATTGCGTGGTGAAGAAGTAGATATCTCTACAAAAGAATCAAAAGTAAGAGTATTAGTGATCCCAACAGATGAGGAACTAATGATTGCCCGTGATGTGGAGCGTCTGCGCGGCTAAGCCAAAGCATTCGTTAGGATAAAAGATGAAACGCATGCAAGAGGGAATTCTTGCATGTGTTTTTTTTGCGGAGAAGACCGCAAAATGGTAATTTAACTTCAATTTCCCTTCTTTTTTACAGGATCTTCTTAGGGAATTTTGCTTGGAAAAGTGGTCAAAAGGGAAAAGACTGGCATTTTATTTATTGATTTTCAGGAAAATCCCAATATTTTATTTTCATTCATCTTTATAAGGGACATTACATATGTAAAAAGAAAAAACATTTTTAGATCAGCCTCGTGGGCTGTCGACTTTATTCTTCGCTTTATGTTTAGCTAGAAAACCGATCCGAAACATTCATTGATCGAATAATAAAAACTTGATTTTCCACCTGTACTTTGCCTGAATCGTGAAAGCACAGGTATGAAAATCAAGTTTTTTGTTGCGAAAAAACGTCCTAGTCAATCAGTTGGCCGAGCGGCTGGCGGCTGATCTGCTCCTGATCAATAACGAGTGCTTCTTGGAAGTGTTGCTGCAAAAAGTAGCGGTCATGGCTGACTGCTAGGAGCGTTCCTTGATAGTCTTGCAGCATTTCTTCAATTTCTTCTCGAGCATAGCTGTCGAGGTGATTGGTTGGTTCATCCAAAATCAGGACGTTGATTTTTTCTAAAAAGAGTTTCAGCAACGCCAAACGGATTTTTTCACCACCGGATAAATCTTTGATCCGTTTACCCACATCGCTTTGATAAAAGCCACTTTTGGCTAATTGCCGTCGAGCGACTTCTTCGTTTCCAGTCAATGTGATGGCGTAAGCCAGCAAACGGCTATCGGGATCGGCAAACTGCAGCTGCTGCGGCAAATAACCGATTTGCAAGCTACTACCTAATTTGATGGTGCCACCGTAAGGCTTTTCCTCACCGAGTAATAATTTGAGTAAGGTTGATTTTCCTGCACCATTGTCGCCGATGATGGCTAAATGATCTCCACGATAGACTGCAAAACTGCTGTCTTTGAATAGTACTTGATCAGCGTACTGCTGGTGCAAGTTTTGAATGATGAAAACTTCTTTGCCAGATTTTCCACCATTAGACAAGCTTTGCAGCCGATTTTTCGGGGGAGGTGGCGGTTTGACGAGTGTCAGTTTCGCCAGGCGGCGTTCCAGTTCTTTGGCTTTTTTGAAGAAGGACTCATTGTCTCCTTCATGTGCCCACTGACGAAAACGACGAATCATGACTTTCAACCGCTGGACTTCTTTTTGCTGCAGTTCGTAATTTTTTGTCAGCTCAGCCAAGCGAGCTTCTTTCAAGACTCGAAAACGGCTGTAGTTTCCGGGATACTCAATCAATGCACCTTCTTCCAGTTCCCATGTTTTTGTGGTGACTTGATCGAGAAATTGCCGATCATGAGAAACGACCAGAACCGATTTTTTTGTATTCTGTAAATAGTTTTCCAACCAGCGAATACTGTTAAGATCTAAATGATTGGTCGGTTCATCGAGTAAAAGTAAATCGGCATCGGCTGCTAAAATTTTGGCTAAAGCGACTTTAACTCGTTCGCCTCCGCTAAGTTCTGTTAACCGTGCTTCCTGACGGTGTGGAATCCCTAAGCCTTGCAAGATCGCTGCAATCCGGTCTTCTAATACGTAACCGCCTAGTTCTTCAAAGCGATGCTGCAGCTCACCGTAACGGGCCAGACACTTCTCTAAGTTTGTATCTGGTTCTGTCATCAATGCTTCGTAGCGACTCATTTGCTGTTTGAGGTCCTGTATCTCAGCGGCAGAATGGAGCAAGTAGTGGTTGACGGTCGCTTCGGAAACTGTAAGTTCTTGTTCGACCGTCCCGATCTTTAAGCCTTTTTTGCGACTGATAACACCGCTGTCGACACCTTCTCTGCCGGTCAAGATTTGTAAAAAGGTTGATTTGCCAGTTCCGTTGATACCGACTAAGGCAATTTTTTCACCAGCTTCAATTTGACAGGATAAATCCTCAAATAATGGATTCCCGCCGATTGTTTTTTTAATAGAAATTGCTTGTATGATCATGATCTCTCTCCTTGAGACCACTCAAAAAGGCCATGGTTATCCATGGCCTGTGTTATTTAAACTCAGATTATCATGAGAAAAATACCTTGAGATGGCCATTGATTTTACGTGAATTCAACTGTTTTGGACAAACTTGTCCCGTCAACAGCAACTGTAAAACCAATTGCATGGCTAAATGCGATATGGTATCGTTGGTAATTTTCATTACTTGTTATTTTAGTCATGCGCATCATAGTATTTTCCCTCCTTCGTGTAGTTGTCTTTTCCAGTGTACCTGAAAGTGTCAGAAAGTTCAACTAGCGCTGACATTTACTTAATATTTATCGATGTGTAATTCTGTCAGAGAGCTTTTTTTATCTGACTGAGGGTAATGTCTCGTGGACCACATCATTGTATTCTGAGCTAAACCAGCGTTCAGGCGAAATCATATGGTGTTTGATAAAAAACTTTGTCTACATGACTTCCTTTTGCCATTTGCTTAATACCGTTGCATTAAACTGCTCTTCTCTTTGGAAATCTCACCAACATCGCGTTCAGGAGTATCGTTGTGGTTGCAATGGCAAGCGGTAGCCTTTCATCAATTCTTGAATGATTTACCGAATGTAGCACTTGCCTTCTCGCGGTACCCGAACCCGAAATAAAATTTTAGTTTGGCGATAAAATCGGTATCCGCCATCGATACTTCATATTTTTTCGTATCAGATTCATCGGAAACTTCCACATTGACGAACCAATAAGCTTTGGCATGCTTAGGTCGTTTTAAACCACACCAGGGCGACTAATCGCCCTGGTGTTCACTTTTTTTTATTTTACTTGAACTCATTGACTGTTTTCCCTTTATTTTAAACATTATAAAGACCGATGAGTGCTTGCCGCGTCTTTTGTTTTTATCACGGTTTTTTGTGCAAAAAAACCTGCCGATAGTTGGCAGGTCGTCTACGTGTTAAGCTTTGGTGTGGTCTTTAGCTGGCAATTGGTTTTCTAAATCAGTTCGGACAACAAGCACATCGCAAGCTGCGTTTCTAATAACATATTCAGAAACAGAACCAATAAATAAACGTTCTACAGCATTCAATCCTGTGGCTCCTAACATAATCAAATCTACTTGATTATCTTCTGGGATTTCTCTGGCAATAATTTGTTTTGGTGAGCCATATTCTACGACAGAGGTTACATTATTCAAGCCAGCTTTCTTCGCATTGCTTTCATAATCTGCCAATGTTTGCTTTGCCATTTCAGTAGCTTGTTCTGCAAGCATTCCATCAAAGGATGAAACGGTTTGGAAAGAACGTGTGTCAATGACATGTGCTAATAGAAGTTCTCCGTTATTTCGGATAGCTACATTGACCGCCTTTTTAAAAGCTAATTCAGCTTCATCAGAACCATCTACGGCAACCATGATTTTTTTGTATTGTTGTAACATAAGCATTCACTCCTCAAGTCAATCGTATTGTACTCTTTTATTGTAGAACACTTTAGGGAAAAAGAGAATTATTTACTGCTTTGGTTCAGCAATTTTTTTTGCAAATCGGATACTGAAGGTGGCAGAAACAATAATTACGATCAGTAAAAAGACCAAGGCAATAAAGCGTTGATTGAAAAAAGCTGTTAAAATACCCATTACGCCTAAAACAGCATATGCAGCTCCGTAAAATTGTAGGAATCCTTGATTTTTATCATTTTTGTTGATCAATACAAAAAAGATATCCTGTTTATTAAATAAATAATAGCTAACGAATAATAATACTAAAGTGGCGATAATCATTAAAATCCTAATCATGAACAAATCCTCCAAAATAAGCAACAAATAGAAAAAGCAATTTGCCAAGAGCAAATTGCTTTATTCTTTAAAAGATGGTAATCTCCGTTAATGCCGTTGTTTGTCCTGTAGTATTGATCCCGCGAATTCAAGCAGGTGGGTCCCATGGTCGTAGCTTCGAACTACCAAATGATAAGGCATGTTACCAGCAGTGACACAAGACGGGTCCCAAGATATCAATAAAAATGTTCGGTCAACACACAAAGAGGACAATTCGAACATCACAGATTTCCCACCTCTATAGTAGCATATGAATTTAAAAAGAGCAATGAGAGAGCTCGCAGAAACAGAACCGTTTTCTTGTCTAGTTTTTTGGAGGATGCTTTTTCCACTCTTTTATACGGTAATACTGTTGACCCAGAGCCTGTTCATATTTCCCTGTATCTTTTGGCTGATAATACTGAGCATTCTTCAGTTTATCTGGTAAATATTGCTGATTGACCCAAGCCTGATCAAAATGATGAGGATACTGATAACCCACGCCACGGTTGAGTGATTTCGCACCTTTGTAATGGCTATCTCTCAAATGATCAGGAACATCTCCAGCTTTGCCCTCTCGAATATCAGCAAGTGCTGCATCTAATGCCATGTAGGCAGAATTGGATTTTGGCGACAAGCAAAGATCGACGACGACGTCTGCTAGTGGGATACGTGCCTCAGGCAATCCCAATTTTTCAGCAGCTAATACAGCGTTCACTGTACGAGCCGCAGCAGCAGGATTACCTAAACCTATATCTTCATAACCGATAACCATCAGACGCCGGCAAATACTTGCCAGATCACCTGCCTCAACTAAACGGGCGAGATAATGAAGTGCAGCATCCACATCACTTCCACGAATCGATTTTTGAAAAGCCGAAATAACGTCATAATGAGCATCTCCATTTTTGTCATGGGTAAGAGCTTTTCTTTGGACACATTCTTCAATGATCGACAGTGTAAGATGAATCCTTCCTTCTTTATCTGAAGGAGTCGATAGTGTAGCCAGTTCCAGCCCATTCAATGCACTCCGCAAATCGCCGTTCGTTGCACGCGAAAGGTGAAGAAGAGCATCTTCGTCTAACTGGATTGCTTGTTGTCCAAGGCCGCGTTCTTTATCCCTTAAAGCATGTTCGACTGCCAACTGGATGTCTTGTTCTGTTAATGGTTTGACTTCAAAGATCTGTGTACGGCTGCGGATCGCTGGATTGATGGTAATATAAGGATTCTCAGTAGTCGCTCCGATCAAGATGATTCGGCCACTTTCTAAATGAGGAAGCAGAAAATCCTGTTTTGTTTTATCTAATCGGTGTACTTCATCCAATAAGAGGATCACTGTACCACTCATTTTTGCTTCTTCCGCTACAACTTGTAGATCCTTTTTTGAATCTATAGCGGCGTTTAGCATGCGAAATGCATAATTAGTAGAGCCGGCGATCGCACTTGCGATACTCGTTTTTCCAGTACCAGGAGGTCCATATAGAATCATGGAAGAGAGCATGCGAGCATCGACCATGCGGCGTATGATTTTTCCTTCCCCGACTAGATGCTGCTGACCAACGACTTCATCGATCGTTCGAGGTCTCATGCGATAAGCCAATGGCTGTTGCATAGGATTTTCCTCCTTCTTGTTTTTACGTCCCTTAATTATATCATATTTAGCAAGATGCCTAGAAAGAACAGCCTTCTGTTGTTTTGTTTTCATAGCTTATCCAACTAATATTGTGTATGATAAAGTAGGTGAGAAAAATGACGGATAAACAAAAGATAGATGAATTTTTTTGGAATAAAACGACGCCAGAAGTGGCACGGGATTTATTGGGGATGTATTTGGAGCATGACACACCAGAAGGAAGATTAGCTGGATATATTGTAGACGCGGAAGCATACCTAGGTCCAGAAGACGAGGCCGCCCATAGCTATGGTTTAAGAAGAACACCGCGTGTGCGGGCAATGTATGAAAAACCAGGTACGATCTACCTTTACACGATGCATACTCATCGGATTTTGAACATCATTACTCAGCCAGAAGGGATTCCTCAAGGAGTAATGATACGTGCAATCGAACCCGCCGCAATGATTGATCAAATGAGTAAAAATCGTGGCGGAAAAACTGGTCCAGATATCAGCAACGGTCCGGGAAAATTAGTGGAAGCATTAGCAATTCCTCAAGAACTTTATGGTCAGTCTATAGCAGATAGTTCGTTACGCTTAGTTTTTGAGAAAAAAAAGACACCAAAAAAGATCAATGCTTTGCCTAGAATCGGTATCCCAAACAAAGGTGTATGGACAGAAAAGCCGTTGCGTTTTGTTGTGTCGGGAAATCCTTATATCTCTTTACAAAGAAAAAACCAAATCGAGAAAGATTGGGGTTGGAGGAAAGAAAATGAAAAAGAAGGATCTATTAACATATTTAGATGAAATAATTGAAAAACAAGTGACAGACTATGATGTAGCTTTAGATTGGGATACAAAAAATCATACGATCGAGATCGTTGTTCGCTTGTTTGCAGAAAATAAAGCACAATTTGAGATTGATGATGCAGAAGGGATCGTTTCGCAAGAACCAATTATCGAATTTGAAGACGGCGTACTTCTTTTTAATCCTCAGAAATCTGTTTTTGATGAACGCAATTATCTAGCAGTAATCCCTTATGAAGGAAAAAAAGGGTTGGCAAAATCAGTAGCTGATTCTTTAGTGGAATATCTAAATGAAGTATTAGCTCAAGGGCAAAGCGATTTGCTTGATTTTTTGGATGAAGACGATGACGAAGCTGTATTCGAGCTTCACTGGGATAATCAGCAACTAGCAGAATTAGTAGAAGTAAAACAGCAAAATGAAGCAGATACTTATTTACCGTACCCAAGTTATTAAGGAGTGACAGATATGAAATGGAATGAAGTAAAAGTAGAAACTGAAAGTGAAGCAGTCGAAGCAGTTGCTAATATTTTGATGGAGGCAGGGGCGAGTGGTGTCGCGATTGAAGATTCTTTAGATGTTGAACATTTTCAGTCGGATCAATATGGTGAGATTTTAGATAAAAATGATTTTACATCGCTGAAAGAAGGCGCACTAGTCATGGCTTATTTTCCGGAAACGACTTTCTTACCGGAAATCTTGCCTTTTATCAAAGATCGTATCACACAATTACCTGAGTTTGGTCTAGCTATTGGAAAAAATAAAGTAACAGTTAGTGAAGTAGAGGAAAGCAACTGGGCAACAGCCTGGAAGAAATACTATCATCCGGTGCGTATTACGCGAATGCTGACGGTTGCGCCAAGCTGGGAAAACTACCAGACAGAAGATCCTCTAGAAAAAATTATCACACTAGATCCTGGTATGGCATTTGGCACAGGCACTCATCCCACGACTTCCTTGACATTGACAGCACTAGAAACAGTCTTGCGTGGTGGTGAAACATTGCTAGATGTGGGAACTGGGTCGGGCGTGCTAAGTATTGCAGCAAAATATCTTGGTGCAAAAGATGTCTATGCCTTTGATTTAGACGAAGTAGCCGTTCGTTCGGCGAAAGAAAATATGGATATGAATGAAATAGCCAAAGATGTCCATGTATCAGCTAACGATCTTTTGACAGGAATCGAGATTGAAAGTGATGTAATCGTTGCGAACATTTTAGCAGATATCATCTTATTGATGATCCCAGATGCTTGGCGTTTACTGAAGCAAACAGGCACGCTGATCGTTTCAGGAATCATTGAAGAGAAGAAGCAAATAGTTCTGGATGCCATGTTAGAACAAGGGTTTATCGTGGATCAAATTTTCCAGCAAAAAGACTGGTATGCAATTATTTTGAAAAAACCAGAGGTGGAATAGATGCAGCGGTATTTTTTAAAAGAATCATATGAATCAAAAGACTATTTTGTTTTAGAAGGGGAAAACTATCACCACATTGTACGGGTTATGAGGATGGAACCCGAGGATGAAGTTTTTTTGGCATTCAATGATCAAATAGCCATTGTTGCAGAAATCACGGAGATTACTGAAGAGGCTGTTTATCTGAAAGAAATTAAAAAAGAAGAAAATCAAAAGGAACTGCCAAGTTCGATTACCATAGCGAGTGGCTATCCTAAAGGGGAAAAGCTGGATTGGATCGTTCAGAAATCCACTGAATTAGGAGCGCAAGCTTTTCTTGGTTTCCCGGCATCAGCCTCTGTCGTTAAATGGGATGCAAAAAAACGTATGAAACGACAACAACGGCTTGAAAAGATTGCTCAAGAGGCAGCGGAACAATCCCATCGGCAGATCGTGCCATCAGTAGAGTTATTGGAAACGAAACAAGATTTATTTGAGCGGCTAGATGATTATGACGTGGTCTTGGTTGCTTATGAGGAATCAGCAAAGCAAGGCGAAAAATCAAATGCAGCCAAAATTCTTAGTGAAACAAAACCAGATAGTCGAATCTTAGCTGTCTTTGGACCAGAAGGTGGATTATCCCGCGATGAAGTCGATTATTTTGTAGAACACAAAGGGATACTTTGTGGATTAGGACCAAGAATCCTTCGTACAGAAACAGCACCTCTTTATTTATTAAGTGCTGCTAGCTATCAATGGGAATTAATGAATCCTTCTTTCAGCTAACGTTCTTCATTAATAAAAGAGTATCGACGGAAAGAATTGAAAAAATAGTCAACAATTTGTATAATAGAAACAATTATTTATACAATGGATACGAAAAATCGTTTGAAAAAGCTTTTAAAAAGCGAACATTTCCGTAAAAAAACGTATAACTGCACGGATTTTGGGACAATTATCAAACAGATATTTGTCCCGATTCCCGTTTTACCGAAAAAAGAAAGGGGGATCGATTCCTGTGACAAAAGAAGAAATTTTAACGGGACCCGGTGTCATAAAGCTCGTTAGTCAATACATGGGTCCCGAACATGTAGCATTTGTTGAGAAAGCATGCGAATACGCGACTGCTGCACATGACGGACAGTTTAGAAAATCAGGCGAACCCTACATTATTCATCCTATCCAAGTCGCAGGTATATTAGCAGATTTAAAAATGGATCCCCATACAGTGGCTACAGGCTTCTTACATGATGTTGTTGAAGATACAGAAATCACTTTAGAAGATCTGAGAGAAGAATTTGGCGATGACGTTGCTATGTTAGTGGACGGCGTAACCAAATTAGGGAAAATAAAATATAAATCCCACGAAGAGCAGCTAGCAGAAAACCACCGAAAGATGCTGCTAGCAATGGCTCAAGATTTACGAGTTATCATGGTCAAATTAGCTGATAGACTACATAACATGCGTACGTTGAAGCACCTGCGAGAAGATAAGCAAAGAAGGATCGCTCAGGAAACTTTAGAAATCTATGCGCCTCTTGCACATCGTCTAGGGATCAGCCGGATCAAATGGGAATTAGAAGATACAGCACTTCGTTATCTAAATCCAAAACAGTATTACCGTATCGTCCACTTGATGCAGACGAAGAGAGAAGAACGTGAAAAATACGTAAGTGGTACTGTTGAAGATATTCGAATAGCAACAGAAGAGCTGGGGATTTTTGCAGAAATCTATGGACGGCCAAAACACATTTATTCAATCTATCGTAAAATGAAAGATCAGAAAAAGCAGTTCAACGAAATTTATGACTTGCTAGCTATTCGAGTGATCGTAGATTCAATCAAGGATTGTTATGCTGTATTAGGAGCAATCCACACAAAATGGAAACCAATGCCCGGCAGATTTAAGGATTATATTGCCATGCCAAAAGCTAATATGTACCAATCTTTGCATACTACCGTGATCGGTCCGGCAGGAAATCCGGTAGAAATTCAAATCCGAACACAGGAAATGCATGAAATCGCTGAATTCGGGGTTGCTGCACACTGGGCCTATAAAGAAGGAAAAAATGAAAAAGTAGAACCAGATGGTATGACGAAACAATTAAGCTGGTTCCATGAGATACTCGAACTTCAAGACGAAAGCTATGATGCTTCTGAATTTATGGAAGGCGTAAAAGGAGATATCTTTAGTGATAAAGTCTACGTCTTCACACCAAAGGGAGACGTTACTGAGTTACCAAAAGGATCCGGACCATTGGACTTTGCATACAGTATCCATACAGATATCGGTAACAAAACCACTGGTGCAAAAGTAAATGGCAAAATGGTGCAGCTTGATTACAAATTGAAAAACGGCGATATCATTGAGATCATGACTTCTCCAAATTCATTTGGCCCAAGTCGCGACTGGTTGAAATTAGTTGCTACTAGCAAAGCAAGAAATAAGATCAAACGTTTCTTCAAAGCCCAAGATCGAGAAGAAAATGTGATCAAAGGCCACGAATCCGTGGTCAAATGTATTACAGATCTAGGATTTACGCCTAAAGATATTTTGACGAAGAACAAACTGCAAGAAGCACTCGATCGTTTTAATTATCAAACAGAAGATGATCTCTATGCAGCTGTAGGGTATGGAGAAGTTAGCCCCTTGACGATGGCCAATCGTCTGACTGAAAAAGAACGTAAAGAACAAAAAATCGAGCAGCAAAAGCAAGAAGCAGAAGAAATCATGAATCAGCCGAAAAAAGAACCTGACAAAATGAAAGTACGTCATGAAGGTGGCGTTGTCATTCAAGGGGTAGAAAACTTACTAATTCGTATCAGTCGCTGCTGTAATCCGATTCCTGGTGATGATATCGTTGGTTATATCACTAAAGGCAGAGGGATATCCATTCATCGTCGAGATTGTCCGAATGTTCAGCCTGACAAACCAAATGTAGCAGAACGTTTGATTGAAGTCGAATGGGAAGATACATCGAATACACGAAAAGAGTATGATGCAGATTTGGAAATTTACGGCTATAATCGTTCAGGCTTATTGAATGATGTACTTCAAACAGTCAATGCGCTAACGAAAAATCTCAACAGCGTTGAAGCACGGACGAATAAAGATAAAATGGCGACGATCCATTTGACGGTTGGTATCCAGAATTTATCCCACCTAAAGAGTATCGTGGATAAAATCAAAGCAGTACCTGATGTCTACAGTGTACGCCGGACGAATGGATAGGAGGACAGATATGAGAGCAGTTGTTCAACGGGTAAGTAAAGCTGCTGTGTCAGTCGATCAGCAAGAAATTGGAAAAATTGGCTACGGCCTACTTGTTTTATTAGGCATTCATGAAACCGATACGCAAAAAGATGTGGACTATCTGGTAAAAAAAATTGCACAAATGCGTATTTTTGAAGATGAACAAGGAAAAATGAATATTAGTGTAGAAGATGTGGGAGGACAAATTTTAAGTATCTCTCAATTCACACTGTTTGCGGATACGAAAAAAGGAAATCGACCAAGCTTTGTGGAAGCCGCACGACCAGAAACAGCTATTCCTTTATACGAATCATTCAATGAAGGAATCAGAATTCGCGGCATCACAGTCGCTACCGGACAATTCGGAGCAGATATGTCGGTTTCTCTCGTCAATGATGGACCTGTAACGATCATTATTGATTCTAAAAACAAATAAAGTAATCTGGTTTTCACTAGTAAAAACTATGAAACACGTCGCTTAAGTTAGACTGAAAAACTCTAACTTAAGTGGCTTTTTTGTCTGCAAAAAGCGCTTCTTTTGTCAGCAGTCGGAAAAAAAGTTAAGCTTAAATTATACAAGTTATTTTTTATAGGAGGTTGCTGAAGATGAAAGAAGTACCAGTAGTAGATATCAAAATCACAGATTTAAAAAAATTGTATCAAAAAGGATACAACATGTTGGAGGAGTTACGCCATGAAGCGGACGCTCCCGTCGTCAAAGCAAAGATTTTCAATAAAGAAGCTATCACGATCTACGGATCATCAGCAGCAAAAGTATTTTATGATCCAAGGAATTTCAAACGAAAAGGTGCTATGCCAAAATTAGTATTGAAGACACTTTTTGGTCAAGGTGGAGTACAGACTTTGGATGGAGCTGCTCATCACCATCGGAAAAATATTTTTATGGATCTAATGACACCGGAAAGAATGGAAGATTATCATCGTATCTTAGATAAGAATCTGACACAAGCACTTGAAGCACAGCATGGTCAATTTGAACTATTTGATTTAAGTAAGATGGTTTTCTTTACATCTATTTGCGAGTGGGCAGGTATCAATTTATCAGCGATTTCTAAAGATGAGGTCGAAAAATTAGCAGAATATCAAATCTCTATGATCAGCGGAACGTTTACTTCTCCGATTGATCACATAAAAGGTGTCGAAAATCGCAAAAAATCAGAAAAATGGGCGCAAGGCTTGATTGAAGAAGCTCGACAAAATCCTGTGGCTGGAAAAGAAAATGTGGCATTATATGCTTTTGCCAATGCCACAGATTTAGATGGTCAGCTTTTACCTCTGGAAGTGGCAGCTGTTGAATTATTGAACATCATCCGTCCAACGGTTGCTCTAACTGTGTGGGCGGCATTGATGGGACATGCACTTTTCAGTAGACCAGATTTGTATCAGCAATTAAAAAATGACTTTTCGACGTTGCAAGATCCGTTTATTCAAGAAATGAGACGCTATTATCCTTTCTTCCCAATGCTACCTGCGATTTCGCTGAAAGAAGTAGAAGTAGATGGTTATCGTATACCAGAAGGCAGTTGGGTTATTTTAGATTTATATGGAACAGACCATGATGAACGAACAGTTGAAGCGCCAGATTCCTTTATGATCAAACGGTATGTAGGGAAAGCAAAAGATATTTCCTATAAAGAAGAATATGAGATGATTGCACAAGGCGGGGGAGATTTTCGACAAATGCATCGCTGTGCAGGAGAATGGATCACTCTTCATAGTCTACGTGTGTTTTCCGATCAGCTAGTAAATAAGTTTGAGTTCTCTGTACCTGAACAAGATTGGACGATTCCATTCAATCAGTTTCCGACTTATCCGAATAGCCGAGCGCTACTTTACAAGAATTAGATTAGCATAAACTTATCGAAAAAAGGAAGATCAAACAGTGCTGATCTTCCTTTTTTCATATTACTATAAATTGATAAGGTCAATTGATCAAAATCCACGAAATGCTTCATCAATGGTTTGATAATCTTCATTGGATAAATGCAAATCTAAAGCTTGGACATTGTCAGATACTTGCTCTGGACGCTTAGCTCCAGGTATAACTACAGACACTCGTGGATTCTTCATGTACCAAGCTAAAACAAGTTGCGCAGGAGTGGCTTGGTATCTTTTAGCAATGGGGCGAAGTACATCGACAGCGGTTAAAATTTCTCTGAAACGTTCTCCTTGGAAATCTGGATTTCTTTTTCGATGATCTCCTTCACCAAATTGTTTTTCCTCACCAAGTTCATATTTTCCTGTCAGCAAACCGGAAGCAAGAGGAAAATAGGGAACAAAACTGATTTTGTTTTTTTCAAGATAAGGGAATAATTCTTTTTCAGCCTGCCGATGGATCAAACTGTATTTATCTTCTACTACATCGACATATCCATCTGCATTCGCTTCTTTCAATTGTTCTAACGTGAAGTTTGACACACCGACTGCTCGGATTTTTCCTGCTTCTTTTAATTCATGCAATGTAGCAACTGATTCATTTTTTGGTGTGCTTTCATCCGGAAAGTGGATATAAAAAATGTCGATGTAATCAGTTTGCAGACGTTTTAGTGCATCTTCCACCGATTGTTTGAGAAACTCAGGAGAATTATCAAATGTTCGCCCTTTATTTGGTACATGAGCAGCTTTTGTAGCGATGACGACACGTGAGCGATCATATTCTTTTTCCTTCAGTACCTCGCCAATCAGTTCTTCGGAACGGCCGTTTCCGTAAGCATAAGCGGTATCGATCAAATTGATCCCGCTATTCAAAGCTGTACGAACTACTTGTTTTCCTGTCTCATCTTCCAAACCGTCAAAAAGATTATGTCCTCCAACGGCATTTGCTCCTAATCCAAGCTGTTCTGCGTAGACTTGTGAATGTCCGATTCTTATTTCTGCCATAGCTGATTCCTCCTTTTTGTCTAGTCTAAAACAAAATACCAAAAAGCTGAACTAAAACGTTTTTGTGAGGGGAAATAGTCAGATATCTCTTGACTTTGAGACTGGTTTTTAGTAGGTTATAAGTAATATCGAATGTCAATGAAAGAGCGAGTAAGTTTTTGAAACTTTACAAGAGAGGATCATCTAGGCTGAAAATGATCTAAAGTTTCATTAGCCTAAAGACACTCTGGAGATGGACGAGTGAAAAGCCGTCCCGCGTACGAGCGTTATTCGTAAGAGGAAAGAGAAATCTTTCAAAATTAGGTGGTACCGTGTATGAATTTCATTCACCCTTGTTCATGATGAACAAGGGTGATTTTTTTATTTACATAGCTAAGAAAGGGAGAGAAAACTATGAGTTTCCAAAGACCAAAAGGAACAAATGATATTTTGCCAGGCGAATCAGAAAAATGGCAGTTTGTCGAAGAAACAGCACGTTTATTATTCAGAGATTATCAGTATAATGAAATGCGTACACCGATTTTTGAACACTATGAAGTGATATCCCGAAGTGTAGGGGATACAACGGATATCGTTTCAAAAGAGATGTATGATTTTTATGACAAAGGGGAACGCCATGTGACGCTTCGACCAGAAGGTACAGCACCAATCGTTCGTTCTTTTGTTGAGCATAAATTGTTCGGCCCAGAGTATGCGAAACCGTTCAAAACTTTTTATATGGGACCAATGTTTCGCTACGAACGCCCTCAAAAAGGACGGTTACGTCAATTCCATCAAATCGGAGTAGAAGCATTTGGATCAGAAAACCCTGCAACTGATGTGGAGAGCATGGTGATGGCACTTGATTTCTTCAAACAGTTGGGGATCACGCAAATCCGGCTAGTCATCAATTCATTAGGTGATAAAGAAACGCGTCAAGCCTATCGTCAAGCATTGATCGACTATCTTTTACCTTTTGAATCAGAGCTGAGTGAAGACTCTAAACGCCGCCTTCATGAAAATCCATTACGCGTATTGGACAGTAAAGACAAACGAGATCAAAAATTTGTGGCAGAAGCTCCATCTATCTTAGATTATCTAAGCGAGCCTGCTCAAAAACATTTTGATACCGTTGTTTCCATGCTGGATGCATTGGCTGTTCCTTATGAAATCGACAGTAATATGGTTCGCGGACTAGATTATTACACACATACGATTTTTGAAATCATGAGTGACGCACCAAAAATGGGGGCACAAGCAACGATTTGCGCAGGCGGACGTTATGACAATCTAGTGGAAGAACTAGGTGGTCCTTCAACACCTGGCTTCGGATTTGCAATGGGTATCGAGCGATTACTCTTGACTATGGAGGCAGAGGAAGTAGTTATCCCTGCATTTAATGAGTTGGATGCTTACGTGGTCGCACTCGGAGACGAAACAAATATCGAAGCATTGAAAGTGGTCCAAGCGATTCGAAACTTTGGTTTTTCAGCTGACCGCGACTTCATGAACCGTAAAGCAAAAGCGCAATTTAAGACAGCAGATAAAGCGAATGCCAAATTAGTATTGGTGATCGGTGAAGATGAGCTTGCTAGTCAAACGATTAATGTCAAAGCAATGGCAAGCCGAAAAGAAAAAAGTTTTCCATTAGAAGAGATATATGAACATTTTGATGAAGTCTATGATGAAATGACTTTATTCGAGTAGGAGGAAAAAAATAAATGGCACAAAGAACGATCTATTGCGGATTAGTTTCCGAACAACAATTAGAACAAACAGTTACATTAAAAGGATGGGTACAAAAAAGACGAGACCTTGGGGGAGTAATCTTTATCGACCTACGTGATCGTGAAGGAATCGTTCAAATCGTCTTTAATCCTGAAATCAACAAAGAAGCATGGGAAATCGCGGATAAATGTCGCAGTGAATACGTGATCGAAGTGACTGGGGAAGTTAGAAGACGCGGAGAAAATGCAGTAAATCCTAAAATGGCCACTGGTGAATTCGAAGTGATTGCAAGTGAAATCGTGATTTTGAATCAAGCAAAAACCCCGCCATTTCAAATTGAAGATGATCAAGCAATCAGTGACGAAATACGTTTGAAATATCGTTATTTGGATCTGCGTCGTCCAAAAATGACTAAAAACATCAAATTAAGAAATGCGACAACAAAAGCGATTCGTCATTATTTAGATGATAATGACTTTCTCGATATCGAAACACCTTACCTAGGGAAATCTACACCAGAAGGCGCAAGAGACTACCTAGTTCCTTCACGTGTCCATGCTGGACATTTCTATGCGTTGCCGCAATCTCCTCAATTGTTTAAACAATTGCTGATGAATGCTGGATTCGACCGTTATTATCAAATCGTTCGTTGTTTCCGCGATGAAGATTTACGTGGAGACCGTCAGCCTGAATTTACGCAAGTAGATATTGAAACAACGTTCTTAACAGCAGAAGAAATCCAAACTTACACAGAGGGATTGATTGCGAAGGTAATGAAAGAAGTTCGCGGTATCGAAGTCACATTGCCATTTCCTCGTATGACCTATGATGAAGCAATAGCTCGCTACGGCAGCGACAAACCGGATACACGTTTTGACATGGAATTGATCGATCTAAGCGATACAGTCAAAGAAGTAGAATTCAAAGTCTTCCAAATGGCTCTTGAAAACGGCGGTGTCGTGAAAGCATTGAATGCTAAAGGCGCTGCAGATCGCTACTCACGAAAAGACATGGATCAGTTAGGTCAATATGTAGGACAATTCGGAGCTAAGGGGCTTGCATGGCTGAAAGTAGAAGAAGACGGATTGAAAGGTCCAATTGCTAAATTCATGGGAGAAGCAACAGAAGCAATCATTAAAGCAACAGATGCAAAACCAGGTGACTTGCTGATGTTTGGCGCAGATAAAAGTGAAATCGTCGCTGCTGCATTAGGTGCTATCCGGACACGTTTAGGAAAAGAATTAGGACTAATTGATGAATCGAAATTCAATTTCTTATGGGTAACTGATTGGCCACAATTTGAATTTTCAGAAGAAGAAGGTCGATATGTCTCTGCTCACCATCCATTCACGATGCCAAAAGAAGAAGATATCCCGTTATTGGCTGAAGACCCTGCAAAAGTCTATGCAGAAGCTTATGATATCGTCTTGAACGGTTATGAACTAGGCGGAGGTTCTATCCGTATTCATACTCGTGAGCTTCAAGAAAAAGTACTAGAAACTCTAGGCTTTACAAAAGAACAAATGGAAGAACAATTTGGTTTCTTGTTAACAGCTTTAGATTACGGATTCCCTCCACATGGCGGTATTGCATTAGGATTGGACCGTTTTGCAATGTTATTAGCCGGAGAAGATAATATTCGTGAAGTCATTGCCTTTCCTAAAAACGGAAAAGCAGCCGATGTGATGAGTGATGCACCAAGTATGGTTTCGCCTTTACAATTGTTCGAATTGAATATTGATGTAACGAATATAGAAGAATAGCCGATAAAAAGGTAAAAAGGATTTGTCGAATACGCTTCTTTTGACAACCTTGATTTAATTGAAAAACACTTTATAATGAAGCCATAACATATAAAGCGGGGCTTTTCCATGAAAAAAACATTCGAAAATTGGGCTTATCATGATTACACGACCAAGCTTTCGGTATCTATCGTTTATGCGTTGATCGCATCAGTCGCATTGAATTTCTTTTATCAGCCAGGACATATTTATTCAAGTGGTATTACTGGTCTAGCTCAGATTTTGACGACTTTGTCAAAATCACTGATAGGATTCGAAGTACCGGTATCAACAACTTTGTATTTACTGAATATACCTTTGTTTGTATTGGCGTGGTTAAAAATCGGGAAGAAGTTTACAATTTTCACTTTTATCACAGTCACTTTGACCTCCCTTTGTATCCATATTTTACCGGAAACAGTCCTATCTACCGATCCAATCATCTGTGCGTTGTTTGGGGGGGCTGTGATGGGACTAGGTATTGGGCTAGCGTTGAGAAACGGCCTATCATCGGGCGGTCTAGATATCGTGAGTATCACGATTCGTAAAAAAACAGGAAAGTCGATTGGTTCTATTTCGATCTACTTCAATGCATTGATCGTTTTTGTTGCCGGAATTCTATTTGGCTGGCAATATATGTTTTACAGTACGTTGTCTATTTTCGTCAGTGGAAAAGTAACTGATGTCGTTTATACAAAACAAAAGAAGATGCAGGTAATGATCGTAACGAAACATCCAGAAAAAGTAGTAAATGAAATCCAAAACTGTATGCGTAGAGGGATCACGATCATCAATGAAGCAGAAGGTGCTTATAAGCATGATAAGCAGACAGTATTGATGACGATCGTTACACGATACGAACTGCCTCTACTTAGAGAAGCAATGAAAGCTTCTGATCCACAAGCTTTTGTAAGTATTGCAGAAAACGTCCAGATACTTGGTCGTTTCTATGAGGATGGCATTTAGATCGAGTTTGACAAAAATTCATGAAATACTGCTGTAGACAGACGTTCGTTTGTCTGCAGTTTTTTTCTACCATAGTAGAATCAGCAAAGAAAAACTGCTTTTTTATTTGAAATTTTCTTAAAGTTGAAAAAAAGCATGTTTATTTTTTTAAATTTATGGGATGATAGAAAAAAATAGTAGAGAAAGGACACGATTCTACTTGCTATTTTCACTTAATACCCGTATATTACGAATGAAAAAAGTTTATGAAAAGTTGGAATATTGAATGGAAAAACAAAAAAGGTTAAAAAACAGCCGCTACATCACTGGGTTTGATGGGCTCCGTTCATTAGCTGTGGTGGGTGTTATCTTATATCACCTTCTGCCAACTAGTATGAAAGGCGGCTATTTGGGCGTTCCGATTTTTTTCGTCGTATCTGGTTATTTGATCACGGATCTGCTGCGGCAGGAATGGGAACAAAATGGAAAAATCAATATTTGGCAATTTTATGTCAGAAGAATGAAGAGACTCTATCCGGCACTTGTTTTTATGCTTGTGACAGCTTCGGCTTATATTACTTTGTTTCAGCGAGGGCTGTTAAACAATCTTCGAGGAGTTGTGGTCAGCAGCTTACTGTATGTCAACAACTGGTGGCAAATCAATAACGGTTTATCTTATTTCGATCGATTTGCTAATGAGTCACCGTTTACGCATATCTGGTCTTTAGCAGTAGAAGGTCAAAACTATTTGGTTTGGCCGATCTTATTTGTATTGTTGATGGTATTTGTTCGTAAAAGAAAATGGATCTTTTATACTGTGTTAGGTACATCCTTCCTCTCCGCCATCTTGATGATGATCTTGTATACACCAGGAGGCGATCCAACCCGTGTTTATTACGGTACCGACACTCGTCTGTTTTCTATATGGTTGGGAAGTGCGCTTGCGTTTGTATGGCCAAGTACGCGTTTAAAGAAAAACATCCCGAAACAAGCGAAAAATATTCTGAATATCGCTGGAGGAATCTCACTTTTGGCACTGATTCTTTGTTTCTTCTTTTTAGATGATCATTACAATTTCATCTATTACGGAGGAATGCTCCTAGTGAGTCTGTTATGTGTAGTGCTAGTTGCAGTGACAGCACACCCTGGAGCAAGTTTGAATCGATGGCTGACAAATCCAGTATTTACTTGGATTGGCAAACGAAGCTATGGCATTTATCTGTATCAGTTTCCAGTTATGATTTTTTATGAAGCAAAGGTGACTGATATTGCCGATCATGTTTTGTTGCATACTTTAGTGGAAATCACATTGATTCTAATCATCAGTGAACTTTCTTATCGATATGTGGAGCGTCCGCTAGCACGTTTTGATTATGGTCGTACATTCCAAGTGATGAAAGGATGGTTCAGCAAACCGATCATCAGTAAGAGCAAACCATGGGTTGTTCCAGGCACATTACTTGTAGCAATTGCACTCGTTGGTTTCGTTACGGCACCGAAAAACGCTGTAACAGCCGATCAAAAACAACTGCAGGCAAAAATCGCTGAAAGTAAAAAACTAGCAGAAGAAACCAGAAACAATTCAGAAAACACCACTAGTTCGGTTGACCAAGCGATCCTTGATAAGTACGAGTTGTCCAAGGCACAAGGGAATAAGGCACAAAAATTAGAACTAACGGCATTTGGTGATTCAGTTATGTTGGATGCTGCAACGGATCTACAAGAACTTTATCCAAAAGTAGTGGTAGATGGAGATGTCGGACGACAATTATATGCCAGTGTACCGTACATTGAAAAATTAAAGGAGCAAGATTTGTTGAAAGACACTGTTCTGATTGGACTAGGAACGAATGGCTCATTCTCGGAAGCTCAGTTTGATAGTGTGATGGATGCAATCGGTGATCGAAAAGTATACTGGGTCAATGTCCGAGTACCGACGAAGCGCTGGCAAAATGACGTGAATGCGATGCTTGAACAGATGACGAAAAAATACGACAATATGACGCTGATTGATTGGTACAGCTACAGTAATGACCATAGTGACTGGTTTTATGATGATCAAGTCCATCCAAATCCTGAAGGGATGACACATTACATTCACTTAGTCAGCGAAGCCTTGCTAGGAGGAAGTTCAAGTACGAACAGCAGTGAGACAAACGTGACAGAATGATAGCTACAAAAAACTTCAGGCAAAAACATTTGTTTTTGCCTGAAGTTTTTTTATATTTATCGTGTTTTTAACATTCCTATAGATTCAGGAAGCAAAACGGTTGAGTGTGTCTGTAAATAACGTTCTTTTTGTTTTCGGGTGAGTTTTTTGAATGCAGCTTCTGCTTTTGTTGCTTCGCTTCTTGAAGAAAATACTTCTGCATGGATCATCTTAACAGGTCTTCTTTTTTGAAGACGAGTATATTTAGCACCAGTACCATTGTTATGTTCCTCTAATCGTCTAGAAAGATCGGTTGTATATCCACCATAAAATGTCTGATCTTTACAGAATAATACGTAAAAATAATGTTCATTTGCCATAGAGCATCTCACGAATCTCTACAGTGTATTCTCCATCCATATTGTAAGTGATCAATGGTGGAGCGACTTTGAATCCGTCTAATTTGCCTTCTTTGATTCCTTCAACTAACAAAATATTTGCCTCTTTTCCAGGTTTTGGGTAAACAAATTGGATCCTTTTAGGTGCAATTCGATAGTCTTCCATGACCTGAATGATTTCTAAGAACCGATCAGGACGATGGACCATAGTAAAGCGTCCATTTGTTTTTAGTAGCTTACTTGAAATATCGATCACTTCTTCTAACGTCGTATGAATCTCATGACGGGCGATTGCCAGGTGTTTATTAGGGTTCGTTTTATTTGTTGGCAGCCCTTTGAAATAAGGTGGATTACAGACGACTAAGTCACAAGAATTATGTCGAACGACAGATAAGCTGTCTTTCAGATCGATGGTGTGGACAGTCATTTGTTCATTTAAATGGTTAAGCGCGATACTACGTCTTGCCATGTCTGCTAGACGAGGTTGAAGTTCGATAGCGTCGATAGCCGCCTGGGTTCGTTTACTTAAAAAAAGTCCAACTGCGCCATTTCCTGCACAAAGGTCAACAATCTTCCCTTTTTTAGGTACACGGGAAAAGTGAGCAAGCAGCACAGCATCTAAAGAAAAAGAAAACACTTTGGAACTTTGGATAATCTTGATATCTTCTGCGTATAATTGGTCGATTCGTTCGTCTTCGTGAAGCATGGATTCCCTCCAAAATGAAAAAAATAGTCGTCTGTATTATACTATTTTTATTAAAAAGAACCAAGGTGGCTTGTCAAACCTCTATTTTTTATGCATACTATGACCATAAGAAGGGAAAGGAAGAGACTATGTTTTATCGATTTATGCGCGGGGTAGTTCGAGTACTATTAGCCTTAGTTAATGGAAATGCCCGCTATGAGAATAAAGAAGTTTTACCGCAAGATGAGAATTACATACTAGTTGCTCCCCATCGTACTTGGTGGGACCCATTATATCTGGCGGTAGCTGCAGCACCCAAGGAATTCAGCTTTATGGCAAAAGAAGAACTGTTCAAAAATCCAGTTCTGCGATTTATATTAACTCGATCCAATGCTTTTCCAGTTAAAAGAGAAAATCCAGGACCAAGCGTCATTAAAACACCTGTAAAGATTTTGAAATCGACAAATTTGAGTTTGATCATGTTTCCCAGTGGGACAAGACATGCTACAGAACTTAAAGGCGGAATGGCATTGATTTCCAGAATGTCTAAAGCGAAAATCGTGCCAGCTGTATATCAAGGTCCGTTGACACTTGGGGATCTGTTCAAGCGTCAGAGAGTGACAGTGCGTTTCGGTGAACCAATCGACTTATCAGATATCAAGAAAACGGATAAAGAAGGTATGGCGGAGATCGAACGACGAACACAAGCAGCTTTTGACAAATTGGACAAAGAAGTGAACCCTGATTTCAAATATGAAGTCAAAAAAAAATAAAATGATAAGTTTATGCGTGGGCGGTCTTTTGAATCTACTGTCCTGTTCAGTTCAGACTTTTTCAATGAAAACGAGGGAGAGACGTCAAGTCTGCCCTCTTTTTGCGTTCCAATATGTAAAATAGAAGACAGGTGTCATGTAATGGATCAAAGTGTTATAATAATTAGAAGGACATTTTTTGAGGTGATTGAATGCGTTTTTTACATACAGCCGATTGGCATATCGGAAAAAAACTACAAGGTTATGACTTGATTGAAGACCAGCGTCATGTACTATCTTCTATACTAGATATCGCGAAAGAAGAAAAAGTAGAGGCAATCGTGATTGCCGGAGACTTATATGATAGGAGTGTCCCAGCTGTTGATGCCGTAGAATTATACAATGAATTGATGGTCGATTGGAATTTAAAGGAGAAGATCCCGATTTTTGCTATATCAGGAAATCACGATAGCAGTACGAGACTTTCAGCGGGTACGCCATGGTTCAGTTATTCGAACTATTTTTTGCGAACACAGCTAGCAGAAGCATTTGAACCAGTCGAGTTTAAAAACGTACAATTTTTCTTTCTTCCTTACTTTGAACCAATTGCAGCGAGATTATATTTTGAAGATGACAATATCCGAACGATCAAGCAAGCGGTAGCCAAGGTGATAGATAAAATGCAGGAGCTATTTGATTCAGAAAAAAAACAAGTATTGATTAGCCATTTTTTTGTAATGGGAAGTGTAAAATCTGATTCGGAAACGAAAATCGAAGTAGGCGGGTTGGATTCGATCCCTGGTGAACTACTTACACCGTTTGATTATGTAGCACTAGGACATTTGCATAATCAAGCTGCTTTGAGACAGGATAATGCTCGCTATAGCGGTTCCCCATTGAAATTCTCTTTATCTGAGATCAACCAAAAAAAAGGCGTATGGATCGTTGACCTGACAACAGGCCTGGAGTTGAATTTTAGGGAGATCGAACCCCTGCATGATATTGAAGAAATAACAGCGAGTTTCAAAGAATTGCTGGATCCTGCCTTTTATCAGTCCGTCAATCGGGAGAATTACATCTATATCTATCTCACTGATAGAACGATCATCCCGAATATGATGAACCAGCTTCGGCAAATATATCCTCGTATTTTGGGGATTGAACGGGCAAACGGTCGAGCAGAACAAACAAAGCGCAAACGAAAAGTACTAGAAATGAAAGATCCTCAAAAATTAGCAGAAGCATTTTTTAGTGAAATGACGGAAGAGCAGCTAACTGCAAACCAAGAAAAATGGCTCGGAGAAACGTTGCAAGAAATCATGGAAATGGAATGATCAAGAATGAAACCGAAAAAATTACAACTTAAAAATTTTGGTCCTTTTATCAATGAGACCGTAGATTTTTCACGTTTGACAGAAGCACCGCTTTTTTTGATCAGCGGGAAGACAGGAGCTGGCAAAACGACGATTTTTGATGGGATCACCTTCGCACTTTTTGGTGAAACTTCCGGAAGACTTCGCTCTGGAAAAGAGATGCGTTCTTTGTTTGCTACACCAGACGAAGAAACAAGCGTGACTTTTTCTTTTGAACATCAGCAGATGAGCTATGAAATCGAACGAAAACCAGAACAAGTTTTAGCAAAACGAAAAGGAAACGGAACAAAAAAACAGGCAGCCAAAGTAACGTTGACCATTTTTGATGGGAAAGGAAAAGAAATAAAACAAATCACAAAACGTACAGAAGCAGATCAGTTGATCAGAGAACTGATGAATCTCGATGCGAAACAGTTTTCTCAAATCGTTTTACTACCCCAAGGAGAATTCCGTAATTTTTTGGTTTCATCAAGCAGTGATAAAGAGACTGTTTTACGTCATTTATTCGGTACTCAATTTTTCCAACAGTTCAATGAGCGATTAAAAGAAAAAGCAAAACAACAGCAACAAAAATTGGATCATTTAGAGCAAGAGCTGCATCTTCTGCAAAAAAGGTTTGTTTTAGTCAAAGAAGAGGAACCAGCAGCAGGGTTTGAAGCCGTTTTAGCCCAATGGACAAACCATCAGGCAATACTCGAAAAACAAATCACGGAAGAAAAAGAAGCTCTAACGGAACTTCAGGAAAAACAAAAGCAACTAGAAAATTCCTACTATCGTTTTGAAAGCTTGAAAAAAAGTTATGAAGAAAAAACGATATTAATAAACAAGCAAAAGGAATTAGCTGCTCAAAAAGACGAAATAGAGGAAAAGAAACGATGGATTGGGTATTATGAATTTACGCAACGATTAGTCGAACCAATCCAGCGCCTACAAGAAATAAAAGCTGAAAAAATAGAACTGTCACAAAAAAGTAGTGAGCAAACAAAGAAACTAGCGATGACTACGCAGAATTATGAAGAGTGGCAAAAAAATGAAGCAAACCGCGTACGCCGACAAACAAAAATCAAAGAAGCTGCTCAAAAACTGCAAAACAAACAGATGATGGTGCCAATTGTCGAATCCTTACGTAGTAAAAAACAAGACGCAGAACAATTAACAATTTCATTGGATAAAGAAGAATTGAATGCCGAGAAGCTGTATCAAAATCTCGCTATCTATCAGGAAAGAACTCGAATTCTTCAAGAAAATTTACTGGATCAGGAAAAACTGCAAGAAGATCGTCTTGCTTTTGGACAGTTAAAATATCTAGATGAAAAGCAGCAAGAAATAGAAAAACAAAAAGCAAAAGACACTGGGTCGCTCGCACAGATAAGAGAAGAACTCAAAAAAGCAACTGAAGAAATAACAAAAAATAGTCAGCTATTGAAAGAACAGACAGAACAAGCAGAACAGCTGAAAAGCCAATGGGCAAAGCAGCAAATTGCTCGTCTTCAGCTTTTTTTGCGTCCAGGGGAGCCATGTCTTGTTTGTGGATCAACGGAACACCCCATACAACAATTAAAACACGAACAGCCAAATAAGGAAGATATCTTAAAAGTAGAACAACAACTGGCAGAAGCTGAGTCTGCTGTAGAAAGAACTCAGCAAATCATTGCCAAAAGTGAAGCACATGAAAATAATCTTCAACAACAATTATCAGATTTAGAACAAAAAATCATGGCAACGAATATACAATTGGCTGAACAAGAAGAACACTTGCAACAGGCTTTGAAAAAGGCATTTCCTGAGATAACAGAACAAAAAACAAAAACAGCTCTTGTAGTAATCGAACAATCTTTAGATAGACGAAAAAGCAAGATGGCCAATGCAAGAATAGAGCTGGAAGAAATAAGACAACAAGCAGAAAAGCTCGAACAACAATTAGCTGTCTACAAACAGCAGCAGACAGAAAAAAATAATCAGCTCCAGCAACTGCAAGGAGAAATCAAAAGTTTAGAACAACAATTGCAAGATACGGATAGTAACTGTTTAGAAGAGGAGATACGACGACTTGAAAAACAGTTAGAAGAAGACTCGAATCAACTAGCTGTTGAGCAGAAAGCAGGAGTGCAATTGTTGCAAGATCTTCATACGCTTCGGACACAGCTTGATCTTCAACATGAACAAATAGAAAAAATAGATGAAAAAATAGAAAAGGAACAAGAAAGAATAGCTAAAAAGTTAGAAAGCCAGTCGTATTTTTCAACAATTGAAGAAATCTGTGCATTTGCACAACAGCAAGCACAATATAAAGAAAACCAACGTACAGTTACTTCTTATCATGAAGAGCAATTAGTGACAGCTGACCGGCTGCGTCAATTAGAAAATATCCAGCTAACTGAGACATTCCCAGATACAGAAGAGATCAGCCAACAGTTAGAAGAAATAAGACGTATGATCGAAATAAAGCAAGAAAAGATATACGGTTTACAAGAACAAAAAATTAGTAATCAAAAAATCTACGATGAATGTCTTTCGATTTATCACACAAGCCAGACGAAATTAGATGAGCTTACGCAATTACAGCAGCTTTCGCAAACATTCAACGGAGAAAATCCTAAGAAGACTAGTTTGGAACGGTATGTGCTTCAGGTTTATCTTCAAGAAGTGTTACAAGTAGCAAATGATCATCTCCAACGTTTAACGAAAAATCGTTATCAATTTGAGCTAGCGGATACCATTGGCAGTTATCGAGGGAAAACCGGATTAGAAATCAATATCTATGATGATCAGGCAGGTATGTCTCGAAGTGCGCATACCCTGTCTGGCGGTGAGAGTTTTATTGCAGCACTTTCTTTAGCATTAGCTCTTGCCGATGTGATCCAGACACAAGCTGGTGGTGTAGCAATCGATGCATTGTTTATTGATGAAGGATTTGGGTCATTAGATGAAGAAGCTTTGGAAATGGCAATGGAAGCTTTAGAAACGATCGAAAGTGAAGGAAGAATGATCGGCATCATTAGTCATGTAAGAGAATTGAAAGAACGAGTATTACAACAAATAAGAATTGATACAGAAGGTAGCGGACAAAGCAAAATACGCTATCAACTTGGATAAAAAGGGAGATTGGTAACTATGAAATGGAGTATTCCAGAAAAAGTCATTGCACGTGGACGTCAATACTTGCAAGAAGGCCGAGTGTTATCGGTTGTCCCTGACCAAGAAGAAAACGTGTGGCATGCAGAAGTCTTGGGCAGTGAATTGTATATGGTTGATTTGGATGGTACAGCAAAAGAGATAGATTACTGCCAATGTCCTTATTGGGAGGAACATAAATATTGTAAGCATACAGTTGCTGTGGAACTTTATTTACGGTCGAAAAATCTATCTCGTATCATGAAAAAAGACCAGCCAATGCTAGAACCGGTAAAAGCAACAAGTGAGGGAGAAATCATTGCAAAAGGTTTTTCTCGTCTAAAAACACAAAACAATCCTCAAGCGGTGCAACCTTTGATTATTGAATACCAAGTAGAAACGATTGAGACTAATCAGTATCACCCAGAGCTTTCTATTTTGGCACTTTACTTGCGTATCGGTTCATTGGCATCACCGAAAAAAACATATATCGTAAAAAACATCTATGATTTTTTACAAGCTTACGCAGAAAAAGAAACTTACACTGTTAATAAACAGTACCAGTTTCGTCTAGATAAACGGGCGTTTCAAAAAGAAGATCAAAAAATACTCACGCATCTTGCAGGAAGTGCTCAGACGCATCAATTATTAGGTACGAACGGCTTACAAGTCAAAGGAAAACTAGATAAAAGATATCTGCTTCTCCCAGTAGAACAAGCCCGCTTCCTGTTAGAGCAGATGAATCAGACTACACGTTTGCATCTGCAGATAAATGAACAAAACGATCAAGGAATACAATTTTCCGATCAAAACAAACCTTTATCATTCAAAGTGGAAAAATTTGGAGAAGATTATTTGCTGCAAGCATTGAATGATTTTGATTTTTTCTTTATGCATTATCAGTGGGGAGTTATCCAAGGGACATTTTATTCTCTGACGAAATATCAACAAACGGTTTATCAAACTTGGAAACAATTGATTCGCCGATTGGAGAAACCAGAAGTAGTGTTCAAGAAAAAAGAATTACCGTCTTTGTTTAAAGAGATTATCCCTCTGCTTTCAGAGATCGGTGACGTAGCTATTGCCCCTGCAGTAGAAGAGGAAGTAGCAGATATCCCCGTCGAATTTATTTTCTTTTTCCGAAAAGCAAAAGGAAAAATCCAAGCTCGAGTCGATTTCGTCTATGGCGAAGTCATCTATTCGACTGACCCGAAGCATGAGGTCTCGACAGATAAGACTTTTCAGGTGTTACGTGACACAGTAGAAGAGAAACGAGTACTTGATCTATTCAGAATGTATCGCTACCAGAAAAATGAAACTGGTTATGAACGTCCATTGCCAAGCGGGGAAGAACTATATGCCTTTTTCCGCACAGAACTATCTGTCTTCCGTCAGTTTGGTGAAGTCAGACTTGGAAGAAAATTGCGAGAGTTGTATTTAGATGCGCATAAACATCAACCGAAAATCGAAGTAACCGAGACCGGTTCATGGCTCGATATTCGATTCGATGTGACAGGGATAGAGGAGCAAGAAATCGATCATGTCCTGCAAAGCTTGCTGAGAAATGATGCTTTTTATACATTAGAAAATGGTCAGGTTCTTTCTTTTGATTCAGAAGAATTTCAACAAACAAGCCAAGTGTTGCAACAATTACGGGAATCGATACGTACAGAAGAAGGAACGATCCATGTACCTAAAAATCAAGGATTGATCATTCAAAATCAATTGGAAAAAAGCAATGCTACTTTTAGTGAATCGTTCCAAACGATGGTACAAGATCTCATTCATCCAGAAAGATACCAGGCACAGCTTCCCAAAGGATTGAATGCAACGATGAGAGATTATCAAAAGCAAGGTTTTCGATGGTTGAAGATGTTAGGTCATTATCAGTTTGGCGGTATTTTAGCCGATGAAATGGGACTTGGGAAAACACTACAGACAATTGCCTTTTTACTTTCGGAAAAAGAAGAACGGAAAAGCTTCTCTGCTTTGATCGTAGCGCCTGCGAGCTTAATTTACAACTGGCAGGCAGAGGTGAGAAAATTCGCCCCTTCTTTAAGTATCCAAGTAATCAATGGGAATAAAAAAGAACGTGAAGAATTACTGGCTAAAGACACAGATATCCGAGTGACTTCTTATGCCAGCTTAAGACAGGATCTAGCTAATTATCAGTCGCAAAAAATTGATTATTTGATTCTTGATGAGGCACAAATGGTCAAAAATAGCAGTACGAAAACTGCACAAGCATTGAGAGAATTAGCTGTACCTCAGCGGTTTGCACTGAGTGGGACACCAATCGAGAATAATTTAGAAGAATTGTGGTCATTGTTTGCAACGATTATGCCAGGATTTTTCCCGACTAAAACAAAATTCAGGGAACTTGCCGCAGAAGAAATTGCGCAAATGATTCGACCGTTTATTTTACGGCGAGATAAACAAACTGTGTTGAAAGACTTGCCGGAAAAAACAGAGATGAATCTATATTCTGCACTTACAGAAGAACAAAAAACTGTTTATTTAGCTTACTTGCGTCAAATGCGTGAAGAAATCACATCAATGGATTCTGAAGCATTCAAGAAAAACCGGATCGGGATACTTGCTGGTCTGACAAGACTGCGACAAATTTGCTGCGATCCTCGTCTGTTTATTGAAGATTACCAAGGCGGTTCCGGCAAGCTCGAACAAGTAAAAGATCTACTGGTAGCTGCCAAAGAGAACAAACGAAGAGTTTTGCTGTTTTCTCAATTTACAGGGATGCTGACTATCTTGCAAGAAGAGTTAGCCGAGCTAGGGATCTCGACATTTTATTTAAGAGGCAGTACGAAACCACAAGATCGGTTAAGTATGGTAGACGCATTTAATGCTGGCGAAAAAGATGTTTTTCTGATTTCCTTAAAGGCTGGGGGAACTGGATTGAATCTCACGGGAGCAGATACGGTCATCTTGTATGACCTTTGGTGGAATCCTGCCATTGAAGAACAAGCTGCTGGACGTGCACATCGGATCGGACAAAAAAATGTGGTAGAAGTGTGGCGTATGATCTCTGAAGGAACGATTGAGGAACGCATGGATTCACTCCAGCAAGAAAAACGCGAACTGTTCCAAAAAGTGATCCAAGGTAATGAAGAACAGTTGACGAAACTGACTGAAGAAGACATCCGCATGATTTTAAGTGTAGGAGAAATCGAGGAGTAAGAGACTCGAAAAAGCGTTCAGTAATGGGTAAGAAAGTCTTTCTAAAGAAGCGATTGTTTATTTGATTTAAAAAATAGCAAGGAGGCTGGGATTCCATTTTATCCCAGCTTCCTTGCTATCATTTTTTTATTTCTATTTTTAAAGGTTATACAAAGATTGTCTTCATTGTCTCTAACAGCTGATCAAAAGAAGAAATCTCGATATCGCAAATTGGAGTCTGTTCAATTTTGCGTTCTCGATGGTTGAACCAAAGCGCTTGCCAGTTAGCACTTTTTGCACCTAGAACATCATTGTCGTAATTATCGCCAACGTATAAGGTCTCTTCTGGAAGCATATGAAATTCTTTCTCAGCCAGCTGAAAAATCTCTTTTTCTGGTTTTTGGAAACCTGTTGCTTGAGAAATGAGCATATTGCGGGAAGGAATCCAATTGTTCAATTGAAGTTGCTTCAGTTTTTTTGTCTGATGGTCAGTCGGCCCATTTGTGATAATTCCTAATGGGACATTCTTTTCCTTCAAGAAATCGAGGGTTTTTTTGACCTCCTCATGCAAGCAGATATTATCAAGTTCTTCCTCGTAAATTTTTTGAAATAAGAGGCCATCTTCTTCCGTAATATGAGGGTAGTCTAAATCTTTTAGTGATTGGCTGATCCGATGTGCTCGCATATATTCTAGTGTCCAATCTCCTGCCATTACTTTTGGGAAGTTTTCATCACTATGATGGCGGAACCGGATATATAGTGGATGCATATCTGCATCTGAAACAAGCGGAACGACTCTTTTGACCGCGTTTCGAAATGGCTGCTGCTGATCATACATCGTATCATCAACATCAAACACAACTGATTTAATCAAAATTTTACACGCCTTTCGGTTTTCATTGATTTTTTCACAAATCCTTGACTATTGTAACAGAAAAAATTGTCTAAAAAAGCTGATAAATAAAGGTTTTTCTTACTATATTTCTATTTCCTTGACAGAATAAGGTTTTTATATTTCAGTTTTTTTCACTAAAAATCGTGAAACACGTCAATAAGTTTGATGAACAAATTAATCATTATGGTAGAAGTCGATTGATTTATTTTAATGCAATCTCTGTGGAATTTTCGAAAGATTTATTTTTTTAATACAGTCTCAATATAACTATTCAAACATAAAATAACGTTATTTGATTTATTTGTTTATAGTAAATTTTATTTAGTAATCATTGCTTTAAAATACTACGCTTATATAACAGAGAAAATAAGCGTTATGATAAAGAACAGTATTATTTAAAATGACAGAAAACATTACTATTAAAGAAATAAAAAACATAAAAAATCTTAAGAAATCGGTTTCATTTAGCTTTTGAGATAAAATAATAGTACAGTTTTATACGCTGTTTCATATGTTTAGAAAATTTGAATTAGATTTGAAAACTCTAATTTTTAAATGATAAAAAAAGCGAGAATGCTGGTTTTACTGTATATTAACCTTAGATAACTTTCATTTTTTTAAAAAAATTATGAAAAAAAGGTAGCTATTTAAAAGTTGATTATGTATAATAGAAACAGATAGGAGATTATTATGATCTTCTGTTACAAAAAAGTGATTCTTATCACGAAAAGGAGTGGTGCACGTTGTTAACATTATATACTTCCCCAAGTTGTACTTCCTGCAGAAAGGCTCGTGCGTGGTTGCAAGAACATCAGATTCCATTTGTTGAACGTAATATTTTTTCAGAACCATTGAACAGTTCTGAATTAAAAGCGATTTTACAAATGACAGAAGACGGAACAGAAGAAATCATCTCGACACGTTCCAAAGTATTCCAAAAACTGAACATGGATTTAGATGATCTGCCGTTACAAGAATTATTGGAACTTGTGCAAAACAATCCTGGATTGCTTCGCCGTCCAATCATGATTGATGATAAACGTCTGCAAGTTGGTTTTAATGAAGATGAAATTCGTCGGTTCCTACCGCGCGATGTACGACAATTAGAATTACGTCAAGCACAATTGATGGCTGGATTATAGAAGGATAATACGAAACTTGGAAAAGACTATTACAAAGATAGTTTTTCCAAGTTTTTTTGTTTACAAAAAGTATTCTTGATTAGATGTATAAAAAGGTAGTAGAAGATGATGATTGCACGAAAAATAGAGAGGAAAAATTAGCTGAAAAGTCGGCTATATAGTATTCGTCTGCCAAAAATGTTATAGTTAAATAAGATAGCTTGAAAGGTTGAAAAATCCGCTGGTTTTATTAAATTCACTTAACAGCGAGATTTTTTTTCTTTACATTTAAGCTGATTTCGCTACAATGAATCTATATTAAACATTGTGGCAAAGTGAGGTGTAGCAAAATGGAAATGGAACATATTAATGAAAATACGATCCGTGTACTAATTGGTCATGAAGATTTAGAGGAACGGGGCGTTTCATTTTTGGATTTACTTGGCAATCACAAAGAAATCGAAAATTTCTTTTATAGTATTTTGGAAGAAGTTGATATCGAAGAGGAGTTCCGAGGAAGCGAAGCTGTCACTTTCCAAGTTTTGCCAAAAGGAGACGGATTAGAACTGTTTATCAGTAAAAATCTTCCGGATGAAGAAATTTCTCAATCAGAAGATTCTACTGTTGATTCAGAAGATGTGAGTGACTTTCTTCGTCAGCAGATTATTGGCAGCGATCCGGAGGAAGAATTATCTGGAAGCGCCCTAGAAGAACAGGAAAGACAAGCAACTTTTGCTTTTGAAGATTTTGAACAAGTGATCCAACTTGCAACAGATGTCGAACTAGAGTCTGCTTGGACTGATTTGTATTTATTCGAAGAGCGCTATTACCTAGTCGTTCACTTCTGGATGGAAAATCTCAACCAAGCGGATGTAGAGAATCAGATTGCTCGAATTTTGGAGTTTGCTGAAAAGAGCGATCGTACACCAGAAACATTGAATGAATATGGAAAATGTCTGATGGCGCGTAATGCTATCGAGCGAACGAAATTTTATTTTGTATAAATCAGCATTATAGTAAAAGACTGTGACAAAAATTGTGTCGCAGTCTTTTTTTCGTATAAATAGTGTTCAAAAGCTTGCATCTGCGGTAACAAGCCCAACCAAACGAAAAATATTGGGAACTATTTTTGTTTAGCTGTTCTTATTACTTGATGCAGAATAGCTTTTTCACGCCCTCTTTTTTCGTGTAAATAAATTCTTAGACGTAAATAAGTTCAGAGGGAGAAAAATGCTGCTTGCAATGAATGAATATAATAAGTGCTGTTTTGCTAAACATGCAGAAAAAGGAAAGAAATATTATTGTCGTGGCTGTCGAAAAAGAGTGATTTTGAAAAAGGGAAAGAAAAAATGTGCTCATTTTGCCCATCAAAAATCAGATAACTGTTCGGTCTTTAGTGAAAGAGAATCAAAAGAGCACTTACAGTTAAAGGAATGCTTCATGGATTGGCTGGGACAGTCAGTAGAACCAGTATTTTTGGAAGCCTATTTGCCGAGGTTGCGGCAAAGGCCGGATATTTTGTTGGCGAATCTAGCAATAGAAATCCAATGTTCTAGACTGTCTCACCAGAGATTTATTGAAAGAACCCAAAATTATTTGAATAACAGTTACCAAGTATGGTGGATACTTGGTAATTCTTTTCTTGGACAATCGCAATTCTCATTGATAGAAAAAAGTTGCTGCTACTATAATAGAAAAAGAGGAGTGCATTGCTGGAAAGCTGATCTCAAGAAACAAAAGCTTTATTTGTATCATCATATTACAGAGACTGTATCAGGGCATATTTCCTTTTGCAGTAGCTGCTGGACTTTTTCTAGTAGGGACCTTAAAGAAATATTCACTAGTAACGAAATTAAAATGAACCAAATGAAAAAAATAGAAAAAGTGAGTGAAGATGGGAAGAAATGGCTGACACGCCAACTTATTCACAAGCAAAAGAATACAGTATCCATACAAGAACAATGCTACTTGCGTCATAAACATCTTTTGCATCTATCATCGTGGATCTATCAAAAAAGTCGGTTTTTCTTTTATTTACAAGAACAGGTTTTTCTTTATCGAATGTTGTACGAAGAAGCCTTGGAAAACCAGAAAGTTCCTGATTTCAACTCATGGCTTTGCCAAATAAAAGAACATAAAAGGGAATGGCTTTTTCCTATGATTGATGAAGAGATGGTCTATCAGCAGTTTTTTAACGAATGCATACACTTGTCTTCTTTGAAAAAATAGTAAGTATAAAATAGGCTAGGAATCGGTTTTCTATGTAAAACAAGATTTAGTTATGCTAAAATTGATGGAAGCAGACACATGAATGAGTAGAAAAGTTAGATGCTGTGACATGTGGATGTTAGACTATGATCTATTTTGATAGATAGAGCTAAGGGAAGAAAAGGAGTGGATTTCATGGAAGTAAAGCAGTTGCCAAAACGAGAAGAATTGCCTGAAAATTTAACTTGGGACTTGACCAAGATCTTTTCAAGCGACCAAGAGTTTGATGAGAAATATTTGGAATTATCAGAAGAGTTAAAACAATCTGAAAAACACAAAGGAACACTTGATCAAGGCGCTTCTCAATTTTTAAATGCGATTGAATTCGTATTGAGGGTTTATCGCCAAACTGAAGTCATTTATGTATATGCGCACCTTAAAAACGATCAAGACACTGGAAATACAGATTACCAAGCGCTTTATGCAAGAGCAAGCAGTCTGTTTTCGAAAGTTAGTGAAGCCGTTTCCTGGTTTGAACCAGAAATATTGCAATTGTCAGATGACCAGATTTGGCAATATTTCAAAGAAGAACCAAAATTGGAAGTCTATCGCCATTATATCCAGCAAATAGTAGATAATCGAGCCCATGTCTTATCTGCTGAGCAGGAATCTCTTCTTGCTGGAGCAGGTGAAATCTTTGATGCTTCAAGTGATACATTTGCTGTTTTGAATAATGCAGATCTAGTTTTTCCAACGATTGAAGGAGAAAATAGTGAAATAGTCCAATTATCTCATGGCGTGTATGGTCAGTTGCTAGAAAGCACGGATCGAAGGGTACGCGAAGCAGCATTTAAGGGATTGTACAGTGTTTACGAACAATTTAGAAATACATTTGCTTCTACTTTAGGCACACATATAAAAGGACATAATTTTAAAGCGAAAGTCCGTAATTACAGCTCTGCCAGAGAAGCGTCTTTGAGCAATAATCATATTCCTGAAAGTGTATACGATACTTTGGTAGACGTGGTAAACAAGCATTTGCCTTTGTTACATCGATACATGGAATTACGGAAACGTTTATTAGAAGTGGAAAAACTGCACATGTATGATCTTTATACACCGGTCTTAGGGGAAGCTCCAATTACCTTTACGTACGAAGAAGCAAAAGAAAAAGCTTTAGAAGCACTGAAACCAATGGGTGAAGAATACATGGCCATCGTAGAAAAAGCATTCTCTGAACGTTGGATCGATGTTGTCGAAAATAAAGGGAAACGAAGCGGTGCTTATTCTTCGGGAAGCTATGACACAAATCCATATATTTTATTGAATTGGCATGATACGCTGGATCAGCTATTTACGCTTGTCCACGAAATGGGACATAGTGTTCATAGTTATTTCACTCGTTCGAACCAGCCTTATGTGTACGGCGACTACTCCATCTTTTTAGCAGAAATTGCTTCGACAACGAATGAAAATATCCTAACGGAGTATTTATTGGAAACAGAAAAAGACCCTCGTGTACGGGCTTATGTACTCAACCATTACTTGGATGGGTTTAAAGGAACAGTTTTCCGCCAGACACAATTCGCTGAATTCGAGCATTTCATGCATACGGAAGATGAAAAAGGTGTGCCATTGACTAGTGAATACCTAAGTGATAGTTATGGTAAATTGAATGCAAAATATTATGGTCCAGCAGTCGAAGAAGACCCAGAAATTAAATTCGAATGGTCACGGATACCGCATTTTTATTATAATTACTATGTTTTCCAATACTCGACTGGCTTTTCTGCTGCTTCAGCACTGGCGAAGAAAATACTAAACCAGGAACCAGAGGCACTAGAGAACTACTTGGCTTACCTAAAAGCAGGTAACAGCGATTATCCTGTGGAAGTAATGAAAAAAGCAGGAGTTGATATGACACAGGCTGCATATATCGAAGATGCAATGTCGATGTTTGAACAACGTCTAAATGAATTAGAAGAATTGATCGATCGTTTATAAGGCTTTCTATTTTTGATATTCTCGAATAGAAACGAAAAAAATACGTCGGCTCTCTTGTAAGGGAGTCGACGTATTTTTTTAATTAGAAAGCAAGTGTAAATGGCTAGTTCTTGAATGGAACTGAGAATCATTTGTATGTAAATGTTCACCATTAAAAACTTGATATGAGTTATCTGTTGTTTTACACAGCTCTGTGATTCTCCAAAGGCTACTTGTACCTTTTACTTCTACTAAAACACCAAAATCACGGTCGCAGGCATAATTGTAAACGACTGCAGAAGGGTGTTTTGTGATGCCCATTTCCCGAGCAATTTTTTGATCAGAAAAGAATACTTCTTTAACGAAGTCAGACTGCCGATCTTCTTTAAACATATTCAAATCGCCGCCGATTTCTTCAAATATGGATTCAGCAAGTTCTTGAGAATATGGTATGTCATTACAGCCGACTGCTTCTTGCAATTTGATCAAAAAACGGCGGCCTTTTTTCTTTCCTTGAAACTGCGCCGCTTTGCAGTCTAATGCTGCAGAATAAGTCATTGAGAATAAGTGATTACGTTCCTCAAGATTGTTCTGAGAAATTCCTTTTTGTTGCATGACATCCCCAATTGTCTGCAAATTGACCAAAGGAAGAAAGCGAAATTGCATCTTTTCTTTTGATGGTGTCCCGTACTCTTCTTCGATAAATTGTAATAACTGTTGTTCCATTTCGAAACAGTATTCCCCTAAAGGATTAACAAATAAATAGATTTCGATCATATGAATCTCCCCCAAAATAGATTCTATACAACTAGTGACTAGATTCTTTCACATCCTATAACTTAACAGAAAAAAGTAAAAAAATGAACTCAAGTGCCTTGTGAAAATGAAAGGTTTCTAATTTTTAGCTTCAAGCATACGTTGGATCTTGTTCTTAGCAGGACGATAAGGTAAAGAAAAACGTTTTAAAAAATTTATAAAAGCAATTTTTCCCACAGATGCATCCCCTACCTCTAGTTCCAGTTCAAAATCGTGTAGATTGTCTCCCCAGCTTTCATCAATAGCTAAAAGTCCTTCTTCAATAGGGAATTCAGCCCGTTTTGTTGTAAGCTTTCCGGTTTGGATTAATGAAGCAGGATCGATATTCAAATCAGAAAGTTTTTGAAAAACTGCGCCTGAACGAGGCAGACGTTTTTCGAAGATAAATGCTTCTGCTTCTTCTGTTATAAAGGTATCCGTTGTTTCGAGACGCCCTTTTTCAGCAGGGGTTTTTAATGTATATTCAGCTTGATGACCAACGAAACGGATCCGTAGGCCACAATTTTGTTTTTTCAGCTGTTCATCAACGGTATCGAAATAAATATTAGTCTGTACACGGAAATCTTTATCTGTTAATTGATAGTGAGCGATGAATATCTCGTACTCTTGCTTTGTCAGCATAGATTTATATTCGATTTCAAGCATTTGTGTCATTTGATCGACTCCTTTTTGTCTATTTTGCCTAATTTTCTTTTTTTGGTCAATGCATAAATCAAGAGTACGAAAAAACTTTGCATATATGGTAGAATAAACAATGAATGTTAATGAAGTAGAGGTATCAGCTATGGAACGAGATTGGGAAGCATTTTTAGCACCATATGAACAAACTGTATCAGAATTGAAAGTGAAACTGCGGGGGATCCGCAAACAGTTCCGTGAACAAAATCGACATGTCCCGATTGAATTTGTCACTGGGAGAGTCAAGCCAGTCGATAGTATTGTAACAAAATCACAATTACGGCATATTCCAATGGGACGTTTAGAAGAAGAAATGTCTGATATTGCCGGGTTAAGGATCATGTGTCAGTTTGTAGAAGATATCCATCAAGTTGTTGAGATCATCCGTAAAAGAAAAGACATGAAAGTTCTCCAAGAACGAGATTACATCACAAATAAAAAAGCAAGTGGCTACCGTTCTTATCATCTGGTGATCGAGTATCCTGTACAGCTGATCAGCGGTGAGAAGAAAATTTTGGCGGAAATCCAGATTCGGACTCTTGCGATGAATTTCTGGGCAACGATTGAGCATTCGCTGAATTATAAATATCAAGGCGTTTTTCCAGAAGAAATGAGTGAACGACTTCAGCGTGCGGCAGAAGCTGCCTATCAGTTGGATGAAGAGATGTCCAGTATCCGTGAAGAAATCCAAGAAGCACAGCGGTTATTCTCCCATGGAAGAGGAAAATCAGATGATGTCTACTATCGAACGCTTTTGAAGAAAGAAAGCGAAAGAGAGGAGGCAGGGGATGAAAGTAGCGATCGTTAATAATAAAGAAGCAAAGACTATAGAAGTGACAGAACGTTTGAACGCACTTTTAGAACAAGCAGGGATTCAACGAGATGATCATGATCCAGAATTGGTCATCTCAGTCGGCGGAGACGGCACATTATTGTCGGCGTTCCATCACTACAGTCATTGTCTGAATGATGTGCGTTTCTTGGGCGTGCATACAGGTCATTTAGGGTTTTACACGGATTGGCGGGATTACGAGCTGGAAGAACTAGTAGACAGCTTACGAACGAACCGGGAACAAAGTGTTAGTTATCCCTTGCTGGATGTTCGGATCAGTTATTTGGATGAAACACCGGACCAGCATTTTTTAGCACTGAATGAATCAACGATTAAACGGGCCAATCGTACGATGGTAGCCGATGTATACATCAAAAACGAGCTGTTTGAAAGTTTTAGAGGAGATGGATTGACGATTTCTACGCCTACTGGTTCGACAGCATATAATAAAAGTGTCGGCGGTGCTGTGATCCATCCTAGTATCAATGCCTTTCAGTTGGCAGAGATTGCTTCACTGAATAATCGAGTGTTTCGTACTTTGGGTTCTCCGATCGTGATTGCCCATGATGAATGGCTAGAAATAAAATTGGAAAATACAGAAGATTATCTTGTAACGGTTGATCAATTGAATGTCGCAAAAGCAAATATCCGCTCAATTTATTATCGAATAGCAGAAGAACGGATCCATTTTGCTTCTTATCGACATATGCATTTTTGGCATCGTGTGAAAGATGCCTTTATTAGTGAGGATTGATATGCAGTTTACATGGGATTATGAGAAAGATCATTCTCAGCAAGTAAAATATTTTTTAAAAGAAAAAGGGATCTCAAAGGGTCTGTTAGCGAAAATAAAATTTCAAGGCGGTCAAATCAAAGTTAATGATCAAGTAGAAAATGTCTTGTTTTCTCTAGCTAAGGATGATAAGGTAACCATTGTGATTCCTGCTGAAGGAGAACATGAAACCGTACTTTTGGATGAAACATCGATCGATATCGTGTATGAAGATGAACACGTTCTGGTAGTAAATAAACCAGCAGGCGTTTCGTCTATTCCTGCCCAATACCATCCAAATGGGACAATGGCTAATCGTGTAAAGGCTTATTATAAAAAAAAAGGTTACGAAAACCAAGTAATCCATGTGGTGACGCGACTAGATCGGGATACATCTGGCTTGATGCTTTTTGCAAAGCATGGATTTGCGCACGCAAAATTAGATATGCAACTTCGTGAAAAGAAGTTTGTGAAAAAATATCAGGCCTTAGTCAGTGGAAGGCTTTCAGATTTATCGGCACATGGACATATCGATTTGCCGATCGCCCGAGATTATTCTTCGCTATTGAAGCGAATGGTCTCTGATGAAGGACGTTCGGCACAGACTGAGTACTGGATAGAGAAGCGACTAACAGAAATCGCGTTAGTTGATATCCAGCTGCATACAGGAAGGACACATCAAATAAGAGTTCATTTTTCCGCAATTGGCTGTGCCCTGCTCGGTGATGATATGTATGGCGGGCGAATGGATCTGGGAATAAAAAGACAAGCCCTTCATTGTTATGATCTGCGTTTTTACCATCCATTTACAGAAGAGTTGCTGGAGTTCAAGCAGCCTTTAGCCGCAGACATGGAGGCAGTTGTGAGACGGTTTGAAGAATAAGGCGAGGTGAGATTGGTTTGGATGAAAATCAAGAATTAGAGGAAAGATTTGCCCAGTTGACTCAAGATTTAAGGGAAAATAATATTCAGGCATTCAGAAACAGTTTTTTAGAGATGCATATCTATGAGCAGGGGCAATTCTACCAATCTCTTACAGAAGAGAACAGGCAGCTGATCTATTCCTATCTGTCGCCTAAAGAATTAGCGGATATGTTCGATGTGATTGAAGAAGACAACGAACATATGAAAGAATACCTAGATGAAATGCGTCCTAGCTATGCAGCTGATATGCTTTCTGAGATGTATACAGATAATGCTGTTGACTTGCTTAATACGCTGGATAAAAAGCAAATTGCTAAATATTTAAGTTTGATGTCGGCAGACGATGCCAGTGAAATCAAGGAACTTCTCCATTACGAGGATGAAACAGCTGGCGCGATCATGACAACTGAATTTGTTTCGATCGTAGCCAATCAAACTGTTCGCTCTGCGATGTACGTGCTGAAGAACGAAGCAGATGTAGCTGAAACAATCTATTACATCTATGTCGTTAATCAAGAAGGTCAGCTAGTAGGGGTTATTTCTCTGCGCGACCTAATCGTGAATGATGACGACGCAATGATTTCTGATCTGATGAGCGAACGAGTGCTTTCAGTTCATGTAGGCGACGACCAAGAAGATGTGGCACAAACATTTAGGGATTATGACTTCTTAGCTCTTCCTGTTACCGATTATGATGATCATTTGTTAGGAATCGTCACAGTCGATGATATCATCGACGTTATTGATGATGAAGCTGCTAGCGATTATTCAGGACTTGCCGGGGTCAATGTGGAAGAAATTAATGAAAATCCAGTAAAGGCAGCGTCTCGACGTTTGCCTTGGCTGATCACTCTGTTGTTTTTAGGTATGTCGACCGCTTCTTTAATCAGTCACTATGAAGACTTGGTAAGTGAAGCGAGTATTTTAGCAGTCTTCATTTCGCTGATTACAGGAACTGCCGGTAATGCTGGAACCCAGTCGCTAGCTGTGGCTGTTCGTCGACTTGCGATTTCTGATGAGAAAGATCATGGATTTGTTCGACTTGTTTTGGCTGAAGTCTTGACCGGCGTTGTCACAGGAGCTGTTACGGGGATCACGATTTTTCTAATCGTAGGTTTTTGGAAACATAATTTTATCTTGGGGTTTGTCATAGGGATGGCTATGCTATTTGCAATCACAGTGGCGAATCTTGCAGGTAGTTTAATCCCGATGCTAATGGATCGTCTAGGATTTGATCCAGCAGTAGCAAGCGGCCCCTTTATCACGACTTTGAGCGATTTGACGAGTGTACTGATTTATTTCAATATTGCTTCTTTATTTATGGGCTATTTTATGTAAAAAAACAAAAACATTTGCAATAAGCATTATGCCTGTTGCAAATGTTTTTTTGTTTATAAGATTATAACTGAAGATCCACGATTTTGGTTCCGTGTACTTCGCTTACGTTCAATTCTTTAGCTACATGTGCTGCATTCTCTGCAGTGACACCACCACCAGGCAAAATGATTAAGCGGCCATCTGTATAGGCAATCAATTCTTTAAGCCGTGGGAAATTTTCTACAATAGTTTTGTCAGCAGGACCGCCATGAGTCAAGATACGGTCAACACCATGTTCTACCAGCCAATCGATTGCTTCGAATTGCCGATCTTCAGGAATACTGTCAAAAGCCATATGGAAGGTGATCTGCAACCCTTCTGCTGTTTCGATCAATAGTTCCAAGGCCTCTTCGTCTAGCCAGCCTGAAGGAGTAAGACAACCAAATACTACGCCATCCGTCCCTAATTTCTTTGCTTCAATCAAATCAGTATGCATGATTTTCAATTCGATATCGTTATAGACGAAGTCGCCCCCTCTAGGACGAATAATCGTCATTACGGGGATATCTTTTTCCCCAGCATAACTTAACGTTTCTTCGATCACACCAGTACTCGGGGTTGTGCCACCGACCGCTAAGTTGTCACACAATTCGATCCGATCGGCTCCTCTAGAAATTGCTAGAGGAATAGATGTGTAGTTTTCAGCGCAAAATTCTTTGATCATCTAATCTTCTCCTTTATCTTTCACTTTCTTCTAGGCATTGTATCATATTTTTAGCAGTTGCCAAAGTGAGCATCTAACGGTAAGATAAAACAGAAATGAGGGGGAACTATGTTAAAAAAAATTGACCGAGGACGCCAGTTTTTGGCAGAAAATCATCAGCTGTTCCGCTGTCCGGTTTGCCAAGAAGAAGTAAAAAAGTCTGATAATGGCTTGATATGCAAAAATAATCACCGTTTTGACCTTTCCAAAAAAGGAACACTTTATTTTTTATCCCATGCGGTTAAAACAGAATACGATCAAGGAATGTTCGTTCCAAGGCGTAGAATGATCCAATCTGGCATGTATCAGCCCGTTATTGAGACTATTGCGCAGCATTTACCTGAAGAAGTCTCGCTATTAGATGTTGGCTGCGGAGAAGGTAGCTTCTTGAATGAACTTTCAAAATTGAAAAAGATTCAAAATGCTGTTGGATTTGATATTTCAAAAGAAGGAGTCTACGCAGCTACAGAACAATCTGCCGAAGCATTTTGGTGTGTAGCTGATTTGACCAATTTGCCGTTTGCTGATCAAACATTCAACGCGGTTTTAAATATCTTTTCGCCTTCTCATTACCAAGAATTCCAACGTGTACTCTCAGAAGATGGAGAAGTGTTGAAGGTGGTGCCACAAGAAAATTATTTAAAGGAACTACGTCAGGCTTTTTATCCGAATCAACCTGAAAAACAGAGTTATTCCAATGAACGTGTAGTAGCCAAGTTTGCTGAAGCAATGAAATTAACTGAACGTCAGCGTGTAACCTATGAATTTGAGATACCAGAGGAAAATCAAAAAGATCTTTTGGCCATGTCACCTTTAGAGTGGCAGGTAGAAGAGCGAATCAAAGCAGACTTATATAAGAATCCTTTGAAGAAGATTACAATTGACATAGAATTATTAAAAGGAACTAAGAGAAAACGTTTTTCTAGCAGTTTTTAATGAGTAGAGGTTGCAAAAAAAAGTTGAGGGTGTTATATTAGCAACAAGTTGTTTTTTCATTGGTTTTTATCAGGTTCCTGTTCTGATAAAAGTTAGTGAGAAGAGCTTCACTAACGTAACGACTCGCAGTGACTGACACCGAGTTGATACGTTTTTTTTTATGCAAAAATCAAATTGTCAGAAAATAGAAACGAACATAAATATGAGAGGAATGATCCTGATGAATCATATCGTTTTATTTGAACCATTAATCCCTGCAAACACTGGAAATATTGCCCGTACGTGTGCAGCCACGAATACTCCGCTTCATTTAATCGAGCCACTAGGTTTTTCAACTGATGACAAACATCTAAAACGGGCAGGGTTGGATTATTGGAATGATGTAAATATTACTTACCACAGTAATTTAGAAGCTTTTTTAACATTTTTAGGTAATCGTAAACTACATTTGATCTCAAAATTTGCCCATAAAGTATATAGTGACGAAAATTTTGCTGATGGAGAAGAGCACTTCTTTTTATTTGGAAAAGAAACAACCGGTTTGCCAGAAACATTTATGCGTGAAAACGAAGAAAAGTGTTTACGCATCCCTATGAATGATGAGCATGTCCGCTCATTGAATTTATCGAATACAGCTGCAATGATAGTGTATGAAGCACTTCGCCAGCAAGGATTCCCTAATTTAGAATTGACGCATCACTATGAAAATGACAAGCTGGATTAGACAGTTTATTATAGAGTAAAATAAAAGAAAGACAGGAGTTTGCTGCGTATGGAACTATATTTTACCCGACATGGGAAGACACAATGGAATCAGGAAAGACGTTTTCAAGGGAGCAATGGCGATTCTCCGCTTTTGCCACAAAGTTACGAAGAAATCAAAGCATTTGGGAAAAAGGTAAAATATGTTCCTTTTAAAGCAATTTATTCCAGTACAGCAAAGCGAGCACGTGATACAGCAGAAGGTATCAACAAAGAGCTTGCTCGTCCGGTAGAGATTTTTTATACAGATAAGCTAAGAGAACTAGGGCTGGGTACTTTAGAAGGTCAGTCGATCGATGAAATGTACCAGAAATATCCGGATAATCTGCCGAATTTGCGTAATCATTTAGATCTGTATGATCCTTCTCCTTTTCACGGAGAAACGATTGAATCGGCAATCACACGTATCGAAACTGTTGTAGCAGATGCGGTTGCCCAACATAAAGATGGCCCACTTTTATTCGTAGGACATGGAGCTTCTTTAACTGCAGCCATTCAATGGATGACAGGAAAAGAGCTAAGTGAGTTGCGTGAAATGGGTGGATTGTTCAATAGTAGTTTGACGATTTTAGAGACTGAAGAGCCTTGCAGATTATTGCCATATGAACTGAAAGTATGGAACCAAACAGATTTTTTAGGAACTGAAACAGCACCAGAACCTTTACTATAGAAGAAGGAGGCGGCTTCCGATGCAGCCAGAAGAAATGCCTTATTTCGTTGGTACAGTTGCCGCGATTTTTTTTCAAAATCCTAGTAATTTTTACAAAGTGCTTTTGGTACACATCAGTGAAACCACAGCTGATTACCGTGAAAAAGAGATTGTAGTCACCGGAAGTTTCGGCGATATTCAAGAAAATGAGACTTATCGTTTTTATGGAGAATTAGTGGATCATCCTAAATACGGAAGGCAGCTTAAACTCGAAAGATATGAGCAAGAAAAGCCAACAACTGCAAATGGGATCGTAGCGTATCTTTCCAGCGAAAAATTCCCAGGAATCGGGAAGAAAACAGCAGAAAAAATTGTAGAATTGCTGGGAGAAGATGCTATCGAAAAAATCATTGCTGATCCTTCGGTATTAAAACAAATCTCCGGTTTGACGAAGCCAAAAAGAGAAATGCTTGCTGAGACGATTCGGCTAAACCACGGGATGGATCAAGTGATCATGGGACTGAATCGTTACGGGTTCGGTAGTCAGTTAGCTTTCAGTATCTACCAGGCCTATAAGAACGAGTCTTTGGATATCATCGAAGAAAATCCGTACCAGCTAGTCGAAGACATAGAAGGAATCGGGTTCAAACGTGCAGATAATCTAGCCGAACAAATCGGTATTGCAGCAGATTCACCGAGAAGAATTCGAGCAGCTATCTTGCATCAGATTTTTCAGCATGCAGTTCAAACAGGAGATACATACGTACCGGCGGAGACATTGCTTCAGCAAACGATCCGTATTTTAGAAACAAGTCGCCCAATTGAAATCCAGCCTGATCAGGTTGCTACTGTAATTATCCAACTTGTTGAAGAAGGAAAGATACAACAAGAAGAGACTAATCTTTACGAAAACAGTTTGTACTTTTCTGAATGGGGGATCGGTAATTCGATCCAGCGCCTTCTCAGTCGTAAAAAAGAAATCCATTATCCTGAAAAAGAAGTGCAGAAGAATATTCGGCGTATCGAAAAAATATTCGGCATACAGTATGGACCTTCGCAAGAACAAGCTATCGCTGAAGCAATCCGTTCCCCTCTATTTATTTTAACAGGAGGACCAGGTACGGGGAAAACTACTGTGATCAACGGAATCGTCAATCTTTTTGCAGAGTTGAACGGACTGGAATTGGATCCTTCAAAATATACCCAAGAAATTTTTCCTATTCTACTTGCAGCACCAACTGGCCGAGCAGCTAAACGAATGAACGAAACGACAGGTCTGCCTGCCAGTACGATCCATCGTCTTCTGGGGCTGAATGGACGGGAAAAAACACCTTCAGTCAGTACGAAAGAATTAGAAGGCGGACTTTTGATTGTTGATGAGATGTCTATGGTCGATACATGGCTGGCTAACACATTATTCAAAGCGATTCCGACGAATATGCAAGTTATCTTAGTAGGAGACAAAGATCAGCTTCCCTCTGTCGGTCCTGGTCAAGTACTCCATGATCTTTTGGAAATCGAACAAATTCCCAAAATGGAACTCAATCAGATTTATCGGCAAGGTGATGGTTCTAGTATTATTCCTCTTGCCCATGAGATCAAAGAAGGACGTCTGCCAAAAGATTTCACAAAGAATCAAAAAGATCGTTCCTATTTCCGAAGTGATGCTTATCAAATTGAACCCTTGATCTCTAAAATTGTGGAAAAAGCGAAAAATAAGGGATTCCGTGCACAAGATATCCAAGTATTAGCACCAATGTATCGGGGACCTGCAGGGATCGATGCGTTAAATAAAATGATGCAGGAGATATTCAATCCAGGGAAACCTGGAAAAAAGGAAGTACATTGGAACGACACCGTTTATCGGATAGGAGACAAAGTCCTCCAATTAGTCAATACTCCCGAATTGAATGTATTCAATGGAGATATGGGAGAAATCACGGGTATCATCTTGGCAAAAGATTCTGAAGATAAAGTGGATGAATTAGTTATCCAGTTTGATGCAAATGAGGTCACTTATAAAAGAAACGAATGGAATAAAATCACTCTTTCTTATTGTTGCTCAATCCATAAATCACAAGGCAGTGAATTCAAGATGGTTATTTTGCCCATGGTCCATCAATATCAGCGAATGCTTCAGCGTAATTTGCTCTACACGGCAGTGACCCGCAGTAAGGAACTGTTGATTTTGTTAGGGGAAGAGCAAGCCTATGTCACTTGTGTAGCGAATGAATCAGCAAGCCGGATGACTACGTTGAAATCAAGGATCATAGATAATGATAAAATGAATATCACTCTCCGGACCAAACTAGCAGCTTATGAAGATTCTTTGGTCGGAAATGATCCATTTGAAGATGGGAACTATACAAAAGAGCCACGGGTTGTAAAAGAAAAGCTACCTGTAGAAGATGACAGTGGGACGAATGAAACGAAAAACCAAGTAATGGAAACAGTGGAACCAGATCTGTTCTCTTCATCGGTTGTAGAGGAAAAGAAAGAAGAGGTAGAACCTGCTGTTTCTAAAGATTTCGTTCTTACAGCAGAAGTGATCGATAACCAGTTAGTAGATCCGATGATTGGTATGGAGAACAGTTCTCCCTACGATTTTATACCGGCAAAAAATGCTTGATTTTAAAGATGAGAAATAGCTAAAAATGATCGTTGGTTAGCGTTTTCTTTTGTTTTTTCAGTGTGATATGCTAAGCTGAAATCAAAAGGGGGGCGTTACTTTATGGCTAAAGAAACCGAAGATAAATTAGCGAAATTAGCAAAAGAATCTGGCAATGACTTTAAAAAGTTAGATGAGATGGAAAAAGAATTCAAATTGAATGAAAGTCCTGATGTAGAACGAGACGATCGTGAAGAATCAAAACTAGAAAAAACGTTAGACAAGGCGCCTATTTTTCCGCCTAACACGCCGAACAATCCAACGAATCCTGGCAGCCCTGCGAATCCTTGATTCTTTCAATCGTGAGGAAATGGTTTGCGGGACAATTGAATAGAAGATGTGAAAAAAACCTGAATGATGCGAAGGAGCATCATTCAGGTTTTTTTGTGTTAGATAAGACTTATTGCAAATGCTGATAAAAATAGATAGCCAATTGCGTGCGATCCCGTAAATCTAGCTTTTCTAGTAATTGGCTGATGTAATTGCGAACAGTGCCGTCACTCAAGTACAAGGCATCTGCAATTTCTTTATTGTTTTTCCCGGCAGCTACTTCTTTGATGATTGCAAGCTCACGTTCACTAAAAGAAGCATAAGCATGACTATCAATCGTCGGTTTATTCTTCATCATTTGAGTGAAAGTCTCGATGATTTCATTACCAAATACGGCCTGTCCATTATAAGCGGATTTGACAGAAGGAATAATCGCTTGCAAGTTCTGTTTGATTAAATACCCTTTGACGCCGATGGAAAATGCTTCGCGGATGTATTCTTCATCTTTGAATGTCGTCAAAAGCAAAAGGATGGCTTTGGGAAATTTAGCCAAAATTTCTTTGGCAGCATCGATGCCCGTTTGTTTAGGCATGCGGATGTCCGTCAGCAAAACATCGGGACGATGGGTTTCGTATAAGACTAGCGCATCCTTGGCACAATGACCAATGCCTAACACACGGATCTCTTTCGTGCTTTCTAAAATGGTTTGTAACGATTTCGTCACAAATGGATCATCATCAATAATGACTACTGTTATCATTGGTGTCCCTCCCTTGGTAAAATGATCGTTAACTGAAATTGCTGGTTTTCTTGGAAAATATGGACTTGTCCCTTTTGTTCTTGAACACGTTGACGCATCGTTTTCAAACCAATACCGGGAGCAGAATTTTTTTGTGGGCTGGTGCCATCATTCGTGATTTGCAAGCGATAAAAGGCCGGCAACGTTCGAAAATGTAAAACAACGGTTTTGGCATGACTATGTTTGATACTGTTGGTTAAGGCTTCTTTGATGACCATTAAGAAGCAGTTTTGCTGCGTTTCATTCAATCCTTCAAACAAGTTTCCTTCAATCGTAACAGAAGAAGGAAAATCAGCGATCAGAAACTCTAAGGAGTGTTGAAAAGAGATCGATGTCTCATGGAGGTCATGGACACTTTGACGAATCCGATCCATCCCAGTGTGAACGGTGGCACTTAAATTTTCTAATGGTTCTTTTAGTTTTGGTTCTTGATTGATCATTTCAAGCGCACCAATTTGTAAAATCGCACTTGACAGCAGATGACCGACATTGTCATGGATGTCTCGGGCAATTCGGTTCCGTTCTTCCACAATTTGCAAGGCTAATTGTGTTTCTTGTGACAGGGCCAATTCTTTATTTTGTTCCGATAACTCTTGTTGTTTTTCCCAATGAGTATCTTTGGAGACAATGTACTTTTTCTCAAGATCGGTCGTTCGTTGATCTTTTTTTCGTAAGTAAAAGGAAAAAAACAGCAAAATTACGACAAAGGCGACCTTGATGGGGGGATGATTACCAACCGTCGAAATCAACAAAAAACCTAACAAAAACAAGTAATCAAGGTGGCTTTCTTCAGGGGCGATCACTCGCATCGTCGCTGGCAGAAACAGGACAAGATCAGGTAAAAAGGCACATAAAAGAAATAGAATAACTTGGAAAATCCAATTTGGCTTTGTAGGCAGTAAATAACTGACACCAGTGAATAAAACGGCGATCAATAAATAGATAACTTGCATAGCAACGAATCCTTGACTTACCAGCAAAAGCAATGAGATAACCAGTAGAAAGCTAGTTTCGTTGAGTAGCCGAGATTTATGCATAGCAGACTCCTTCATTGTGACAAATGTCATGTGTGGTTTAGCCAATCGTCACTAGTTTCTTTTCTTGCACTTTATTATAGTCAGATCAACAAGAAATTTGGAAGGAGTTTTTCATGATGATTATCGAAATTGATAAATTAGTCAAACGCTATGGAGATTTTGTAGCATTGAATCATTTTGATCTGCAAGTACAAGAAGGAGAAGTCTTAGGTCTGTTAGGACCAAACGGCAGTGGGAAATCGACTGCCATCAACTGTATGCTTTCTTTGTTAAATTATGACAAAGGAACCATTAAATTGTTCGGGACAACAATGACTCCTGAAAATTATGCTGTCAAGGCAATGATTGGGGTCGTTCCTCAAGACGTTGCGGTCCTTGACGAACTAAGTGTGCAAGAAAATATCGATTATTTTTGCGGTTTATATGTTTCCGAAAAAGAGAAAAGGAAAGCCTTGATTGAAGAGGTGATTCAATTAGTGGGATTAGAAAAATATGTGTCGTTTCGTCCAGGAGAACTTAGTGGTGGCTTGAAACGTCGGTTGAACATCGCATGTGGGATTGCCCACAAGCCGCGGTTAATTTTTTTAGATGAGCCGACAGTAGCTGTAGACCCCCAAAGTCGGAATAAAATTTTAGAAAGTATCAAGGAGCTGAATCGACAAGGAGCAACCATTGTCTATACAACACATTACATGGAAGAAGTAGAAATTCTTTGCGACCAGATCGTGATCATGGATCAAGGACAGGTGATTGCTAAAGGAACCAAAGAATCTCTAAAAGATATGGTACGGACGGCGGATCGTTTGACGATCGACATCCCATTACTCCCAGAAAACGTGTTGTCAGCGATTCAGCGAACAATAGCTTCTGATGGAATCGCTTATAAAAAAGGTCAGCTCCAAGTAACAACTACTGAACTAAATACAGTATTGTTGCCGATTCTTACAATCTTACAAGAAGAAAAGATCAGTTACGGAAAAATAGCAACCAAAGAAGCGTCCTTGAATGATGTCTTTTTAGAGATTACTGGCAAGGATTTGAGAGACTAGAGGAGGGGAAATAATGTTTTGGCATTTTTATAAATATCGCACAAAAATACTGCTGCGAAATAAATCCATGTTGTTTTGGACATTGGCCTTTCCAATTCTTTTAGGATTGATGTTTATGGCGGCCTTTGGCGAGATTGATCAAGGTGGCAATCTCGAAACGATTAATACTGGAATTGTAATCAAAGCGGATCAAACAGCGCTTTCGGAAAATTTTACCACAGTCTTAGAACAAGTCGAAGTCAATGATAAACCATTATTTGAAGTACAGGAACTATCAGAAGTAGAAGCGAATGAAAAGCTAAACGCAGATGATTTGGCTGGTTTTTATCTCATTGATGGTTCATCTGTTTCGCTCCATGTGGGTCAAGCAGGAATGAGTCAGACGTTGATGAAAAACGTCATGGATCAATTTTTACAGCGTATTGGTATAATTTCGAGTAAAGTGGCAGAAGTGGAGAACGTTGATCTCGCGCCCATCATGACTGCTTTTGAACAAGAAGTATCTTTTCAAGAAGTTCATGCAGGTCGTAATATGAGTTTCAAAAGTTTTTATTTCTTCACTCTGATTGGAATGGCGATTCTCTACGGGACGATGTGGGGGGTCCGCAATGTACAGGATCAGCAAGCAAATCAATCGTCAAATGGTATTCGCTTGTCCTTGATTCCTAGAAAGCAATCGTTAGTTTCAATCGCTAATTTGGCAGCAAGCTTTACGATTGTTTTGACAGAGATTTATATTATGTTAGCTGTCTTTCGTTTTATCTATCAAGTAGACTTTGGTGAACGTTGGCAATGGTTGATGATTGTTACCGCTCTGGGGTCGTTGTGTGCGATTTTGTTAGGTACATTGGTTGGTAATTTGATACCAAAAATGAATCTGGTGCAAAAGGATAGCATCTTGATTTCAGTGACGATTGCGATGAGCTTTTTTGCTGGTATGATGGGGTCGGAACAAGTGAAGTATTGGATTGATCTTCATATTCCGATTGTTGGTCAATTAAATCTCGTCAACTTGATCAGCGAAAGTTTGTATAAACTTTATTTCTACACTGATTTGGCTAGTTTTTATACCAATCTTCTATGGTTGATCGGATTTATTTTCCTTTTTGCGTTAGGAAATGCTTGGATGGAAAGAGGGGTGCGTTATGATGCTTTATAAAACGATTTGGACATTGCTTAAAGCAAATAAATCGAATTTACTGATAGGTGTAATTATCACTGTTGTTGCCACATTCTTTTTTGCGCAAAATATTGATGTTGAAAATACCTCTCTGCAAGATGCGAAAATCGCCTTGATTAGTGAAGAAGAGTCGCCTGTAGTCGATGGCCTTCGTAAATATTTGAATGACAAGGAAACAGTCGTTACATTGGATGGAACCTCACAAAAAGAAATCGATGATGCTCTTTATTTTAATCGTGTAAACATTATCTTACATCTGCCTGCAGACTTTACCGAACAAGTCGAAGTAGGAAAGATGCCGACGATCAAGATACAGAGTCGCCCAGATGCCTTTTCTAAAACAGTTGTTACACAGCAAGTGAACACCTTTTTGCAAACACTGATTCTGTTTCAATAAGAAGATAAAACAATCGATGCAGCTATGGAACAGACACAAATGGCACTCTCGGTTACTGGAGAAGTTGAGCTAAGTGCGGGATATAGTCAGCGGATGAAAAAGCTGTTGACGGGCACAACCTTTAATTTCTTGTCTTATGGGTTGTTTCTATCCATTTTTAGCGGTTTCAGCGTCATCAATCTAGCGTTTAATCGCAAAGAGATCAGTAAACGAAACCAGAGTGCGCCCATTACCAAACGAAACTTGAATCGCAAAGTAACCTTTAGTTTGATTAGTTACTCGCTGCTGTTGTTCAGCGGCTTCTTACTTCTAATGGTTCTGTTAGTGATCCACACCTCGTGGGATATAACGGTATGGTATCATATTTTAAATACTTTCTTGTTTTTATTGCCGGTCATTAGCTTTTCGGCTTGTATCACTTCATTGGTAAAAAACTCAGAAACCAGCGGTGGGATCAAAGATATTTTTATCACAGGCAGTTGCTTTATCGGTGGGGTGTTTGTACCAGCAGAATACTTGCCAGAAATGGTTAGCAAAATAGCGGCATTCACACCAACATATTGGTTTGTTCAAAATAATAACTTGATCAGTGAAACACTCAGTTACAATCAAACATTTGCAGAATCTTTTTGGTTCAATGGTTGTGTCTTAGTTGCTTTTGCTGCGGTGTTTTCAATGATCCAATTTATTTTGGGTAAAGAAAGAAACTATCGATGGCAACCCAATTGGGCAAAGAATTAACTGCATAGTAAAAAAAGGACTGTGACAAAAGTCGTGTCACAGTCCTTTTTTCCGAATAAACGGTGTTCCAGATGTAGCTTCTGACAAAACCTCTTTTATTAACACCAAAACAACTGTTTAGTTGTGGTTATTGTGATATCAAAAGGTCGTTTTTCCATTTCTTCTCCATCTTCTTGACCATGTTGCGGTGTTGTTGAAACGATACGTAATCTGTTTGTTGTGTAGTGATGGAAATATTTCGATTTCAATTGTTTTTTCTGTATAAGTAAAAGAATGAGCCACAAGATTTTAAAGAAATTGATTCGTTCGACCACGACAAAATCAATGACTGGTTTAGACGCATCAGCAGTTGGAACAATCGCGATTCCTCCGCCAAAAAAAGGATGCTTCGTTGCTGTACATAAAAATGCGTTTGAAAAACTTAATTGTTTTCCTCCTGCATCTACCAGAATTGGAAATCCTTTTTGAGTGAATAAAGCACGGAGAATAGAGAATAAATACGAAAATGATCCTAAGTTGTATTTGTTCAATCGCTTTTTTGTGGAAGAATGATTTGTCGCATGGACGATAGCTGCATCTAATCCTATACCGAAATTATTAACAGCTATTCCTTTTTTTTTACTTATTTTTTCTTCATAAGCCATTATGTGGACTTTTTCTGGTGATTGAGCTGCTAAAATCAGCTGAAGTCCTTTTTTGGGATTTTTTGGAAGGCCTGCCCCTCGAGCAAAATCATTTCCAGAACCTGCTGGAATATAAGCAACTGGGAATTCTACTTCCATCTGATAGAAAGTATCAAGTACCTGATGTAAGGTGCCGTCACCTCCTACGATGATCAAAAGGGGGAAAGTATCGATTGTTTTCTGTTCTTCTTCTATCCAAGGAATCAATGTTTCTTTTGCCAAAGTTTCAGCAATCTCAGCATCGTGTCCTTTGTATTCACTATAATGAAGTGTATAGTCAATATGCTTATTTTTTAATACCGGTAAAATTCTTTCTGCTACTTTATAGCCATTTCCGCTGCCTGCCGATGGATTGATCAATATATGATAATGGAATTTCATAATTTCCTCCTGCTATTCAATAAAACAAGATATTTTAATACTCCTGTTTGCTCGTTAACCAATAATTAGCAAGCTTTTTCTATTTTTTGAATGAAAGAAACTTGTTTTTTCAAAAAAATCTGTTACAAAATTAATTCTTGGTTATTATAGCAGAAGTCTAGGAAAATGAAAAAGGTCCGAAGACCGAAAAACACAAAAAAGCCTAGCAAGCGCATGATCCATTACTTACGTAAGGAGAAGTTCCAAGGTTCGGCATGTCCACTTAGATCTTCAGCTGCTTGCTAGACCGTTCTCTAGTAAGAGGTTGCTCAAATTCCCACATCCTTTTTTATTTATTTAAGTTTCACAACAATTCTGTTCTTGCAGATCCTACTTCGTCTGCTTTACTGGGAATTCTTATGACCCCTTACACTTACTTTATACCATATCCCACGATTTTTAGCAAACGTTTACATTGTTTAAGCTTTTGCTTTTTTTTAAAACAGATAAGACGGATTGAAATAAATGAAAAGTCTGTTATAATTATTGTTTGTTTCACATAACCGCGGTTCATCAACCATCCCGCGTTAAAAAAACTAGGAGAAAAGAGGAGAGAAAATGCAAAAAACGAAAAGCAGACAACGGTTATCCGTAATCGTTGTAAATGGCATCATCATGGCTCTTTATCTAGCGTTAACTATTTTAGTTGCGCCTGTATCCTCAGGGCCGATCCAGTTTCGTATTTCAGAAAGTTTGAATCATTTAGTTGTCTTTAACCGTAAATTGCTTTGGGGAGTTTTAGGCGGGGTCATCGTCTATAATGCCTTCTTTGGTTTTGGTATCATGGATGTGGTTTTTGGTGGCGGCCAAACATTGCTTTCTTTAGGCCTGACAGCTTTATTGCAAAACAAAGTGAAAAATGTAAAGATGCGTTTAGTATTGAACACGATCTTCTTTACCATCAGCATGGGACTGATTGCTTATATGTTAGTTCCAACAGGTGGCCAAGCATTTTGGACAACCTATGGCACGCTTGCATTAAGTGAGTTTATCGTCATGGCTGTTTCAGCACCATTGATGTATTATTTAGATCGCGCGCTTGATTTTGAAAAGCGTGTCTAATTATAAAAAGCGAAAAAAGAAAGCAGATTAGCTGTTTTCTTTTTTCGCTTTTTGATTATGCTTCTTGGTTTTGCAAATTTTCAATTTCTACCACTTTATAATTCTTTTTCTCTAAGTGGTTGACGATCGTTTCACATACTTTCGCTTCAGTGTTAGCCGGTAGCGTGATCAATGTACGTCGAATGTATTCGTCTTTTTCGATATCAAGAGTAATACAGCTGGCAATGCTGCTGTGTTTTGAAATGATTTTTGCAATAGCAGCCAAATCTCCTTGCTTTCCTGTGGAAGCAATTGTCAGTACATAGCTTCCTTGTTCTACGCTCCAAGATTGAGAGAGCATATTAAGCAACGTACTATGTGTCAAAATACCATAAAAATGATTTTCACTGTCAAGGACAGCAATATAAGGAAGCTCTTTGATCGTAAAGAATACTTTGAAGAAAGAAGTATCCAGGTAAATGAACTTTGTAGCGTTTTTCAAAAGATGAGTGACAGGAAGCGTCATATCACCGCCATTTGCTTTATGACGATAGATATGCATTTTGTAAATGTTTCCACGGAAAATATTACCTGAAGAATCTAAGATCGGCACACAACGGTATCCGGAAGTTTCTAAAATTTTTAATGCTTCTTCTAATGTACTAGTCTCTGTAACGGTTGTCAGATCTTTTTTCTTATATACAAGTGTTTTTAATAGCATCGCTATACCTCCAATTGTCTCATTTTAGCTTAATTTCAAATTAATCATATCATAATTTTATCCAAAACAATAGATAGTTTATTTCACAAATTGACAAGTAAAAAGTTACGTGATACTGTTATGAAGTATAAGTCTGATTCTCAGCAAGGGGGCAGAAGTAAATGGCAAAGAAAAAAGCAGCACTCGCTTGTTCCGTTTGTGGGTCTCGCAACTACACAAAATCAGTCAGTGAAGGAAAAAGCGGCGAACGTTTGGAAATCAATAAGTTTTGTAAATATTGTAATCAATATACATTACATAAAGAAACGAAATAAACAGTAGCAAGGGAGGTTGTCTCATGAAATTTCTAAAAAGCGTAAAAGATGAAATCAAACAAGTAACTTGGCCAAGCAGAAAACAACTCCGTAAAGATACGTTAGTAGTCATCGAAACTTCTATTATTTTCGGATTGATGTTTTACGTAATGGATACAGCCATCCAAAGCTTATTTGGCTGGATCTTAAAATAACTCGCTAGCCACAACGTACTTTTAGTGCTATAATGAAGCGAAAGAAAAACTTCGGGTGTACTGAGGTTTTTTTATTTTACAATGAAATGAGGAGCCTTCAATGGAATCTTTTGAAAAAAACTGGTATGTCTTGCATACATATTCAGGATATGAAAACAAAGTAAAAGCAAATATCGAATCTCGTGCGCAAAGTATGAAAATGGCCGACTTTATTTTCCGTGTCGTTGTTCCTGAAGAAAAAGAAACTGAAGTCAAAAATGGGAAAGAAAAAGAAATCGTTCATAAAACATTCCCAGGATACGTACTTGTTGAAATGATCATGACAGACGCTTCATGGTATGTTGTCCGCAACACACCTGGTGTGACAGGATTCGTTGGTTCACACGGAGCCGGAAGCAAACCAGCACCATTACTTCCAGAAGAAGTCAATCATATCTTGCGTTCTATCGGTATGAGCCTGCGACAAAATGATCTAGAAGTAGAAGTTGGCGAAGTCGTGAAAATCATCGAAGGCGCATTTGCTGGATTAGAAGGACAAGTAACAGAAGTTGACGGAGAAAAAGAAAAATTGAAAGTCAACATCGATATGTTTGGACGTGAAACCAGTACAGAACTTGATTTCGATCAAGTAGATAAAATCGATTAATAAAGAGACTTGAAATGTCGATCATATGATTGGCCTTTCAAGTCTTTCTTTTTTCTATATGGAAAGGAAGAGGTGTATGACAGAACCAATCAAAAATTTATGCAAACGTGCAACTGCAGCAGCTTTAGTCCTTATCAGTTTGTTTGCGTTAAGTGGTTGCCAGACGACGAAGATAAATACTACTGAAGTTTCTGATAAAGAAAAAACGGCAGAATCCAGTAAAGTGATAGAAAAAACCACTATTCCAACACTTTTTTTCCACGGCTACAGCGGGACAGAAAATTCCTTTAAAGGGATGTTGCGGCGTTTGGAAAAAAATCAGCAAGCAGTAAAAGAATTGGTTTTAACAGTAGGAACAGATGGACAAATACAAGCAACAGGAGATTTGTCTGGAAAAGCAGACAATCCGATGGTCCAAGTATTGTTTGAAGATAATAAAAATAACGAGTGGAATCAAGCAGAATGGATCAAAACTTGTCTTTTGTATCTGAAAGAAAACTACGGCATAGATAAAGTCAACATAGTGGGGCATTCCATGGGAGGAGTTAGTGCACTACGCTATTTAGGAACGTATGGACAGGATACGTCATTGCCACAAGTTCAGACATTAACAGCAATTGGCGCGCCTTTTAATGATTTTGTCGATGATAGTGCGCAGTCTCTGACAGATGAGTTAGCAAAGGGGCCTGCTGTTGTTTCTAACCGCTATCAAGATTACCAGCAAATGATCGGTAATATTCCTATAACCACTCGATTTTTCTTGATTGCTGGTCAACTAGATGAAACAGACTTGAGTGATGGAACAGTACCGTTAAACAGTGCATTAGCGGTCTATGCGTTGTTGAAGCAACGCGGAAATGAAATAGAGGAAAAAGTAGTGACAGGTGAAAATGCCTCTCATAGTATGCTTCATGAAAACCAAGAAGTAGATCAGCTTGTAAGTCGATTTATTTGGAAAGAATAGCGATAAAAGTATCTGAGAGTAAATGTTTGCTTACTTTTTGTAAGTTTAGTATGATTTATATGTAATCAAGAAGATGAAAGAAGGATCTACTATGACTTATCATACAAGTAATGAAGAACATCCAATCGATATTGTAAACATTGCCTCACTAGAAGGTCGTGTAAAAGAGCGCATGGAAGCAGGAGCTTTTGGCTATATTCGCGGTGGTTCTGAAGATGAGTGGACGATGAAAGAAAATACGACTTCTTTTAATTCAAAGAAAATCATGCCACGGATATTACGCGGAATCGACTCAGCCGATTTGCATACATCTGTTTTCGGAATTGAATTAGATACACCGATTATCCAAGCGCCATCAGCGGCCCAAGGATTGGCACATGAAAAAGGGGAAGCTGATACAGCTAAAGGAGTAGCTGCTGCTGGATCAATCTTTTCCATCAGCACTTATGCAAATACGACAATCAAAGACGCAGCCGATGCAGCGCCAGGCGCACCGCAGTTTTTCCAATTATATATGAGTAAAGACGACAGATTCAATGAGTTCATTTTGAACAAAGCAGTAGAAGCAGGGGCTAAATCTATCATTTTAACGGCAGATTCAACGCTCGGTGGTTACCGTGAAGAAGACGTCATCAATCAATTCCAATTTCCATTACCAATGCCTAACTTAGCTGCTTATAGCGAACAAAGTGCAAGTGGTAATGGCGAAGGAAAAGGAATCGCAGAAATTTATGCAGCTGCAAAACAAGGCTTGACACCAGATGACATCAAAACAATCAAAGAAATCACCCATCTTCCAGTTATCGTAAAAGGAATACAATCGCCAGAAGATGCAGTAATCGCTATCTCTGCAGGGGCAGATGGTATCTGGGTATCCAATCATGGTGGACGTCAATTAGATGGAGGTCCTGCTTCCTTTGAAGTATTGCCAAAAATTGCCGAAGTAGTCAACAAACGTGTACCAGTGATTTTCGACTCTGGTGTCCGTCGAGGAGAGCATGTCTTCAAAGCTCTGGCAAGTGGTGCTGACTTAGTTGCGATTGGCCGACCAGTGATTTATGGGTTGAATCTAGGTGGGGCAGAAGGAGTAACATCTGTTTTTGAACACCTGAACAAAGAATTGTCGATCACGATGCAACTTGCAGGAACAAAAACGATCGATGAAGTAAAAAATACGAAATTGATGGATTAATAAAAAACGAAGAGAAGGACAACTAGTCCTCTCTTCGTTTTTTGTTATGAAGATAACTAACCTCTTAATACTCGAAATTAAGGAGCTTTATCACGCCCTCTTATTTAAAATCTCTTCCGCAAGTCGTTTAGCAGTTGGCGTAACAGCTAAGCCACCTTCTGCTGTTTCTTTGAAAATCGACGGCATTTGACGTCCGACTTGGTACATTGCAGCAACGACTTCATCCGGCGGAATGACACTTTCGATACCCGCTAATGCCATATCAGCAGAGATAAAAGCTTGAGAAGAGCCTAAAGCATTACGTTTGACACACGGGACTTCAACTAAGCCTGCAACGGGATCGCAAATCAGTCCCATCATATTTTTCAATGTAATGGCTACTGCTTGTGCTGCTTGATGAGGAGTCCCATTTTTTGCACAAACCAAAGCTGCTGCTGCCATTGCACTTGCAGAACCAACTTCTGCTTGACATCCCCCTTCTGCACCACTGATAGAAGCGTTGTTTGCGATGACTAACCCGAAAGCGCCAGCGGTAAATAAGAATTCCAATTGCTGTTCATGTGTCAAATCAAGCCGATCTCGGACAGCCATCAGCACACCAGGAACAACACCCGCGCTTCCGGCAGTCGGTGTAGCACAAATCAACCCCATTTTTGCATTGACTTCATTAACAGCTACAGCATTGCGTACAGCTTTTAAGATTGTTTCTCCACTTAAAAAGTCTGCCTCATTTAAATAATCATCTAATTTTTTTGCATCACCACCGGTAATTCCTGTGACGGAGGTAACACCTTCTTTTCCCTCGTTGATTGATTGTTCCATTACTGAGAGGTTTTTTTCCATGATCTCGATGATGTGACTACGGGAACGGCCACTCATTTCCATTTCAACTGCAATCATCAATTCTGCTACACTTGGATAAGCTTTTGCTTGATCTACTAATTCTTCAATCGATAAAAACATTTTTTTAGCTCCTTAATCGAAATAATTTACGCTGTCGATATTTGGCAGCTGTTTGAGTCTTTTTACCGTTTCTTCTACTTGAGGATCATCTACTTCAATTATCATAATGGCATTTTCACCTTTTGATTCCCGTGTCACTGTCATAGTGCCGATATTCGTATTGGTCTCAGAAAGTATACTAGTCACTTTAGCAATCATACCTGGAACATCTTGGTGGACAACGATCAAGGTAGGAGTACCCATGCTTAAAGAAATTTTGAATCCATTCAATTCAGAAATCTGGATATTGCCACCGCCGATCGAAATGCCAGTGACTGAAAGCTTTCGTGTTCCTTTTTTTAGAAGCATCTTTACAGAGTTTGGATGTTCGGCTTTTTCACTCTTAGGAACAAACAAGACTTCCATACCGGCTTCATATGCCAATTTCAAAGAATCAGCTAAACGTTCATCATCGGGTTCCATCCCTAACAGGCCGCCAACTAATGCAATATCTGTTCCGTGCCCCCGATAGGTTTTTGCAAATGATTCATATAGATAAATATCTACAGAATCAGGTTGTTCGCCAAATATACTACGTATGATTTTCCCGATTCTAGCAGCTCCGGCAGTGTGAGAGCTACTTGGACCAATCATCACAGGTCCAATAATATCAAAGACACTTCTATACCTTAAATCTTTCATTTTCTCCACCTCATTTTGTTATGTAGGAATCTTTGTACAAGGGTCTAAAAAACCGTGTTATTGTTTGCTTTCATCTGTTGAACCATGCTAGCGCAAGTGTAACATAAAAGAAGAAATGAGAACGAAAAATTGTTGTTTTTTTAGAATAAATTTAGCGTTTATTCAAGCAAAATGTAAAAATAGCAGAAAAAAATCTTGAAAAAACAAATAAATTTGCTATACTGTACCAGTGTGCATTGTTTTGCACATTATTTGTCTGGATTTTTTCAGATCAGATAAAACGTGGGAGGAGAAATATGCATCTCCAATTAACCACATCACGGACTTAAGGAGGTATGTCTCGTGGCAAAGAAAGTAGAAAAAATCGTTAAATTGCAAATTCCTGCAGGTAAAGCAACTCCAGCTCCACCAGTAGGTCCTGCACTAGGTCAAGCGGGTATCAATATCATGGGATTCACAAAAGAATTCAACGCTCGTACAGCTGATCAAGCAGGTTTGATCATTCCGGTTGTTATTTCTGTATACGAAGACCGTTCATTCACATTCGTTACAAAAACACCGCCAGCTGCTGTTCTATTGAAAAAAGCAGCTAAAATCGAAAAAGGTTCAGGCGAACCAAACAAAAATAAAGTTGCGAAAGTTTCTAGCGATCAAGTAAGAGAAATCGCTGAATTAAAAATGGAAGACCTAAACGCAGCTAACGTTGAAGCAGCAATGCGCATGGTTGAAGGAACTGCACGAAGCATGGGGATCACTGTAGAATAATCTATACACCCTAAGACAGCAGCTTCTCAGTTGGCTCTATATTGAAAGATATAGAACACGTGGGAGGTACAACCGTTATAACCACAATCAAGGAGGAACCAAAATGGCTAAAAAGAGCAAAAAAATGCAAGATGCATTAAAAAAAGTTGATTCAAGTAAAGTTTATCCTGTTGCCGAAGCAGTAGCTTTAGCAAAAGAAACAAACATTGCAAAATTTGATGCAACAGTTGAAGTTGCATACCGTTTGAACGTAGACCCTAAAAAAGCAGACCAACAAATCCGTGGTGCTGTTGTATTACCAAACGGAACTGGTAAAACACAAACTGTTTTAGTTTTTGCTAAAGGAGACAAAGCAAAAGAAGCTGAAGCAGCTGGTGCAGATTTCGTAGGTGACGACGACATGGTTCAAAAAATCCAAAACGGATGGTTTGACTTTGATGTAGTTGTTGCAACACCTGATATGATGGCTACTGTAGGTCGTCTAGGACGAGTATTAGGACCAAAAGGCTTAATGCCAAATCCTAAAACTGGTACAGTTACAATGGACGTAACAAAAGCAGTAAACGAAGTGAAAGCTGGTAAAGTAACTTACCGTGTGGACAAAGCTGGAAATATCCATGTACCAATCGGAAAAGTTTCATTTGACGATGAAAAATTAGTTGAAAACTTTGCAGCAATCCATGATGTATTGCTAAAAGCTAAACCATCAGCAGCTAAAGGTCAATACATGAAAAATGTAACGATCACAACAACATTTGGACCTGGTATCCATGTTGACCAAGCTTCTTTCTAATTAAATATTAGAATGTTGATTGATCCAACTGAAAAATAATTCTTGACTCAACTAGTTTAGCATGCTAAGCTAGTTGAGGTTAATAATTAACTTGTACCGAAGACAGTAGGTGGCATCAAGCCTTAATTTCCTACCGAGGACGTTTATTGAATATATTCAATAGTCCCTCTATGTCTGCGGTGGCATAGAGTTTTTTATTGTGAATCACTATGAACGAAGTGAAGAGATGATGAACAATACTGGTTGAGCAAAGTAACTATAAAAGTGACTTGCCTTTTCAGTGCAAAAAACTCTTCCATCAAAATTCAGGAGGTGAAACTCAAAAATGAGTGAAGCAATTATCGCAAAAAAAGCAGCAATCGTTGATGAAGTAAGCGAAAAATTTACAGCAGCTGCATCAGTAGTAGTCGTTGACTACCGCGGATTAACAGTTGATGAAGTAACACGTTTACGTAAACAACTTCGTGATGCTAACGTAGAAATGAAAGTTATCAAAAATTCTATTCTTTCACGTGCAGCTAAAAAAGCTGGCCTTGAAGGCATGGACGAAGTATTCACTGGACCTACAGCTGTTGCATTCAGTAACGAAGATGTAGTCGCACCAGCGAAAATCATGGACGAATTTGCTAAAGAAGCAAAAGCATTAGAAATCAAAGGCGGTATCATCGAAGGTAAAGTCTCTTCATTGGAAGAAATCACAGCATTGGCAAAATTGCCAAATCGCGAAGGACTTCTATCTATGTTGCTATCTGTACTACAAGCGCCAGTCCGCAACGTGGCTTACGCTGTCAAAGCAGTGGCAGACAAAGAAGATGGAGATGCAGCTTAATTGCCGCATAAAGCATTAAATAAAAAAGAACAATTAAACGGAGGAAATTATAATGGCATTGAACATTGAAAACATCGTTGCTGAGTTAAAAGAAGCAACTATCCTAGAACTTAACGACCTAGTTAAAGCTATTGAAGAAGAATTTGGCGTATCTGCTGCTGCTCCTGTAGCTGTAGCTGCTGCTGGTGGCGCTGCTGCTGCTGAAGAACAAACAGAATTCACTGTAGAATTAACTGCAGCTGGAGACCAAAAAGTTAAAGTTATCAAAGCAGTTCGTGAAGCAACTGGTTTAGGCTTGAAAGAAGCTAAAGCTGTAGTTGATGGCGCTCCTGCACCAGTTAAAGAAGGCGTATCTAAAGAAGAAGCTGAAGAATTGAAAGCTAAACTTGAAGAAGTTGGCGCATCTGTAACTGTTAAATAATTTTTACTATTTAGAAGCACTGAGATCCTATGTTGGATTTCGGTGCTTTTTTGTTTTTATGTTAAACTATTATTTAATCCTGAATAATTCATAGCTTTAATTCTTTGGCACATTTTATTGAAATATGTATCACTAATATCCCTATCAACTGATTTTGACTAAAAAGTTACTTCAAACATTCACTGTTCAAAAATATTGAGGAATAAATTTTGGGTGTAAGGCATTTTGAGCATACTTCTCCCTGGATAACTTCCCAGTAAAAAAATCGTTAGATTGTTGGATTAGATCCATTGACTGGCTCGCCTCAGGCGAGCAAAGACCCTGTAGAATTCATTCTGATACACATGATAACTAGATAATTTGAGATAGACTCGTCTACCCGTTTGGACTAATTTCCCAGCAACTTTCAGAAACTTCAATCGAATAGAATGAATGGTCATTCCCTTTTGGACTTCTTCAAAGCCAATCGTTCTTAAGAAGTTGACTAAGTTGTAAGCTATCAAGCTGAGCATCATTCGGACATGATTCTCCAAAAAGCGAGGACTGTCTGTTTTGTCAAAGTAAAAGCCAGCTTTCGCTTCTTTAATGAAGTTCTCCATTGTGCCACGTTTGGCATAGATAGAAAAGATGGTATCAGGAGAAACATTTTCTGATAGATTCGTCACGATAAATTCATGTCGAAAGAGTAGTTCGCCCGCTTCACGTGTTGAGCGTATACACACGCGACGACTTTGTGACCAGGATTGTGCTTGATAAGTGGTCGAGAAGTACTGAACTTCTCGTTCTTCCCACTTTTGATTATCGCCATAAAGTACTGATTTCTCAGCTATTTGACCTAGTCTACGATTATTCTTCAGTCGAATAACATAATGACTCTTTTTTGATTCACACGAATCATACACACCAGGTGTAGCGAACCCGCTGTCTCCACGAACCAAGATGTCAGTGTTTGGTAGAGAGTGATTATAGTGCTCTAATAAAGGTGTGAGAAACTCCTTTACGCCTTTTGATGTATATTGATTTCCTGAACGTAGTTCAGCTTTTAAGAAGTCACCAGTCAATCCGTCAAAAGCTACCAATGGATGGTAACCATAGGTTTGGTAGTGTGTATTATAATTCGTTTGTTCTTGGTGACCAAATGTATCTGAATGGGTCGAATCTAAATCAATGATTAATTCCGTATCATTACGGATGAGGCGTGCTTTATCGATAAGTTCTTGGTTCAAAGCTTGAAGTTCATGGATATTCTCCTCAGATAGTCGATCTAAAAATCGGGAAAGTGAAGATTGAGAAGCGAGTTCTTTCCTATCTAAAACAGCTTTAAACACAGGATCTTGTCTCAGGAGATTAGCTGCAGAATCAGCTGAGTAACCAGCAATTAATTGCATAATGAACTGCTCAAGTATGGATAAGTTGTCATGAGTAAAATACGCTCGTTCGTCTTCAATGTGAATGTGTTGCTTAGCCAGTTCAGAAAAACCAAAGATGTTCATCAGCTCTTTCACTAGGACGAGACCCGAATCACTCGATAATTGACCACCTGTATGAGAAATAGTGATATTTGAATTGAATTTTACTTGGTTTTTGTGTAAGCTAGTCATGAAAAGAACTCCTTTCTTTTGGTTGGTTTAGTCACTTTAACCATAGCAGAAAGGGGTTCTTTTTTCATCACTTAACGGGTGAAGATGAAAAAGTAATTGTAAGCTGCCGTGAGGCAGTTTCACATGGTTTTAATTAAAAGTATGAATTATTCAGGTTAATGAATATAGATTTTTTTCAGGAGGAAATATGAAAAAGAAAATAATCCGATTGATGTTGATCACGTTGGGAATCATTCTGATACTGGTAGTGGGCTATCGGTTGTATTTAGAATATCAGACAGACATCCAATTATTTTTAAATCCGAGAGCGAGTAAGGCAGAGCTACTCGCACATATTCGTTCGCATGGGACTTTTGCATCGATACTCTTGATCGTATTGACAGCGGTGATGTGTGCTGTTCCAGGTATTCCTACTTCAGTAGTTGGAGTCATCGCTGGTTTGAGCTTTGGTCCGTTTATTGGGGCAGGTATCAATGTTTTAGGGAATGCTTTGGGCAATATCTCCGCTGTGTTTTTGATGCACCGATTGAAATTTTTAGATAAGAAAACCGAAACGAATCATTGGGTGCAATCTATTCGGCAAATGAAACATCCAAAAATAGGCGTAATGTTAGGTTACATGATACCGGTGATCCCATCTTCTATGGTCAATTTTGCTGCAGATGCGATGAAATTGCCTCTACAGCAAATCATATTGTCGATCGTGATTGGAGTCATCCCTTCGTCTGTGTTGTATGCGTGTGGTGGAGAAGCTCTGTTTCATGGATATAATAAAACTGCAGTTATGTTGGTTGCAAGTGTTACTGTACTAGTAGGGTTAGTTGTCTTTATTTATAAAGATCGCAAGAAAAAACAAGGAAAACAAAAGCACAAATAATAAGTGTGGCGAATAGTTGTATTTTTCTATTTCCAATCTTTTCCATAAGTTGTAAACTAAGATAGGAAATGGGGGAAATCAATGAAGAGTAATGAAAAAACACCTTTAACAACTTCGCTTATTTTACTATTATCAATCACTTGTGGCGTTGTTGTTGCCAATATGTATTATATCCAGCCGATTGGAACGAAAGTAGCAGCAAGCTTATCTGTTAGCACAAGTGCAGTCGGGATATTGACGATGTTGACCCAATTAGGCTATGCGTTAGGGTTACTGTTTTTAGTTCCTTTAGGGGACGTGGTGGATCGTCCAAAATTGATCATTCGAATGGCAGCGTTATCTGCCGTCTCTCTGTTGGCCGCTTTTTTTGCGCCTTCGTTTACGTTATTTGCATGCGCTTCTTTCTTGATTGGGTTACTTTCAATCGTACCACAGATCATCATTCCTTATGGTGCGGTATTAGCGGGACCAAAAGCAAGAGGGAAGGTCATGGGTACATTGCTTAGCGGTTTACTCGTGGGGATTTTGCTTTCTCGCACGGTATCTGGCATTGTTGCAAGTCTTTTTTCTTGGCGGATGATCTATTTATTTGCTTTATGTGCAGTCGGAATTCTTACACTTCTGCTTTACTGGAAAATGCCGCGTTCTGTCCAGCAAAGTAGTACAGCTGTTTCATACCTTGATTCACTTAAAAGTTTGCCGCATTTAGTTGCTTCTCAACGTCTATTAAGAGAAGCGGCAGTCAGTGGATTTTTCATGTTTGGAACATTTTCTATCTTTTGGTCTACGTTGATTTTTTATATCAGCAGTCCCGCCTACAATTGGGGAACATTCGAAGCAGGGATATTAGCGATTTTTGGTTTGTCTGGAGCAGTTGCTGCACCTATCGTGGGACGACTGGCAGATTCTTATTCTGAAAGAAAAATCGTGTATATGGGACTTGTTATGCAAACAATAAGCTTTATTGCTTTATTGGTTGGCGGAAGCCATTTGGCCATTTTGCTTTTAGCTATTATTTTATTAGACGTCGGGAATCAATTTGGTCAAGTCGCCAATCAAACACGAGTACAAGGGCTAGGTGAAGCAGCAAGCAACCGAAATAATACTGTATTTATGTTTATGTACTTTATTGGAGGTGCGGCTGGTTCATTGCTAGGGACGACAATGTGGCAGCAGTATGGCTGGTTAGGTGTAACGGTTAGCGGGCTTGTTTTTCAAGGATGTGCGTTCTTCTTTCAAACAGTTGTTTTTAAAGGAAAGAGAAATCTCGAAAATAAAAAATAGACGAAAAGAGGTTGTGAAAAGCTGTTCTGCATCAAGTAATAAGAATAGCCAAATAAAAATAGCTCCTCATATTTTGCCGTTTTTTGAGCTAATACCGAAGGTCAGCTAATTGGCCACCATTTATTCAGAAGAAGGAGTTGTGACAAAACTTTTGTCACAGCTCCTTTTTTTCAACTATTCAATCAAACGTTTATTTTGGTTCAATCTCAATGACTCGTTGCACAAGATCTTGATAAAATTCTTGTTCATGAGAGACGATGATTACTGTTCCTGGAAATTTCTGTATCCCGTCTTGTAAGCTTTCTTTCGTTTCTTGATCGATATGGTTCGTCGGTTCATCGAGAATCAGTAAATTACCTTGGTTCATTGTCAACTGTGCAAGTTTTACCTTAGTTTGTTCCCCACCACTTAATGTAGTGAGAGGTTCACTTGCTAATTGATTAACTAACCCTGCTTTAGCTAGTTGGCGACGTAATTCTTTGATAGTCGCTTTTGGAAATTGACTGCTTAAATATTGTAGTGGTGTTTCTAATGGATTTTCCCAGTACAGATCTTGTGAAAAGTAATTGATTTTTGTGTTATCTGGGAAGTGGAAATCGCCACTTATTTTTTCAATCTCACCGATCAGTGTTTTTAATAAAGTAGATTTTCCAATCCCGTTGAAGCCTCGAATAGCAATATTTTCACCAAAGCGGATGGTCAAATTGATGGGTGCAAGTAGCGGTCGATCATATCCGATGACTAAATCAGTTGTTTCCACTGCTAATGTCGTGACAATAGGCGAGAATGGAAAATCAAAGACAGCTTTACTTGCTGAAGCTGGAGGCGTCAGCCGTTCGATTTTATCTAATTGTTTTTGTCGGCTTTTTGCCATCGTTGATCGGGAACCGGCTTTGTATTTTCGAATATAAGCTTCGGTCTTTTCGATTTGTTTTTGTTGAGCATGATATTGGCGCAAATAGCTTTCGCGATTTTGTTCCTTTTGTTTCAATGCTTGTTTTAGATGGCCAGTATACTTAGTAATCTTTCCAAACTCGATGTCTGCGATATGGGTGGTGATCTGATCAAGAAATTCTTGGTCATGGGAAATCACGATATACGCACCGTCAAAATCCTGAAGAAACTGCGTCAGCCATTGGATATGCTGATCATCTAAGTGATTGGTTGGTTCATCTAAGATCAGAACATCTGGGTTTTCTAAAAGTAGTTTTGCTAAAATCACCTTTGAACGTTGTCCACCACTTAGATTTTTCAACAGTGAATCTAAACCTAAGACATCGATCCCCAACCCGCTGCTCATCTCAGCAACTAAGGTGTCGATTTGATAAAACACTCCTTGGTCTAATTCCGTTTGGAGTTTCCCAGCTTTTTCCAGCAAGGAATCATCGAAGGTCTCGCTATATGTTTGGTAAAGAAAAGCAATTTTTTCTTCCTTTTCGTATTCTTTTGTGTACGCAGTTTTTAGAAATTCTTCGATTGTTAATGTTTCATCGACTTCCACATATTGATCGAGGTAACCTTTGTGAATATTTTTTTGCCAATGGATCTGTCCGTCATCTGGTAAGATCTCACCAGTGATGATTTTAATCAATGTACTTTTGCCGGCTCCGTTTTGTCCAATCAGCCCAAGATGTTCGCCAGCATTTAATTGCAGATCGACACCTTCATAGAGGATTTTGTCGCCAAATTGCTGGGTAATGTTGTTTAATGTCAGTATACTCATAATAACTCCTTTTTCATAAAAAAACTGCAGACATAAAGCGTCCACAGTGAATCACTTGCTTGATTTTCATGCAACATGGATTGTTTGATTGAACCATCTTATGAAACCTAACACGGATTCCTATTTATTGTCAAGAAAATGAAAAAAATTCAATTTGGTCTATACTAATTATTGTAAAAAGAAAAAAAGAATGCTATAATTGGGCTATACCAAAATACAAAGGAGCAATCACTATGGAAATCATTCGTGTAAAAAACGCTGAAGAAGGCGGAAAAAAAGCATTTGAAATCATCAAAGAAGGTATGTACAAAGGTGCAAAAGTATTAGGATTGGCAACAGGAAGCACACCAGTTACTTTATATAAAGAAATGACTTCAAGCGATTTGGATTTCAGTGAAATGACTTCTGTAAACTTAGATGAGTACGTTGGACTAGGCGGTTCAGATGAACAAAGCTACCGTCATTTCATGGATGTCCAATTATTTGATAAAAAACCATTCAAAGAAACGTTTGTACCAGATGGAAAAGCAGAAGATCTGGAAGCAGCATGCAAAAAGTATGATCAAATCATCGATGCACATCCAATCGATATCCAAATCTTAGGAATCGGGCAAAATGGACATATCGGTTTCAATGAACCTGGTGCTTCATTTGACGGAACGACTTCAGTAGTTGACTTAACAGAATCAACAATCAATGCAAACAAACGATTCTTCGATAAAGCAGAAGATGTACCAACAAAAGCTGTTTCAATGGGAATCGGTTCAATTATGAAAAGTAAAGAAATCGTCTTGATGGCATTTGGCGAAAGCAAAGCTGATGCAATCAAAGGGATGATTGAAGGACCTGTAACGAATCATTTACCAGCAAGTGTATTGCAAAACCACGACAATGTTGTTGTGATCATCGATGAAGAAGCAGCAAGTAAGTTGTAATTTTCAATAGTAGGCTAAAGAGGTTGTGAGATCAGCGTTTTGACCTGAGTATTAGAGAAGACAAAGGAAAAATAGCTCCCCATATTTTGCCGTTTGTTGAGCTAATACCGAGGGTCAGCTGATTGAACACCGTTTATTCATAAAAAGGACTATGACAAAAATTTTGTCATAGTCCTTTTTTCGTAAAAGGTAAAAATTGCACTTTTTTTGTCTGCTCCTTTCAGACATGATATATTGGACTGGAGGGTGTTTAGATGAATGATATGGTATTGACAATTCCAGAGATTATTTTACGTTTAGGGATCGCTATGCTATTTGGCGGAGCAATCGGTTTTGAACGACAATATAAAAATCGTCCAGCAGGTATGCGTACGCATATTTTAGTTTGTATGGGTGCATGTATCATTGCATTGATCCAAGTTGAGATCGCTAGTGGTGCATTAAGAGATGCTTTAGAGTATCCACAGCTTGCTGGAACGATTCGTTCAGATGAAGCAAGGCTGATTGCTCAAGTGGTGAGTGGTGTCGGTTTCTTAGGCGCGGGAACGATCATCGTCACGAAACAATCGGTGACGGGACTTACGACTGCCGCTTCTTTATGGGCAATTGCTGGATTAGGGATCGCCATCGGCATGGGTTACTATTCCATTGCGATCATCAGTTTTATCGGGATTGCTATTGCACTCACAGTAGTGAAACGCGTGATCCATGTACCTACGACTAAAAAGTTAGAAATCCAATTTATCCATAGAAAAGAAACCAAAGATTTTCTTACCGATTATTTTGAAGAGAAAAATATCGTAATCGAAGATGTGAATTTTGACGTAAAATTCGTTGATGACTACCGAGTGTACAAAAATATCTATACGATTGATCTTCCAAAAGGGCTCACTTATGCCGATGTGATCGAGGAGTTGTCCGTACACAAAAATATCACAAAGTTGCATTTAGTCAGTATTGCGCAATAAATGATCTGAGGTTGTAAAATAGATGTCCTACATCAAGTAATAAGCCCAGCCAAATAAAAATAGTTCCTTATATTTTTCGTTTGGCTGGGCTTATTACGAAGATGCAAGCTTTTGAACACCGTTTATTTGGAAAAAGGGACTGCAGTATAATTTTTGTCACTACTCCAAACCGTGTTTTTGTTTAAGTACTCGTCTACTCATTAAAATATGTTTATTTTTTTTTGTTTTTTTTAAGCAAATGAAAATCTCAGCGCGTAACTCTTTGTTAAATGATAGAATAGAAGTATCAAAGGACCTTGGAGGAGATGTATGCAATCACGTTTTAAACAATCAAAATTATTTTTCTGGACAGTGGAGCTAGTACTCACGATCATCGGCGTGTACTTTATTTTACAAATGCCGAATATTTTTAGTCCAATATTGAAAATGCTTTCGGCTATTTTTTTACCATTGCTTGTTGCTGGTTTTATCTATTATATGTTCGATCCAATCGTTGTTTTTCTCGAAAAGCATCGGATCCCGAGAGTGTTCGGTTTTTTATTGACGTTTTTGGTCGTAATCATTTTAGTTGTTTTAACTGTCATGAATGTAGTGCCTCAGTTAATGGAACAGACAATTCAATTGACCCAGAGCTTGCCAACGTATGCAGATGAAACAAGCAAATGGTTAAATGAATTGGCGCAGCGGGAAGAGTTTAAAAATTTCAATTTGGAAGAACAATTAGCATCAGCAAATTTATCTCTTAGTAATTTGTTCAATATCATATTAGTCAGTTTATCTGCAAGTGTCTCAAAAATCATTTCATTTATGATGCAATTTTTTATTTTGTTATTTACCGTTCCATTTATTTTGCTATTTATGTTCAAGGATGGGCACAAATTTATTGATGCGTTGTCTCACTTCTTTCCGAAAGCGATTCGTAAAGAGTTACGCCAAACGGTAAAAGAATTAAACGAAACATTATCTGCCTATATCAGCAGTACGATCTTAGATGCTTTGATTATTGGTGTAATGAGCTTTTTGGCAATGAGAATATTCGATCAGCCTTATAGCTTGTTGCTTGCGGTCATTTGCGGAATCACGAATATTATCCCGTATGTCGGCCCTTTTATTGGAGCGGTACCAGCAATCATTGTCGGTTTGTTTATCTCTCCATTTCAAGCTTTGTATATGGCGTTGTCGATTTTAGTGATCCAACAATTAGATGGAAATTTGATCAAGCCGTTGTTATTTGGGAAATCAATGAATATCCATCCTTTGACGATCATCTTGGTATTGATTGGAGCAGGAAGTGTCGCAGGAATATTAGGCATGCTGATTTGCATACCTGTCTATGCAGTGATTAAGACGATAATATTAAATATCCGGAAAATCTATTTATTGAGAAGAATGGAACATGTTTCGGAAAAGTTAGACAGTCCAAAAGTGCTGGAAGAAACAAGTGAATAAGCATAAAAAAGAGTTCAGTGTACATTTAAAATATCTGTACGCTAAACTCTTTTTATTTTTCGAAAAATTTTTGAATTAAAATAAATCCTTATTCCAATCCAATCAAATAATCGTCGTCTTTCATCGCTTCTACATGACCTAACAAATAGCCGTTTCCGACTTGTGAGAAGAAGTCATGGTTGCTTGTGCCTGTTGAAATCCCGTTCATTACGATTGGGTTGACATCATTGGCAGTATCTGGAAAGAGTGGATCCATCCCTAAGTTCATCAATGCTTTGTTGGCATTATAGCGTAGGAATGTCTTGACTTCTTCTGTCCAGCCGATTGGATCGTATAATTCTTCTGTATAACGTTCTTCGTTTTCGTAAAGCTCATAAAGAAGATTGTACATCCAGTCTTTTAACGTTTCTTGTTCTGCTTCAGGTAACTCGTTGAATCCTAATTGGAATTTGTAACCGATGTAGGTTCCATGTACAGATTCATCTCGGATGATTAGTTTGATGATCTCTGCTACGTTAGCCAATTTGTTGTTTCCTAAATAATAAAGAGGAGTATAAAAACCTGAATAGAACAAGAATGTTTCTAAAAAGACGCTGGCAATTTTCTTTTCTAGCGGTGTACCGTGTTTGTAGATTTCATTGATACGCTCAGCTTTTTTTTGCAGATAAGGATTCGTATTTGTCCAGTCAAAAATTTCTTCGATTTCTTTTTTCGTATTCAGTGTACTAAAAATAGAAGAATAACTTTTGGCATGAACGGATTCCATGAATTGAATATTGTTCAAAACGGCTTCTTCATGGGGAGTGCGGACATCTTTACGCAACTGATCCATGCCACTTTCAGATTGGACAGTATCTAGCAGTGTCAAACCGCCAAATACATGTCCTACTGTATCTTTTTCCAATTGAGACAATGTACGCCAATCATCTAGGTCATTTGAAAGTGGGATACGTGTATCTAGCCAAAATTGCTCTGTCAGCTTCTCCCAAGTGGATTTATCAATGATATCTTCAATTTCATTCCAGTTTATTGCTTCATAATATGTTTCTGACATGAGAATGCTCCTTTAATTAAAATATGAATAAGCGAATCTATCTATGATATTAGATCACGCAGCTTTCACATTGATTGCTTCCGATTTCTTCTGCATCATCAGTAAAGGTACGTACGTAATAAATGGATTTGATTCCTTTGTGGAAAGCGTAATGTCTTAAAATATTCAAATCACGTGTCGTTTGCTTCGTTGTTGTCTTCCATTCATAAATGCCTTCTGGGATTTCAGAACGCATGAATAAAGTCAAACTCATGCCTTGATCGACGTGTTGTTGTGCCGTTGCATAAACATCGATTACTTTACGCATGTCCATATCATAAGCAGAAGTGTAATACGGAATCGTCTCATTGGATAGATAAGGCGCTGGGTAATAAATTTTACCGATTTTCTTCTCTTGGCGTTCTTCGATCATGCGAGTGATAGGATGAATACTTGCACTCGTATCGTTGATATATGAAATTGAGCCATTTGGTGCTACTGCCAAGCGATTTTGATGATACAGTCCATCTTTCATTACTGCTTGTTTCAAAGCATTCCAATCTTCAGCAGTTGGGATAAAAATGCCTTCAAACAATGCTTTGACTTTTTCTGATTTTGGCTGGAATTCTCCAGTTACGTATTTTTCGAAATAAGTGCCGTCAGCATAAGCTGATTTTTCAAAATTATGGAAAACTTGTTTTCTTTCACGAGCGATATTGTTGCTTTCAACAAGTGTCCAATAATTCAACAGCATGAAGTAAATATTTGTAAAGTCTAATGAATCCTCTGAGCCATATTCCATTTGTTCTTTTGCAAGATAAGTGTGTAAGCCCATGGCACCTAATCCAATCGTATGATTCAGCTTATTTCCGTTTTGGATCGGTGGTACGACATCGATATCAGATGCATCTGTAATAAATGTCAATGCACGAGTCATCGTACGCACAGATTGACCAAAGTTAGGGCTTTGCATCAAATTCACGATATTTGTCGAGCCTAAGTTACATGAGATATCTGTTCCTAATACTTCATATTCCTGTTTGCCGTTAATCACAGAAGGCGTTTGAACTTGTAAAATCTCTGAACATAAATTACTCATGATGATCTTGCCATCGATTGGATTCTCGCGGTTCGCTGTATCAATATTGATTACGTAAGGATAGCCAGATTCTTGTTGTAATTTTGAGATTTCATTTTCAAGATCACGCGCTTTGATTTTTTGTTTGCGAATGTTTGGATTTGCAACTAGATGATCATACTCAGCTGTAATATTTACATAAGAGAATGGGACACCATATTCTTTTTCGACACTATATGGACTAAATAAATACATATCTTCGTTTTTACGTGTCAATTCATAAAATTTATCAGGTACGATCACGCCAAGAGAAAGAGTTTTTACGCGAATCTTTTCATCTGCATTTTCTTTTTTTGCTGAAAGGAAAGCAATAATGTCTGGATGGAAAACGTTCAAATAAACCACGCCAGCTCCTTGACGCTGACCTAATTGATTAGAATAGCTGAAACTATCTTCGAATAATTTCATGACTGGAACGACACCACTTGCAGCACCCTCATATCCTTTGATAGGAGCGCCGGCTTCACGAAGATTTGATAAAGTAATCCCTACGCCGCCACCAATACGGGACAATTGCAAAGCAGAGTTGATTGAGCGCCCGATAGAGTTCATATCGTCAGTGACTTGAGTCAAGAAACAAGACACCAATTCGCCCCGACGTTTACGTCCAGCATTCAAGAAAGAAGGTGTAGCTGGCTGATATCGTTGATGGATCATTTCGTCTGCAAGAGCAAGTGCTAATTCTTCATCCCCGTTCGCAAAGTAAAGCGCATTGAAGGCTACTCGATCTTCATAAGTTTCCAGATAAGCGGAACCGTCGTTGGTTTTCAACGCATATTGAGAATAAAATTTGTAAGCAGCCATAAAAGATTTGAAAGAAAAATGTTGCTCGTCCAAAAATTGATATAGCTTTTCAATAAATGATGGTGAATACAATTGAATGAATTCTGCTTCTATATATTCTTGATCGATCAAGTAATTGATTTTTTCCATAATAGATGGAAAAGTCATCGTATTTGGTTTGACATTTTCCTCAAAAAAGGCAACTAAAGCTTCTTTATCCTTATTCAAAGGGATTTGACCATTGACTGGCCGATTGATTTCATTATTCAGCTTGAAATAACTGACATCTTGTAAATTTTTAAGACTCATACGTACGCCCAACCTTCATTTCGTATTTGATGATGCTTGATTGCAAATCATTGCATTGTTTTTAAGCTTTAAAAAAGGATTTGGAAGTTTGCGACAAAAACTGGTGCTGTCTCAAGCCCTTCAAATCCATGTATCACGTTTTGATTCTTTTAGTCATGTTAGCTGGCAAGTTTACGCAACTGATCAGGACGGAATCCGATAACTGTTTCTGCATCAGAAGTAATGACAGGAACACTTTGGAATCCTTGTGCTTTCAACCAGTCTACTGCTTCAGGCTGTTCATCGATATTGACTTCTTCAAAAGCAATTTGATTTTCTGTTAAAAACCGTTTGACCATCTTACATTGCATACAATTATTTTTAGAAAAGATTTTTACGTTCATGGTGAGTGCCTCCTCTAACACATTCTTATTATCTATAATAGATAGTATAAAACTCTTAGTAAAAAAGTCAAACAACAAACACTACATATTGTGTTGTGGAAACTGTGGAATACTAAGTTTTGTGTTTTTGAAAAAAGAGCTGAAAACAAGTATCGTGTGGGAAAATAGCAAATTTAATAGAGAAAAAATTGTGGAAAACTATGAAGAAATATTTTTTTCTCATTTTTATCTATCAATACTAAAGATTCGCTCATAATATCACAAGTATAATTGACATTCTCAATTACCGAGAGTATTCTATGTGAGAATGATTCTCATTTATTTGCGTAACACGTAAGAAAATTAGAACATATAATGAATGATTTTAATACATGATTTATTTCACAAGAGAGGAATCAATATGCAGACCTTAGCGCAGGCAAAGCAGAATTTCGTTTATCAAGTCGAACGAATCGAAACAGAAGAAAAAACAAAACGCCATTTGCAAAATATCGGGATCGTTGCCGGAAGTAAAATCGTCGTCGTCAATTTATCAGGCAACAATGCCATTTTACTGGTAAAAAGTCATCGAGTGGCAGTAAGTCGGGAAATACTAGGTCAAATCTTTGTCAATAAAAAGACTGCTTCCTCTGAAAGCTGGACTTCTCTTGATCAATTAAAAGCAGGAGAGACTGGGATCGTCGTAGCAATCCACGGACAAGGCGCAGTGAAGCGACGGTTAATGGATATGGGATTGACGCGAAATGTAAAAATAGTTATCCGAAAACTAGCCCCTCTGGGAGATCCAATCGAACTGACAGTGCGAGGGTATGAACTGACGTTACGAAAGTCAGAGGCCGAACTAATCTTGATACAAAGGGAGGAAAAAGAATGAATATCGCGTTAGTCGGAAATCCAAACAGCGGGAAAACTAGCTTGTTCAATCTCTTGACTGGTTCGAATCAATATGTAGGGAATTGGCCGGGCGTAACAGTAGAAAAAAAAGAAGGATCGTTGAAAAAAAATCCGAACATTCATATTCAGGACCTACCCGGCATCTATTCTTTGTCTCCTTATACACCAGAAGAAGTGATTGCAAGAGATTATTTGGTTCAGGAACAGCCTGAACTGATCATCAACATTATTGATGCTACCAATTTAGAACGAAATCTTTATTTAACTACGCAGTTATTGGATTTAGACATTCCTATGATCATTGGTCTGAATATGATGGATGTCATCAAAAAAGAAGGAAAAAAAATCAATCTAGAAAAGCTTTCCTATGGTCTTGGTGTACCAGTTTTACCAATCAGCGTATTGAAAAAGCAAGGAATCGAAAAACTAATCGAAAAGATTCAGGAGTCTGCAAAAAAGCGGCCTTCTATTCCTGTTCCCTGTACATATGATCCACGTTTAGAAGCAGCTTTACATGAAATTGAAGATGTACTAGGAGAACAAAGCGGCAAGAAACGCTGGTATGCAATGAAATATTTTGAACGAGATCAGAAGGTAAGAGAGGATTACGAGATAGCAGTTTCTCAGCAAAAAGAGATCGAGCAACTGATCCAGTTAACAGAGAAACTATTGGACGACGATAGTGAGACGATTCTGGTCAATGAACGTTATGAATTTATTACCCAACTATGTACACTCTGTGTTGTGTCAAATGATTCTTTCCAATTATCGATGAGTGACAAAATCGATCAGATTGCAACGAATCGTTGGTTAGCCTTGCCGATCTTCGCATTTGTGATGTGGCTGATCTATTATCTGGCTATTCAAACAGTAGGAACAATGGGGACAGATTGGATCAATGACACATTGTTTGGTACATGGTTACCAGAACATGTTGGCAGATTGTTAGCTGAATGGCAAGTAGCGGGATGGATGCAGGAGCTGATCTTGAACGGCATCATCGCAGGCGTGGGAGCAGTGTTAGGATTTCTACCGCAATTGATTATATTGTTTTTATGCTTGAGCTTTCTGGAAGACTGCGGATATATGGCGAGGATCGCTTTTGTCATGGATCGACTTTTCAGGAAATTCGGTCTTTCAGGAAAATCCTTCATTCCTATGCTGATTGCTACAGGATGTGGAGTGCCAGGCGTCATGGCCAGTCGCACGATTGAAAACGAGCAAGATCGTCGTTTGACGATCATGGTCACAACCTTCATGCCTTGTTCTGCAAAGTTGCCGATTATTGCCTTAGTAGCAGGGGCCTTTTTTCCTCATCAATCTTGGGTAGCTCCTTCTGCCTATTTTCTTGGTATGACTGCAATTATTTTCTCTGGAATCAGCTTGAAAAAAACACGTTTGTTTGCTGGAGATACAGCTCCTTTTATCATGGAATTGCCCGCATATCATTTTCCTCAATGGTCAGCGGTCCTAAGACAAACCTATGACCGCAGCAAGTCTTTTGTTAAAAAAGCAGGAACGATTATCTTTGTTTCTAGTATCGTGATCTGGTTCAGCTCTTCTTATAATTTTTATGCTCAACCTGTTTCTGAAGACCAAAGTATCTTAGCCTTTTTCGGGCGAATCCTGGCAGTTGTTTTTCAGCCGCTTGGTTGGGGAAACTGGCAAGGAACAGTCGCAGCGATTACAGGATTGGTCGCTAAAGAAAATATTATTGGCACATTTGGTATTTTGTTTGGTCATGCGGAAGTATCCGAAAATGGCAGAGAAATCTGGCAAGTGCTACAACACACATATACTCCCGCAGCAGCTTATTCATTGTTAGCCTTCAATTTACTTTGTGCGCCTTGTTTTGCGGCAATTGGGGCTATCCATCGGGAAATGAATGCCAAGAAATGGACTTGGATCGCCATAGGCTATCAATGCGGTTTAGCTTATTTAGTTAGTTTTGTGATTTATCAGTTGGGACACTTATTGGAGGGTGGACAGGTAGCGTTAGGGACGTATCTTGCTATTTTACTGATGATAGGACTCGTTTATGTTTTGTTCCGTCAGCCAAAATCCAAGAACCAGTTTTATACTATATTGTCATTAGAAGGAGAGGAATAGGATGGCGACATTCTTATTAAGTGTGTTAATCTTTGGAAGTGCAGGCGCAATTGTCTATACTCGTTTAAAATCCGGTAAGAATTGTGATGACTGTCAAACAGCTTGCCCAGTAAAAAAGGAACAGATCAAGCGATGATCAGTCGTTGCAAGAGGCTATTCTCCCCTTTTTTGCTTATTTTGCTAGAGCATAGTAAGATGAGGGAAAGTAAAAAAAGAAAGAGGAAAGAAAATGTCTGGAAAGAAAAAAATCGTCCGCCCGCGCTACCAGCAGATTGCTGTTGATTTAGCCGAACGTATCGTTGAAAACCGATATAAAGTGGGTGAGAAGATCCATGCCCGCTCAACACTTGCCAGTACGTACAATGCTTCTCCTGAGACTACCCGCAAGGCTATCAATGTGCTGGTAGATCTTGGAATCATGGAAGTACGGCATGGAAGTGGGGCATTTGTTGCTTCGAAGGAAAAAGCAAAAGATTTCCTATTGCAATATCAAGATGTACAATCCATCCAAGATACAAAAGCAGAAATCATGGCAAGTGTGGAGAAGCAACAAGATGAGCTGAATCATTTTTCTCAATTATTGGATCAGCTGGTCAATCAAACGAAGCGAATACATAAGATGAATCCTTTACTTCCGTTTGAATTATCTTTATCAGAAAAAGCAATGCATCTGGACCGTTCAATTAGCGAGTTGAATATCTGGCAGGCGACTGGCGCCACAGTTATCGCAATTTCTCATAATGAAGAACTGCTTGTTTCACCTGGCCCCTATGCTAAATTTACGGCAGGGGACATCGTTCATTTTATTGGAAATGAATATACACTACAGCGTATGACAAACTTTTTTTACCCGGAGCATCAGCTTGCAGAATGATTGTGTGAAATATTAAAAAAATATTAACTTGGCTAAACCTTTTATTTACAAAGATTTAGCCAAGTTTTTTTTCAGTTTGGACAAGCAAATTTCTTTCATTTTTGACAAAGTGACTACATGATGTTAACATAGTGTGGTCACTTTTTTCAGAAAGAAAAATGAATTTACATAAAAAAGGAGAATTTGTTTGGTAAAAGTAGAAGTAAAACATTTAACAAAGATATTTGGTAAAAAGACACAAGCCGCTTTAGATATGATGAATGATCACCAGCCGAAAACGGAGATTTTAAAGAAAACCGGTGCAACGGTTGGTGTGTATGACGTGAATTTTGACGTAAAAGAAGGAGAAATCTTCGTGATCATGGGGCTTTCCGGGAGTGGGAAATCCACATTGATCCGTCTATTGAATCGTCTGATTGAGCCAACTTCGGGCAGTATCTATATTGATGGAGAAGATGTATCGAAGTTAAGCAAAGAAGAATTGCGAGAAGTCCGTCGTCATAAAATCAATATGGTTTTCCAAAACTTCGGTCTGTTTCCACATCGAACGATCTTGGAAAATACAGAATACGGGTTAGAAGTCCGTGGTGTACCTAAAGAAGAACGACAAGAAAAAGCAGAAAAAGCATTAGAAAATTCTAGTTTGCTTTCATTTAAAGACCAATATCCTAGTCAGTTATCTGGTGGGATGCAACAACGGGTTGGCCTAGCCAGAGCTTTAGCAAATGATCCTGAGATCTTGCTGATGGACGAAGCGTTCTCGGCTCTTGATCCGCTGATCCGGCGAGAAATGCAAGACGAATTACTGGACCTGCAAGCCAATGTTCAAAAAACGATTATTTTCATTACCCATGATTTGAATGAAGCTTTACGAATTGGGGACAGAATCGCCTTGATGAAAGACGGCGAAATCATGCAGATCGGAACAGGTGAAGAAATATTGACCAATCCAGCAAATGATTATGTACGTGAATTTGTGGAAGAAGTCGATCGTTCCAAAGTGCTTACGGCTCAAAACATCATGGTACCTGCATTGACGACGAATATCGAATCTGATGGACCAAACGTTGCATTGACAAGGATGCGTAATGAAGAAGTCAGCATGCTGATGGCTGTTGACAGAAAGAGACACCTGAAAGGGATCATCACTGCAGATCAAGCGTTAGAAGCTAGGAAGCAAAAACGTCCATTGATCGACTTCCTAGATGAAAATGTGACGGTGATTGGGAAAGACATGGTGGTAAGTGATATTTTCAATATTATTTATGACTCACCGACTCCACTTGCAGTTGTAGAGGATGGAAAATTAAAAGGTGTCGTCATCCGAGGTAGTGTGATTGAAGCATTAGCAGAAACAAGCGAGGTGAGTGAACATGAATAATCTATTGAACTATCAATTACCAGTGGCAAACTGGGTAGAAAATATCACAGAATGGTTTACGACAACTTTTTCTGGCCTATTTTCATTTTTACAAACGATTGGACAGGCAGTGATGTCGGGGATTACAAATTTACTGTTAGTGATTCCAGCTCCTTTGTTTATCTTGTTATTGACGGTAGCAGCTTTCTTTATTTCTAAGAAACGTCCAGGACTTACGTTGTTCACATTAATCGGTCTATGGTTTATTTATAACCAAGGTCTATGGAATGATTTGATGAATACTGTCACACTTGTTCTTTTATCTAGTGTGATCTCGATCATCATTGGGGTACCATTAGGGATCTTGATGGCAAAAAGCAGTAAAGCCCAAAGTATTATCAAACCGATCCTTGACTTTATGCAGACAATGCCAGGATTCGTTTATTTGATTCCAGCAGTTGCATTTTTCGGTATCGGGATGGTTCCAGGGGTATTTGCCTCAGTCATCTTTGCTCTGCCACCAACCGTTCGTTTTACGAATTTAGGGATTCGACAAGTTCCTAAAGAATTAGTAGAAGCTTCTGATTCATTCGGGAGCACAAGTCGTCAAAAACTATTCAAACTAGAATTGCCTTTAGCTAAAAGTACGATCATGGCAGGGATCAATCAAACAACAATGCTGTCACTTTCAATGGTCGTTATTGCCTCTATGATCGGTGCACCCGGCTTAGGACGCGGCGTATTATCAGCATTGCAAAGAGCACAAGTCGGGAATGGATTTGTCAACGGGGTTGCATTAGTTATCTTAGCAATCATCATTGACCGTTTTACACAGCATTTGAACCAGCCAAACAATAAAAAAGCTGCAGGAGCAACAACACAGAAAAGTAAAAAACGTCAAGGACTGATCATTGGTGCTGTAGTAGTAGTGATCTTAGGTGCGATTGGTATAGGGAGTTTTTCATCTGCCAAAGAAACAAAACGTATCAACTTATCTTATGTTGAATGGGATACAGAAGTTGCTTCAACAAATGTAGTCGGTGAAGTATTGAAACAAATGGGCTATGATGTAACGATGACGCCATTAGATAATTCAATCATGTGGAAATCTGTTTCAAATGGCGAGTCAGATGCCATGGTTTCAGCTTGGCTACCTAAAACTCATGGTTCACAATATGCACAATATAAAGATCAAGTCGAAGACCTAGGTGCCAATTTGACAGGAGCAAAAGTTGGTTTAGCAGTGCCAGCCTACATGGATGTAAATTCGATCGATGAGTTAACCGATCAGGCAGGTAAGAAAATCATAGGAATCGAGCCAGGAGCTGGTGTAGTTACGGCTGCTGAAAACACGATCCAAAAATATGACAACTTGAAAGACTGGAAAGTAGAGACATCTTCTTCAGGAGCAATGACCGTTGCACTAGGTCAAGCGATCAAAAAACACGAACCAATTGTAGTTACAGGATGGACACCTCATTGGATGTTTGCCAAATATGATCTGAAATACTTAGAAGATCCTGAAAACGGAATGGGAAGCGAAGAGCAGATCCATACGATGGTTCGAAAAGGATTGAAAGAAGACCAGCCAGAAGCTTACAAAGTATTAGACAATTTCCATTGGTCAGAAAAAGATATGGAAAAAGTTATGTTGGAAATCAACAATGGAAAAGATCCACAGCAAGCAGCAAAAGACTGGATCAAAGAGAACCAAGAATTAGTCGAAAGCTGGAAAAAATAAAAAGACAGACACGAAATAAATGGAGCTTCCAAAATTGGATCAAATATCCAAATTTGGAAGCTCCATGTTCGTCTCTATCTTTTTTGTCTATAAAAAAAGAGAATGCGTAGCTCATCTTCGAAACGTCCAAAGACGCCGACAAACTATTATGAATTTATGGGTGCGAGTCAAAGAGATCGATCGTAGGTATGAAAGACTAATGTGATTAAAGTTTATTATGTACGAAGTGCATTCTCAAAAAATATTAAAGAATATACATAGTCCTGAATAATTCATAGCTTTAATTCTTTGGCACATTTTATTGAAATATGTATCACTAATATCCCTATCAACTGATTTTGACTAAAAAGTTACTTCAAACATTCACTGTTCAAAAATATTGAGGAATAAATTTTGGGTGTAAGGCATTTTGAGCATACTTCTCCCTGGATAACTTCCCAGTAAAAAAATCGTTAGATTGTTGGATTAGATCCATTGACTGGCTCGCCTCAGGCGAGCAAAGACCCTGTAGAATTCATTCTGATACACATGATAACTAGATAATTTGAGATAGACTCGTCTACCCGTTTGGACTAATTTCCCAGCAACTTTCAGAAACTTCAATCGAATAGAATGAATGGTCATTCCCTTTTGGACTTCTTCAAAGCCAATCGTTCTTAAGAAGTTGACTAAGTTGTAAGCTATCAAGCTGAGCATCATTCGGACATGATTCTCCAAAAAGCGAGGACTGTCTGTTTTGTCAAAGTAAAAGCCAGCTTTCGCTTCTTTAATGAAGTTCTCCATTGTGCCACGTTTGGCATAGATAGAAAAGATGGTATCAGGAGAAACATTTTCTGATAGATTCGTCACGATAAATTCATGTCGAAAGAGTAGTTCGCCCGCTTCACGTGTTGAGCGTATACACACGCGACGACTTTGTGACCAGGATTGTGCTTGATAAGTGGTCGAGAAGTACTGAACTTCTCGTTCTTCCCACTTTTGATTATCGCCATAAAGTACTGATTTCTCAGCTATTTGACCTAGTCTACGATTATTCTTCAGTCGAATAACATAATGACTCTTTTTTGATTCACACGAATCATACACACCAGGTGTAGCGAACCCGCTGTCTCCACGAACCAAGATGTCAGTGTTTGGTAGAGAGTGATTATAGTGCTCTAATAAAGGTGTGAGAAACTCCTTTACGCCTTTTGATGTATATTGATTTCCTGAACGTAGTTCAGCTTTTAAGAAGTCACCAGTCAATCCGTCAAAAGCTACCAATGGATGGTAACCATAGGTTTGGTAGTGTGTATTATAATTCGTTTGTTCTTGGTGACCAAATGTATCTGAATGGGTCGAATCTAAATCAATGATTAATTCCGTATCATTACGGATGAGGCGTGCTTTATCGATAAGTTCTTGGTTCAAAGCTTGAAGTTCATGGATATTCTCCTCAGATAGTCGATCTAAAAATCGGGAAAGTGAAGATTGAGAAGCGAGTTCTTTCCTATCTAAAACAGCTTTAAACACAGGATCTTGTCTCAGGAGATTAGCTGCAGAATCAGCTGAGTAACCAGCAATTAATTGCATAATGAACTGCTCAAGTATGGATAAGTTGTCATGAGTAAAATACGCTCGTTCGTCTTCAATGTGAATGTGTTGCTTAGCCAGTTCAGAAAAACCAAAGATGTTCATCAGCTCTTTCACTAGGACGAGACCCGAATCACTCGATAATTGACCACCTGTATGAGAAATAGTGATATTTGAATTGAATTTTACTTGGTTTTTGTGTAAGCTAGTCATGAAAAGAACTCCTTTCTTTTGGTTGGTTTAGTCACTTTAACCATAGCAGAAAGGGGTTCTTTTTTCATCACTTAACGGGTGAAGATGAAAAAGTAATTGTAAGCTGCCGTGAGGCAGTTTCACATGGTTTTAATTAAAAGTATGAATTATTCAGGATAGTTTATATACTTAAAAGTGATTAAATTCTTATTCAGGAATTATTTTGCTACGTTTCAGATAAAGTCCATATAATTGTGTAAAAGATAAAAGGCCATGTAACAGCCCTTTTACGGTACAATGTTTTTAACCACAAAAACATACCCAGGAGGACGTTACATGACCCAAGTACATTTTACACTGAACAACGAAGAGGTTCAAAGTATTATTGAACATTCGGTAAAAGATGATGTTTCTAAAAATATTTTAACCACTGTTTTCAACCAATTGATGGAAAATCAACGAACAGAATATATTCAAGCCGATGACTATGAACGTTCAGAAAGTCGTCAGAGTCAAAGAAATGGCTATTATGAGCGAGACTTTACGACTCGTGTGGGTACACTCGAATTAAAAGTGCCTAGAACACGTGATGGTGAATTTTCACCGACGGTGTTTGAGCGTTATCAGCGAAATGAAAAGGCACTGCTCGCTTCAATGCTTGAGATGTATGTTTCGGGCGTTTCGACACGTAAAGTTTCAAAGATTGTTGAAGAGCTATGTGGAAAATCTGTATCGAAATCTTTTGTTTCTAGCCTGACTGAGCAGTTAGACCCGATGGTCAACGAATGGCAGAACCGTTCACTCTCAGGTACGAATTATCCTTATCTGATGACTGATGTTCTCTACATAAAAGTCCGTGAGGACCATCGAGTGCTTTCTAAAAGCTGCCATATTGCGATCGGGATAACAGAAGGTGGCGACCGTGAAATCATTGGCTTCATGATTCAAAATGAAGAAAGTGATGACACATGGTCCATCTTCTTTGAATACTTAAAAGAACGCGGCCTAAAGGGGACAGAACTCATCATTTCTGATGCCCATAAAGGCCTAGTGTCTGCGATTCGTAAGTCATTTACCAACGCAAGTTGGCAGAGATGCCAGGTCCATTTTTTAAGAAACATCTTCAGTTCCATTCCAAAAAAGAATTCAAAACCGTTTAGAGAAGCAGTAAAAGCGATCTTTAAGTTTACGGATATTGAACTCGCTCGAACAGCTAAGAATGCCTTAGTCGGTGAATATATCGACCAGCCTAAATATACAAAAGCCTGCGAAATATTGGATAATGGCTTCGAAGATGCCTTTCAATACACGGTTATCGGAAATAGTCATAATCGGCTAAAAAGCACCAACCTTCTTGAACGACTGAACCAGGAAGTCCGCAGAAGAGAAAAGATTATTCGGATTTTTCCCAACCGAACGTCTGCCAATCGATTAATTGGAGCTGTCCTTATGGACCTTCATGACGAATGGCTCAGTTCTACAAGAAAATATATTAAGTTTGATCAATGAGAGACCGGTAAAACATTGTATAGTATTTTACACAGGATTATGGACTTGACTACGTTTCAAGAAGGAATTGTTTTTTGAAATTTAATGAATGTTAGAATAATAGTCTAAAAACATTAATTTAGGGGTGATTAGATTATGAAACATTTAAAAATTTTGTCTATTAAAGAGACACAACTTATCTATGGGGGTACCACTCATAGTGGAAAATATTATGGAAATGGAGTGTATTGCACTAAAAATAAATGTACGGTCGATTGGGCCAAGGCAACTACTTGTATTGCAGGAATGTCTATAGGTGGTTTTTTAGGTGGAGCAATTCCAGGGAAGTGCTAAAATGAAAAAAAATGCTAAGCAAATTGTTCATGAATTATATAATGATATATCTATAAGTAAAGATCCTAAATATTCTGATATTCTTGAGGTTTTACAAAAGGTATATTTAAAATTAGAAAAACAAAAATATGAATTAGATCGGTTGCGTCAAGAATTATGTGTAAATGGAAAAGCCCATTCTGTTGATCAAGTTAAAACATTGATTCTAATGTATCATGTATTTCTTTAAAACCTTTATGAACTCGGCATAGAAACTTTTGATTATAGTTGTTGAATTGAGATACTAGAAATCTCTCCAGAGATTCTTCATTAGGAAATTGCTCTTTTCTTTTGGTATATTTCTTTAATTGTTTGTTAAAACCTTCAATCAAATTAGTTGAATAAATAGTTCTTCTGATTGACGGAGGGAAATTATAAAAGGTTAATATAGCAGGATTCATGAGCAATTTAACCACTCGTGGATACTGCTTTTTCCATTTATCTATCATAAACCTTATTTGATTATTTGCTTCTTCTTTTGAACTTGCTTGATAAACTAATTTGAAATCGCTACAGATTTCTTGTCGATCACTAACACGAACCTTATGAGCGATATTTCTAGATATATGGACACAACATTGTTGAAATTGAGCATTTGGATAAACACTATGAATACTATCGTTAATGCCACTTAAACCATCAGTTACGACTAATAAAACCTCTTTTAAACCACGGTCTTTTAGGTCTTGAAGAATCTCTTTCCAAACATAAGCAGATTCAGTTGGAGCAAGACTAAACCCAAGAACCTCTTTGGTTCCATCTAATCGAATGCCAATTACAATATAAACTGCTTCTTTTGAAACAGTTTGTCTTTTTAAAGGAATGTGAGTAGCATCCATAAAAATGACAGAGTATCTGGATTCTAAGGACCTTTCTTTAAAGGCAATAATATCTTCAGAAACTATTTTAGTCATATTTGAAATGGTTTGTGGCGTATAGTGATGCCCGTACATTTTTTCAATCAATTCAGAGATTTCAGACATAGTAATTCCTTTTTGAAATAGCTGAATAATAGTGGTTTCTAAAGAGTCATTGGTTCTTTTATAAGCAGGTAAAGTTTGTTGAGAAAACTTACCATTTCTATCTCTAGGAATCACCAAATTTAATTCTCCATACTCTGTTCTGAATGAACGTGAATAATTCCCATTACGGGAATTACCTGAATTGAACCCAGCACGATCATATTTTTCATAATCAAGAAAAGCTGTTAATTCAGCCTGCAATAATGAATTAACAGCTAATTCTAAATGACATCGAAATAATTCATCTAAATCACCTTTATTGATTAGTGTTTCCATAATTTCTGTAGTAAAATTGGGCATGAGAAAGTCCTCCTATAAAATTTCGGTTGTGGTAACTTTAATTTTACAGAATGGACTTTCTTTTTTTCTACCCTAAATATCTATTTACACAAAATATTTTACGCTATCATTAGATCCCAGTCCTTTAATAAATAGATTGGTGAATTATCTATATTTTACTGCTTATACTAATAAAATAAGATTCACTGAATATCAAGAGGAATTAATAAGAAATTTGAGTGAAATTGGAAGAACTGCTGGAATAAATGGTTTATATCGAGCAGATTATGGAGATAAATCTCAATTTTAATGATACTTATAATATTAAATATGTCTCAAAATTTTTTGATTAGAAAAATAGGTATATTGAATCAGTGACATAAAAGTATTTATAGTTTGTAGGGGGAATCGTAATGGAAGAAAAAAATAGACTAAATGCTAAACAATGTTCAGATCAAGAGCTTAAAAAAATTAAAGGAGGTGCTGGAACAAAACCTCAAGGAAAACCGGCATCAAATTTAGTGGAATGTGTTTTTTCATTAACCTATTTGGAAAGGTAAGTTAGAAATAAATGTGTCTTATTGCGATTCTAAACATAATTATTTGATACAAGCTAGTGATATATTGGCAAACAGATTATGGACATCGTTCAAGATTGATAACAGAGAAATGAGAAATATACCGGAACATTCTTGTATGAGGTTGCCTTAAAAAATAAGCTAAATTTTTTTAAGCATAACTATTGCATTTAGCAGATAGTTACTTTATGATTAACTTACAGGCGAATTAATTTCGCACTGCCGACACAAGGAATACGATAATAATTATTAAGCGTAATGTAAGTACGCCGTCCCTTGTGGGCCACCTCCAAAAGGTGGTTTTTTTATTTAATTTTAATCAGTATTGTATTTGTATTTTCGTTCTGAAATTAACTCTTCTAAATGCTTAAATATAGTTCTTTACCCGTGGTGCTAGTTAATTTTAATATCCTAAAGAATATCTCAAAGTTCCTTCAAAACGTCGTTGTGCTCGACTTAATAGAACACTGTAAGCCAGTAATATGCTTTCAAATCTACTCTCTAGCCCTTTAACAGAACGTGAGTTGAAATTTTGACAACCTAATTTTTCTAAGGAAGAAAAAACAGTCTCAACTGTTTTTCTTTGTTTTCCAAGTAAGCTGTGGTCTAGTTTTTCTGATTTATCCATGTTTTTACGTGGCGGAACGGATATAGTAATGCCCTTAAGGGCAAGCTTTTCATGGATTTTATGGCTAATATATCCTTTGTCCCCTAGGATATTGGGAAGATTCGCTTCTTCCGATAAAGTCTCTAACACTTTCACGTCATGGACACCTGGATTCGTGATTGAGTAAGTAATCGGAAAGCCAGTCTTAGTAACGATCATATGAATTTTAAGACCATAAAAATAAGATTTTTTTGTTGAGTTATAGCCAACTTTGGCTATTTGATTCAATAGTTTTGCTTGTCTATTTCTAACTGGTTTACATAATGGACTAGGAAAACTATCTATAATTCCGACTAGTTCACCTTTGGTGAGCTTCTTGATGAAAAAGTATCGAATAATCTTGATAGTGTAAGCTAAGTTTGAACTTAAGCGAGTGAATCGACTCCTACTAGGAAAGTCACCATTAGGAAATAAGACGGAACAAACCGCTCTATACGTGGCTCTTTGGCTAGTATAGCCATTAATTATGCCCCATATAACACAAGCAATAATCACTGTATCGCGTTGCTTCAGTTTATCAGTATTTCTTCGGTTTTTAATCTTATCTGGTACACAATTGTGGTATATGTTAGAAACAGTTCTCATAATTTCCTTGAATGTTATAAAAGTATCTGTATAATGTTCAGTATATTTTGATGAACGCATATGTAGTCCTCATTTCTTGGGAGTTTTGAGACTACTATATGCGTTTTTTTGTTGATTTACCAACATGTTTAGACATTTTCCTCTAGGAAAAAATTAACTAGCACCACGGGTAGTTCTTTATATTAAATCGTGTTAGCCTTGTGTTACCATTACATTCGTGTTATACTAAACAAGTAATCTAATTTGAAACGTAATCTGAGCGATATATTCACACTATAAAAACTCCTTTTACAAAGTAATATTAATTGCAACAAAACACGTATTATATACGTATCAGGAGGAAATATATATGAATAACGGTACAGTAAAATGGTTTAACTCAGACAAAGGTTTTGGATTTATCACTGGAGAAGATGGAAATGACGTATTTGCACATTTCTCAGCGATCCAGGGAGAAGGCTTCAAGTCTTTAGATGAAGGCCAAGCAGTTACTTATGATATTGAAGAAGGTCAACGTGGCCCTCAAGCAGTAAATATTGTAAAATAATGTTGAACTTTAAACACCTCATTTGAGGTGTTTTTTTATTTTAAGCTAGATACCGTAATTATTGCTAGCAATTTAGAGTAGTTCGTTACTAATTAAGGAGCAAATAAAATTATTATAATATAAAAAATTAAGCAAATAATAGACTAAAAAATAACTATGTGAGATAATAAACATAGAAAAAAGCTTCAGATACTCCCTCACCCTAGAGTCTTTCCCCAAAAAGATAAGTATCTGAAGCTTTTTTCTTTTTATGACTTGGAAATAATAGCATAAAATAATATATTTTACAAAGAATAAGTACAATCTAGTTTTTTGCTATTAAATGTGTAATAATTAATGTGCCATCACAACAAAGAATGAAAACCATTATTATCTAGTCTATGTCCATTCTTTTTGTTTGCAGTAGTTGTGATGGCTTCTCGTACCTTTAGCTCAATTGGTTAGAGCAGACGGCTCATAACCGTCCGGTCGTAGGTTGAGTCCTACAGGGTACATATAGTAATTAAGTTAGTTCTGTGTTAAAATTATTTAGAAGAGTATTTATGTAAATAAAAGCTTTCTTCAGCCACCTTCGGGTGGTTATTTTTTTATACACAATCTTATGTCTATTTCCTTCATAAGTTATGATGACATCTGTTCAGAGCTACTCGAAAGAATAGTTTTTTAGTATTGATTTTTTATAGGATGAGATTATAATAATAGTCGTAATAGCTGATGAATCAATTTCCCAATCTTTTTACGCATTTAAACAGCGAAGCGTCTTCGGACGCTTCTTTTTTGTACTACAATCAATATTTATATTTGGATTACCTCCAGATAGTTTCTTTGTATAAAAAAACGACTCATAATGAGTCGTTTAATAGATCAGAGTAATAAGTCATTGATTTCTTTAAATTCTTTATCAAGTTCTTTTTCATCATATTTTTCATATTTATCAGCTTCATGAAGAACTTTTTTAATTTCATGAATAGCCTTTCGTTCAACTAACCATTTTTTTAGGTTATGTTTTTTTTCTGGATTTTCAGATAACGTATCAAGTTCGTCTAACTCTTTATCCAGTTTATTGACAACAGAAACAATTTTGTTTACAACTTTTTCTTCTTTGTTTTCTAAATTTGACATTTATCTTCACGTCCTTTTTATTTGATAATTTAAGTATAGAACTTTGATATAGTTTATACAAATAAAAACGCTTCTTTGTGTATTCTGTGCTTTTCTTTTGGAATGAGGAAAACTTTGGAGTAATATGAACGTGGACAGAACAATATTTAGGAGGAATAAACTATGTGTACGTCTATTACTTATGTAACAAGTGATCATTATTTTGGAAGGAATTTTGATTATGAAATATCTTACAATGAAGTAGTCACTATTACTCCAAGAAATTATAAGTTGAATTTTCGAAAGGTAAATGATTTGGATACTCATTATGCAATGATTGGTATTGCCGCTGGTATAGCTGACTACCCTCTTTATTACGATGCGACAAATGAAAAAGGATTGAGTATGGCTGGACTAAATTTTTCTGGGTATGCTGATTATAAAGAAATACAAGAAGGGAAAGACAATGTATCTCCTTTTGAATTTATTCCTTGGATTTTAGGACAATGCTCAACAGTAGGAGAAGCTAAAAAATTGTTAAAAAATATCAATTTAGCAAATATAAATTATAGTGACGAACTTCCTTTATCCCCTTTACATTGGCTATTAGCTGATAAAGAAAAATCAATTGTCATTGAAAGTATGAAAGATGGACTTCATATATATGATAACCCTGTGGGCGTTCTTACCAATAATCCTTCATTTGACTATCAATTATTTAATTTAAACAATTATCGTGTCTTATCGAGTGAAACTCCTAAAAATAATTTTTCAAATCAAATAAGTTTGAATGCCTATAGCCGCGGTATGGGAGGGATAGGCTTGCCTGGAGATTTATCCTCAGTATCTCGTTTTGTTAAAGCGACTTTTACGAAGCTGAATTCTGTATCTGGAGATTCAGAGTCAGAAAGTATTAGTCAATTTTTCCATATCTTAGGTTCAGTAGAACAACAAAAAGGTTTGTGTGATGTTGGTGATGGAAAATATGAATATACAATTTATTCTTCTTGTTGCAATGTTGACAAAGGAATCTATTATTATCGAACATATGAAGACAGTCAAATTACTGCAATTGATATGAATAAAGAAGACTTAGATAGTCATAAGTTAATTAGTTATCCAATTATAGAAAAACAACAAATTAAATATATAAAGAGAGCGTAAAATAGTTTGTGTAAATTAGGGTATTGAAAAAGGAAGACCTTATTCGTATGATTAAAGCGACTAAACCAAATCAAACGGAGGTCTTCCCTATGAATCAGTTTAACAAAGAAATCGCTCAAGCACTACTAGAAAATACCAATTTAACAGAAGTTTTTCGCAATCAACTTGAAAGTACAATGAATTCTCTTTTAGAAAGCGAACTTACTGCTATTTTAGGATATGATCCTTATGTGCGCTTTAATAACGGAAACTATCGCAATGGCGATTACACCAGACGACTAGACACACAGTTTGGTCAAATCAATGTCCGTGTCCCTAGGGACAGAAAAGGAGAGTTTCATCAATCGTTGATTCCTCCATACACTCATCGTATTGATAGTTTAGAAACAACCATCATTCAGCTCTATGAAAAAGGCATTACCACTAGAGAAATTGCTGATTTAATTGAAAAAATGTATGGCTCACATTATAGTCCAACTACTATTTCTAACATCACCAAAATGGTGGACGAACAAGTGACTGCTTTTCATTCTCGTCCTATTTTTCATTCGCAATATGTTTGTCTATTTCTAGACGCGACGTATATTCCGTTAAGACGTGATGCTGTTCAAAAAGAAGCAGTACACATTGCCTTAGGAATTACTTCTTCTGGTGAGAAAGAAATTTTGGACTATCTTATTGCCCCACAGGAATCAGATATTGCATGGTCAGAGTTGCTAGGTAGTCTTGTTTCTCGGGGCTTAACTGACGTCCAACTCATTGTTGCCGATGGCATGACTGCTATTCAAAATACCTGCGAAAGAAATTACCCTCAGGCAAAATTTCAACGTTGCCTAGTGCACATTAATCGAAACATTATGGGAAAAGTTCGTATTTCTGATCGTCAAGAAGTAGCCAGTGATTTCAAAAAAATTCATCACGCCAGTACTACTCAAGAAGGTAAAGAAATGATTCAAACTTTTATTGACAAGTGGCAGAAACGTTATCCCAGGATGACCCATTCTCTTCAAGAGACCGAAAATCTCTTGACCTTCACTCAATTTCCTAAAGCAATTCGAGGTACTATCTATTCCACTAATATTATTGAATCGTTCAATAAACAGTTGAAAAGAAAAACCAAAGTTAAGGAACAATTTCCTAACGAAGAAGCCCTTGACCGTTTTCTTGTTACACAAATGGTCGCATACAATAATAAAAAAGCTGGTAGAGCACACAAAGGTTTCAAACAATGCCAAGACACATTGGATTCAATGTTTTAAGCGACTAATCAAACTGAATAAGGCTTAATTAATAAATTTACACAAACTTCTTGACACACCCTATATAAATTAGTTAATGTGTTGTGATTGATTATTTAATATAGATATAATACAAAAAGGCAAAGATATTTTCAAAACATTTTTTCTTGATGTGATATCCTTGTCTTTTTTGTAATGTTTTTAACTTATTGCTTTTGCAAAATTTATTTACCTGTTTTCTGGATCAACGATAGTGTATATTATGCTATCCTTGTTTGGATTTTAGGACGTTTAAAGAGGCACTTTTTTACATAACTTAATCCATAGACCTTTTAAGCATGCTGTGAGATAATAATAAAGAAGAGTTTAAAGCGCACCCCAAACCACTTCCCCATAAGTGTATTACGCTTTAAACTCTTTTATATTTGAATTCACTAAGAAGCATACCATATTTTTGAAAAAAAGTGAGAAAAAAGGCTTATAATTAGGATTTAGAGTAATTAATTAGATGTTTATTTTATAGGACTGATACTATAGATTACAAATAGTATCGTATTTCGCAATCTTAAAATTATCTTCTTACTATGAATAAGATAATAAAATTTGTATTTGTCCTTTTTAGGTAACTTATTTTAATCTATATATCTTTCTGGATCAACGAAAGTATACTTTATATAATCATAACGCCGATGATCGCTCCGTGCGTCTGGCACGTCAGTCACGATATCAAACAAAAAGTATACATCCTTCTTCATTCTCGTTTTCGTAGCAGGGATTTTAAAGTAGTTCTTATTAGAGTAATAGAGATTGATTAATAAGCTATCTTCGATTGCTAAAAAGACTACTTCAGTATCCCAGACTTTATAAAAATCTTTGATAAATCTATTCGAAGGATCGAATTTAAACCATAATTGTGTTTCTCCTTCCATCAGCATAAAAGTTCACCTCAAAAAGAGTATACGAACAAATGTTCTTTTTGTAAACCTTAAAATAGATTTTCCTGAATACGTATTGACGATTCCTAAATGGTAAAAAATATCCCCTCAATTTTGAGGGGAGTACATACCGTGATAACCAAAAGGTTTATTGATTAGTTCGAATGTTATTAAAAAACAAAATGCTAAAATGCATACCCGAATTTCATACCCGAAAAATAAAAAATGCCATCACGTACATTCTTTTCGAAACTACCGAAGTAGCCAAGAATGTACTGATGACGTGGGTTTGGCACCCAATGGGCCGTGAGGGGCTCGAACCCGCGACCCGCTGATTAAGAGTCAGCTGCTCTACCAACTGAGCTAACGGCCCGTACAAAAAGTACTTAATAATAGTAGCACTAAGAATTTTAAAATGCAAGACTACATTTAAAGAAAATCAGAAAAATCTTTACTTCCTTATAGGAAATCATTCATAGATTATTCACATTTGCTCGCTATTATATAAGCATACCAACAAACAAAGTTCTTGCAAGAGAACAAACCCTAACACTTTTTTCATTTTTTACTCCTTTCCCGCCGTCTCCCCGGCGGGTCTCCTGTTCTTAACGATAAAAGACAAGAAGGCTTAGCCTTCTTGTTTTTTGTTTTCATGGAATCCCGCTAATAAAATCACCTAGTTAAAGCAACTAGATTGAATGTTTATCATAAGTCTGATATCATGTTTATGAAATGAAAAAAGGAGCGGTTATGATGGAAAAAATGCGTCAGCAATTAATGGAGTGGGGGAAGGAACTAGAAACATTCCGTCTGCCTCACTGGGAAGAACTCCCTGACTTAGAACTTTATATGGACCAAGTCAGAACGTTAGTTGATCGTTATCTTTCACCTGTGATACAAGGAGAAAAGCATCCATTGCTTACCTCTTCTATGGTAAACAATTACGTTAAACTAGGTTTGATACCAGCACCAGTTAAAAAAAGATATAACAAAGAACACGTAGCATTTTTACTTGCAATCACTACGTTGAAACAAGTATTGACTATTCCTGAAATCAAAGAAGGGATATTGTTCCAAGGAAAAACAGTAGGAATTCGTGAAGCCTATAATCTATTTTGCGATGAACAAGAAGCAGCTGTGTGGATGGTCAGCCAATTAGCACAAGGTAAATCTCATCCGCAAAAATTCGACCAGGCAACCCCTGTAGAATATATTGCTGTAAGAGCGGCAACTTTATCGTTTGCAATGAAACTTCTTGCGGAAAAAACGATTGTTCTAGAAACCGAATATTTAAAAGAGGAGAAAACAAATGAAAAACAATAAAATCGCAATTTTAGTAGATTCAGGTACGGATGTGCCAGAAGAATTGATAAAAAAATACGAGATGTATATGATCCCATTGAAAATTATTTATAAAGATCAGGTATATACAGATAAAATTGACATTACCCCTGAAGAGATCTATCAACGTTTGCCAGAGGAAATCCCTGGTACATCTTTGCCGGATGGTGAGTCGATCACAGAAATCTTTGAGCAAATCAAAAAAGACGGTTATGAAAAGGTACTTGCGGTAACAATTTCCAGTGGATTGAGCGGGACATATAATGTGGCTCGTTTAATTGCACAACAGCAAGAAGAATTGGAAGCATATGTACTAGATACGAAAAATATTGGTATTGGTGCAGGTTTTTCTGCGATCCAAGCAGCAAAATGGCTGGAAGAAGGAGTAGAATGGGATCAACTGATCAGTAATCTGAATGAGTTAGTCGAAAGAACAAAAGTTTTCTTTAATGTTGCGACATTGGAATATCTTCAAAAAGGTGGACGGATCGGTTTAGTTGCTTCTATTGTAGGAACCGCTTTAAAGCTTAACCCAATCATCTCATGTAATGAAGAAGGGATTTATTACACAGTAGGAAAAGCTAGGGGACGTAAAAAAAGTTTGGATAAAACGGTTGCTTACGTCAAAGAAAAAATCGGTAATGCAAAGGTCTTCAACTTAGCTGTTGCCCATGGGGATGCGAAAGAAGAAGCAATTGAAATGGAAGCGAGACTTAAAAGAGAGTTCCCACAAGCAAACCAAATCTACTTTGGCCAGATTTCTCCGGCATTAGTAGTCCACACTGGTCCGGGATTATTGGGTGTCGGTGTACAAGTTTTAGAAGGATAAATCAAAAAAAGGAAACACTGAGGTGAAAATCAGTGTTTTCCTTTTTTATTGAAGTTAGAACAAAAAATAATAAAGTATTTTGCACTTTCATTTTAATTTTCTCTTTTGTTTTATAGGCAAAGATGAAACAAAAGCAGAAATACGGTATAATGAGAAGGTATGACAATAATATATAAGAGGTGGCTCTTTATGAAAAAAGTTTTAGTTGTCGATGATGAGAAGCCGATTTCGGATATCGTCAAATTCAATTTAGCCAAAGAAGGCTATGATGTTTATACTGCATATGATGGGGAAGAAGCCTTGGAAAAAGTTGCTGAGGTAGAACCTGATTTGATTTTACTTGATTTGATGCTACCTAAAATGGACGGCTTAGAAGTTGCTCGTGAGGTACGCAAAACTTATGATATGCCGATCATTATGGTAACAGCCAAAGATTCTGAAATTGATAAAGTCCTAGGCTTAGAGTTAGGCGCCGATGATTACGTGACCAAGCCATTTTCCAACCGAGAATTAGTTGCACGTGTCAAAGCAAATCTTCGTCGCGGTGCCACGGCTGCGAAGGAACCAGAAGAGGCAGCACCTGCGGAATTGACGATTGGTGATTTGACGATCCATCCAGAAGCTTACATGGTGACGAAACGAGGAGAAACAATCGAGTTAACACATCGTGAATTCGAACTACTCTTTTACTTGGCGAAGCACCTTGGACAAGTGATGACAAGAGAACATTTATTACAAACGGTTTGGGGTTATGATTATTTTGGAGATGTACGAACAGTGGATGTAACTGTACGTCGTTTGCGTGAAAAGATCGAAGATAATCCAAGCCATCCAAATTATTTAGTGACACGTCGTGGTGTCGGTTACTATTTGCGTAACCCAGAACAGGAGTAATTGGATGAAAAGAAAAGTCCGCTTTTTTCGATCAGTCAATTTTAAGATCGCTATTACCTTTATTCTGATTTTATTGATCTCGATCGAAATTATTGGTGCCTACTTTATACGTGGTTTAGAACGTTCCACGATCAATACATTTATTAAAGATATGAATCAAACGGTGGAATCATTAGCAACAACAATCAGCCCGGAATTGAATCGAAAAGATAATGCAGATGATGAAGAGGTAAATGCGAATATCAAAAGATTTATTGAAAACAGTGCGACTAGCGATATCATCGAAATACGGGTCGTTGACGAAAAAGGGATCATCCGAGGAACAACCGATGTCAATGAACAAAGCGCTGTGGGAAAGAAAAATGATTATGTTGATATCAATGATTTCACGACTAAACGTTATGTTGCTTTAGATAACGACGATAAACGGGTGAATATCAATGTTCAACCGATCCTGTCCCCGACCGGCGATGCCGTTATCGGGGCTCTTTACGTCAAAAGTAATATCGAACAAAAATATTCGGAAATCAATAACACAGCAGTCATTTTCTTTACTGCCTCACTAATTGCGGCATTTATTTCAATGATCGTATCTGTTTTAGTTGCTCGTTCGATTACACAGCCGATCGGTGAAATGAGAGAACAAGCCATTCGAATCGCTAGAGGAGACTACAGTCGGAAAGTCAAAGTGCATGGACAAGATGAACTTGGACAGCTGGCTGATACCTTCAATCAGTTAGCTGAACGTATTGAAGAAGCTCAAGATACAATGGAAGCTGAACGCAATCGTTTGGATAGCGTGCTATCCCATATGACAGACGGCGTCATTGCGACAGATCGCAGGGGTAAAGTCATTACGATCAATGATATGGCTGTTTCCTTGCTAGATATCAAAAACGAGGAAGCAATCGGACAATCGATTTTGACACTTTTAGATATCGAAGAAGAATATACGTTGCGGAAATTATTAGAAGATCCAAACGAAATGGTACTTGACCGTTCAACCAGTACATTGGAAAGTGATCAGATGATCTTGCGAGTAGACTTTTCTATGATCCGTCGCGAATCAGGTTTTATCAGCGGATTAGTAGCTGTCTTGCATGATGTGACAGAACAAGAAAAAACAGAACGGGAACGTCGTGAATTCGTCTCTAATGTTTCCCATGAACTTCGTACACCGTTGACAAGTATGCGTAGTTATATCGAAGCATTGAGCGAAGGTGCGTGGAAAGACGAGGAAGTAGCACCAAATTTTTTGAAGGTAACGCTAGATGAAACAGACCGAATGATTCGAATGATCAATGACCTCTTAAATCTGTCTCGCATGGATACAGGTAATACCCAGCTTCAATTAGAATATGTCAATTTCAACGAGTTAGTGAATTTTGTTCTTGACCGGTTTGATATGATGGTAGGAAATCAGGAAAAAAATTATAAGATCCGTCGTGAATTCACGCAAAGAGATCTTTGGGTCGAAGTAGATACAGATAAAATCATCCAAGTAGTCGATAATATCATGAATAACGCGATCAAGTATTCACCAGATGGGGGAACGATTACTTGTCGCTTATTAGAAACGCATAATAACGTGATTTTAAGTATCACCGATCAAGGATTGGGGATTCCTAAAAAAGATCTGAACCGAGTGTTCGAGCGGTTCTATCGAGTAGATAAAGCACGTGCAAGAGCACAAGGTGGGACAGGACTTGGATTAGCTATTTCTAGAGAAGTGATTAAGGCGCATCGAGGCGCTATTTGGGCAGAGAGCAAGGAAGGAAAAGGGTCGACTTTTTATATCTCGCTGCCATATGAACCTTATGAGGAGGAATGGTGGGAATGAGAATCTCTGAAAAAGTCGTTCGTATAGGACTCATTTTGATGGTTGCGTTAAGCATATACTTCTCTTATGCAATCTGGCTGAGCCCAGCAGGAAAAAGTTCAATCAACGTAGATGAGACAAACACTCAAATGATCGAGTCTCAAAGCAATCGAAAAACTTCCGAAGTCTTTCTTCCGCTTCATGTTACATGGCACCATTCGGGAACGATCCAAGAAACCAACAGTGAAAATCTCGTGTACCGATTGCAATTGATCATCGATAAAGCAAGATTTGGAAAGCTTTCTGAAGTAGTTTCAGGAGACAAATCACAGTTTGAACAGGTGAAAAATCTGAACTCTGGTTTTGAGTTGGCCTATAATGCGCCTTTTTTGCTAAGAGAATACAAGGAAGCATTTGATTTAGATTTAGATGTGTCGAACTTGGCAAAAGAAAGCGAAAATATGTATTTTACTAGAATACAATTCGATCAAGGAAATAAAAAAATCCGATTTTTGAATTATTCGAACCATCTCGTATATGAAGCGAATATTTCGTTGAATTGGACAGATATCAATAAAGAATTAACAGCAAAAGACACAAAATGGACAGAAATGACAACAGAACCATCGACGATCGACACGCAATATGCTACGAAACATTCGATCAAACTGAAAAAGTATAGTTATATCCTGTCACAGCAACCCTATACACTTTTTAGAAATGCTTTTTTCCAGAAACCAGATAGCGTGAAGAATAATGATGAAAGCAATGAATTGATTTTTTACGGTGGGAATGAAACAATGTCTATCCATTCGGAAACGCAAGTAGTTGATTTTCGTGGAGAGCTGCCAGAGAAAAAAGAAAATGCTAGTGTATTTTCTGAAAGTTTCCCCTATATTAGCAAATTAGGCAGTTCTTTAGGGAACCTCAGATATTTTGACCGCAGTGACAATACGATCGATTATCGGATATTCGTGGAAGGCTTCCCGGTTTTTGGGACAGACAGCAGAGGACAGATTGGTGTGGAAGTTGGCGGTGAAACGAATGGTTCTGTGCAAGTGAATATCCAAACCAGTTTGAATACGATTCAAGTGCCGATACCTTCAGACGAAGAAGTAGAACTTGCAAGTACGAATGAAATCATCCAGCAGTTAAAAGCTAAGGGAGCAGATAGTAACAAGATTGGTTCAGTGATCGTTGGATATACATGGCAAAATGTCAAAGAAACGAATCGTGTCGTTGATCTCTTACCTGAATGGTATGTGAAATATAAAGATAACTGGTATTCAGCTAACGACCTTCTGGAAAAATTACCTGGATTGGAGGCGAATTAATTGGATTTCAAAAAAATCGAATGGATATTTTTCGTCGCTTTTTTAGGGTTGAATGTGTTTTTATTCAGCAGTTATCATGACGCGGTATACCAAGAAAACAATGTCATTCGCTCTAATCAGACTGAATCAATCCAACAACGTCTGGCTAGCGACGATATCACTTACACGGGGAAGATTTCGTCTGAGAACAAGCAAGGCTATTATCTTAGCGCGGAGCAGACCAATCTTAGCACTTCATTAGCGAATTATCGCAAGGCTGGTAAAAGCGGCTTGCTGGCAAGTGGTGTGTTTTTAGACGGTGATGTTTTGACGAAATCTTTATCCAGTTCAGATGCTGAAAAGAACGTGATCGATCCAGATAAAATTAGTAGTTCCTTGGAAGATTTTTTATCTAACAAAGACAATATTTTATTCGGTAATGATTATGTGTACACGAAAAACTTTTCTCATTTAGAAGAAGAACCACTAGAAATCCAAGCAAGCCAAGAGTATGAAGGCATCCCATTCAATGATGATACAGCAAAAATCGTTCTTTCTTTAGAAAAAAACGATAATGATTATAGCATCACGAAATACATGCAGACGCATTTATCTGATATCGAGCAGCTGCGCGAAAAGACGGAACTGTATACGGAAGAGGAAGCAATCAATACATTGTACATCAATAACAAAATACCAAGAGGATCAAAAATTTTATGGCGTCAACTAGCTTATTCCTGTATTCTGAAAGTCCGGGAAAAAAATGTGTATGTTCCTGTTTGGCATGTAGCGATCGAAACAAGCGATAAAGTGGTCCAAATCGAGAGCGTCAACGCTTTCAGCAATACGATCGTGACAAACAATACTGTACCAAAAGTGGAAGATCAATAAAAAAGCGAGTATAATGAAAAAAGTTTACAAAGTAAGAAGGGAAGTAGGAGTCAAATGGCTGAAGAAAAACCAGCTTTTAAAATCAGTATCCTAGCAAGTGGAAGTTCGGGTAATTCACTTTATATCGAAAGTGAAAAAAAACGGCTTTTGGTCGATGCAGGACTTAGCGGTAAAAAAATCACTTCCTTGATGGCTCAAATTGATCGGACACCGGACCAATTAGATGGAATACTTGTGACGCATGAACATCGAGATCATATACATGGCGTGGGTGTCTTGGCTCGTAAGTATCATTTGGATGTTTTTGCCAATCAGCAGACTTGGGAAGCGATGGAACCACTGATTGGTAATGTACCAGTGGAACAAAAACATCTATTTGAGATGGGGAAAGTCAGAACATTCGGCGATATCGATATTGAGAGTTTCGGCGTCTCCCATGACGCAGCGGCTCCGCAATTTTATCGTTTCCATAAAGAAAATCGGTCATTCGTCATGTTGACGGACACCGGATATTGCAGTGATTATATGCGAGGTGTCATTGAAAATGCCGATGGTTATTTGATGGAAAGTAATCATGATCTTGAGATGTTACGCATGGGACCTTATCCGTGGAATTTAAAACAGCGTATTTTAGGAGATAGAGGACATCTTTCCAACGAAGATGGTGCACTTGTCATGACTGATGTGATCGGTAATCGGACCAAACGAATCTATCTTGGCCATCTTAGCAAGGAAAACAATATGAAAGAACTTGCTCATTTAACAATGGAAAATGTTTTGAAAGAAAAAGATTTTGGCGTTGGACATGATTTTGAAATCTATGATACAGATCCAGATGAAGCAACTGAGCTATTTTCGATTTAAACAGTTCAATCAATAAAAATATAAAAAGCAGAAGATAAAATCAATCAGGGTTGGTTTTATCTTCTATTTTTATTTTTTTAGCATATTAAAAAAATAACCGTATTATCGACTGACTACACTGATGTGCTGCTTTTCATGTTTCTCATCTAGTATCTCATCTACTAATGCAATCGCGTAATCTGCCATGCTGATCGTACTGTCGCCAGCAGCGTTTCTTTGTAAATAATCATCACTTAACAAATAAGTACCTGTACGTTTGCCATGTGGATCAAATAAAGAAGCTGGACTGATATAAGTCCAATGTAGATTTTTAGATTGTTTCAATTTTAACAATCCTTCGTACATATTGAAAGCTGTTGGATAGAAGGGTGCATTTTTAGGTACTTGGTCAATCATACGAGTCGTCTTTTCTGTATCTAAGAATAACGAAGAGGCACCCCCAACGACAATTAAGCGTGTATCGGTTCCTTCAAGCATCTCAATCAAATGGGACAAAGAAGTTTGATGCATTTCTTCTTTTCCTTTGGGAGCGTTGAAAGCATCAACGACAACATCAAAAGATGCAAGATCAGTAGTTGTCAACTCAAATAAATCCTTTTGTATAAACGGAACATCTGATGGCAATTTTTCTGGATGACGCACGATTGCCGTCACGTCTAAATCTCTGGACAATGCTTCGTCTAAAATAAATGAACCTGCATGACCAGTAGCTCCAATGAGTGCAATTTTCATAAAAAACCTCCTTTTTTATTCCTGTCCATTGTAAGCAGTTGCTGAATATTCGTCAAAGAATCCGATTTTTGAAAAGCTCAGTGCGCATTCCTTTCATGGTTCGTGATCATTGGGTATAGTTAAATTAAGAAAACTGATTGATAAAAATAGAAGTTGAAGGAGATAAGAAATGAAAGAGTGGTTAGATCGTGCCTTTTTACCAATGATAACATCTGTTGTGAATCTTAGACCCTTAACTGCTTTGCGTAATGGAATGACTTACACGATCCCAATAATTATTGTTGGCTCGCTGTTTTTCTTATTTGCTCATTTTCCTGTGGATTACATCGCTCAGTGGATAGACAAAACAGGATTTTCTATGTATTTTACACAAGTATACCAGGCTACATTTGATGTGATAGCCTTTTGGATCGTTTTTGCCATTGCATATGCTTATGCAAAAGAAGAAGATATCGATCGCTTACCAGTCGGCATAACAGCCTTATCTGCTTATCTACTGCTTATTCAGCCACTAAATTCTCAGATAGATACTGTCTGGACAGGTGCTGAAGGGATACTAGGAGCAGTTACAACTGGGCTCATCATCGGATGGGGCTATGCACGTTTAGTAAGACTTGCGAAAGGGTGGAAGCAAAGAGAGAAGATACCTGAAAATGTTTGGCAGTCTTTTACTTCATTGATTCCAATCATTGTTATAGTCACTTTTACGCTTATTGGTTCAGCGGTTTTTCAACAGTTGTTCAGAATGACTGTTGTTCAAGGAGTATGGACATATGTCCAGCTTCCCATTCAATCGTTCATAGACACGTTGTTTGGTGTGCTTTTATTAGGTTTTTTTGTTCCGTTTTTATGGTTATTTGGTCTTCATGGATCTGCGATGGTCAATGGGTTGGTTAGTCCCATCTTGCAAGCGAATTCATTAGCAAATGCAGAAATCTTAGCCTCAGGACAAGAGTTGACGGTGGCAAATGGCGGACATATCGTTACTCAGCAATTTCTCGATCAGTTCATGACGGTTACGGGTGCTGGTTTGACGTTAGGGGCTGTATTTTTTATGACGGTTTTTGCGAAATCGAAGAAATACAGAGAATTAGGAAATCTTGCTCTTTTACCAGCCTTTTTCAACATCAATGAATCAATTATTTTTTCCACACCGATCGTGATGAACCCGATGATGGCTGTTCCTTTTATTTTCGCACCGGTCGTTTCAGGATTGATTACCTATTCCGCTTTATATTTTGGATTCGTTCCTTTATTTACAGCAGTCCAAGTCCCTTGGACAACACCGCCGATCCTCTCGGGTTTTTTAGTAGGCGGAGTGCCTGCAGCGATTTTACAAGGTATCGTGTTGTCAATTAGTTTTTTCATTTATTTCCCATTTTTGAAAAAAATAGATTCTGCAAACTGCAAAAAGGAAAGACAGACAAAAAATGATGGAGCAGCAGAAAAGATGAACGACTAAAAAACAAAAATACTCCTGTCGCTTTAGATTGGGAAAATCACCAATCTAGGATGACAGGAGTATTTATAGTCATGTTTATACTAGCCCTTTTTGGACAGCTAATTGAACAAGAACAACTAATGTGTTCATTCCTACGTGTGTGATCATCGATGTCCAGATCCGACCAGTTGCTTTGTACTCTAGGCTGAAGAAGAAACCTAGGAAAAAGTAGATTAGCAGATGACCATCATTATGAGCAAACGCAAACAGCAAAGAGCTGATCACTGCTCCGACCCAAAAATTTGAATATCGACTGATGATCCCCAGTATACTGCGGCGGAATACGAACTCTTCCATGATGGGTCCAGCAACAGTTGTCGCCAAAATAAAAGCGGGTGCTTCCATGATCATCTGGATGACATTTTGTGTATTCTCGGAAGGGGTTGCTTCGCCAAACAATACAGATTCTAACATGACAGCGATGCTTTGCAGAATCAATGCGACAAAGATTCCAACTAATCCATAAATAACAATCTTTGGAGCAGAAGCTTTTTTTACCGCTGATTCGATCGCTAAGGGTTCACGTTGCTTAAAATAAAAAATAGCTAGGACAATGGCGCCTAGTATATACATGACTGCAGTTGCTGTGATCAATTCAGACGTAGATTTTACAAGTCCTATCGAAGCTAGGATCAAGGGTGAGATAAAAATTAAACCATAGCAAAAAATGCTGAGGAAGCTATATTTTTTTAAAGACATGTAATTCCTCCTTTTAAGGGATAACAAGCATGCAAGGCAAGCTTATATCGATTGATTTCAATTATATCATAATTTCAATAAGCAGCTGTCAGAATAAAATTTCTTTTCTTTGATTTAAAAGCTTGCAAAAAAGAGGGAGAATGAGTATTATTAAAAATGTAGGTTAGCACTCGAAGGTTAAGAGTGCTAACAGATTAAAAAAAGAGTTATCGGAGGGATTTATCGTGTTAAAACCATTAGGTGATCGCGTCATTATCGAAGTCGCAAAAGAAGAAGAAAAAACTGTCGGAGGAATCGTTTTAGCTTCTGCTGCTAAAGAGAAACCCCAAACTGGGACAGTTGTTGCAGTCGGTGAAGGCCGTTTGTTAGAAAACGGTGAAAAAGTTCCTGCCGCTGTAAAAGCAGGCGACCAAGTTATGTTCGAAAAATACGCCGGTACAGAAGTAAAATACGAAGGAAAAGAATATCTGATCGTCGCAGGAAAAGATATCATGGCGATTGTTGAGTAAATTTTGAAGATAAAAAATAATCAAAAATAATCAATGAGGTGAATCAATCATGGCAAAAGAATTGAAATTTGCAGAAGACGCACGCGCAGCTATGTTACGCGGGGTAGATAAATTAGCAGATACAGTGAAAGTAACATTAGGACCTAAAGGCCGAAATGTCGTACTAGAAAAATCTTACGGCTCTCCATTGATCACAAATGATGGTGTGACGATCGCAAAAGAAATCGAATTAGAAGATCATTTTGAAAACATGGGTGCAAAACTTGTATCAGAAGTAGCATCAAAAACAAATGATATTGCAGGAGACGGTACAACGACAGCAACTGTTCTGACACAAGCAATCGTTCGCGAAGGTTTAAAAAACGTAACTGCAGGTGCTAATCCTCTAGGCATTCGTCGCGGGATCGAATTGGCAACAAAAGCAGCAGTCGAAGAATTGCATAATATCTCAACTGTTGTTGATTCAAAAGAAGCCATTGCACAAGTAGCAGCTGTTTCTTCGGGTTCTGATAAAGTTGGACATTTGATTGCTGATGCAATGGAAAAAGTTGGAAACGACGGCGTCATCACAATCGAAGAATCAAAAGGGATCGAAACAGAACTAGATGTTGTAGAAGGTATGCAGTTTGATCGTGGTTACTTATCACAATATATGGTAACAGATAACGACAAAATGGAAGCTGTTCTAGAAAACCCATATATCTTGATCACAGACAAAAAAATCTCTAACATCCAAGATATTCTGCCATTGTTAGAACAAATCTTGCAACAATCACGTCCATTGTTAATTATTGCTGACGATGTAGATGGTGAAGCATTGCCAACTCTTGTATTGAACAAAATCCGTGGAACATTCAACGTAGTAGCTGTAAAAGCTCCTGGTTTCGGCGATCGTCGTAAAGCAATGCTTGAAGATATCGCTATTTTGACAGGTGGTACAGTAATTACTGACGATCTAGGTTTAGAATTGAAAGATGCAACAATCGAAAACTTAGGAAATGCTTCTAAAGTTGTTGTAGATAAAGACAATACAACGATCGTAGAAGGTTCTGGAGAAAAAGAAGCAATCGAAGCTCGTGTGCAATTGATCAAAAACCAAATTGCTGAAACAACTTCTGATTTTGACCGCGAAAAATTACAAGAACGCTTAGCTAAATTAGCAGGTGGTGTAGCTGTTGTTAAAGTTGGTGCAGCTACTGAAACAGAATTGAAAGAATTAAAATTACGCATTGAAGATGCATTGAATGCTACACGTGCCGCAGTAGAAGAAGGAATGGTCTCAGGTGGTGGTACAGCTCTAGTGAACGTTATCAGCAAAGTTTCTGCTGTAGAAGCAGAAGGAGACGTGGCAACAGGTATCAAGATCGTTGTTCGTGCTTTAGAAGAACCAATTCGTCAAATCGCTGAAAACGCTGGTTATGAAGGATCAGTGATTGTTGATAAATTGAAGAACGTGGAACTAGGCACTGGTTTCAATGCTGCTACTGGAGAATGGGTAAACATGGTTGAAGCAGGTATCGTAGACCCAACTAAAGTAACACGTTCTGCCTTGCAAAATGCCGCTTCCGTTTCTGCCTTGTTATTAACGACAGAAGCAGTCGTTGCAGATAAACCAGAACCAGCAGCGCCAGCAGCTCCTGCAATGGATCCATCAATGATGGGCGGTATGATGTAAGAAAAAGCAACTTGCTTATCTACAACTGATCATTAGTGAAAGACAGATAAAAAGAGGCTGGAACAGAAGCGTTTAACTCCAAGAAATAAGAAGAAATTCACGAAAATTGCTTTTCAAATTTTTGTGAATTTCAGCTTATTTCCGAAGGAGTTGCTTCTGCTTCCGCCGTTTATACGTGTTTAGAGCGTGAGATAAAAGTGTTTTTTACTTTTGTCCCACGCTCTTTTTTGTGTGTAATTATAATGTAAATAGTTATTTTTAATAGTTATAATATTTTATAGTTATTTATTTTATCTATTAAAGAGAGTGTAAAATATTTTGTGTAAATGAAAAAATCCATACAAAAAAGGAAGTCGCTTCTGTAGAATAAAGTTAACGACAACCAATTCACAGAAAAGAGGACTTCCCTATGAATGATTTTACTACAGAAATTGTGCAAACTCTAGTCACTAAAGGCGATTTAAATGAATTATTCCGTTCGCACTTAGAAAAAGCGATAAACACACTCCTACGGACTGAATTAACGGCTTTTTTAGATTACGAAAAATATGATCGCACTGGTTTTAATTCAGGTAATTCGAGAAACGGTTCTTACTTTCGATCAATCAAAACCGAATATGGTGAATTAACATTGGAAATACCTAGAGATCGTAATGGTGAGTTTAAACAACAAACTTTACCAGCCTACAAAAGAACAAACGATACATTGGAAACCACTATTATCCATTTATTCGAAAAAGGTGTTACGATGTCTGAAATTGCTGATTTGATCGAAAAAATGTACGGTCATCACTATACTCCACAAACCATGTCCAACATGACTAAAGTTCTGACTGAAGAAGTAAATGCCTTTAAATCCAGAGCCTTAAATGATAAGTATGTCGCTATTTTTATGGACGCTACTTACATTCCACTAAAACGTCAAACCGTATCCAAAGAAGCGATTTATATTGCCATTGGTATACGAGAAGACGGCACTAAAGAAGTACTGAGTTATGCGATTGCTCCAACTGAATCAACATACGTTTGGAATGAGCTGCTACAGGATATTAACTCCAGAGGAGTTCAAGAAGTCTTGCTTTTTATTACGGACGGCTTAAAAGGCATGAAAGATACTATCCATCAAATTTATCCTAAAGCAAAATATCAGCATTGTTGTATCCATGTATCTCGTAATATCGCTCATAAAGTACGTGTCAAAGACCGAAAAGAAATCTGTGATGACTTTAAGGCTGTTTATCAAGCTAACTCAAAAGAAGAAGCGAATACCTTCTTATCCGGCATGATTGAGAAATGGAAGAAAAACTATCCTAAAGTGACGCAGTCACTCATAGAAAACCAAGACTTATTAACTTTTTATGATTTTCCACCTAGCATTCGTAGAACCATTTACTCAACCAATCTAATCGAGTCTTTCAATAAGCAAATTAAAAGATACAGCCGTAGAAAAGAGCAGTTTCAAAATGAAGAATCACTAGAACGCTTTCTAGTCAGCATTTTTGATACATACAATCAAAAATTTCTAAACAGAAGCCATAAAGGTTTTCAACAGGTAACCGATACATTAGTTTCAATGTTTACTGAGTAACTAATTATTTTGCAGGAGGACAATTTATTTACACAAAATTATTGACGCTCCCCTATTAAAACTAAATATCCATTCACTAATAATAAAGATATATTTACAGTATCATTATAATGTATTCAATTTAAAATAAGAGACTTTGGTAATAATGAAAGAGGAATAAAACTTTTCTTTGGCAAAACAAACTCCTTGCTATGAGACGCGTTTCATACACTATACTCAAAGTATCAAAAGGAGGGCTTGCAATGAATACTTATGTAGAGATAACAGATGGCACAACGAACAATTATTTTTATGCGTTTGTCGAGTTCAAGGGATCCGTATTAACGTTGTACAGTTTTCAAGGGTTGAATAGGAATATAGTAAAAGAAATACCAATGAATGAAATCGAAACTTTGACAAAAGATATATATTGGGGCGGGCAGCGGATCAGTTTTTCGCATGAAGGAAAAATGTATCAGTTTTTTGAATGCGGTCCAGCTGTGGTAGACTATTTACAAGAAAATCTTTTTGTATAGGTGGCGAAGCAGCAGTGGCAAACATTCGAGATATCGCAAAGCTCACAGGTTATTCAGTTTCTACTATTTCACGTGTAATCAATGGACATCCATATGTAGATGAGGAAAAAAGGAAAGAAATACTTGCGGTCATGAAAGAAGTCGATTATATCCCTAATGCAAATGCCAGACAGTTAAGTTATGGAAAAACGAAAAGCATTGGAGTGATTCTGCCTTATACCAATCATCCGTATTTTGATCAGTTGATCAGTGGGATCATTGAAGCAGCGTTTGATTATGATTACAAAGTGACACTTTTACCGACGGGCTATCAGAAAGAAAAAGAGCGAAGGTATCTTGAAGAATTTGCAGCTAAAGCTTTCGATGGATTGATCATTACGTCTCGTGCCAATACACTAGATGATTTATTGGCATATCAAAAATATGGACCTCTAGTTTTTTGTGAAGAAATCAAGGGAAAACAGGCAAGTTGTGTCTTTATTGATCGAGAACAATCAATTACAGAAGGCCTTACTTATTTGAAGCAGCAAGGTATAAAGCAATTGGGCATCACGTTGGGGCGAAGTGGCAGGCTAAGTTATAACTCAAAAATCACTTTGCAGCTATGTCATCAACTTTTTCCATCTTTTGATGAATCACTTGTTTTTTGGGATTGTATAGATGCAGAGAAAGGAAAACAAGCAGGCTTCTTTTTTAAAGAGCTTGGAGTTGATGGTGTCTTTACAAATTCGGATATGGTTGCAGCAGGCATCTTGCAAAGCTATCTGCAAGATAAGACACCAGTGGTGATTGGACGCGATAATTTGCTGATCAGCGAGCTTCTTGGTTTCCCAACCATCGACCACCATCTGGAAGCTTGCGGAGAAATGGCATTTCAATTGTTTCTTACAGAAAAAAAGGATAAAGTGAAAATACCTTATACGTTTATTCAACGATGAATATATTTAAAGTAGGATGAAAAAACTTGTGAAAGAATGGAGCAGACACCAAAAGTTAGCATAAAAATCTAACTTGGGTGTCTGCTGTTTTGTTATTAGGTCATTTTACGTGTACTTTTTTGTTGGATCATGTAAAAGATTACGCCTTTTTTTGGATAATTTCATTTAAAGCTTTTGCTGCACCATGACCACTTCGCTCGTCATAATATGCAGTGAACCGTTCATCGGCTTCGTACATCATTCCTAGTCCTTTATGCGCTTTTGGCTGATATTCAGGCCAGCTGTAAGATAACCACTTCTTATGAGCTTGGAAGATACGGTCTGCTAAGCTTTCATCTTCTGGTTCTTTTAAGTAAAGAGTGAGATCAAATAACATCTGCTTTTCAACAGTTTGCATTTCTTCATACGTTTCTTTATCCATATTCATCCATTTTTCATTGGATGCTGTAACCTTTTTTTTTCCGTATTTTTGTCGAATCTCTTGTCCATAGGATTCTTCATTTTCTTTCAACTTTTGTTGTTTAAACCCTTCAAATTTTTCTTTGTCACTCATTTTTCTTCCTCCTTCGTACATATCAAGTGTCTGTTGGACAGTTGTCAAGAGGGTATCGATTTGTGCCCGTTTTTCCAGCAACATTTGCTGATGCTTGATTAAAGCTTTCTGGTGGTCAAAAGATGGATTGTCTAAGACCTCTTGGATATCATCCAACTTGAATGCCATTGTTCGATAAAATAAGATGTGTTGCAGACGATCGACTTCTTTTTTGCCATAAATCCGATAACCTGAAGAATTGATCCTAGCTGGTTTTAGCAGTCCAATCTCATCATAAAAGCGCAAGGTTCTCGGACTGACTCCTGATATCTCTGACATTTTCTTTATTGTGTACTCCATTATTTTTCCTCCTGACAAATGTAAGCATAATCCTTTACGTAACGAGAAGGTCAAGAAAAAATTGTATTTTTTTCTCATGAAATTATGTTATACTATTAAGTGATAAAAGGTAAATCCTTTTGTCTTTAAAGGTTCAATTGTAACCGATTCCTTAATGCTAGGAAAGATGGTAACATAACTTAGATTGGATCTAAATCGACTATATAGAAAAGAGGAATGAGATGAAGCTAATCGAAACACCTGTGAATAGTAATTTAAATATTAAGACATTTTATCCTAAAGTAGTGGAATTCTTTTTTGGGAATACGGCTATTAATTATTACAAATTATTTTCGTTAGATCGAACACAACTGCTATTGGTAGACACATATGATAAAAAGCAAGTCGTGATGATCAATACGAAGAAAAAAATCACAAGGCAAGAAATCGACTATGCGATTCATCACGTTTTAAAAATGACACGAGAAGATGTCAAAGTCCATGTAGGAGTGAAACAGGAGCTAGAACGTGCCGGAATACAATTCAAACGTCCAAATAAAGATATTGTAGTGATAGAACAAAAAAATACGAAGATTTCTATTTAATAACGACTAATAATCATCTTTATGGTAACCTGCTCCATATCTAACGTATACAATAAAAAACAAGGCGAGACTGATTGATGTCTCGCCATTTTTGTTTCCATTCTATTGACAGCTGCTTTCTTACTTTTGTTTTTTTAAAAAAACGTGTGATATTTTTTCCGCGAGTTTTTTCAACGCAAGGTATATCTTGTCATAATTCGCCTTTCCAAAAAAATTCAATACATAATAAGTTATATCCGTTTCTTTGGGGATAAGAAGCAAAAAAGGAAAGATGTATTATTTGCTTCAAAAACTTTTGCCATTGATTATATTGTAGAGACATTTGGTTATATTCGTTCAATCATCGGTATCTTAACGGCTACGATTGTAGTAGGAAAAGCTACTTATTTTATCAAGTAAGAAAAATAGAAAACGCTAATTTCTTCGTGTCTCGGATACATTGAATAAAATAAGTATTCTTTCTCGTTTAGGTTAAATACCAATAAGAAAGGATAGTTTTAGCAGATGGAGTTCATTTTTAGCAAGAAATATCCGTAAAACATGTGCTTTTTCAGAAAAAATGGAAGATTTCTTTTCCTATTAATTTTTTTTGTTATAATGGGTAGGAAATGAAAACTTGCCAAGAGGAGTAATACAAGATGAATAATACTTACCCAGACGACAGTTTGACGCTGCATACGGATCTATATCAAATCAATATGATGCAGACATACTGGGAATTAGGTCGAGCTGATTTACATGCTGTTTTTGAATGTTACTTTCGAGAAATGCCTTTTAACCACGGATACGCGGTTTTTGCAGGATTGGAACGGTTAGTCAATTATTTAGAGAATCTGACGTTCAATGATTCCGATATTGCTTACTTGCGTGGTTTAGAAGTCTATCCTGAAGGTTTTTTGGAGTATTTACAAAATTTTGAATTTAAAGCAACAGTTCGTTCTGCTCGTGAAGGAGAACTAGTTTTTGCAAATGAACCATTGATCCAAGTGGAAGGGCCTTTAGCGCACTGCCAATTAGTAGAAACAGCACTGTTGAATATGGTCAATTTCCAAACGTTGATCGCGACAAAAGCAGCTCGTATCAAATCTGTCATCGGAGAAGATCCACTATTGGAATTTGGAACTAGACGGGCACAAGAACTGGATGCAGCAGTCTGGGGAACTAGAGCGGCATATATCGGCGGAGCAGATGCAACAAGCAATGTACGTGCTGGGAAGATATTTGGGATACCAGCTAGCGGGACCCATGCTCATTCGTTAGTCCAATCTTATGGAAATGATTATGAAGCATTTATGGCCTACGCTAAAACCCATAAAGACTGCGTGTTCTTAGTCGACACTTATGATACGTTGAAATCAGGTGTGCCAAGTGCGATTCGCGTGGCGAAAGAATTAGGTGACAAAATCAACTTCCAAGGCGTACGCATCGACAGTGGAGATATGGCCTATATATCTAAGCGTGTTCGGGAACAATTAGATGCAGCCGGATTTACGGAAGCAAAAATCTATGCTTCGAATGACTTGGATGAAGCAACGATTTTGAATTTAAAGATGCAAAAAGCTAAAATTGATGTATGGGGTGTTGGGACAAAATTGATCACAGCCTATGATCAGCCAGCCCTTGGTGCAGTATTCAAGCTAGTATCGATCGAAGATGATGAAGGAAACATGATGGATACGATCAAGTTATCAAGCAATGCAGAAAAAGTAACTACTCCAGGGAAAAAACAAGTGTGGCGCATCACTCGAAATTTTGATGGGAAATCTGAAGGAGACTACGTTACATTATGGGATGAAGACCCTCGAGAAGAAGAAGCTATCTTCATGTTCCATCCAGTGCATACGTTTATCAATAAAACTGTTCGAGACTTTACAGCTCGCCCAGTTTTACAAGATATCTTTATCGAAGGAAAAAGAGTTTACGAATTACCTGCACTAAACGAAATCAAAGAATATACAAAAGAAAATCTAGATTCACTATGGGAAGAGTATAAACGAGACTTGAATCCGCAAAAATACCCAGTCGATCTGTCTACTGAATGCTGGAACCATAAAATGGCTATCATGGAACGAATGAAAAAAAGCGTAGCAGAACTTCATACAGAAGCATAGGAGGAGAATAAATGAGCCTGCAGACAGAAATTATCAATGAATTAGGTGTCAAACCAACAATTGATCCAAAAGAAGAAATACGCAAAAGTATTGACTTTATGAAAGCATATTTGAAAAAATATCCGTTTCTTAAAACTTTTGTACTAGGTATCAGCGGCGGCCAAGATTCTACTTTAGCAGGCCGTTTGGCGCAACTAACGATGGAAGAAATGCGTGAAGAAACAAAAGATGAAAACTATCAATTTATCGCTGTTCGTCTTCCTTATGGTGAACAAGCAGATGAAGAAGATGCAAAAGCTGCTCTTGACTTTATCCAGCCCGATGTTAGTCTGCGAGTAAATATCAAACCAGCTGTTGATGCACAAGTACAAGTATTAAGCGAAGCAGGTGTGGAAATCAGCGATTTTAACAAAGGAAATATCAAAGCACGTCAACGTATGATTACGCAATATGCCGTAGCTGGAGAAAGAGCAGGAGCCGTATTAGGGACAGATCATGCTGCAGAAAACATTACTGGATTCTTCACGAAATTTGGTGATGGCGGAGCCGACATTTTGCCATTATTCCGTTTGGACAAACGACAAGGGAAACAATTGCTTCAAGCATTGAATGCACCGGAAAAATTATACACAAAAATTCCGACTGCAGATCTTGAAGATGGGAAACCAATGATTGCAGATGAAGTCGCACTAGGTGTCACATATAATGAAATTGATGATTATCTAGAAGGAAAAGAAGTTCCCGCTCAAGCACAAGAAAAAATCGAAGCATGGTGGAACAAGACACAACATAAACGACATTTGCCAATTTCCGTTTTGGATGATTTCTGGAAATAACAATAAAGCAAAAACAGCCGTCCCTTCATAGGGATTGGCTGTTTTTGTTTTATAAAATAGAAAAGAAAAATATCAGCTGTAGTAAACTTTTAATTTGATATCCTGATCGTAATTACCGAATCCTTTACCAAATAAAGTACAGCCCCCCACATGTTTGGCATCGTCTTTCACTTCGATTCGCAAATGCCAAGTGTCTTGCTCTTTAGGGATGTCGTTGATCGTGATGTTTGACAAGGGTTCTCCATTCATATTCGTCAAGTGTTTGGTAATTCGGATCGTCTTCAGCAAGCCGTATTGATTAAGATTATCTGGATACCAATCAGGCGTATATTTACCGCGGATATCAGCAAAATCTCCAGGGCTCGTCCATGTTCCTAGCTCCACACCATTTAGGCTGAAAGTGATATCTGAAGGCCAATTGTCATTTGAAAAAGGAAATTCAGAAGAAATTTCCACAGAAACTTCCAACATCTCCAATGTATCCTCTGTATTTAAAAAATTAGGTGCCTGATACTCGACAAATCCGCTGGTAAACCAGAGAATGCGGGCATCCATCCTTCGAGGATCCATAAAATAGCGTGGTTCATCCACTTTCCCGATAAAATCATGGATCGTAGCTAAACCGCATGTTGGTTCAATTGCATAATTTGTATAGTGACCAATAGGTATCGATGTTTCTTTCGTATCAAAAGCATTGAATATTTTTTCTGGAAAACTGATATCGATTTTATCGACACGAAGGCTCGAAATTTTTTGTTGTCCTACTTTTTCTGTTTTGATGATGTTTGCTTCCTCTAGCTTTTTCACGTGCATCGTTGTGATAGCACTGCTTATCCCAAGTTCTTTTGCCAAATCTTTGACATTCATCTTCTTTTTGGAAAGTAGCTGGATGATCCTGATCCTTGTTTTACTAGCTAATGCTTCATATACCGGTAAGGATTCTTCGTTTATTTGTAGTTGCATATATATCACCTCTTAAAAGGTTTTTCTTATATATTAACATATTTGTTAATAAAAGTTATATTAAATTATTTGTTTTAATCATTATTAATATTTTGGTTAATTAAAATCGATAAAAAATAATTAAGTTTAACATTTATATTATTGATAACGCTTTCAACAAGGTGTATTATTCATGTATAAATTAAAGGAGGTCAGTTATGGAAGCCACAATGTTGATTAGTAGTGTCAAGCGTGTAGGCAAAGTTGATCCGCGGTTGTACAGTTCATTTATTGAACATATGGGACGAGCAGTATATGAAGGGATTTATCAGCCAGATCATCCATCAGCTAATAAAAGTGGATTTCGCCAAGACGTCATTCACTTGGTAAAAGAATTGAACATTCCCATGATTAGATATCCTGGTGGAAATTTTGTGTCAGGATTTCGTTGGGAAGACAGTATTGGGCCCATAGCAAATAGACCTAGAAGGTTGGATTTAGCTTGGCGGACAATTGAAACGAATGAAGTTGGGATTCATGAATTTTATAACTGGTGTCAGCATGTGGGGGCCGAAATCAATATGGCTGTCAATCTGGGTACTCGTGGAGTAGATGCAGCTCGTAATTTAGTCGAATATTGTAATTTTCCTAAAGGAACTTATTGGAGTGATTTAAGGCGTTCGAATGGTCAAGAGAGCCCTTTTGGAATTAAGACATGGTGTTTAGGGAATGAAATGGACGGTCCTTGGCAGATTGGACATAAAACAGCGGAAGAATATGGACGGTTAGCAGAGGAAACGGCTAAGGCGATGAAACTCGTAGATGATTCAATTGAGGTGGTTTTATGCGGAAGTTCGAATCGGCAAATGCCTACATTTGGTGATTGGGAGTTAACAGTTCTTGATCAAGCGTACGATCAAATAGATTATTTGTCTCTTCATCAATATTATGGCAACCAAAAAAATGATCTTTCTCATTATCTTGCACGTTCCTTAGACATGGATCGGTTCATTTCTGAAGTGACAGCGATGTGCGATACAGTCAAGGCGAAGAAACATAGTAAGAAGCAGATCAACCTGTCCTTTGATGAATGGAATATTTGGTATCATTCAGCGGAACAAGATGAGCAAGCAGAGCCTTGGCAGATTGCTCCTCCTTTACTAGAAGATAACTATAATTTTGAAGATGCATTACTATTAGGCTGTCTATTAATCACTTTATTGAAACATGCAGATAGAGTAAAGATTGCTTGTCTTGCTCAATTGGTAAACGTTATTGCACCAATCAGGACAGAAACAAACGGAGAAGCTTGGAGACAGACGAACTATTATCCATTTATGCAAGCTGCTGTGTATGGACAAGGAGAGGTGTTAAGCCCACAAATTCGTTCAGCAAACTATGCGACGGAAGATTTTGAAGAAGTGCCGTATTTAGAAAGTATAGCCGTAATAAATGACAAAGAACTTGTCATATTTGCAGTTAACCGTGGAGAAGAAGAAATGAATCTAACTGTTCACTTGTCTGAATTATCAGTAGAGGGAGTGATTGATTTTTCTGAAATGAGTGGATTTGATACAAAAGCAACTAATCTTCCTAAAAGTGAACAAGTAAAACCAAGTCATTCAACAAATGTAAAAGCTGAAGATGGGAAAATCAATTGTTTATTGAAACCGCTATCTTGGAATGTGGTCAGATGTCGTTTATCAGATGAAGGAGGAACAAAAAATGAAAGGTAAAAAATGGTTAATTGGCTCTTTGTTGGTAGCTGCAACAGGTATTTTAGGAGCTTGCGGTGGCGGAAGTTCAGCAGAATCTGATTTTGATGAAGAAGTGACTTTGACTTTTTGGAATGGGTTTACTGCATCTGATGGTGAAATATTGCAAGAAATCGTTAATGAATTTAATAAAACAAATGATAAAAACATCAAAATTGAAATGGATATCATGACTTGGGCCAATTTGAATGAAAAACTTCCTACAGCGATTTCTTCTAAAAAAGCACCTGACTTTATTGCATTAAATTATCCAGATTTTGCACAGTATGTAGAAAACGGAGCGGTACAACCATTAGACGATTTCTGGGAATATGATGGAGTAGATAAATCTGATTTTAAAGAAACGGCTATTGAATTAGGTGAAGTAGAAGGTAAACAGTATTTTGTCCCCATGCAGGTACAAGGAATGTATATGTATTGGAATAATGATTTGTTTAAACAAGCTGGATTAGATACTGAACAACCACCTACTACTTGGGAAGAATTGACAGAAATGGCACCAAAATTAACTGATAGTAGTAAAAATGTATCAGGTTTTGTCTTCAATAAGGATGGAACTGCACCGTTATATAACTGGATGTTAGCAAATGGCGGTAAATTAGTGAACGATGATTATACTAAGTCTGAATTTGCGTCTCCTGAGAACCTTAAAACGTTAAAAGCGATCCAAAAAATGATCCATGTAGACAAGACTGGCCCAGAATCGATTTCTGGCGCCGAAATGGACAATTTAATGAATGCTGGTCAACTAGCCATTGAAATCAATGGGCCATGGTTAAATAACGGATTGAAAGCAAACGAGATTGATTATAATGTGACTACCTTACCACAAGGGAGTGATTCAGACAAAAAAACAGCTATTTTAGATGGCGTAGGATATGCCATTCCGGCAAGTACAGATAATAATAAAAAAGAAGCTGTCTATGAGTTTTTGAAATATTGGAATACAACTGAAATTGGTAAAAAATGGAGTATCGAAAATGGTTTTCCTGCCTACTTGGATTCAGTAGCAAAAGATGAAGAAGTAAAAAATGATCCTATTGTATCTGAATTATCGAAACAAATGGACTATGCAGAGCCATATTTACCAGGTTTTACCCAAATCTCTGCGATCAATAACGATATCATCAATCCACTGATTGAAAAATTATTAGCAGGAGAAGATCCTGAGACACTCATGAACGATGCAGATGATGCCATCAATCAATTACTGCAAAAATAGTACAGAACTTTATACAGGATAGACTGTTGGCAAGATACAGATATCTGAATGATCGACCTAGTATTTGCAGATAGGTGTTATTGCAAAAATCACAGCGATTGTTCGGATATCTTATTCAGATTCGTTTAAACCAAGATTGTATATTTTATCAAAATGAAAGATGAGGTGGACTATATGAACGGATTCACCAAATATTGGAATCGTCCTGATCGTGCTGCGTATTTGTTTTTAACTCCATCTTTTTTAGTTTTATTATTATTTACTGTCATACCGCTTTTAGGAACATTTGCTATTAGTTTTACAGATTTGAATATTTTCTTTACATCAAGAAATTTTGTAAGTTTTGAAAATTTCACACGTATATTTAGTGATGAACGAGCAGTTAATTCGTTGATTCATTCTTTATATTTCACCGTACTCGAAACGCCAACACAAATTATCGTTGGTTTATTAGCAGCAGTAGCATTATCTAAAAATACCAGATTCAATCGTTTTTGTCGTTCGACATTTTACATTCCAGTTATTTGTTCATTGACGTCAATTGCGATTATTTTTTCTATGTTGCTTGATCCGAATGTAGGGGCGATTCCTTACTTGTTTTCACAAGTCGGCTTGCCGATCCCTCAATTTTTTCGCGATCCAACCCTTGCTATGCCGACGGTAGCCATCATGACTGTTTGGAAGAATTTTGGTGTTACTATGACGATTCTCTTGACTGCTATTCAGGGAATCTCTCCCTCTTTGTATGAATCTGCTCAAATGGATGGTGCAACAAATCGACAGCAGTTTTTTAACATTACGCTACCTCAGATCGTTCCCTCCTTAGGTTTTTGTATTTTAACGAATCTGATTGGTTCGATGCAAGTGTTTGACCAAGTATATGTTGCAACCGCTGGTGGCCCACAATTTAAGACAGAAACAGCTGTTCAATATATTTACAGTCGAGGATTTACAGCACCTTATGAACTGGGCTATGCATCAGCACTGTCTTCGGTTTTGTTTATCATTGTTGCAACTATAGCTATCTCCACTAATGTGTACATGTCACGGAAAGAAAAACAAATGAAATAGGAGGGAAACCTGTATGGCACCAGAAAGCTCGATTACAGTTACTGTGAATAGTCGAAAAGCAGTTAGTGGTAAAAAAATCATTCGAACGATTAGTATGCTAGTTATATTGTTGGTTATTGCGTTTCCTTTTTTGTGGCTGATTATTTCTTCTTTTAAACACGAAAAAGACATTATCTCATTTCCGCCTAGAATATTTGCAGATAGCTATACCCTAGATAACTATATTAAGGTTTGGACAACGATCCCTTTATTAGATTACATCAAAAATACAGTGATTTTTGCTGGAGGGACAGTGATCACTTCTGTATTCTTTGATTCTCTTGCGGGGTATGCATTTGCTCGTATGCGTTTCAAAGGAAAATCAGTTTTGTTCTATTTCGTTTTGCTGACAATGATGATCCCATTCCAAGTCTTCATGATTCCTCTATTTATTGAAGTCAATTTGCTTGGCATGCTTGATACTTATGCAGGTTTGATCATTCCTCGTATGACAACTGCATTTGGTATCTTCATGATGCGTTCCTTTTTTATTACTTTACCAGATTCTTTGGAAGAGGCAGCACGCATTGATGGATTAAGTGAGTTTAATATTTTTTTGAAAATCATGTTGCCATTGAGCAAACCTACTCTTTTATCATTAGGGATTTTCACGCTGATGAATAGTTGGAATGACTTGCTTTATCCATTGATATTGACAAGTAGTTCAAAAATGAGAACTTTACCAGCAGGGTTAGCTTTATTTACGGGGCAGAACATTTCTTTTTATGGACCTGTAATGGCTGGAACGGTTATTTCAATGCTGCCATTACTAGTGGTTTATATTTTTGCACAGAAATATTTTGTTCAAGGAACAGCTATGTCTGGAATGAAAGAGTGAGGAAGATGAAAATAGTTGAGACTAAATTTTATGGACAGTTGATTGTGGTTTCTGATTACATCTTATTAGGTATTCTCTGGGTAATCGTGTGTTTGCCTGTTATTACTATCGTGCCTGCTACATGTGCTGTTTTTTATGTAATGGCGCAATGGAAAGGTGAGGGATCAGGAAATATCATTTATTTTTTCTTTCAAGGAATAAAGCAACATTTTGGTAAGAACTTGTTCCTTAGTCTGTTAACGATCATTATTTATTTTCTTGTTAATCAATTATTAGAAGAACAGACAATCGTACTTTCAATTAGTGGATATGTAGTTTCACTTATTTATTCCATGTTTCTTTTATCCTGGATATATGTGATTTCTGAAAACAAAGATATCACATTTTTACAAATTTTTGAACAAAGTGCATGGAAAGTATTTTTTGATTTTTTGAGAAATATTCTTTGTTGCGTATTGTTATTAGGATTTGTACTGCTCATATTTCTTTTCCCTCCTTTTATTTTTATCTTTGCTGGTGGCGTATGGAAACTTGTATCTATTATCTTGACTATAGGAAATGAAAGGTAGGGAAAGCTGTTGGACGAAGAAGTGAAAGTAAAAATCAGAGAGGATTTTACGGTAGGAGAGATCAGTTCTCGGCTGTTTGGCTCATTTGTTGAGCATATGGGAAGTGTCGTCTATACAGGGATTTATGAACCGGGCCATGAAACAGCTGATGGTGACGGGTTTAGACAAGATGTCCTCTCTTATGTAAAGGAATTAGAATTAGGTGTCATTCGCTATCCTGGAGGAAACTTTACATCTGGTTATGATTGGGTGGATACTGTAGGTAGGAAAGAACAACGACCAAAAAAAATTGATTTAGCATGGCGAGGTATAGAACCAAATTCTTTTGGACTCCACGAATTTTTTAAATGGATCAGTCATGTACAAGCGAAACCGATATTCACGGTGAATTTAGGAACAAAAGGAATTGATGAAGCAAAAAATTTAGTAGAATATTGTAATTTTCCAAAAGGAACCTTCTGGAGTGATTTAAGAATAAAAAATGGGCAAAAAAAGCCTTTTGGCGTTAAATTATGGTGTTTAGGGAATGAGCTAGACGGGCCATGGCAAGTGGGGGCTAAGAGTGCTTATGAATATGGTAGGTTAGCAAATGAAGCCTCAAAAGTCATGAAGTTAGTGGATGATTCAATTGAAACAATCTTAGTTGGAAGCTCTACGCCACGTTTACCATCGTACCCTGAATGGGATCGTATCGCATTAGAAGAAGCTTATGAGAATGTAGATTATTTAGCTTTGCATAACTATATTGATAAGTATGATGAAGAAGACTTGACTAAACCTCCTAAAAATGAGCGTGATGATACAGCGACATACCTTGCAAAAGCTTATCGATTCGATCGTCAAATTGAAGAAATCGTTGCTACTTGTGATTATGTAAAAGGATATTTGAGAAGTGAGAAAACAATGTATCTAGCGTTTGATGAATGGAATGTACATGCCCAACCGGAAAAAAGACATAGGGATTTTGAAGTCGGTAGTCCCATCGATTGGTGTTACTTTACTATGGAAGATACATTATTATTTGGTTCATTAGGGCTGGCTATTTTACGACACGCAGATCGCGTAAAGATTAGTTGTCAATCATTGTTAGTAAACACAATACCTTTAATACTGACAGATGCTAAAGGACAAGCATGGAGGAATCCAACTTATTATGTGATGCAACACTTATCGAAATATGCTAAAGGTCAAGTATTGGAACAACAAATCATTTGCCCTGTTTATGATTGTGAAAAGATAAAAAATGTTCCTTATGTGGACAGTGTGATCGTAGATAACGGCAATCAGCTGACTATTTTCTTGATCAATCGCACAAATGAACAACAAAAGATAACGATTGAACATGATTTCAATTTGCTAGATCAAGGAGAGCACTACACATTAACCAGTAGCGATCTGTTGGACAAAAATACACGTGAAGAACCAGAAAAAATAAAACCTGAAATAAACTATTTTTCAATAGAAAAACATGACGAATTAAATGTAGGGATAGAAAAATACTCTTGGAATGTAATTAGAATAAAGAAAATGTGAGGAAATTTGTTATGATGAAGACACTTTATAATAATCCTATCGTTCGGCAACGGGCAGATCCTTGGGTATATAAACATACAGATGGTTATTATTATTTTACAGGATCGGTTCCAGGCTACCAAGTGATTGAATTAAGAAGGGCAAAGTCACTGAATGAATTAGAACATGCTGAAAGCCTGATTGTATGGCAGGCTCATGAAGAAGGACCGATGAGTGAATTGATCTGGGCACCTGAAGTCCATTATATCAATGGAAAATGGTATATTTACTTTGCTGCAAGCAATCATAAAACTATACGTGATGAATCTCATCATCACCGCATGTTCGTACTTGAAAATCAGCATATAGATCCAATGAATACAGATTGGATAGAAAAGGGACAAATAAAAACGAAAAGGGAAACTTTCAGTTTAGACGGAACAACTTTCTCTTCTCAAGGAAAGCTATATTATGTGTGGGCCCAACAAGATCCTGAAATTACTGGGAATTCTAATCTTTATCTATCCGAAATGGATAATCCTTGGACGTTAAAGGGGAAGCAGATCCTCCTTTCTATACCTGAGTATGAATGGGAAAAACGGGGTTTTTCAGTAAATGAAGGTCCAGCAGTCCTTACTCGCAATGGGAAAATATTCATTACGTATTCTGGTAGTGCAACAGATGAAAACTATGCCATGGGCCTGCTGTGGGCTGATGAGCACAAGAATCTTTTATTAAAAGAATCATGGCATAAATTATCGGAGCCAGTATTCGTTTCTTCTGAAAAAAATAAGCAATTTGGTCCTGGTCACAACTCGTTTACGGTTTCAGAAGATGGGTGCTTTGATATTTTGATCTATCATGCTCGACCAGAGAAGAACCAAAAAGGGGATCCGTTAGACAATCCCAATCGGCACGCGAACGCGCAATGCTTTACGTGGAATGAGCAAGGATTTCCAGAATTTGGTGAACCTGTTCCGTATGCCTTATGAGCACAAGAAACCTTGATTTTTGCTTGAATAAACCTTGCAGACTCGTTATGATATATGTACGTACAAATAAAAAGGGGCAAGGCAAATGGCAAAATATCAAGATATTGCAGAAGAGATAAAACAAAAGATCCTTCGTGAGGAATACGAAGTAAATACAACCATTCCCTCAGAATTCAAGCTGCAAGAAATATATGACGTCAGCAGACATACGATTCGGCAAGCAATCGCTGTGTTGGTAAATGAGGGCTATCTGCGTAAAGAAAAAGGGTCGGGCACATATGTAGATGACAGCTATAAGATAGAAAAAACACCATTGAACAGAACAAAAACGATCGGTGTCATCACCACATATCTCTCTGATTATATTTTTCCGTCGATTATCCGAGGAATCGAAAATGAATTACGAGAGTCTGGGTATTCATTGCTTTTAGCCAGTACGAATAACGATCACGAATTGGAAAAAGAGTGTTTGAAGAAAATGATTGCTTATGGGGTAGATGGTTTGATCGTTGAGCCTACGAAAAGTAATCAGTATAACCCAAACTTAGCACTTTATGTTGCTTTGAGAGAACAAGGCATTCCGATGGTGATGATCAATGCTGCTTATGAAGAGTTAAATGCCTCTTATATTTGTTTAGATGATGTGAAAGTCGGTTTTATGGCAGCAGAATATTTGATAAAAAAAGGACATCAGCGTCTGTTGTTCATCACAAAAATCGACGATCTTCAAGGAAAATACAGGATGAAAGGTTTTATCAGCGCGTGTGAACAGTATAATGTGCGTTTTTTGACGGAAGATATCATTACTTTCACCACGGAAACACGAGAAACAATCGCTGAAAAAACAGTACAACGGTTGAAAGAAGAACAAGCTTTAGATGGCATCATTTGCTATAACGACCAAATAGCTAGTTTATTGCTAGATAAGCTGACAGAAAATGGCTATCAAATTCCAGATGATCTATCCATCGTAGGAACAGACGATTCTTCTTTAAGCCATTTAGGAAATAAAAAATTGACAACATTGACACATCCAAAAGAAAAGTTGGGACAAGATGCCGCACGGTGGATCGTCACAACGATTGAAAAAGGACAGGCACAGCCGAATATTCTTTATGAACCTGTACTAGTTGAACGGGAAACAGTGAAAGAAAACGAAAAATAAGAGACGGGTTTTTACCGCCTCTTATTGCTCCTACGGTTACTCGTCGCAATGTTTGTGAGAGCTTTTGTCATCGCTCAAGGCTGAACGTTTCTTTCACCACCTCTCCACTAAACGGTGTTCTCCTACCAACTGGTCACAAGTCACAATATTCATCAAACATGAGAAGCTGTTTTTTGAAATTGTTCCTTGTGACTGGAGCTGAACGGCAGGCTCACAACCTCTTCCTTAAACGGTGTTCAAAAGCTTGCATCTGCGGTAATAAGCCTAACCAAACGAAAAATAGGAGGTTTGGATGTTCTTATTACTTGATGCAGGACAGCTTTTTCACAACCTCTGATTCACGGTGTTCCAGAAGTAGCTTCTTCGAAAATAAGCTGAAATTCCACAAAAATTTAAGAAGCAATTTTCGTAAATTCCTTCTTATTTCTTGAAGCTGACCACTTCTGTCACAACCTCTTTAAGAATGATGGATAGAAATACGGTTAGGATAAGTTTTTTTAGATGCACTTTGTTCGATTTCCTCTAAAGATTTCCCACGAGTTTCTGGTACGATCTCTTGAATAAATAAAACCCCTAAAAAGCAGATGATCCCAAAAATACCGAAAACGATTTCTTGAGACATAGAAGCAGTCATCACAGGAAAAAGCAAGCCGACTAGGAAAGAACCAATCCAATTAAAAGAAGAGGCCAGGCCAGATGCTCGCCCGCGGACAGCTAGTGGGAATATTTCGCCTACGATTACCCATGTCAGTGGAGCCCATGTGCAAGAATAAAATGCGACATAAATACATAAAAACAAGAGAATCAACAACGAATTTGTATGAGCATCCAGTACAGTTCCTAAAACAGCTGGTAGGATGAAAGAAAGTCCCATCACGCTACCGCCTATTTTCAATAAAGTTCGCCGATTGAACTTGTCTGCAATAACCAAAAAGAGCAAAGAACCAGCAACTAAAATGATTCCTTGGATGATCGGCCACATCAATGCATCGCTCGCTGCATGCCCAGTCGCTTTTTCTACGATCAGCGGAATATAGTAAAAAATAGCATTAGCTCCTTGAAATTGCTGGAATACTGCTACACCAATACCGGCAATGACTAAGGAACGATATTTTTCTAAAAACAAAGTATGCCAAGAAGTTCCGGTTGTCTTTTCTTGTTTGACATTCAGCTGGATTTGTTCGAATTCCTGTTCAGCTTCTTTTGGTGTCCGAATATAGTTCAATACTCTTTTTGCCTCTTCCAAGCGGCCAGATTGCATAAGAAAACGCGGTGACTCTGGTAGAGCTAAAACACCGAAAAATAAAATCAGCGCGGGGACAGCAGCGAGTCCTAACATCACGCGCCAAGCCATCGTTTCAGGCAACCCTTTTAGCAAATAATCTGCAACATAGGAAAGGAGCATGCCAGAAGCAATCATCACTTGATTGATCCCTGACAATCTTCCCCTTAGTCTAGCAGGAGCCATTTCAGACATATAAGCAGGAACTAGGGCAGATGCAGCGCCAACAGCTAAACCTAGAAGAATCCTTGCTGCAATCAGAAAATAAGAACCATTGTGAGGGGCAGATGCAGAAAGGACAGAACCAGCCATAAAAATAAGTGCAGAAAGAAGAATCATTTTTCGTCGTCCAAGCTTATCAGAAAGAAGACCAGATAAAGAGCCGCCAAGGATCGCACCTAACATGACCGAAGACGTGATCCATCCTATCAAAGAAGCTTTACCTGCCAAACCCCAATCATGCTGTAAAAAAGGTAAGGCGCCGGTCATAACACCAATATCATATCCAAATAGAATGCTGCCAAATGCGCCAAAAAAATAAATAAACGATGAGGAAACTTTTTTTTCTTTTTTCATAAGTATTCTCTCCTTCTAGAATTTCGAGAAGGCGGTTGATCAGATTTTGTAAGCAATTTCATTTTATAACTTATGTACGTACAAAACAAGTGTTTTTTATTGTATTCTTATAAATAACCGCTTGACATGTACGTACAAAAGTATACAATAATCATTGTAAGCGCTGCTAAAAAGACGGTTTGATCAGGTTTGACGAGAAGGAGGGAGTTAAATCATTATGAAGGAAGTAAATGCGCAAAGTATGTTAGATGTCATAGATGGTCGTACATCTTTAGGGATTGAGTTTGGATCAACTAGGATCAAAGCTGTATTGATTGATTCATCTTTTACTCCTATTGCCGCTGGTAGTTATGAGTGGGAAAACAAACTAGAAAATGGTATCTGGACCTATTCATTAGAAGATATTTGGAAAGGACTGCGCGTCAGTTACCGAAAAATGGCAGCAGAAGTATTCGAAATCTATGGCGAGAATCTTACGACAATCGGGTCGATTGGGTTCAGTGCAATGATGCACGGTTATCTAGCATTTGATAGCAAGGAACAGTTACTAGTACCATTTCGTACTTGGCGAAATACAATCACTGAAGAAGCAGAACGAATATTAACGGAAAAATTTCAATACAATATTCCGCAGAGATGGAGTATCGCTCATTTGTATCAATCTATTTTGAATAAAGAAGAACATGTGAAAGAAATTAATTTTTTGACAACGCTTGCAGGCTATGTCCATTGGCAGCTTACTGGTGAGAAAGTACTAGGCGTAGGAGATGCATCAGGCATGTTTCCTATCGATCCTTCAACGAAAACCTACCATCAAGAAATGAAAAATATTTTTGGTCAGTTAGTCGAAAAAGCGCACGTAGCGATTGACTTGGATCACATTTTGCCTAAAGTTCTAGTAGCAGGAGAAGAAGCTGGCAAGTTAAGCGAATCAGGGGCTTATCTGATCGACCCTACGGGAAATTTGAGACCAGGAATCCCGGTTTGTCCGCCAGAAGGGGATGCAGGAACCGGTATGGTCGCTACGAACAGTGTAGCCAAACGGACAGGGAACATTTCGGCTGGTACTTCCGCCTTCGCTATGATCGTATTAGAAAAAGAACTAGAAAATGTCCATCCGGAAATCGACATGGTCACTACACCTTCAGGAGAACTAGTAGGCATGGTTCATACGAATAACTGCTCTTCGGATATCAATGCTTGGGTCAGTATTTTTGAAGAATTTACCAATTCTTTGGGTATGGAGATAAGCAGAGATAAATTATTCACGGTATTGTTCAACAAAGCGCTAGAAGGCGATACGGATTGCGGGGGATTACTTTCTTATGGTTATTTTTCTGGAGAAAACATTACAGGAGTAAATGAAGGAAGGCCATTATTTGTACGTACACCAGGTAGCCGTTTTGATTTAGCGAATTTCATGCGGATCCATTTAGCCAGTGCTTTTGGTGCAATGAGAATCGGAATGGATATATTGAAATCTGAGAATGTCCAAATTGATCGTTTAGTGGGGCATGGGGGGATTTTTAAAACACCAGAAGTTGGACAGCGGATTCTAGCATCTGCTATGGAGGCACCAGTTACAGTGATGGACACAGCCGGAGAAGGTGGAGCGTGGGGAATCGCGTTATTAGCAGCCTATATGATGGATCGACATGGGAAGTCTTTAGAAAACTTCTTGGCAGAAGACGTGTTTGGACAAGACCAAGGAATCACCATCACACCTTCAGCAGAAGAAATAGCAGGCTATCAGATATTTATGAGACGTTACCGTGAGGGGATCGACATTGAAAAAACAGCGATTCATCAATTGCAAGAAAAAGGAGTGATAGAAAATGCTGGAACAACTGAAAGAAGAAGTGTATCAAGCAAATCTTGACTTGCCTAAACATGGACTCGTCAAATATACATGGGGAAATGTGAGCGCTTTTGATCCTGAAACACGATATTTCGTTATCAAACCTAGTGGAGTCAGTTATGAAGAGATGACAGCAGACGACATGGTCGTTGTGGACTTGGACAATCATATCATTGAAGGTAAACTCAATCCCTCTTCGGATACGCCTACTCATGCTGTTTTATATCGTTCATTTCCTCAAATCGGAGGAATCGTCCATACTCACTCGACATGGGCGACGATCTGGGCACAAGCAGGATTGGATGTTCCTGCGATGGGGACGACGCATGCAGATACTTTTTATGGATCGGTACCTTGTGCTCGATTTTTGACACAACAGGAAATCGACAGCGGGTACGAATATGAAACAGGAAAAGTTATCATAGAAACATTCAAAGAACGCAAAATTGATCCCTTAGCAATTCCAGGGGTACTTTTACACGGACACGGTCCATTTACTTGGGGGAAAGATGCGCAAAGTGCGGTAATGAACGCAGTCGTACTAGATGAAGTATGCAAGATGAATTTATTTACCAGACAGCTCAATTCATTTTCAGAAGAGCTGCCTCAACGGATTTTAGATAAACATTATTTACGAAAACACGGAAAAAATGCGTATTACGGACAAAACAAATAAAAGGAGTGGCTAATTATGTTGAATATTGGAGAAAAAGAATTTTGGTTTGTTGTAGGATCACAGCATTTATATGGGGAAGAAGCACTGCGAGAAGTAAAGAAACATGCACAAGAAATGGTCGATGAACTGAATGAAAATGGCCAATTGCCTTATCCAATCCGCCTTCAAGAATTAGCAGTTACTGCTGATACGATCACAAAAATCATGAAAGAGGTCAATTATCGAGAAGAAGTAGCAGGTGTGATCACTTGGATGCATACTTTCTCACCAGCAAAAATGTGGATCCGCGGGACAAAGCTTCTACAAAAACCATTGCTTCATTTAGCTACTCAGTATAACGAAAGCATTCCTTGGAAAACAATCGATATGGATTTCATGAATTTAAATCAATCCGCTCATGGCGACCGCGAATATGGGTTCATCAATGCTCGATTAAATAAACAAAATAAAATCGTTGTTGGCTACTGGAAACGACCTGAGATCCAAAAAGAGATTGCTGATTGGATGGATGTTGCAGTAGCCTATAATGAAAGTTTTGGAATAAAAGTGGCTCGTTTTGGTGACAACATGAGAAACGTGGGTGTCACAGAAGGAGACAAAGTGGAAGCACAGATTCAATTTGGTTGGACTGTTGATTATTTTGGTATCGGAGATCTTGTACAAGTAATCGATCGCGTATCAGACGAAGAAGTCAATCAATTATTTGAAGAATACAAGGAATTGTATACCTTCGACTATGGTGATTATGAAGAAAAGACATGGGAGGAACATGTAAAAGTACAAGCTCAGCAGGAAATCGGTATTCGCCGTTTCTTAGAAGAAGGAGGCTATAACGCTTTTACGACTAATTTTGAAGACCTGTATGGAATGAAACAACTACCTGGACTAGCTGTACAACGTTTGATGGCAGAAGGATACGGTTTTGCCGGGGAAGGCGACTGGAAAACTGCAGCGATTGATCGGTTGCTGAAAATCATGGCTCGAGGGAAAGATACAGGATTCATGGAAGATTATACTTACGAGCTAGCTAGTGGCCAAGAAGCAATCTTGGAATCCCATATGATGGAAGTAGATCCGACGCTTGCTGCGACGAAACCAAGAATCGTTGTTTCTCCTTTATCAATGGGAGATAGAGAAGATCCGGCGCGTCTTGTATTTGATGGGAAAGCAGGAGAAGGGGTAGTCGTATCGATGGCAGATTTCGGTACGCATTATAAACTGCTGATCAATGAAGTAGAAGCCTTTGAACCAACGACTGAAGCACCTAATTTACCTGTTGCACGTGTGTTATGGAAAACTAAACCGAATTTCCATGAAGGTGTTCATTCATGGATTCAGGCAGGTGGCGGTCATCATACCGTTGTCTCGCTAAATCTAACAACAGATCAAATTGAAACGTGGGCAAAATTAGTTGAGTTGGAAACAGTGGTTATTAGATAAAAAGAGGTTGTGAAAAAGCCGCTTAGTTTTAAGAAATAAGAAGAGATTGACGAAATTTGCTTTTCAACTTTTTTGAAATTTAGTCTTATTATCAATGTCAGCTAACGGAACACCATTTATCAAGATATCTCACCCTCAATATTTTGCTCTCGAAAATAAGGCTTATGGCAGTAACTTGTCATAGCCTTATTTTTATCACTAAGCCTACTCTGCTCTAACTGCTCTTTTTGCTTCTAGGAAGTCAAATGGTAAACAGTTGTCTAATTGCAGAAATTTCGAGATACTTGTTAGTAAGGAGGGGGTTTTATGTATCACGTTCATTTGATTGATGCTATTCCAGAACAAGAGATAGAAAAGTTACAAGGGGAATATTTCAAAATAATAGATGATTTGCCAGCCGAAGGAATAGTTATTCGTAGTACGAAAGTGAAAGATGAATGGCTTACACCAGATTTGCTAGCAATTTCAAGAGCTGGTGTTGGGGTGAACACGATCAACGTTGAAAAAGCTTCTGAAAACGGGACGATCGTCATGAATACACCAGGTGTAAATGCTAATGCAGTAAAAGAGCTTGTTTTGTGCTGTTTGCTCTTATCTTCCCGTCCGATAATCGAAGCAAGTCGTATGGTACAAACACTAACAGGTCCTAATATTTTAGAACAGGCAGAAAACAAAAGAAGTGCTTATGTGGGACGAGAATTGCAAGGTAAAACCATCGGTCTTCTTGGTCTTGGAGCGATAGGCACAAAAGTAGCGCTAAGTTGCTATAGCTTAGGGATGGATGTCTTGGGTTATTCTATCCGCGATGCCCAGTTGGATTATGTTCGGCAAGCAGATTTAGAAACAGTTCTTTCTACCTCGGATTACATCGTAGTCATGCTGCCGTTGACAGAAGATACAAAAGGATTGATCGATCAGGCGAATATAGAAAAAATGAAAAAAGATGCTGTACTTATCAATGTAGGAAGAAGTGAAATTGTTGATAAATATGCTGTTATGCAAGCATTGGAAAAACAACATCTGGCTAAATACGTGACTGATTTTCCAGAAGAAGAGTTCTTAGAAAATGACCGTATACTTATGTTGCCTCATCTAGGGGGATCGACTCAGGAAGCTTTGGCAGACAGCGGACGTTTGGCAGTTGAAGCCTTAAAAGATTATCTTTTGTTCGGTACGGTTAGAGAAGCGGTCAATTATCCATCCGCACGAATGTTTTTCCAAGCGCCGTTTCGATTCACTATATTTTATCAAAAGAAAACCAATATATTAGCAGAGATATTTTCTCTGCTGAATGAGAACGAGCTAGCGATCGCAGATATATCGCGTAACCATAAGAATGAGCATGTCTACATATTGATTGACATAGACAGTACTGATTTTGAACAGCTCAATCAAGTGAAACAACAGCTAGAAAAAATTTCTGGAGTACGAAAGGTCCGCTTATTAAAGAAACCAGAAAGGCCATAAAGAAAGAGAATATTTGGATTTCATTAATTCTTCTTTCCGTTCTTTACTTTCGAATTTCGTACAACTAAAATAAGAGAAGCAACATTCTTTTATTGATAGAAATGAAGGAGCAAGCATTTGAAAAGATATATAAGCAGACTTTCGACCAAACAGAAAAAGATTTTAAAAGGAACAGCAGCAATCATCAGTATCTTTTTTCTTGTTGTTTTTAGTAATTTATTTTTGCAGTGGTGTCAAAATGATCTATCCGTAGACCTTGCGTTGAAATTTGCTTTTTCTTGGCATACGGAAAAATTCTTCTTAGCCTGTCTCGTCTTGCTGATCATTCTTATTTTTCTGATTGCACTAGCAGGATCTGTCCCTTTAGGTTCCCTTACGTATGTCGTAGCCATCGGTGTATTAGGTTTTGCAAATTATATGAAAATGAGTTATCGGCAAGAACCGATTTATCCAGACGATTTGAAGATGATCACTGAAATCGGATTGCTGAAAGATATGACCGGCACTATGCTGTTTATAGTGATCTTAGCTGCCGCAGGAACCGTGCTAGGATTGTTTTGCTGGTACATGTTTCGAAGCCTGAAAAAAGGAAGGCGATTCCAATTGATCCGATTAACGACACTGCTTGTGGCAATTGGACTGCTAGGGTATATCAGTAATTTCAACAATCCCGATAATTTGTTGCGAAAAGCATATAATAAAACGGCGCTATGGATACCTTACAGCCAGAAAATGAACTACTATAACACTGGTTTTATCGGTGGGTTTTTGTACAATCTGAAGGTAGAACCAATGGATGAACCTGAAGGATATTCGAAAGAAAAGATCAAAGAAATCACTGAAAAATACCAGAAGCTAGCCGATGAAAAAAATAAAACTGTAGAGGAAGAGTCGCCGAACATCGTGTTCGTGATGAGTGAAAGTTTCTCAGATCCTAGTCGATTAAACGGCGTAGAAGTATCTGGTGAGCCATTGGCAGATTATTATGAAGTAGCTGATCAAACATATAGTGGCAATATGCTTTCTCAAAACTATGGCGGTGGAACAGCAAATATCGAATTTGAAGCATTGACTGGTTTTTCTATGGCGTTATTTAATGCGCAACTCACCACCCCTTACACGATGCTTGTACCAAAAATGGATCAGCTTCCTTCTATCGTTTCAGCGTTAAACGCACAATCATACCAGACGACAGCGATCCATCCATACAATACTTCGATGTATAAAAGAGAGGATGTTTATCAGACATTAGGATTTGACCAGTTCATCAGCGAGCGTACGATGACCTATACGGATACGATAGAGAATAATCCATATATTTCTGATGAGTCAGCTTACAAAGAAGTAATGACACTTCTCAAGGAAGAAAAAACACCTCAGTTCATTCATTTAGTCACGATGCAGACACATATGCCTTACAATGGAAAGTATGATAGACTGGGCTATTCTGCAGAAATTTCAGATGGAAGTGGGACACTTGACTTAGAGAATTATCTGCAAGATATTTCCTATAGCAGCACGGCACTGAAGCAGTTCACGGAAGAATTGAAGAATCTTTCTAGAAGGACTTTAGTTGTTTTTTGGGGGGATCATCTGCCAGGGATCTATTCAGATACCATCCAAGCCAAAAATGATAAACAAACATTGCATGAAACACAATTCTTGATGTTTGACAGCAAAGGGAAATTAGAAAAGCAAACGACTCAAGATGCAATCACCAGTCCGTTTTATTTTGCAGCGAATCTAATGGAACAGACGAATCAGACAACAAATGGCTTTTATCAGCTGCTTTTATCATTAGAACAGGAACTTCCGGCGTTTGAACGAGAACTGTACTATCAAAACGGACAGTGGTATAAAGAAGCGCAATTCAATCGCTCGCAACAAGAGATTTACGACGAATATCAATTGATCCAATATGACATTGTCGCAGGGAAACAATATAGTTTAGCAGATGGTTTCTTTGAGCACGAATAAGAATGGCGAGCTGTATAGAAACCATTAAATTTTTTCAAGTACTTGTCATTTGAGGATAAAAACAAGTAGAATAAATAATAACAACAATGGAGAAAGTAGGAAAACGAACATGTTACCGAATATTGGCTATTATGTGCAGTCCATCGATCAAATCGTCAAGGAAACAGAAGCAATCGGAGAAGGAATGCATCCGAAATATGAAGTGATCAGAAACGCAATCGATGAAGGAAAAACAAGTGACCTGGACAAATCGACTCTTGAAGAGATCATCCTGTTATTTGAAGAAGGAACAAAAAAATATCGGGCAATGCTCAAGAAAGTCAGTACATTGCGCCCACCAGCAAAAGCAATGGGCATTCATAAAAATTTTGAAAAAGCTTATCTTTCATATGTAGCAGGCTGTGAAGAAATGATCCAAAGTATCGATCTTGAATCAGGGGTAGATGAAGATCTATTCAATACATCTGAAGCAAAACAAGACCAAGCGACAGACCAATTGACAGCTGCCATCCAAAAAATGACTAATTTGTTGTTGAAAAAATAAAAGAAATCTTTGATAACAATAAAAACTAGAGTTATCTAATATAAATGTAATATTACCTTTATGATAGAGTGATCAAAATCCTTTATGATAATGATATACCTATAACCAACAACAACCTTGTACTTACTCAAAATCGAGTAAATACTCCTTTTCCGTCGAGTCTAACCATCTCGGCGGTTTTTTATTTGTAGAAAAGAACATCAGGATAGACGGAAAAGTCTTGTCCTGATGTTCTTTTCAGATAGTATGGAAAGCTGATTAGTTTTCTACATTCTGTACATATTGTTCAAAGTAGTTCTGTAAATCGGCTTTGAGTTTCTGATATTCCTCTTCGCTATACTCTTTATCTTCGATTTTCCCATCAAAGAAAGGAATATTTAGTTCTTCCCGTAGTCTGTCTAATACGTCTTGCTGATTCATTTCATTCTCCTTTTCTTACTAACGATCAAAATAAACACAGACACATTCTGGTGCATAGACATCTTTTTTCAGTAATTCCAGTAATCCTGTTTCAGGATGACGGCGATATAATGTCAGATTATCGGTATTCTGATTGGCACACACGACAAAATTATTGCTTGGATCTAGTGCGAAATCGCGGGGAAAATCCCCTTCTGTTGAGATGATTTGCTTGTTTTGAATGTGGGAACCATCTTCAAAAACTGCGAATACAGCAATCGAGTTATGTCCTCGGTTAGAAGCATAAAGGAACTTGCCATCATTTGAAATGCGGATAGCTGCCCCTCCATTTTCACCGTCGAATTCTTCTGGCAAGGTCGATATTTTCTGTAATTCTTCAAAAGCACCTGTTTCTTTATTATAAGAAAGCACGCGGACTGTGCTGTCTAATTCACCAAATAAATAAGCGAATTGTCCATTTGGATGAAAGACAAGATGGCGAGGGCCTGTTCCTGGCTCTGCAGTGAAGGTAGTTACAAGATTCAATTTGCCGTTTTCGGACACATCATAAGTATACACACGATCTGTACCAAGATCACATACGACTAATCGTTGGTCAGGAGTCAGATCCGTATAGTGGACATGCGCATGATCTTGGTTTTTATGAGGACCTGTCGCTTCTTGATGGAATATTGAATCTGCTGCTTTCAGTTCGCCATCTCCTAATATATGGTAGACATTTACTTCACCTTTATGATAGTTCGCCCCGTATAGTAATTGACGTGCTTCATCAACCGCTACATAACACAAAGGAGCGCCAGACTCTGTTACCGCATTCAAAAAATGAAAATCCTTATCGTACGCACCGGCACCACCTAATCCATCCACACTAGTAACTGTGTAAAGATTGCCAGCTTTACTTTTTGCTACATAGGTAGGGCTATTTTCTTCAACAGCTAATGAAAGGTTGGCTAATTCTTCTTTTTCTGTATCAAGGTCGATCGTATAGATTCCTTTACTTTCGCGACGCGTATAGGTTCCTAAAATTATCTTTTCGATCATATGAGCTGATTCCTCCTAATTGTAATGAAATAGTTTTCGTTTTTATTCTATCACATAATTATTCCACACGGCTAAAGAATGAGAATGTGTTATACTGTTTTTGAAAGCAATTAAAGGAGAGAGTGCAATGATTCAGGCAAAGATTACAGAAATTGGGACAGAAGCAATAAACAAGGAAGAACCCATGCTGATTTTGTTCGATAAAACAGCAACAGCTGCCTTACGAAAATATTCGGTGATTCAAGAAGTATCAAAAGACGAACCTTTTTCTTTGAAAGCAGGCGGAACAATTGCTTTTGATGATCAGGTATATACGATCGATTATGTCGGTCCGATGGCCAATGGGAATTTAGAGACAGTAGCTCACGTATCATTGATTTTTGATGCTTGTCCAGAAGAAGGACAAATTGCAAATGGAATCTATCTTCATCCGCATAGACTGCCTGCTATTGGTTTGGGAAGCCAAATTTTTTATAACTAACAGGAGGAATTATGGAAGGAAAAAATAAGAAGAACAGACCGGTGTCGTGGTTTTGGCGCTGGTTTTTAAATAATCAAGTAGTCACAGCCTTACTTGTTGTATTGTTAATATTGCTGATCGTCTTTTTATTTACAAAAGTTTCATATTTGTTTGCACCAATCTGGCAATTTTTAGCAATCGTAGGTCTGCCTATCATTTTAGCAGGAATCTTGTATTACTTGATGAATCCGGTAGTTGATTACTTTGAAAAGCGAAAAGTACCAAGGCTTTACAGTATCATTGGGCTGTTTGTTTTGGTTGTTGCACTAATCGCATGGGGGAGCGTAGTGATCATCCCTAAGATTCAGGAACAAACAGTAAGCTTCATCAGTAACTTCCCTCAATATGTAGATACGATTGATAATAAATTAACCGAGATTTTGCGGGACCCGCTGTTCAACCAATTTCGCGAACAGTTGGAAACAGCAGGTGATAAGTTCATGAATTCGGCAGGCGATATGATCCAAGATATATCTAAGAGTACAGTTCAGAGTCTTGGAAGTTTTGTCGGCGCGGTAGCGACTATTTTAGTGGCTCTGCTGACGATGCCGTTTATCTTATTTTATCTATTGAAAGACGGTAAACAATTAGCACCTTATTTTGTCAAATTTTTACCGACACGCATGCAAAAACCGACGTTGAATGTGCTGAGTGAAATGAATAGTCAAGTTTCTTCTTATATAAGAGGACAACTAACTGTGGCTTTTGCTGTGGCAATCATGTTTATGATCGGTTTTGCGGTCATTGGTTTAGAGTATGCTGTCACGTTGGGGATTATTGCGGGTTTTTTGAACCTGATCCCTTACTTAGGATCATTTTTAGCGATGATTCCGGCTATCTTTTTAGCCATTGTAGCAGGTCCATTCATGATCATCAAAGTACTGATCGTTTTTGCAGTAGAGCAGACAATAGAAGGACGCTTGATCTCTCCATTAGTACTAGGGAATCAGTTAGCAATCCATCCAGTAACGATTTTATTAGTTCTGCTGACTTCTGGGAAATTGTTCGGAATCATCGGTGTGATCTTGGGGATTCCTGTTTATGCAGCAGCTAAAGTAGTGATTACTCATGTTTTTGAATGGTACACAACAATCTCTTCTCTTTATGAAGAAAATCCGTTGAAAAAGCAGAAAGAATAACAAAAAGAGACAGATGGGAAAATATCCAAGGCACAATGCTGCTTTGAAGATTTTTTCCTCTGTCTCTTTTGTATGCATTTATCTCAATTTTTAAAATGATTTACCTAAAGCAGCAGCTTTATCTAATGCATTTTGCATCAACTCATCTGCACGGTCAGGGTCATAATCGATTCCTTCGATGAATAGCTGATCTACTTGATCGATGCCTACAAAGTTTAAAATACCTTTTACATATTGAGAGGCAAAGTCTTGTCCGTTGTATACACCGCCATTAGATTGGATGTGCAGTGCTTTTTTACCTGTCACTAATCCTTCTGGCCCGTTTTCTGTATAGCGGAACGTTTTTCCAGCTACATTGACGGTATCGAACCAAGCTTTTAATTTTGTTGGGATATTTAGATTCCATAAGGCGTTTGCGATAACGATTTTATCAGCAGCAAGGAACTGATCAGTCAATTCATTGAAACGAGCAATTTTTTGTTGTTGACTTTCTGATAAGGAAGTGAATTCTGCACCAGCACGTAATGCTTCCCAACCTGATAATAATTCTTCATCGATTTCCGGAATATCATCGCGATAAAGTTCCAAAACAGTCACTTCATCATCTGGATGATTTTCTTTATAACTTGTTAAAAAAGACGTCAATGCCTTAACTGTGCGCGATTCTTCTGCAGTTAGGGGATGACCTTTGACTACTAAAACAGATGCCATATGCTTACCTTCTCCTTTTATTGCTATGATTGTTATAACTATGACTAACAAAATCAGTTTACTCGAAAAAGAAAAGGCTATCAAGTCATATTGATAAGGTTGAAGAATAAATAACTAAAAAAAGACAGGATATAAAAGAGGTTGTGACACGATTTTTGTCACAGCCTCTTTTGAATCTAGCAAGCAATGTTCAAGCAACGCTTGACTGAAGAGCTTCCATCCCGCCAATGATATAAACAGCACGAAATCCGCTAGCAGTAAGTTGATCGGCTAATGCTTCTGATCGTCTGCCTGTGTAGCTTAGAATATAATAAAGTTTTTTTGGATCTAGATTTTTTAATTGTCTTGGCAAGATAGCAGCGGGGATAGAAAGCGAGTGGCTTAAGTGGTTTTTTGTGTAATCTAAGGTATTTCTTGTATCTAAAACGATGCTGTCAGCATCGAGCGGCAATTTATTGAAGTCTTGGACACTAATTGATTGGGCCATTTATCTCATCCTTTGTTTAGTATGTGGCTATTTTAATGGGCAACTCTCATTAATTCAAATGGAAGGATTCCTCTTATCACTTTTTTAATGTATCGGATAATAATGAAAAAAACTATGCAAATGTCTTGCAAAACAGGTGGGAGGTGTTATAATGACACAGCGTCATATGACAATGTGTCATCTTGAAAGAAAGGAGGATCCATATGCCGACACAGACATTTTTCCATTTGCCTAAAGAAAAACAAAAAAGACTAATCGAGGCTGCGAGAATCGAGTTTTCTAGAGTACCTTTGAAAGAAGCCTCGATTGCTAATATCGTCAAATTAGCGGATATCCCTAGAGGCAGTTTCTATCAGTATTTTGAAGATAAAGAGGATCTTTATTTTTATTACTTTGAGACAATGAGACGTGACAGCTCTAAAGATATGTTACAACTAATGAAAGAATCCGATGGTGATCTATTCAAAGGATTCGAATCCTATTTTTCTAAAATGATTTATGAGATTTTGGAAGGCGAGAATGCTTCTTTTTATCGTAACTTGTTTATGAACATGGATTACCGTGCCTCAAGAAAAGTCGCTCCTCATACGAGTCGCCAAAAAACGCCTCACGATCCACATAAAGAACACAAACAAGATGCAAAAGAGTTGCTTGAATTGATTGATCGGACGAAGCTGAAAGTAAAAAATGATCATGAATTGGAATTACTGATCCAATTAGTGATGAATACTGTATTTACAACAATTGCGCATTCGTATCGCTTATTTTCAACATCTGAAGATTACTCAGTAGAGCAAGCAATCAGTGAATTCAATTTGAAACTTTCTTGGCTGAAAAACGGAGTATATAAATAGAAAGAAGGGAACTAGATGCTAAAAATCGTAAAACGGATCTCCTTGACTTCAGCAATTGCAGCTGCAGTTTTCATGGTGATCCAAGTACTGGCAGATTTATATTTGCCGACACTTACCTCCAATATTATTGATAAAGGGGTAGCGCAAGGAGATGTCGATTATATTTGGCATACAGGTTTTGTGATGATCGGCTTTTCTTTGATCAGTATCTTAGCTGCTATCGCAAATACATTTTTTGCTACTCGTGAATCACAGAAACTGGGTAAGCAATTGCGTACGGATGTCTATAAAAAATCAGAGAGTCTGACAAAAGATGCGTTTGATAAATATGGAACGGCCTCTTTGATCACAAGAACGACCAATGATGTGACTCAAATCCAAATGGTCACACAAATGTTTTTACGTATGATGATCAATGCACCAATCACGTTGATTGGCGCAAGCATACTTGCTTATCAAAAAGATCATCAGTTGACAAAAATCTTCTTAGTCGTCATTCCAGTAATGATTATTTTGATTGGCGGAATCATGTATTTTGCTGTTCCATTATTCAAAAGCATGCAAAAGAAAACTGACCGTTTAAACCTGGTATTTCGAGAAGGATTGACAGGGGTCAGAGTGATTCGAGCATTCGATAAGACACGCTTTGAAGAAAATCGTTTTGATTTAGCGAATAAAGATTATACAAATACGGCAATCAAAGTTAATACGATCGTCGCATTGATGATGCCGATGATGACATTGATCATGAGCGGTACAAACGTAGCAATCACTTGGTTTGGTGGACACTACATAGCAGATATGACTTTGGAAGTCGGTAATCTGATTGCATTTATGACTTATGCGATGCAGATCTTGATCAGCTTTATGATGCTTTCCGCTATTTTTATCATGGTGCCTCGTGCACAAGCTTCAGCTGACCGTATTAATGAAGTGTTGGATGAAAAAATCGGTATCCATGACCCTGAAAATCCTAAAACAGTTTCTTTTGCTGGAAAAAACGCAACATTGGCCTTCAATCATGTCAATTATCGATATCATGGAGCAGAAAAACTTGCATTGGAAGATATTGATTTCCAAGCCAAGTCGGGCGAGATCGTCGCAATCATAGGGGGGACTGGTTCAGGTAAAACGACCTTAGTCAATTTGATCCCTCGATTATATGACATCGAATCTGGTTCGATCCAAATAAATGGAACGGACATTAGTGACATGACTCAATATAATTTGCGAGAATTAATGGGCTTTGTTCCTCAAAAAGCAGTTCTGTTCTCTGGAACGATCCGAGACAATATGCAGTATGGTAAGCCGGACGCAACAGATGAAATGATTTGGAAAGCATTAGAAATCGCACAAGCTAAAGATTTTGTTTCAGAGATGGAAGATGGCTTAGATAGCCATGTGGAACAAGGAGGAGGAAACTTCTCTGGTGGACAAAGACAGCGTCTGGCAATTGCACGGGCATTAGTCAAAACAGCAGATATCTATGTGTTTGATGATTCCTTCTCAGCGTTGGATTTCAAAACGGATGCCAATCTTCGCCAAGCATTGAAAACGAATATGAAAGAAAGTATCACCGTTTTAGTTGCTCAACGAGTAAGTACAGTAATGGATGCAGATATGATCCTTGTGCTAGATGAAGGAAAACTGGTTGGCAAAGGAACACATGAAGAACTATTAGCAACAAACGAAACTTATCAAGAAATCGTTCATTCACAACTAAGAGAGGAGGACTTAGCATGAGTAAAACAAACACACGTCCCTCTCATGGACCAGCAGGCGGTCCAGGACATGGTGGACCTGGCAGAAATCTCGGTGTAAAAGGTGAAAAGCCTAAAAATTTCTGGGGAACGGTACGCCGATTGTTTGGCTATATGTCTAAACGTATGGTTGCGATCATCGCTGTATTTGTACTAGCAATAGCAGCCGTGATCTTCCAAATCCAAACACCAAAGGTCTTGGGGAAAGCAACCACAGAAATATTCAAAGGTGTAATGGCTGGCGCTCAACAGATGCAACAAGGCCAACAAGTAACAAAATTTCCGATAGACTTTGATAAAATCGCGCAGATCATTGCGACAGTAATCGTGATGTATTTGATTTCTGCTGTATTCAACTTTTTACAGCAATTTATTATGACACGTGTTTCCCAACGAACAGTTTATGAATTACGTCATGATTTGGAAGCCAAAATGAATCGTGTACCGATTTCTTATTATGATACACATACAAATGGGGATATCATGTCTCGAGCAATCAATGATATGGATAACATCGCAAGCACGCTGCAGCAAAATTTGACTCAATTTGTAACTAGTGCAGTCACATTGATTGGGGTCATCGTGATGATGCTTTCAATCAGCTGGCAATTGATGTTAGTCGCGTTATTGATGATCCCTTTAAGCTTGATCATCGTGATGATCGTAGCGCCGAAATCACAAGTGTTTTTCGCAGATCAGCAAAAAAGTTTAGGTTTATTGAATAACCAAGTAGAAGAAACATATGGTGGTCATACCATTGTTAAAACATTCAATCATACTGAAAAAGACCAGGAAGTATTTGAAAAAGAAAATCAGAATCTGTATGCCGCTGGTTGGAAAGCTCAATTTATTTCGGCAATCATCATGCCGTTGATGAATTTCGTTAAAAATCTAGGCTATGTGTTCGTCGCTGTACTAGGCGGAGTAAAAGTTGCAAATGGGAACATGACATTAGGGGATGTTCAAGCGTTCTTGCAATATACAACACAGTTCTCTCAACCAATCACTCAACTTGCAAGTTTGATGAACACTATCCAATCAACAGTTGCTTCAGCCGAACGGGTATTTGAAGTGTTGGATGAAGAAGAGATGTCCAATGAAAAATCTGGCCTTCCAGAAGAAAAAGATACACCATACAAAGTTCGTTTTGAAAATGTTCAATTCGGCTACACACCAGATAACTTGCTAATGACTGATTTTAACTTGGATGTCAAACCTGGTGAGATGGTCGCTATTGTAGGTCCGACTGGTGCAGGGAAGACGACACTGATCAACCTTCTTGAACGGTTCTACGATGTTTCTGGAGGTAGTATTCGTTACGATGGTGTAGATACCCGTGATCTTTCACGTGATGAATTGCGCGCACAGTTTTCAATGGTACTGCAAGATACTTGGCTGTTTACAGGAAGTATCTATGACAATATCAAATATGGGAACGACGATGCAACAGACGAACAAATCATTGAGGCTGCTAAAGCTGCTCACGTAGACGATTTTGTTCGTAAATTGCCAGAAGGATATAACACTGTATTAAACGAGGATGCAAGCAATATTTCGCAAGGGCAGCGTCAGCTAATCACAATTGCGCGGGCATTCTTAGCAAATCCGGATGTCCTGATCCTTGATGAAGCAACATCTAGTGTAGATACACGAACAGAAATACTGATTCAAAAAGCGATGAACCGCCTATTGGAAAACCGGACAAGTTTCGTTGTTGCTCACCGCTTGTCTACAATACGCGATGCAGACAACATTATTGTGATGAATCATGGTTCGATCGTAGAAACAGGAAACCACGATACATTGATGGAAAAAGACGGATTCTATGCAGATCTTTATAACAGTCAGTTTTCTGAAGAAGAAGCTTCATAGAATAGTACAAATTTATTATTTTTTTTAGGGGCTGTGACAAAAGTCGTGTCACAGTCCCTTTTTCCGAATAAACGGTGTTCAATCAGCTGTCCTTCGGTATTAGCTCAAAAAACGGCAAAATATGAGGAGCTATTTTTGTTTGGCTGTTCTTATTACTTGATGCAGAACAGCTTTTTCACAACCTCTTTTTATAAGAGTTTTTACTCATTAATTTACAAAAAACAAGCAAAATGCGAATTTTCTCACATTTTTTTTAACAAAATCAAAGTTATTGCTTGAAAGAAGAAGAATCCATCGTTAAAATAAAGCTTGACGTAGAGGGGAGCAAGAAATATGAAAGATTTTCAATTGGGGGCTGCCACCTATTTAAAAAGTGTAGCCATTCGGGTGAAAGACCGAGATAAAATGATTGATTTTTACAAGAACGTTGTTGGCTTTGATTTGAAAAGCGAAGAAAACGAATTAGCCATTTTAGGAACAGAAGAAGCTGGAAGTGAAATGTTGCTGCTGGAAGAAAGTCCTAGAGCGAATGATCACATGGGGGAGATCAAAAAGCTGAACCGTTTTTCATTGATTATCCCTAGCACAGAAGAAATGGCAGATATCCTTTGTCGTATCCGTAAAATGAATTATCCAATCAAAGAAGCTTTAGAAGATCATGGACGTATGGGGATTTTGCTCGTAGACCCAGAAGAGAATGAATTGGAAATTTACCATGAAGAGAATAAGAACGACCAAAGAGAAATTCCGGAAACAATGGATCAAGAAGCATTATTAAGAAAATCTGAAGAAAAATTCAGTAAACTATCAACAGGTTCTTATTTTGAAAAAATCCATTTAAATGTTACTAACTTAACAAAAGAACGTCAATTTCTTAATCATGTACTTGGTTTGAAGGTACATAATGAAGAAGAGGGCATCCATGTATTGAATGAAGGAGATTTCCATGTTGGTTTGACAGAAGCTAGCGGAGGCGCAATTGATTTGCCTACAGATGAAGTGATTGGACTTGATTTTCTGAAATTCATGATCGATACTGAAAGCATGGAAGGACTGATTGCTCACTTGCAGCAACTATCAGTTGATTTCTTCTTAGACAAAAAGCACACAGTACTCACAATCTATGATGCTATAGGAATCGAATGGTGGTTCGTCAGTGAGCCAAAAGAAAAGAATAAAACTGACATTCGATGCGACGCTTAACTTTTTCTTTCTTAACGATTGTCGCATGTCTCGTCATTTTATGAACGGTCATACTATCGCTTATTCTAGAGATAGAAAGAGAAAATAGTATACCGGAGGAAACTGCGCGGTTTTTCGCGCAGTTTTTTTGTGTAAAAAAGGTTGATTCCTCATAGATTAAGCTTTAAGCTTGGACTGTAAGAATCTGATAGAAAAGCAGGAGAAAAAGATGTATCCACACACGAAACAGCTTATTTTGAAAAAGATGGAAGAAGGATTTTATCCAGGTGTAGCAGTTGCCTTCATAAAAGAAAATCAAGTAGAAACATTTACAGCCGGCTTTGCCCAAGTCGTTCCTGAAAAGCAGCTGATGACAGAAGATCTGTTGTTTGATGCAGCCTCACTGACGAAAGTCGTTGCAACCACTTCATTAGTTTTGCGTCTATTAGAAGATGGAAAGATAGAACTCGATCAACCGCTTCATAAATATCTTCCTGAATTTGAAAATCAGACAATCACTTTGCGTCATTTACTGACACATACTTCTGATATCAAAACATGGATACCAAACAGAGATAAGCTATCTCAGGAAGAATTGATCGCCGCTTATTTGAAGCTAGAACCAGGTGAGCAACTAGGAAAAGAAGTAAAATATACAGATGCCGGAACGATTCTTCTTGGATTGATGCTGGAAAAAATTTACCAAGAAACTGCAGTGGAAATCTTTCAAGAACAAGTATTGGAACCATTAGGAATGATGAACAGCTTATTTCTTCCTTTTCCTTCCAAAAAAATCGTTCCCACAGAACAACTGCCTTCGGGTGAAGTTTTGCGTGGACAAACGCATGATCCAAAAGCGAGGGTTTTGGCTGAACATGCAGGTAACGCGGGTCTCTTTATTGATTTGAAAGACAGCATTACTTTTGTCCAAATGTATTTGAACAAGGGAAAAATCCGTAATGGTCGGTTTTTAGAAGAAGAAACGATTGATTCTTTACTGCAAGATCAAACACCGAAAAAAAATGGCTATCGTTCTCTAGGGTGGGATTTAAAAAAAGATGTAGAAGACGGTCATGCGATTCTTTTTCATACTGGTTATACAGGTACGTTTTTCTTGATTGATATAAAAACACAAGAAGCGTTGATATTTTTGTCAAATCGCGTACATCCTGTCGATCATCGTGCGGAGTATCTCATATGTCGAGATGAAATTGTTGAAAACTTTTTGAAAGAGAAAGCGGTATTACCGAAATAATGCTATAATAGCTATGAAAAATGAGAGGAGTTTGAATTATGCAGGAACCTATGTTTTTAAAACCAGTTTTTCAAGAAAAAATTTGGGGAGGAAGCCGTTTACGTTCAGTCTTCGGTTTTGATATCCCTAACGATAAAATCGGAGAAGATTGGGCGATCAGTGCGCATCCTCATGGTGTCAGTGTAGTAGAAAATGGCGAATTCAAAGGGAAAAGATTAGATGAACTATGGTCAGAACACAAGGAATTGTTTGGCCATCCTTCAGAACCAGTGTTTCCATTATTGATCAAGATCTTAGACGCAGAAGATGATCTATCTGTACAAGTACATCCAGATGATGCCTATGGGATGAAACATGAAGGTGAATTAGGAAAAACTGAATGCTGGTATATCATCGATGCTGAACCTGGTGCAGAAATCATCTATGGTCATCATGCGAAGACAAGAGAAGAACTAGCTGAGATGATCAAAGATGGGCGCTGGGATGACCTTTTGAAGAAAGTACCAGTTAAAAAAGGTGATTTCTTTTATGTACCAAGCGGAACGATCCATGCTATTGGTAAAGGAATCATGATTTTAGAAACACAGCAAAGTTCTGACACGACTTACCGCGTGTATGACTACGACAGAAAAGATGCGCAAGGACAAACAAGAGAGCTGCATATCCAACAATCGATCGATGTAACAACTGTCCCTGCGAAAACACCAGAATTACAAATCAAAGAAGTCCGAAAAGGGAATTCATCGATCGTCACTTATTTAGAAACTGAGTTTTTCAATGTATATGAGTGGGATATTAAAGGAATCACATCTTTCAAAAAACAAGCCCCTTATACATTGATGACGGTAATCGAAGGAGCAGGAGACCTTGTCGTTGACGGAAAAACATATCCATTAGAAAAAGGAACAAGCTGTATTATTCCAAATGGCGTTTCTGAGTGGGCGGTCCAAGGTGAACTAGCAATCATTGCGTCTGAACCAGGCAAATAGTTCCCAGATAGCTGAAAGCAGCAGACGGTTTTTCGTTTGCTGCTTTTTCTACATAAAATCCGTCCATCAATAAATAGAAGTATGGTGAAAAAGATGGAATACAAATGGAAAGAAAACAACAGCAGTCGCGTGTCTATGAAACAACTGAGAAAAGCTGGACATCACTTAAATGAAATGATCATGCCAAATCTAAGTCTGTTTATCGCTTGGGGAATCTTGTCATTAGCAACAAAAGGTGTGTCTGGCGATTTGCACACCACATTAGAAGAGGTATGCCATTGGATGATCCAGCTGCTTTTACCCATCTTGATCAGTTATTCAGGCGGGAAATCGGTAGGGGGACAAAAAGGGGCAGTCGCCGGTGCAATTGCTTCTTTAGGGTTGATCGCTCGTTCCAATGCTCCACAAATCGTAGGAGCGATGATTATCGGGCCGCTTGCCGGCATCGTATATGAACAATTTGTTTCTAGATTCCATGTGAAATTCAAGGCTGGATATGAAATGCTTGTCAGCAACCTACTAGTAGGACTGACTGGTAGCGTTATTTGTATAATTGGAATCGTTTTTATTGAACCAGTTTTAAATAGTGTTCACTTGTTGCTCGCCTCCGTTGTGTCTTGGCTAGTCACAATGAATCTGTTACCACTTGTCAGTCTGATCTTAGAACCTCTAAAAGTACTATTTTTCAATAATGCAATCAATCATGGTGTATTGACACCTTTAGGAATCGAATTCTCACAAACAGTCGGGTACTCTTCCTTATTTTTGATGGAGGCAAATCCTGGACCTGGTTTAGGGATCTTACTTTCTATCCTTTGTTTTGCAGAAAAACAGGAAAAAGTAAATGCGAGTGGAGCATTGATGATCCATGCGATTGGCGGGATTCACGAAATCTATTTTCCATTTGTCTTGCTGCGACCGTATCTATTTTTAGCTGTAATGGCTGGTGGGGCAAGCGGCACGTTGATATTTCAATGGTTAGATACGGGATTAGCTGCACCTGTATCGCCTGGGTCACTACTCGTGATTTTTGCCAATGCGCCTTATCCACAACTAGCTGGGGTAAGTATAGGGATAGCAATCAGTACATTTGTGACCTTCATTTGTGCAGCGATACTATTGAAATTACCAAATAAAGAAAAAGAGAACAAAACGGTCAAAGAAAGGGGAGAAATCTTGGAACCATCTATCATTCATTCCGTCATTTTTGCTTGCGACTCAGGTATGGGATCAAGTGCTATGGGAGCCGCCCTGCTGAAAAAGAAATTAGCAGCAGAAAAAATCGATCTTTCTGTCGGATACAGCTCTATCTATGAATTGAATAACCAAGTAAATCAGCTGGTTATCGTGCAACATGAACTAGCGGGTCTTGCAAGAGAAAAAGTACCTCAAAGTCAAATCTATGTACTGGATCACTTTTTGGAAACAGATATCTTGCTGTCACGAATAAAAGAAGCGATCCAATTTCCAAAGCGGGAAGAAAAAAAAGAGATAGCAGATATCACAGAACAAAAAACGTCGCCTGCTAATATTGTATTTTTGTATAAAAACAACAGACGCGGCTCACAAACTATGGGCATGACGATTTTAAGTCAATTAGCAAAAAAAGCGAAAAAACAGTTTGTTATCTCAAAAGAATCAATAGAAAAAATCAAAATCCAAGAAGAAACGATTTATATCGCACAAAGAGAACTAGCTGTAACTGAACAGCTAGAAGAAAAGATCCCTCGGCTAGTTCTAGTTGAACATTGGGTAGCTACGAATGAATACGAAAAACTCGTGAAGGGAGAAATATAAGATGTATTTATCGCCCAGAGAAAAACAATTATTAGCAGAATTTCTCAGTAGCCCGTCACCTGTATCTATCCAAAAAATGATGAATTTATTGAAGGTCAGTAAACGGACTATTTACCGCGAATTAGATAATCTTGAAGTCTCATTGAAATCGGTAAATGCTTCTTTGAAAAAAGCAGCTAGAGGCTCATTTGTCATTGAGGCATCAGAAGAAGTATTAGAGCAATTAAAAGAAAATACAGATGGGAAAAGTAATGACTTATCCACTGCTAAACGACAACACGCGATTTTAGCCGAGTTGTTACTGACGACAGAGCCGTTGAGTCTTGCTCATTTCATGGAATCATATCGCATCAGTAATACCACTTTTTATGCAGATATCAAACAGTTGGAAGAAAGTATTCGCCAACTGCCTTTGGAAATCATTCGGAACCAGGGATACGAGATCGAAGGACCGGAAAAATACCGCCGGCTTCTGACAGCGAATGTATTAGAATTAGAAATCAATGAATATGAACTTTTTCATAGTATTTCTTTCGATGCATCACTGAATTATTTTTTTCGATTCGTTGATCCGCAACATCTATCTCTTGCACGCAAAGTAATCAGGGAAGAATTGATCCAAAAAAAGACCAATCTAAGTGATAGAAAGCTTGAACATTTGGTTTTGATGCTGACATTGACGATGGAGCGTGTGACGAAAAATCATTTACTGACAAATGAGACATATAATAGTCTGGCAAACAAAGAATTACTACAGACAGCTAAACGATTGTTTTCACGGATCGCTTCTGAGACAAAACAACTTTATCCAGTAAATGAGATCGTCTTTTTTGCAGGATTATTAAATGACTTCACGAACTCATTTGATCAGAATTTCTTTGAAGAGACGTTCGATACACAGCTTGCTTATTTAGTAAAACAACTGATTCAAGAAGTAAGTGAAGAGACGAATGTCCATTTTTATGAAGATGAAACTTTGTACAAAATGCTGTTGACTCATTTATCTGGTGTGTTTTCAAGAGCCGTTTTACAAGAAGAGACACTGACCAATCCGATTTTAGAAAAAATCATGGTTCAATACGAGGAAGTTGCGAATGCAATCCGTAAAGCAGTAGAGCGGATTTTTCAAGAAAAAAAATTATCCGAAGAAGAGATCGCTTATATGGTCCTTCATTTTGCGAATTCATTGGAACGAAGTACGAAAGAAAGCAATATCAGTATTGCAGGTTTTTCGCCAAGTGGATTAGCTTCTACTAGCATGTTGGAACTACGATTGAAAAGGTATTTTCCCTTCATCCAACAAATTCATTTCTATCGGATTGCTGATTTGAAAAAAATTGATTTACAAGAAGAATATGATGTTGTTATTTCTACATCTATTCTACCAGGATATAATGGAACATATATTTTAGTCTCCCCGCTACTGCTGGAAGAGGAAGTCAAGCAGCTAAAAGAAGCTTTTTCGCATATTGAGAAGAAAAAAAGGCAAAAAAATACGTATAACAGCAATAACGAGTGGATGCTAGAAGATACTTATGAGGAAACGATGCATTTCATGGAGCAAATCAATCAATTACTTGATCGTTTCTTTATTCAAGAACTAGATAACCCTGATACGGTCTCCGAAACGATTCGCAGCTTATTTCCTTATTTTCCTGAAGGACTAGTAACGGATGAAGAGGTGGTTCATCGCCGGCTGCTTAAGCGATATGAACAAGCACCTATCGGTATTCCTCATACAAATATGGGGTTATTCCATACATCCAGCTCATTGATTTCTAAACCGATCTTTTGTATTTTCAATTTGAAACATCCGTTGACCATTGAAGGGATGGATAGACAGCCAGTCGATTTGTCCCGTATGTTAGTTATGCTGGCGCCTTCGCCAATCCAAGAAAAAGACGGGATTCTTTTAGGAAAGATCAGTGGAGCAATCATCATGAATGACTTGAACACCGAGATCTTCCGCTCAGGAAATAAAGAAATCGTTTATCAGTTGCTAGCGAAAATCCTGATTGAAGAAATAAAGAAATGAAGGTGAAAAGATGATCCAGCTACCAGCAGAAAAAATATTGCTCGATCAATCCTATCAAAATTGGAAAGAAGCGTTGACCGAGATCGGCCAGTGGATGACCCAACAAGGGGGAATCAAACCGGCATATATCCAATCAATGATCGAAAGACAAGAAAAAGCGAGTGTCTATATCGGGAATTTCGTAGCCTTGCCACATGGGACTGACAAAGATGAAGAAGTAGTAGAAGAAGGAATCTATTTAGTCCAAGTGCCTGATGGTGTGGACTTTGGAACAAAAGAGGAACCAAAAATCGCGACACTCTTATTTGTAGTGGCTTTAAAAAAAGAACATCAGTTAGCGGTGCTCCAAGATTTAGCCTTTTTCTGTTCAGACATCGACCAAGTAATGGCGCTCAGTGATGCGGAAACCATTGAAGAAGTCCAAATGATTTTTGAACATGGACATATATAACCAATGTTCACAGTAAAAAAAGCTGCCTTGCATCAAGTAATAACTTCAACCAAGATAAAAATAAGAGGAGCTATTTTTGTTGGGAGGTTCTTATTACTGCGGATGCAAGCTTTTGAAAACTATTTATTCTAGAAAAACGTTTATTTGAAATAGGGGACGGTGACAAGGTTTTTGTCACCGCCCCTATTATTTTTGTGTTTTAATAGCTCTTTTTTATATAGATAGTGCCCATACCTATGAATAATAAAACGATACTCCATATACCAAGTGTCAAGATACCATTCATGAAAGTAACCTGTTCTGAAGCTAGTGGCGAGAAAATATCTCCTCCTATGATCACATTTTGAAAATCAACATAAGAAGTTGGCAAGTAATGACTGATTGATTCTATCCATCCAATCGAAGAAAACAAGCGATACTCTGCTAAGAAAAGACAAAGAAGTGTACCTAAAAGATTGACTAGAGAATGTTCAAATAAAGCAGATAGAAGAAAACTGATTGTACTTAAAAAGAGCACCCACAACAACAGGAACAGAAAGCTCTGGAAAAGATACGCATACATCGGAAGGATTCGTATCTCCTGACCAATGATCGTTCCTACAGGATAACGGAAGTCTCCCAAACCATTTTTGATTATTACTAGTATAGAGACGATCAAAAATGGCATCACGAGACTTAGCATAGCTGCACCATAATAAACGGTAAAACGGATGCTATGTTTCTTTACCATACTATCCGGTAATAGATTGACTAGAGAGATTACCTGCTTTCTTTTTTCATAAGAGATGATGGAAGAAAGAAACAAGGCGGTTATACATAAAATCAAAAAACTAGAAATCATTCCTGAAAAAATATTTTCGTAGTAATTCGCTAAAGGGAGATGCGCTGGCAAGTCAAAAATAGAATATCTTTGGATCTGATGTTCTTTCATATAACGGAGCAACTCGACACGTTTTTGTTGTTCAATGATTGGAATTCCTTGTCTTTGACCAGAAATCAGTCGATCCAGTATATCTTTTTCATAATGATAAGTTGCTTCGACCATTTGCTGGACATTCCCTGTGTTTTTTGCATGTAAGATTGCTTCGATCAGTTTGTTGCTTTTCTCTAAACTTTCCACAAATTCTTTCTCATTCTCATCTTCTTTCAACGTTTCAATCAAACGTTGCATCTCTTCATAGTTATGATTCAGTTCATCGAATTCTGTATAAGCAAGTTTATGATCAAAAAAAAGTGGGAATGCAAAGAGCACGACCAACAATAGAGGAAATAAAAAGTTTACTTTGTTTTTTAGTAAGAGATTGCGTTCAAATGTAAGTAAAGACATAGTTACACCTCATATAATTTACGATAAATAGCTAAAATCTCTTCCATATTTGAGGATTCTGTGACGATTTCTCCATTTTTTAGAAAACATGCTTTAGAACAAATCGATTGGATATTCGCGATAGCGTGGGAAGAAAGAAGAATCGTCTTCCCCTCTTTCTGCCATTGTCTGATGAGGCTATTCAAGATATCAATACTTCCTGGGTCTAATCCGTTCAACGGTTCATCGAATAACATGACAGATGAATCACTGATCAAGTAAGCAGCAAGCAAGACATGTTGTTTCATTCCTAGAGACATTTTTCCAATCGACAAAGTAAGGTACTCAGTCATCTTCAATCGTTGGAAAACAGTTTGGCATTCTACTTTGCTCTGCCAATAGTATTTGATCAAAGTCAAATAATCAACAGCCGATAGATAGTCGGATAACTGATTCGTTGATTCTAGAAAAAAGAAAGACCGGCGATAATCTGTATAAGCAGTAGGAGAGATGTTGTGAAGGGACAATTGATCATAAGTTGTTGGTAGCAGTTGGGCAATACCATTCAGCAAAGTTGTTTTGCCAAATCCGTTCGGGGCAATCAAAGCAGCTACTTCTCCTGATTCTAATAAAAGATTCAATTGTCGAATCACACGTTTTTTACCACGTTTCATGTTCATGTTTTTGATCAGTAATGTCATAGATAGGCCTCCAATATAAAATTTAATAACATAATAGAATGAAAAACATCTAAATTAAATGCTAACAAAAGTTATTGTTTGCATATTATAAAAAAATTAAAATAACAGTTTTATTTAAAATTGAAGTTTTCTGATACCGAAATCTTTTTATTTTGCTGACATACTCAAACCTTTGGCACAAAGTTTCGTGCCAAAGTACGACTATTTCTCTTTTTAGTAAGCGGATACAATTAGAGTATCAAAAGGAGAGAGGGAGAGACAAAATGGAACGGACGATTCCCAAAAACAACATTTCGCTAAAAGCGAGGGTACAAAAATTAGGCAGTACTTTATCAAGCATGGTCATGCCAAATATTGGAGCACTGATTGCCTGGGGTGTATTAACGGCTCTATTTATCCCAGATGGTTATTTACCAAATGAGGCTTTCGCTACCATGGTAAGCCCAATGCTAACTTATCTGATTCCTTTATTGATCGGTTATACTGGCGGAAAAGTAATTGCTGGTGACCGCGGATCAGTTGTTGGGGCAATTGCAACGATGGGTGTGATTGTCGGAACAGATATTCCAATGATGCTAGGCGCGATGATCATGGGACCTCTTGGTGGATATGCCATCAAGAAATTTGATCAGCTATTCCAAAAACGGATCAAATCCGGTTTTGAAATGCTAGTCAATAATTTTTCAGCAGGTCTTATCGGTTTTGGATTAGCGTTATTAGGTTTTTCTGCGATTGGTCCAGTTGTCGATGCATTGACTCAAGCAATGGCAAAAGGTGTAGAGATCATTTTATCTGCCCATTTGATTCCATTGACAAGTATTTTTATTGAACCAGCAAAAATCTTATTTTTGAATAATGCAATCAATCATGGGATTTTGACACCATTGGGAACTGAACAAGTAGCAGAGGCTGGAAAATCTATTCTATTCTTGCTTGAAGCAAATCCTGGTCCAGGACTTGGCGTATTACTTGCTTTTACTTTGTTTGGCAAAGGAGCAGCAAAATCTTCAGCACCAGGAGCCATGATCATTCACTTTTTAGGCGGGATCCATGAAATCTATTTTCCTTACGTTATGATGAAACCGTTATTATTCTTATCAGTTATAGGCGGAGGAATGTCAGGAAGTTTCATTTTCCAATTGATGGATGCTGGACTAAGAGCGCCAGCTTCTCCAGGGTCGATCATTGCGATTCTAGCGATGACACCGTTCAATTCTTACCTTCCTGTTATTTTGGGCGTGATTGTTGCCGCAGCTGTTTCGTTTGGTATTTCTGCAGTAATTTTGAAAGCGGATGCGAAAGATACAAATGAAGACTTCGAAAAATCTGTTCAAGAGACAAAGGCAGCTAAGCAAGCTTCCAAAGGTGCCCAAGGTATTCCTCAAGGAGCTACATTCTCTGGCGTACAAAAAATCATTTTTGCTTGTGATGCAGGGATGGGATCAAGTGCGATGGGCGCTTCGATCTTGAGAAAAAAAGTACAGGAAGCAGACTTGCCTCAAACGGTGACCAATCAAGCAATCAGCCAACTGACAGATGACTCGAATACATTGATCGTTACTCAGGTCGAACTACAAGAAAGAGCAAAACAAAAAGCACCGAGCGCGCGTTTTGTCTCAGTAGAAAACTTTTTGAATTCACCTCGATATGATGAAATCATTCAAGAATTAAGCAGCAAGCAGGAACCATCAGTTTCTGAAATTGAGAATGAGCCAGAAGAAGAGTTTCTTTCAGCAAACATCAAACAAATCAAAGAGATTCTACTTGTCCACGATGATCGTTCCGGATCAGCAACAATGGGGATGACCGTGCTCAAAGATATATTAGACAAGAACCATTTAACTATCCCGTTAAGAAAAGTCAATATCCAAGATTTAAAAGATGAACCTGATTCACTGATCGTAGCCAAAGAAAGTTTAGCGGAAAAAGTACAGATGGCTGCGCCTCAATCCATTCATTTATCAGTCAACAGCATGGTCAATCCGCAAAAATACGAATCGATTGCACAATATTTGAAACAGACAGCTTAAGGGAGGAAAACAGCATGCAAAGTTTGCCATTCGACATGATCGAGCTCAATCGATCTTTTAAAACCAAAGAAGAAGCGATCCGCTATTGCGGTCAGATGCTTGTAGAAGCAGGGTGTGTTGATGAGGAATATATCGATGCCATGGTAGATAGAGACAAAATGTTATCTGTTTATATGGGGAATTTTATCGCGATTCCTCATGGAACAGATGAAGCAAAAAAATATGTGAAAAAATCCGGCATCTGTGTCGTTCAAGTACCAGATGGTGTAGATTTTGGTACCGAAGAAGAAGAAAAGATTGCGACTGTTTTGTTCGGTATTGCAGGAGTCGGAGATGAGCATTTGCAACTTGTACAGCAAATCGCACTTTATTGCAGTGATATGGACAATGTTGTCCAGCTAGCAGACGCGCTCAGCAAAGAAGAAGTAACGGAAAATCTAGCAATTGCTTAAGGAGAGAGAAAAATGAGAGCAGTACATTTTGGTGCAGGAAATATCGGTCGAGGATTTATTGGAGAGGTTTTGGCAGCTAATGGATTTGAGATTACTTTCGTAGATGTGAATCACACGATCATTGATGCTTTAAATGAAAGAAAAGAATACGAAATCGAATTAGCAGATGAATCAAAAGAAAAAATCACTGTAAAAAATGTCATAGGTATCAACAATCAAACAAATCCAGAAAAAGTAATCCAAGAAATCGCTGAAGCAGATTTAGTTACTACCGCCATTGGCCCGAATATCTTACCTTTTATTGCTGAGTTGATTGCAAAAGGTATCCAAGAAAGAGAAAAAGAAGGAATCACAACATCTTTAGATATCATTGCCTGTGAAAATATGATTGGCGGTTCAGCATTTCTAGAAAAAGAAGTGTATAAATATCTTCCGGAAACATCATTTACTGACAAATATATCGGCTTTCCAAATGCAGCAGTCGATCGAATCGTCCCATTACAACACCATGAAGATCCTTTATTCGTCCAAGTGGAACCTTTCAAAGAATGGGTCATTGACGATAGCCAAAGAAAAAATAAAAAAATCCAATTAAAAGGGGTTTTATATGTAGATGATCTAGAACCATATATCGAACGCAAACTATTTAGTGTCAATACTGGTCATGCGACTGTCGCTTATACAGGTGCCTTGTTAGGTTACCAGACCATTGATGAAGCAATGCAAGATGCGTTAGTTGTGGCACAATTAAAATCAGTTTTGCAGGAAACAGGAAGTTTGCTGATTGCCAAATGGGGGTTTGATGCAGAGCAGCATCATGCGTATATTGAAAAAATCATCCATCGCTTCCAAAACAAAAATATCTCTGATGCGATCACACGTGTCGCTCGGACACCATTACGTAAGTTAGGTTATCAAGAAAGATTTACACGTCCAGTGAGAGAACTACAAGAACATAACTTGACTTGCCCACATTTGACGGCAACAATGGGGATTATTTTTAATTACTATGATCCTGAAGATGAACAAAGCCGTCAATTGCATGAAATGAAGATCCATGAAAACTTGGAACAATTGATTCAAGAAGTCACAGGAATCAATGATCCGAAAACAATCGGGAATATCAAGCAAAACGTGAACCGTTATGCCAAGCAAGTCGCTTAAAATAGGATACGAAAAAGGGGAATGTGACGAAATTTTTGTCACATTCCCCTTTTTCGAATAACTAGGCTGTTTGTCCTTCAAGATAGGGCAGATCCAATTCTTTACCGTAACGTTGTTCTAAAGCTAGGCGGATCAAACGAGCTGCCAGGTTCTCATTTCTTGCAAGGATAGGTCCATGGAAATAAGAACCGAAGACATTTCGGTAAATGACACCTTCAGATTGGTCTTCACCATTATTTCCTTGACCTTGTACCACTTTCCCCAAAGGTCGTTCACCTTCACCTAAGAAAGTCCGACCATTGTGGTTTTCAAATCCATAATAAGTTTCATTGAATTCTTCGTTATGGATAACGATATCACCGATAAACCGGTTATTTTCCTGACTTAACGTGTAGTGATCCAGTGCACTGATTCCTTGGATCTTTTCTCCATTAGCTCCCATGTAGTAGTGACCTAGCAATTGGTAGCCACCACAAATGGCTAACATGACGCCATCATTTTCGATATAGTTGATCAAAGAATCTTTCTTTTTCTGGATGTCTTTTGAAATGATTAATTGCTCAAAGTCTTGACCACCGCCAAAGAAAACCAAGTCATATTTATCAGCATCAAAAGGTTCATGTATACTAACGATCTCCGTATGGCAAGAAACCCCCATTTTTTCTGCTATATATTTCAACATCAAAAGGTTTCCGTTATCACCATATGTGTTCATCAAATTTCCATAAAGGTGGGCGATATTGAGTTCATAATTAGCCACGGTTCATTCCTCCTTTGATAAATCCTTGAGCAGCTAGTTCTTTACGAAGCTGCAATACAGCAGTGTAAGTAGCTAAAATATAGACATGCTCAGTTGGCAATTCTTTGATTTTTTCGATTACTTCTGGTAATTCTTTTGTTTCTGTCAATTTATTTTCTGGAATCCCGGCAACTTTTAGACGTAAAGTCATATCTGTATGACGGTCTCCTCCAGAAATAACAGCTGGGATATCCATATCGGCAAAGTTTTCAAAATTACCATCCCAAATCCAGCTGACATCGATTCCGTCTGCGTAATTGGCATTTAATAAAGCCACTAAAGAAAATGGATAAGGAGCTAGACCAATCATATCGATTACTTGATTGATACCTACAGGATTTTTGACAAGTACTAATGTACATTTTTTCCCATTGATATTGATGACTTCTTGTCGGCCGAATACTTTCTCGTCATATCCTAAACCTTGTTTGATTTTATCAGGATCGACATTGAAGTACTCTGCCACTGCAGTAGCTGCTAAAGCATTGTAGACATTATACATACCGCCAACTTCGATTCCGTATTCATGACCATCGATCACGAAATCTGCTGACACATTGTCCATCCGTACCATATCAGTTAATCGATAATCCAATTCAGGACGTTTGAAGTCACAATTTGGACAGTAATATTTCCCTAAGTTTGCATAAGTGATCATTTTATAATGCAAGATGTGATGACAATTTGGACATAAGACACCGTCTGTATTGTAATGAGCCATTTGTTCACGATCTTCTTCATGGTCAAAGCCATAATATTTTCTAGGATTGACTGTTTCGATAGAATTGAAGATTGGTGAATCACCGTTACTGATAATCGTTGCATTTGGTGACTTTGCGGCACCGTCTACAATCATTTTATAGGTCGTATAGATTTCTCCATACCGATCCATTTGATCACGGAAAATATTTGTAAATAAGAACAGTTCTGGTTTCATATATTCTGTGACTTTGCTCAAACTTGCTTCATCTATTTCTAGGACAGCAAACTTTTTCTGTCCTTTTTTTGGTTTTGCCTGCAAGAAAGTCGATACAATTCCCTGTACCATATTCGCACCAGTAGGGTTGGTTAGAACTTCATCGAATTGCTGGCGCAAAATATTGACTGTTAAAGCGGTAGTCAAAGTTTTACCGTTTGTTCCGGTGACAACGACGACTTGGTAGTCTTTTGCCAAACTATCTAGTATATGTGGATCGACTTTCAGCGCTAGTTTACCTGGTAAACTTGATCCGCCTTTAAAAAAAGTTTTTAATGCCCATTGCGACGTTTTTCCAACTGCAATCGCAAAATGACTGCGTATTCCCATTATGTAACCTCCAAAAACGATTTGCTGACGAATAAATTCAACTAATCATACCATATGTTGAAAAAAAGGTTAAATTGCTTTTCTTATTCTTAAGAAAAGGTTACGGCTGAAAGTGCATGAAATCGGACAAAATCGCATGATTTAACAAAAAAATAGCTTGAAACAAAATGATTGTTTCAAGCTGCTGTGATTTTATTATTCCCTCTTACCTATATTCCCATTTTAACCGATAATAATTTTCTCGCTTGGATATTCATAGCCTAGATCTCGTGTTTCTTTTGGTACGAATAACATCAATGTATATAGCATTCCGATCCGCCCAATAAACATCAGTGCAGCAATCGTGATTTTGCCCACAACAGACAAGTCTCCGGTAATCCCTAAAGATAAACCAGTTGTTCCAAACGCAGAAGTTACTTCGATGATGATCGAGATCAGCGTTTGTTCTTCTGTAGCAGATAAAAAAACGATACAAAAGAAACACATACCAAGAGAAAGCATAAAGACAACGACTGATTTTCGCACATCATCTTGATCGATTCTCCGTCCAAAAATATTGATGTTATCTTCACTTTTGAGGAAGGAATATAGATACAAACCGATGATTGCTACAGTAGTTGTTCGAATCCCGCCGCCTACAGAACTAGGACTGCATCCGATAAACATCAGTAAAGAAAAAATGATCAGTGTTGTGATTTGAAAATCACCCAAATCGTGAATCTGCAGACCAGCATTACGAGTCGTAATCGAATAAAACATCGAATTGATCCATTTGACACTCATATTGGAATCTTGGAATAAATGGTCCTTTTCCAATAGATAAATCAAGACAGTTCCCGAAACAAACAAGATAACAAAAGCTAACACAGCTAATTTGGTAAACAAGGAAAAACGAAACGGAAGCTTCGCATTGGAACGTTTGTATAATAGCCATTCCCGGCACTCCATCAATACAGGAAAACCAATTCCTCCGACAAAAATCAAAAACATGATCAGGATCAAGAAAAAATAGTCATGTGCAAAGGGCTTGATGGAATCCCCAGTGACGTCAAACCCAGAGTTCGTGACAGCCGATATCGCCTGATAAAAACCGTAAAAAACGGCATCACGCCAACGATCAAAATAGCCTCTGTAATAAAAATAAATAGAAAAGAATGTCCCAAAAAGTAATTGAAACCAGATTAAAATAGAAAAAGTGATCCGAATCAGTCGGACGATACCAGACAAACGCGGTTGATTCATATCCGTCATGATCAGCTGTCGTTGTTTCAGTGTGATCCGTCGTTTAGAAAAAATGACAAAAGCAGTAGAAATCATCATGATCCCCAAACCACCAACTTGAAATAATATTTCCAGCAGTATAATACCGTTATCATTGAACACAGAATTGATATCAAAAGTCGATAGTCCAGTCACACTCACTGTACTGATTGCCATGAACAGCATGTCCACAAAAGAAACATGGCTATCTGGTTCGCGAAAAATCGGCATATAAAATAGAACGAGTGATAAGACCGTCATCAATATATAATAAAAAACGATGATTTGGATCGATGAGAAATGATTGGCAGCAAACTTCTGTCCTCGCCGCTGCAGCCTTCGAAAGAATAAATCAACATGCACAGTACTATCCTCCTGACAATAGTCGTTTCTACCAGTATACAAGGGGAATTAGGAATACTCAAAGAAATTATTAAACAGATAACAATACAGCTTTCGATTAAAATAGAAATGGCTTATAATAAGGCAAATCCTAGAAAAAAGAAGGAGGAGGAATAACAAATTGATTAATGCTCAACAAATCGTAGAAAAAATGAAAAATCAAAAAATAAATTATGATACAGTTCTGAAAAAAATGATCATGCAATGGGAGAAAGAAGAAGTAAAGCCTAAGATATTAATACATACATGCTGTGCTCCTTGCAGTACGCACACATTGGAATTCATGTCTCAATATGCAGAGATCACGTTATTTTTTTCAAATTCGAACATTCATCCTAAAAGTGAGTATTTGCGAAGATTACATGAACAAAAACGATTTGTAGACCAATTTAATGAGAAAACTGACCATCATGTAGCGCTAATCGTTGATGAATACCGTCCAAATGAATTCACCAAAATGGTTTTAACAAACCATCTTGAAAACGAAAAAGAAGGTGGTGCTCGCTGCAGTGCATGTTTCAATATGCGATTAGATCTTGTTGCGCAAAAAGCGCAAGAACTAGGATACGATTACTTTGGAAGTGCCCTGACCATCTCGCCAAAGAAAAATGCAGCTTTGATCAATCAGATCGGAATGGATATCCAAAAGATTTACGGGACACAATACTTGCCAAGTGATTTCAAGAAAAACAAAGGCTATGAACGCTCTTTGCAAATGTGCAAAGAGTATGATATTTATCGCCAATGTTATTGTGGTTGCGTGTTCGCTGCCAAGCAGCAAGGATGCGATCTGAAAGAAATCAATCGGGAAGCAAAAGCTTACTTAAAAACATCAACCGTAGTTTTTGAGGAAAATTAAAGAAATCTTTCGGAAAAACGTAAGAAAAAAATAAAGAATTTATGGTAGAAATAAGGTAGACTGTATAATTTGTCCGTAGTAAAGTAAGGAAACAAGAATAAATTTCAATGAAGGAAGAGATAAGATGCGAAAAGTAGCACCTATTTTGAAGCCAATCGCTGTATTAACAATCTCGACGATTGTCGCGACTACTACAGGTATTGTGAATAGTTCCAGCTACCGTGCACCAAGTTCAAGTTCTAGTACTGTAGAAGAAACAACACCAACTACTTCAGTCTCGACATCTGAACCAACAACAACGGAAAGTTTGAATGAAACCACTACGACAAGTACATGGGACGATACAACAACTAGTTCGTCGTATGATGAGACATATACAACTGACAGCTCAAGCGAAACAAGTAATACGGTACCAGATGGCACTCCATCGGATTCAACCAATCCAAGTACAAGTCCGGATACAAGTGCTAGCTCCGAAACGATACCAAGCAGTACGACTGTAGATGATAACACGCAAAATGATGATGCAGCACGTACAGCACAGCAAAACCAAGATTCAGGAAATACCCAAACGTATAACCAGCAAGCAGGTGATTCTCAATGACATTTTTACTAGACCTTATCAACGGGGTGCATAAATTCCTTGGCTATTTAGACATCAGTCCTAAATATCTTAACCGTGGATATACGATTTTAAGTGTGATTCCCACGCTTTATTTATTGAGAATTGTTTATGGACTTTGGCAAAACCAAAACTATCTTCAATTTTTCTTATATGGACTTGCATTTCTAGTGCTTGTTTATTTTACTGTTTTAAATGTATTTTATTACTTTTTAGATAAAAACACGAAAGCCGATGTCACTCAGCTTTTTGTGAAGTATTTACCTGATGAAGCGTTCAACATCCAGACAGAAGAATCGATAGATAATGGAAATTCGATCGATAAAGTGAATACACAAGAGGTCATGGTTTCTTATGACGAAGATTATCAATTGAAATTAGCCGAGAATATGCGGTATTTGATTGGAAATGGTGAAATCAAAACAAATGAACTCGGTCGCATGGATGGATTTCTGGTCGATAGAAATACATTGTATCCTTATTACTATGTCAAGAAAACAGGAGAGAAAGAGTATGTTCTAAATATTGGACGAAGCTACTCGGACATGGAAAAAGTAGGGACCATTCGACTTGACTCAACAGAAGACACATTGGAACCTGTCGGATTGTTCATCGTCGGCGGTGATTTTGTCAAAGACGGGTTACGCTATCATGAGCCTTATCGTCTGAAATTGATTGCAAAAAAGGCACAGTCGCAGGAAGAACCAGTGGTTTATAGTCGTAGCCAAAGAAGAAGACATTCATAATGTGATGAAACGCCGTGTATCAGTGGTTGCGATAAAAACGTTTATTCGGAATAAGGGGGATGTGACACGTCTTTTGTCACGTTCCTTTTTTATATAACGAGAAAGATAAGACGAACACATCACTTATTCTTTCCTTTCATTTATAAACATTGTAGAATAAAGAAAGTACAACGAAGTATTGTGAAAAAACGTAATAAATAACGAGGAAAATACAAGTAGGAGGTAAGCTGTGAAAGAATTTTTGAAAAATTGGGGGATTTTGATCCTTGTATTAGCGGCTATTTTATTAGCTAGAGTGTACGTGTTTACACCAGTTACTGTAAACGGGCATTCGATGGACCCTACATTAAGTGATGGACAACGATTGATTTCATCTAAGATCTCAAACTATGAACGAATGGATATTATTACTACAAAGGAACCGGGGGATGAAGAACGGATGATTGTTAAACGGATCATCGGTATGCCTGGAGATACAGTCAAGATGGAAAATGACCAGTTGACCATTAATGGCAAAAAGTATGATGAACCTTATCTGGATGAGTTCAAAAAAGAATTTTCAGAAGATAAGTTACAAGGAGAATATGCTTATAGCTCAGGATTCCAAGCACAAGCAGAAAGTTCATCCACCTTTACGAGTGACTTTGAATATACTGTGCCGAAAGGAAAGTATCTTGTTCTAGGCGATAACCGCTTGATTTCAAAAGACAGCCGAATGTTTGGGTTAGTCGACAAAGATATGATCCAAGGAAAAGTTGTTTTCCGTTATTGGCCTCTTTCAGAAATCAAAATCATGTGATGAAAAAATAAAAAGAAGCTGTGACATGTTTTTTGTCACAGCTTCTTTTTCCGAAAATTCCTTCTTATTTCTTGGAGTTGCTCACTTTTTTTGCAATCTCATTTTAAGCTTTTTGGCTGATGGATAAGAAAAGCGAAGCGTTTTTGTTCATAAATAGCTTTTCCCCACGATGGAAGGTATGACTAGTAGCAGAGACAAAGCCCGTTTTTTCCAATCGATTATTCAATTCTTCTTGGCTAAAGCCATTATGGACTTTCGGATGACTAATTTGTTCATTCTTGTCAAAGTCTACGATGATCAATTGACCGCCAGGAGCTAAAATTTCATAAAGTTTTGTAAGAATATTCTCCGTATCAGGAATGTGTAAAAGTACAAGTGATAGAAGGATGAGATTAGCTTGGACAGCAGGAAATTCGACAGAAGCATCAGCGTGGATCGTTCGGACATTTTTCAGATCTGCTGCTTGGATCTTTTCTTCTGCCATTTTCAGCATAGTTTCTGAAGCATCGGCAATGATCAGTTCTTTGAATCTTTCCGCAAGCGGTAAACTAACAAGCCCAGTTCCGCCTCCGTAATCCAGCAGGACTTTTTGGTGGCTGTCGCGCGGTAGATAAGTAGTTAGTTCTTCGCGAATAATCTTGGCTAATGCTTGACGGTCAGGGGAATCATAATGGTTAGCGATGGAATCAAAAATATTTTTTGTCATCAAATAGCTCCTTACGTAAAACTTTGAAATTTTAACTTATTATAGCACGTGAAAAGAAAGAAAGCATGCTATACTCAATTCAAAAAGGGAGAATCTAGAAAGAATATGCCGATATCGTTTGTAAAAGATAGAGAGGAAAAAGGAAAGTGTGTCCGAGAAATATTACTAGACTTGCCTGAGTGGTTTGGGCTTCCTGAATCAACGGAAAAATATATCGAGGAATCAAGTAAACTACCTTTATGGTGTGAAAAAAGAAAAGAAGAATATTTAGGCTTTATCACTCTTTCACAGACAAGTGAAGATACTGCCGAAATCTATTGTATGGGAATAAAAAAAGACTATCATCACCAAGGATTAGGAACAAAACTTTTTAAAGAAGCAGAAGGTTACGCAGCAAAACATTACAAATATTTGCAAGTGAAGACTGTAGACGAGGGGCACTACTCTATATATGATCAAACTATTTGTTTCTACGAATCATTAGGATTTTCAAGGTTGGAAGTTTTTCCAAATTTATGGGATGAATGGAACCCATGTTTAGTTCTTGTCAAAAAATTGGAACAAAAGTGAGCAATAGATTTAATACTAATCTGTGCTTGATGAAAATTCTCACTGTAAAAAATGCTGAAAATCAAGTATAATACCATAGGAACAAACTGGAAGGTGAAAAAGAGCATGGCACAACTATTTTTTAAGTATGGCGCAATGAATAGCGGCAAGACGATCGAGATCCTAAAAGTCGCACATAATTATGAAGAACAAAATAAGCCAGTTGTCTTAATGACAAGCGGTATTGATACAAGAGATGGTTTAGGCGTTGTTTCAAGCCGAATCGGACTGAAACGTAATGCGATGCCGATATTTGAAGAAACAGACGTATTTGACGTAATTCAGAAAATGGAAAGCAAACCCTATTGTGTGCTGATCGATGAAGCGCAATTCTTAAAAAAGAAACATGTCATTGCTTTTACGAGAATTGTGGACGAATTGGATATTCCGGTTATGGCATTTGGTTTGAAAAATGATTTTCGAAACGAGTTATTTGAAGGATCAAAATATTTATTGCTTTATGCAGACAAAATCGAAGAAATGAAAACAATCTGTTGGTTCTGCCACAAAAAAGCAATCATGAATTTACATTATATTGATGGAAACCCTGTTTATGAAGGCGATCAAGTGCAAATCGGCGGAAATGAAGCTTATTACCCCGTTTGTCGAAAACATTACTTTCACCCATCAATGATTACAGAAGGAGAATAAGCATGTACGATCAATTACAAGCAATTGAAGACCGTTATGAAGAGCTTGGAGAACTTTTAAGTGACCCAGAAGTGATTTCTGATACAAAGCGTTTTATGCAGCTTTCAAAAGAAGAAGCAAACACGCGCGAAACAGTCGAAGTTTATCGTCGTTATAAAGAAGTAGTACAAGGAATCACCGATACAGAAGAACTGCTTGGTGAAAAACTGGATGATGAAATGGCTGAACTAGCAAAAGAAGAATTATCTGAATTAAAAAAAGAAAAAGAAGTCTTAGAAGAAAAAATCAAGATCTTGCTTTTACCAAAAGATCCAAATGACGATAAAAATATCATCATGGAAATCCGTGGAGCAGCAGGCGGAGACGAAGCAGCATTATTCGCTGGCGATCTTTTCAATATGTACCAAAAGTATGCTGAAGCACAAGGCTGGAAAACAGAAGTGATGGAAGCTAACGTTACCGGAATCGGTGGATATAAAGAAGTGATCATGATGATCACCGGAGACAACGTATATTCGAAATTAAAATATGAAAGTGGTGCGCACCGCGTCCAGCGTGTTCCTTCAACTGAATCGCAAGGGCGTATCCATACTTCCACCGCAACAGTTGTCGTGATGCCAGAAGCTGAAGAAGTAGAGATCGATATTGAAGACAAAGATATCCGTACAGATATCTATCATGCTTCAGGTGCTGGCGGACAGCACGTCAATAAAACAGCATCTGCTGTACGTTTGACTCACTTACCAACAGGGATCGTTGTTGCTATGCAAGATGAACGTTCTCAAATCAAGAACCGTGAAAAAGCAATGAAAATCTTGCGTGCTCGTGTGTACGATAAGATCCAGCAAGAAGCACAAAGCGAGTATGATGCCAATCGAAAATCAGCAGTCGGAACTGGGGATCGTTCAGAACGGATCCGGACGTATAATTTCCCGCAAAATCGTGTGACTGATCATCGTATCGGATTAACTATCCAAAAATTAGATCAGATTTTAGCAGGGAAATTAGATGAGATCGTTGATGCATTGATCATGTATGATCAAACATCAAAACTGGAAGCTATGCAAAATGGGTAAAATGACCTATCGAGAAGTCCTGTCACGGGCTTCTTCTTTTTTAGAGGATCATGGGAAAGAAGCATATAGTATCCAATTTTTATTTTTGGAACGAAAACAATGGAAAAAACTTGATTGGCTCCTTCATATGAACGAAGAGATTTCAGAAGAAGAACAGCGGTTGATCGAAACCGATCTGCGACTTCTGCTTGCAGATCATCCACCTCAGTATTTGCTAGGATATGCAGATTTTTATGATCATCGGTTAAAGGTAACTGAAGCAACACTGATCCCTCGACCAGAAACAGAGGAGTTAGTCGAATGGTGTTTAGACGAGACGCCTGATGTACCGTTAGAAGTGATAGATATTGGGACAGGGACTGGAGCAATTGCTATTAGTTTGAAAGCAGCAAGAAGAAATTGGCATGTATCTGCTGTGGATCTTTCAGAAGAAGCATTAGAAGTAGCGAAAGAAAATGCTCAGAAAGAAGGAACGAAAATCAGTTTTTATCATGGAGATACATTAGGACCAGTAATGGATCAGCAATTTGATGTGATTATTTCTAATCCGCCGTACATCAGTCGGAATGAATGGGAACTGATGGATGAAAGTGTCCGGTCATTCGAACCTAAAATGGCCCTTTTTGCTGAGAACGATGGATTAGCTATTTATGAAAAAATAGCAGTTGAAGCACCAAGCGTACTAAAATCAAATGGAAAGATTTTTTTAGAAATCGGATTTCGCCAAGGTGAAGCAGTAAAAAAAATATTTCAGCAAGCATTTCCAGATAAAAAAGTGGCGATAAAAAAGGATCTTTTTGGCAATGAACGAATGATACAAGTTTATGGTTGAAGTTGTGGATGAAAAATTTTTTATTTGTTTTTTTATTATAAAAAAACACTTATTTGACAAGGATGTAAACGACTTTTTGGTTTATCAACAAGTTTATCCACTATTGACAAATAGATTATCCACAAACAGTGGAAAATTTGAGGATAAACTCAGACAAAATAAGAATGTATGAAAAAGGGGTTGTGGATAAACTGTGGAAACGAAACGATATGATGAAACAGAATTGCAAGAGGCAGCCGAAGCACTGAAAGAAGGAGAACTTGTTGCTTTTCCTACCGAAACAGTATACGGATTGGGCGCCAACGCTCTTTTACCAAACGCTGTCAAGAAAGTGTTTTCTGTAAAAGGGAGACCGCAAGATAATCCATTAATCGTCCATGTCGCCTCTTTTGAACAAGTAAAAGAGTATGTGGACAACTTTCATCCGGCAGCAGAGAAGATTGTGAAGAACTTCTGGCCTGGACCATTAACTTTGATATTTAAGATCAAAAAAGACACTTTGCCCTCAGTTGTGACGGGAGGATTATCCACAGCTGCATTTCGTATGCCGGATAACAAAAAAACACTAGAAGTAATCGAACTTTCCGGTGTTCCGCTTGTCGGTCCAAGTGCAAATACGTCGGGAAAACCAAGTCCAACGACTGCAGATCATGTATATCATGATCTACAAGGAAAAATTACCGGGATTATTGATGATGGAGCTACGCGAATTGGTGTAGAATCCACTGTTCTTGATTTAAGTGATCCAACAGCCATGCCTATGATTTTACGACCAGGTGCAGTAACGAAAGAACAAATCGAAGCAGTCATCGAATCTCCTGTTGCTATTGATCAGCATCTTGTAAAAGAAAATGAAACACCAAAAGCGCCTGGGATGAAATACAAACACTACTCACCCGATACACGTGTTCTGATGGTCAGAGATGGCGATTGGTCAACTGCAGTTCAATGGGCAAAAAATAAGAAGATCCGTGCAGGTGTCATAGCAAGCCCCGAAATTGCGGATCAAGTGCGGACAGATACTGCAGCTGTTTATATGTATAACGACAACTCAGTAGAAGCGGCGGCTAAAGGATTGTTTGCAGGTCTAAGAGGATTAGATGAACCAACACTTGGATTAGATTTGATTTTTGTACAAGTATATCCAGAAACTGGATTGGGGAATGCTTATATGAATCGCTTGAAAAAAGCAGCAGGACAAAATTATTTTGAAAAATGATCAATTGGTTATTGTCGCATTCTTTTAGTATGATACAATGCTATCAAGTAAATCTTCTATCAGTGAACGAAAAACTAAGCGTAACTAATCGTAATAGAAGAGATACGAATATTTGGCAATTTGTTTTTGAGGGGAAAAATAAAATTGTAGGAAAATAAAAAGGAGCTGTTGTTTGTGGTAGATTACAAAACGTTTGACCCTGATCTTTGGGCTGCGATCGCCAAAGAAGAAGAAAGACAAGAACATAATTTGGAGCTGATTGCCTCTGAAAACTTTGTCTCCGAAGCAGTGATGGCTGCACAAGGAAGTATCTTGACAAATAAATACGCAGAAGGTTATCCAGGGCATCGCTATTATGGTGGGTGTGAATTTGTCGATATCGTTGAAAATTTAGCGATTGACCGTGCAAAAGAATTATTCGGAGCGAAATTTGCGAACGTCCAGCCTCACTCCGGCTCTCAAGCCAACACGGCTGCTTATCTCGCTTTGGTAGAACCAGGGGACACGATCTTAGGAATGGATCTTTCCGCAGGCGGACATCTAACACATGGATCACCAGTCAACTTCAGTGGCAAAACCTATCACTTTGTTGTTTACGGTGTTGATCCGACAACAGAAGTTATTGATTATAATGTGGTACGTATTTTAGCTAGAAAACATCAACCAAAATTGATCGTAGCAGGTGCCAGTGCTTACGGACGAACGATCGACTTTGCGAAATTCAGAGAAATCGCAGATGAAGTAGGCGCAAAACTGATGGTAGATATGGCACATATCGCAGGATTAGTAGCAGCAGGACTTCATCCTAATCCAGTTCCTTATGCAGATATCACAACGACTACCACTCATAAAACACTGCGCGGACCTCGAGGCGGCATGATTTTGACAAACGATGAAGCATTAGCAAAAAAAATAAATAGTGCGGTATTTCCTGGTATTCAAGGCGGCCCTCTAGAGCATGTGATTGCGGGTAAAGCAGTAGCATTCAAAGAAGCATTAGATCCTGCATTTAAAGAATATAGTGAACAAATCATCGCCAATGCAAAAGCAATGGTCAAAGTTTTCAATCAAGCAATTGGAACCAGAGTCATTTCAGGGGCGACAGATAATCATCTGATGTTGATCGATGTTCGCGAGTTAGGTATAAATGGAAAAGAAGCAGAGAGCATTTTGGACAGTGTGAATATCACTGTAAATAAAAACTCGATTCCTTTTGAAACACTAAGTCCATTCAAAACAAGCGGTATTCGAATCGGCACGCCAGCAATCACTACTCGCGGGTTCAAAGAAGAAGATGCTGTAAAAGTGGCTGAACTAGTTGTCAAAGCATTACAAGCAAAAGATGATAACGTTCAACTAGACGAAGTCAAAACAGGTGTACGCGAATTAACTGAAAAATTTCCGTTGCATAAAAAATAAAAATTTAAATTCCATTAGTAAACAGAAAAGTTCAATGTTGGGCTTTTCTGTTTTTTTCTGTTTATTTTTTGGGAAAACGGATTCTTTGACAATATCGGTGATGCTCTCTAGTATATGAGGTGTAATTTTAGTCTTCACACTAAATCTCAGGGAGGAAAAGTCATGACTGATCGTATCTCGTTAGAAAAGGAAGCAATAGCATTCAGTGATGCAAATGCGCCTCATCCGCGTATCTATGAACTAGCACCGGAAGAAGGAAGAGCTTTACTAGAAGAAGTACAAGAATCACCTGTGAACAAATATTCCGTCGATATTGAAGACTTGATGGTGGATACTGGCGAATGGGGAAAACTCAATATTCGTCTCGTACGACCAGAAGGGAATATGGATAAATTACCAGTTATTTTTTATATTCATGGAGCAGGCTGGGTTTTTGGCAGTGCTCAAACCCATGATAAATTGATCAGAGAACTTGCGGTTCGTACGAATTCCGTCGTTGTCTTTCCAGAATATAGTCGATCACCAGAAGCAAAATATCCAACAGCAATTGAACAAAATTATGCTGTGTTGCAACAGCTGAATAAATTAGCCAAGTCAAAAAATCTGGATCTCGAGAATCTAATCGTTGCAGGAGATTCAGTAGGTGGTAACATGGCTACAGTCATGACGATCTTAACAAAAGAACGAAAGGGCCTCCCAATATCCAAGCAATTGCTGTATTATCCAGTCACAAACGCTGATTTTGATACAGATTCCTATCATGAATTCGGGGAAAACTATTTTTTGACAAGAGAAGGAATGATGTGGTTTTGGGATCAATACACGACGAATGAGGAAGAGCGTGCTGAAATCACAGCTTCGCCTTTGAGAGCAGACCTGAATGAACTAAATGATCTTCCTCCAGCAATGATTTTAACGGGAGAAGCGGATGTATTAAGAGATGAAGGTGAGGCTTATGCGCGCAAACTTCGTGATGCAGGGGTTCCTGTTACACAAGTACGCTTCCAAGGAATCATCCATGATTTTGTCATGGTAAATGCTATGGATCAGACAAAGGCAACGCGTGCAGCAATGGCATTATCTACTTCTTGGATCAAGAAAAAAGAATAAGCTTTGCTTGTCCACAGGAAAACTTCTTTTCAAAAACGGATTTTCTTAGGAAAAATGGCGAGTTTGACTAGTCAATCACTTGATTTTGTTTTACAATTAAAAAGAAACGACAGAACAAAGGAGAGCTTAAAAAATGGGCAAATTTCAAGTGATCGATCATCCATTGATTCAACACAAACTAACTATTATTCGGGACAAAAACTGCGGAACAAAGGTTTTTCGTGAAGTAGTCGATGAAATCGCTATGTTGATGGCATATGAAGTATCACGGGATATGCCATTGGAAGACATCGTGATCGAAACACCGATCACTGAAACAACACAAAAAACGTTGTCTGGTAAAAAAGTAGCGATTATTCCAATCTTGCGCGCAGGTATTGGAATGGTTGACGGTATCTTGGAATTGATTCCAGCTGCTAAAGTGGGACATATCGGTCTTTATCGAGATGAAGAAACATTGGAACCACATGAATATTTCGTCAAACTTCCAGAAGACATTGATGCACGTCAGTTGTTTGTAGTAGATCCAATGTTGGCAACAGGCGGATCAGCAATCATGGCAATCGATGCATTGAAAGAACGTGGCGCGTCGAACATTAAATTTGTTTGTTTGGTAGCAGCACCTGAGGGAGTAAAAGCTTTGCAAGAAGCGCATCCTGATATTGACATCTATACAGCTTCTCTAGATGAAAAATTGAATGAACATGGTTATATCGTTCCTGGACTAGGGGATGCGGGTGACCGTTTGTTTGGTACAAAATAAGTAAATACGAAAAAGGGTGTGATACAACTTTTGTCACATCCTTTTTTGGTCATTTTTAACGTTTGATGCAGAACAGCTTTTTCACAGCTTTCGTTTGCATATAAAAAAAACCATCCCAAAAATGCAGAGATGGTCAAATTCAAATCTTTTTTAGTTCTTTGTAGTTAACGATTACTACACCCTTACTTTGCGTCATCAAGTTCGCATTTTCTGCAGTTTCATCAATCTCAACAACAGCGGAATTTTTCAATTGCTTTGAAATCGTTCCAGTTTGCGACTTGCCGTGAATTGTGAACATTACGTGAGTATTGATCTTGAATTTTTCACCAATTTCCGATGGTACGATAGTTGTATCAAATTTTCCAAAAGTTGCCATTTTCATAAAACCTGCCTTTCACATCAATTATACCACGTTTTATGAAAAATATCATGAAATTAAACTAATTTTCCATCGGACTCTTTACAATCAGCCAAATAGAGTATATAATTTCTTTTGGATAAGGCCAGCTTAGCTCAGTTGGTAGAGCAACGCACTCGTAACGCGTAGGTCGTAGGTTCGATCCCTATAGCTGGCATTAAAAGAGAAGACAGATGTATCAAGGATTTTTAATCCATTGATACATCTGTCTTTTTGTTTAAAGGAAATAAAGTATGCTTTCTTAGCAATAGAGCATGTATTATTTCTATAAAAATTTAGGAGAATAAAACGACTAGCAATATAGCTGTGAAATCAAATATCACATGAACTGCCCAACTTGTAATGATCGAGTTGCTTTTAATGGCAGCTTGGTTGAATAACAATCTTGCCACCCCTTGTATCAAAAGGATGTGTGCTACAGTGTGTAAAATATTTCCATTATCATAAGTACTGTAATGGATAAATCCAAAGATGATTGCTGACAAGAAACTAGCGACAGGAATGCTGAACTTACTAGAAAAAATAGCGAGAAAATACACTGAGAACAATTCTTCTCCAAGTATCATGATAGGCAAAATAATAAATAATAACGGGCTGAAAGCCTCATTTATTGGATTGCCTGTTAAACCCCATTTCAAAATTTGTTGCAAAAATACCGAGACTGCGGCACTGATTACTACATTGATAAAAAAATATTTGGCTATATTTTTGACAGGAGCGACAGGTTTCGAGAACATATTTTTCGTATCTTTTTTACCAAAAACAAGTATAAATGCTATAAATCCAGTGATAGTTAAAGAAAAAATGCTAATGATGGATGGCGCAAATAGCAACCCTAACAAACCGAGTACAACGACAATAGTGCCCAATATCCCTTTTTTTAGTTCTATTTTTTTTCCTAAAATGTTATTCATGATAATAACTCCTACTATTCAGTTTTTGAAGATAGAGTCAGTATACATGAAGAGTTAAAATAGGCAATGTTTTTTTATGAATATTTGTATTGCTAAAAATTTATTTTATATATTCATTTTGATTATACTACTTTTATTTGTAAAAATTTTCTAGCAAAACAGTCAAGTCCATAATCCTGTGTAAAATACTATACAATGTTTTACCGGTCTCTCATTGATCAAACTTAATATATTTTCTTGTAGAACTGAGCCATTCGTCATGAAGGTCCATAAGGACAGCTCCAATTAATCGATTGGCAGACGTTCGGTTGGGAAAAATCCGAATAATCTTTTCTCTTCTGCGGACTTCCTGGTTCAGTCGTTCAAGAAGGTTGGTGCTTTTTAGCCGATTATGACTATTTCCGATAACCGTGTATTGAAAGGCATCTTCGAAGCCATTATCCAATATTTCGCAGGCTTTTGTATATTTAGGCTGGTCGATATATTCACCGACTAAGGCATTCTTAGCTGTTCGAGCGAGTTCAATATCCGTAAACTTAAAGATCGCTTTTACTGCTTCTCTAAACGGTTTTGAATTCTTTTTTGGAATGGAACTGAAGATGTTTCTTAAAAAATGGACCTGGCATCTCTGCCAACTTGCGTTGGTAAATGACTTACGAATCGCAGACACTAGGCCTTTATGGGCATCAGAAATGATGAGTTCTGTCCCCTTTAGGCCGCGTTCTTTTAAGTATTCAAAGAAGATGGACCATGTGTCATCACTTTCTTCATTTTGAATCATGAAGCCAATGATTTCACGGTCGCCACCTTCTGTTATCCTGATCGCAATATGGCAGCTTTTAGAAAGCACTCGATGGTCCTCACGGACTTTTATGTAGAGAACATCAGTCATCAGATAAGGATAATTCGTACCTGAGAGTGAACGGTTCTGCCATTCGTTGACCATCGGGTCTAACTGCTCAGTCAGGCTAGAAACAAAAGATTTCGATACAGATTTTCCACATAGCTCTTCAACAATCTTTGAAACTTTACGTGTCGAAACGCCCGAAACATACATCTCAAGCATTGAAGCGAGCAGTGCCTTTTCATTTCGCTGATAACGCTCAAACACCGTCGGTGAAAATTCACCATCACGTGTTCTAGGCACTTTTAATTCGAGTGTACCCACACGAGTCGTAAAGTCTCGCTCATAATAGCCATTTCTTTGACTCTGACGACTTTCTGAACGTTCATAGTCATCGGCTTGAATATATTCTGTTCGTTGATTTTCCATCAATTGGTTGAAAACAGTGGTTAAAATATTTTTAGAAACATCATCTTTTACCGAATGTTCAATAATACTTTGAACCTCTTCGTTGTTCAGTGTAAAATGTACTTGGGTCATGTAACGTCCTCCTGGGTATGTTTTTGTGGTTAAAAACATTGTACCGTAAAAGGGCTGTTACATGGCCTTTTATCTTTTACACAATTATATGGACTTTATCGAAAAAATGAAAAAGTGTAGAAATATTATTTTATCAATGTTATTTATTATTACTAATATAACATCACTGATTCCTGTTCATGTCTATGCGGATGCAGGCAGAGATATCAGCAGTAATGTCACTTCGTTGACCGTGGACCCAACGAATATTACAGATGGAGGAAACATAAAAGTAAAATTCTCGTTTGACGAAAAAAAACAAAATATCCAACCAGGTGATTATCTTTGGATCAATTGGCCAAGTGAAGGAAATATTCGCGGTGAAGGATTCCAAAAAGAAATCCCATTAATGATTGAAAATAAAAATGTTGGAACTTTAACGGTCAGAAAAGATTCTGCGCAGGTTGTGTTTAATGAAAATATTAAAAACCTAGACTCAGTAGAAGGTTGGGGGCAATTTGAGATACAGGCCAGAAACGTAACCGATACCGGTGAAGAAAATACGGGACCATTCACCGTGACGAGCGGTGATAAAACAGCTACTGTAAATGTGACAAAGCCAGCTTCTGGTTCTTCTTCTAGCGTTTTTTATTATAAAACAGGAGACATGCTACCTGAAGATACTAAGCACATTCGATGGTTTTTGAATATTAACAATAACGGCACTTATGTTGAACAACCAGTTAAAATCAGTGATGAAATCCAAAGTGGACAAAGATTAGATCCAAGTACGTTTGAAATTAATCAAATACACTTAGGTGAACAGAAGGTTTATAGAGGAGAAGAGGGAATCCAACAATTTTTACAAGATTTCCCCGGCGCTACATTTAATTTTTCAGTAACTGATAATTACATTGAAATAACTATACCAAAAAACTTTGTGAATCTTAGGAAAATAATGGTGAGTTATAAGACGATCATAGAAAACCCAGAACAAATAAATTTTGAGAATCATTCGGAAGCTTGGTTTAAAGAATTTAATAAACCTGCTGTTGATGGAGAAAGTTTCAATCATACAGTTAAAAATATTTCAGCTTCTGGTGGAGTCAACGGTACAGTTAGAGGCGAATTGAAGATTTTCAAATATATCAATGACACAGAGATTGGTATCCCAAATGTGACTTTCGAATTAAGACGAGCAGATGAACAGCCTATTCAAGGACAGTCTAGTATCCTGTTGACTTCGAATGAACAGGGAGAAGCTAGTATCAAAGGCCTGCAAGTAGGAGACTATGTTGTAAAAGAAAAAGAAGCACCCAATTGGATTGATTTTGATCCACTAAGTTCAAATGAACTCAAATTCTCCATAAACGAAAATGATACAGAGGGAGTCAGTTTACCTATTTATAACAAGAAAAAGGTTACGAACATCACAGCAACTAAAATTTGGAACGGTGGAACCACTCCAAGACCGAGTATTTATTTTAAATTATTCAGAGCAAGTACAAACAATTGGGAACCAGTTCCTGATGCAGAAACAAAACGATTAGACAATGGAATAACTTCAGTGACTTGGGAAGATATCCAACAGTATGATGATAGGGGAAACGAATATACGTTTAAAGTGCAAGAAGTAGATCAAAACGGAAATGATTATGTCCCTTCAGGTTATCAAAAAATTGAAAACGGGCTAGTCGTTACAAATGAGAATAAAGAAGTCATTTCAGTCTCAGGACAAAAAACATGGGAAGACAATGAGAACCAAGACGGCAAACGACCGACGACGATCATAGTAAATCTATTAGCCGACGGTCAACCGATCCAACACAAAGAAGTAAGTGAAAAAGATGATTGGCGCTATCGTTTCACGAATCTGCCAAAATACAGAGACGGGCAAGAAATCATCTATACTGTAACGGAAGACAACGTGCCCGAATACAGTACGACAATTGAAGGGTATAACATCAAAAACAGTTATACACCGGGTAAAACTAGTCTAAGCGCTACTAAAGTATGGGATGATGGAAATAACCAAGATGGGCTACGACCTCAAAGTATCCAAGTCCAGCTGTATGCTAATAACCAAAAAGTAGGCGAAGCAGTAGAACTGAGCGAGGAGAATCACTGGACGACCACGTGGAACGAATTGGCAGAAAAGGCGAAAGGTCAAGCTATCACTTATCGAGTGGAAGAGTTGACCAAAGTAGCTGGCTATACCAGTGAAGTTAAACAAACAAAGGATGGAAACATCGTTATTACCAATACCCATGTACCAGAAACCAAAGAGGTTTCAGGACAAAAAACATGGGAAGACAATGAGAACCAAGACGGCAAACGACCGACGACGATCACAGTAAATCTATTAGCCGACGGTCAACCGATCCAACACAAAGAAGTAAGTGAAAAAGATGATTGGCGCTATCGTTTCACGAATCTGCCAAAATACAGAGACGGGCAAGAAATCATCTATACTGTAACGGAAGACAACGTGCCCGAATACAGTACGACAATTGAAGGGTATAACATTAAAAACAGTTATACACCGGAAAAAACAAATATATCTATACCAGGTAGCCATATAACACCGTGGAAAAATTTTCCAGAGAAGACAGAGAGAGAGAAAATTAGAAATCTATTCTCTCAAAAATTGCAAATATTTGCTCATACAGGAGAATCCAGCGAACAAAGAAGCAATTATATTAGTAAGAGAGCTGTACCTAAACAGATAACAAATAAATCAAAAAGCATTCTTCCTAAAACAAGTAGTAAAAAATCTAGTTTTGCTGTAATCATTGGTTTATTGATAGTAACTATCTGTGCTGGGATATTCTTACAAAAATATAAAAAAGTTTAGTTAGAATATAATATTTTTTGTTAAATATGACTGAAATCAAAAGAATAAAATTCCGATTTATAATCGAAAAAAGAAGCATTTTTATATATGCTTCTTTTTTCGTAGAATCAATAAATATGGATTTGGCTAACTATGGAAGAATACTCGTATTAGTTTTCAGCGTTCATACTAGTTGTTACATTGTTTGATTGGCCAAAAGAATTTCTGATATATTTTGTGCTAAATAAAGAAAAAGACGCTTGAATTGGGAAATAAGAAAACTACTCTATCATTACAAATTTTCATAAACTGGCAGATGTTCTAAGTAAACAAGTATCTTTTCAAAGTCGGAAAAATCCATAATCAACGTAGTGGTATTGATATTTGGATGAAAGCCTACGGTATCTTGACGATCAATAGCAGCATCGATCACGACTTGGATTTTTTTCTCTTTGTCGTGCATCAATGCTAATGGAGTCACTGTACCTGCTGGAACGCCTAGGAGGTCAGGAAGCTGTTCTTCAGAAACAAAAGATAAGCGCTTTTCTTTTAATTGTTCAGCTAGTTGTTTTAAATCGGCGTGCTTTTCATCAGGCAAGATGACAAGATAGATTTGTTTTCCTTTTCTTGATTTCAATAATAGATTTTTTACTTGCGGACCAGGTAGGGAAAAAGGGACATTTTTGACTGACGTAATCGCAGGATGATCGACTTTTTGAAAAGAGATACCCAGTTTTTTTAGTAGTTCATAAGCTTCTTGTTCGGTTGCACGACTCATCGCGCATCACCCTCCTTTTTTTATTAGTGTATCATAAAAAAGAGTTGACAAATGAAAAATAATCATGTAAATTACACGTAAAGTTAAAACAAATGACATCGAAAAGAAGAGTAGCCGTTAGGTGTTTTTAGAGAGTCTCTGGTTGGTGGAAAGAGGCAGCAGTTAACCGTGAAACACATCTTGGAGTCGATTTTCTGAAGCGTATAGTAGGAAAATCCGGGGAGCCCGTTACAGCTGCGGTCGTTGCTAGATGACCAGATAAGGCTGGCTTTTCCGTGAGGAGCCGGTAAAAAAAGGTGGAACCACGTGATTAACGTCCTTTGATCTTCGGATCAAAGGACTTTTTGTTTTCATCTGAACGGCAACGACTGTGTGAGGTTTTTTCTGCAAGGAAAAAATAAACAGAGGTGGAACCACGTATAATACGTCCTCTTGGCATTTGCCAAGAGGATTTTTTTATTTTAAAGGAGGAAAAGAAGATGGAGTATTTGATTGAAGTTATGCCGCAATTATTAGTAGGAGCACTCACAACATTGAAATTATTTTTATTTACCTTGATTGGCTCATTACCATTAGGGATTGTTTTAGCATTAGGATTGTCTTTGCATTTTAAGCCGCTACGCTACTTGCTTCAAACATATGTATGGGTTATGCGGGGAACACCGCTGTTGTTGCAACTGATTTTTATTTTTTATGGGTTGCCGACGATTGGGATCGTTTTTGATCGTTTCGAAGCAGCACTCATTGCCTTTATCTTAAACTATGCAGCTTATTTTGCAGAGATCTTTCGTGGAGGGATACAATCGATTCCTCAAGGTCAATATGAAGCAGCGCAAGTTTTGCAATTAAGTCCCTTTCAAACGGTGACGAAAATCGTCATCCCACAAGTGACAAAGATTGTTTTACCTTCTGTAGGGAATGAAGTTATCAACTTGGTCAAAGATTCTTCCTTGATCTATATATTAGGTTTAGGTGACGTAATGCGTGCTGGGAAAATCGCGATGGAACGCGACGCGACTTTACTGCCTTTGCTAGGCGTGGCAATCATCTATCTTACATTGACTGGTATTCTAACAATCGTAATGAAACAAGTTGAAGGAAAATTAAATTATTACCGCTAACTGATAGGAGGAAGAAATATGATTGAATTGAAGAAAGTGAACAAAGCATTTGGTGAAAAAAAAATAATCAAAGATTTGAATCTAATCATTCCAGATGGGAAAACATTAGCTATCGTAGGTCCTTCCGGTGGCGGTAAAACCACGCTTTTACGTATCTTGGCTGGCTTAGAAAGTTCTGACAGCGGAGAATTTTATTTAGATGGTGTACCGTTCAACCCATTCGAGCTTAAAATGAAAGAACAAGTTGTAGGAGTCGTATTCCAAGACTTCCAGCTATTTCCACATCTGAATATTTTTGAAAACATTACCTTAGCACCAAAAATGGTATTGAAACAGACAAAAGAAGAATACACCAAAAAAGCAGAAGAATTAGCGGCTTCATTAGGGATTAGTGATTTATTGAATAACTATCCTTATCAGCTTTCTGGCGGACAAAAACAGCGGGTAGCGATTGCCAGAGCATTGGCTATGAATCCACGGGTATTGGCTTATGATGAACCAACAAGTGCTTTAGATCCTGAATTACGCCAGCAAGTCGAGCGTTTGATCCTATCATTGAAAGAAGATGGGGTAACCCAAATTATTGTCACCCATGATTTAGTATTTGCAGAAAATGTCGGTGATCAATTACTAAAAGTTTCCCCAATTCATTAAGAAAGGAGAAGATAGAGATGAAAAAAAACAGTTTTCTATTCGCTTTGATCGCAGGTCTTCTTCTTTTTGCAGGCTGTTCGAACAAAAAAACTTCAGCAGATAATTGGGCGACTATCAACGAAGAGAAAAAAATCGTTATAGGTTTAGACGATACATTTGTTCCTATGGGATTTAGAGATAAAGACGGGAAGCTCACAGGATTTGATATTGATTTAGCCAAAGCAGTCTTTGAACAATATGGGATTACGGTAGACTTTCAGCCCATTGACTGGTCAATGAAGGAATTTGAACTGAACAATGGAACGATCGATTTGATATGGAACGGCTATTCCAAAACGCCGGCAAGAGAAAAGAAAGTGCAATTTACAAAACCTTATATGGAAAACGATCAAGTGCTGATCACACCTAAAGAATCAGGAATCACAAACTTTGGACAAATGAATAATAAGAGATTAGGTGCACAAAATGGGTCATCTGGTTATGATGTATTTACGAAACAACCAGAAGTATTAAAAGAGATAGTCAAAAACCAAGATGCTGTTTTGTATGATAGTTTTAATGAAGCATTGATCGATCTGAAAAGCAGACGGGTCGATGGTCTGCTGATGGATAAAGTATACGCAGACTATTATTTGAAACAAAGAAACGAACTAGAAGACTTCAACATAACAAAAGGTTCTTATGAAAGTGAGGATTTTGCAGTTGGTGCACGCAAGTCAGATAGTACATTAGTGAAAAAAATCAATGAAGCCCTAGATCAACTAGAGAAAACAGGTGAATTCCAAAAAATATCCGATAAATGGTTTGGCGAAGATGTTACGCCGAGAAATTAACAAATAGGGGACTGTGACAAAAGACGTGTCACAGTCCCTTTTTCCGAATAAACAGTGTTCTCCTGCCAACTCCTTGTGACACGGAGCTGAATGGCAGGCTCACAACCTCTTGGTAAACGGTGTTCAAAAGCCAGTTTCTCGGTATTAAGCCAAATTTATGCAAAAATGTAGAAAGCCATTTTCACAAAATTTTTCTTACTACTCGAAACTAAGCGACTTTTTCACAACCTCTTTCTTAAACGGTGTTCAATCAGCTGACTCTCGGTATTAGCTCAAAAAACGGCAAAATATGAGGAACTATTTTGCCGTTTGTTTCTCTAATACTCAGGTCAAAGTGCTGATTTCACAACCTCTTGGTAAACGGTGTTCAAAAGCTTGCATCTGCGGTAATAAATCCAGCCAAGTAAAAACATAAGAAGCTGTTTTTACTTGGCTGTTCTTATTACTTGATGCAGGGCAGCTTTTTCACAACCTCTTATACACGGTGTTCCAGAAGTAGCTTCTTCGAAAAATAAGCCGAAATTTTACAAAACTTTGAGAAGCAATTTTCGTACATTACTTCTTGTTTCTTGAAGCTGACCACTTCTGTCACAACCTCCTTTACATAATTTTATTTTGTTGTGGAAGGGGTTTCGTGTTATTCTAAAAGAGGAACGATTGAAGGTTATAGGAAAGGAAGAGATGAATGGAACACAAAGAACTTACCTCATTTCCAAAAGATTTTCTGTGGGGCTCTGCTTCTGCAGCGTATCAAGTAGAAGGAGCTTGGCAAGAAGATGGGAAAGGAGAATCAGTCTGGGATCGATTTGTTCGGATACCTGGAAAGACATTTAAAGGAACGAACGGTGATTTGGCAGTAGACCACTATCATCGTTATAAAGAAGATATTGCTTTAATGAAAGAACAAGGTCTGAAAGCTTACCGTTTCTCTGTAGCTTGGACACGGATTTTTCCTAATGGACGAGGAGAAGTCAATCAAGCTGGGCTCGCTTTTTATGAGAGATTGATCGACGAATTGATTGAAAACGATATCGAACCTATGTTGACTTTATATCATTGGGATCTTCCACAAGCATTGCAAGATGAATATAATGGTTGGGAATCACGTCAGATCATTGAAGATTTCACTCATTATGCAGAAACATTATTTGAGGCATTCCGCGGGAAAGTCCATTACTGGATTAGTTTGAATGAACAAAATATCTTCACTTCATTAGGTTATTTGTTAGCAGCACATCCGCCAGGTGTGACAGACCCGAAACGAATGTATGAAGTTAACCATATTGCTAATTTAGCAAATGCATCTGTCATCAATAAATTTCACGAGTTAGAAATGCCTGGGAAAATCGGACCAAGCTTTGCGTATACGCCAAATTATCCAATTGACAGTAATCCTGAAAATGTTCTGGCTGCTGAAAATGCAGAAGACCTAATGGCCAATTATTGGATGGATGTCTATATGTGGGGAAAATATCCGATTGCTGCCATGAGGTTCTTAGAAGAAAAAGGATGGGCACCAACGATTGAAGCTGGCGATGCAGAATTGCTAGAATCTGCTAAACCAGATTTTCTTGGGATCAATTACTATCAAACGACGACGAATGCATTCAATCCATTAAACGGAGTTGGTGCAGGAAAAATGAATACGACAGGAAAAAAAGGTTCATCAGAAGAAACTGGAGTTCCTGGAATGTATAAAAAAGTTGAGAATCCATTTGTCGAACGAACAAATTGGGACTGGGAGATTGACCCAGAAGGATTAAGGATCGGACTGCGTCGTATCACAAGCCGTTACCGCATGCCGGTACTGATTACGGAAAATGGCTTAGGAGAGTATGACAAGTTGACAGAAGATAAACAAATCCATGACGACTATCGAATCAATTACTTACAAAGCCACGTCAAAGCCATCAAAGAAGCAATTTCGGATGGAGCAGAAGTCCTAGGCTATTGCACCTGGTCTTATACAGATTTGCTTAGCTGGCTGAACGGTTATCAAAAGCGATATGGATTTGTATATGTTGATCAAGATGAAACACAAGAAGGATCTTTGGAACGATACAAGAAAGACAGTTATTACTGGTATCAAAAACTGATTGAACAAAATGGAGAGAACCTTTAGTTCACATACTTAAAACAAGAAGGTACGGCTGGATATGGCCGTGCCTTTTTTTGATAAAATCGTTTAGAAATTAAGAAAAACTGTAAAACAAGCTGAAAAATGAAAGAAAGCGTCAGTTCTTTCAAACAAAACTTTAGTTCCCTTGCTTTTTTTTGTATAATGAAACTTGATGAAATGAGGGATAATAAATGGCACAAAAGAAACGGCCTACTAAAAAAAGGAAAAAGACGAAAAAAACGAAAAAGCAAAAACAGCAGCAGGAACAAATGCTGACGATTGGTGTTGGGTTTACCTTGATTTTATTTGCTGTCTTCGGCTTTTTAAAATTAGGTTTTTTAGGAATATTGATTGCAAACGGCTTTCGGATCATTGCAGGAAATACTTACCAAATCCTCTGTCTTTTATTAGCCGTCTTAGGATTTTGGATTGTCATTAAGAATACAGAGTTTTCAATTGGTAAAAACCGACGCTGGTTTGGCGGCATACTCTTTTATTTCGGTATCTTATTATTGTTACATGCCCATTTATTTGGCAAACTCCATACTGGGGAACCAAATATCATGGGGACGACATGGGATTTGTTAGCCAGTGATATAAAACAAAGTCAAGTAGACAATAACGTTGGTGGTGGGATGATTGGAGCAATCCTTTATCATTTTACTTACTTCTTGATTGCACAGCCTGGAAGTTATTTAGCAGCAGTGCTATTACTGGCAGGAGGAGCATTCCTGTTCAGTAATCTGGAAGGCTATCAGCTGTTAAATAGTATCCAATCAATTGGAGAACGAGTACAGGGATTATTGGAAGGTGATCCTGCCAAGCAAGCTCGAAAGCAAGCGGCAAAGGAAGAGAGAATGAAACAGCGCGCAGAAGCGAAAGAAGCAAGGCGCTTAGCTGCAAAAGAAGCTGCAGAAAAAGAAGCTGCAGAATATGAGAAGAAAAAAGCGGTGAGCCAGCAAAGGGAAAATACTGCTGATGAATGGCAGGAACCAGAAAATACAGAGCCGGAGCAGCTAAGTTTTGTTCCAATCGACAGTTTTCAAGAAAATATCCATCCTGCGAATCTAGAGAAACCAGTACCAGATACACCAAAACAGACCAATACAGCAGAAGGTTTTTCAGATGAGTTGCCAGAGGATGACGGTACCTCATTAGAATTTGAGATTGAAGCAGAACAGGAAAACCAAGACTATGAATTACCGACAGTTGATTTGCTTGATTCTATACCAACTGTGGATCAAAGTGATGAGTATAAAAAAATTGAAAAAAATATCGGCGTATTAGAACAAACTTTCCAAAGTTTCGGTGTCGATGCCAAGGTCGTCAAAGCCAGCTTAGGACCATCCGTCACAAAATTCGAAGTCCAGCCGGCTGTAGGGGTAAAAGTAAGTAAAATTGTGAACTTAACAGATGATATCTCGCTTGCTTTAGCGGCGAAAGATGTCCGGATGGAAGCACCGATTCCAGGTAAATCACTGATTGGTATTGAAGTACCAAATGGAAAGATCAGTATGGTTTCCTTTAGAGAAATCATCGAAGCACAACCAAACCACCCAGATAAATTACTAGAAGTACCTTTAGGACGTGATGTTTCTGGACGGGTACAAACGGCTGATCTTTCGAAGATGCCTCACTTACTCGTGGCTGGTTCGACTGGTAGTGGGAAGTCAGTAGCAATTAATGGGATCATCACAAGTATATTAATGCGTGCTAAGCCCCATGAAGTAAAACTGATGATGATCGATCCGAAAATGGTTGAATTGAATATGTACAACGGCATACCTCATCTGTTGACGCCGGTCGTGACGAACCCTAGAAAAGCAGCGCAAGCCTTACAAAAAGTAGTACAAGAAATGGAAGAACGATATGAAAAATTCGCGGCAACCGGAGTAAGAAATATTTCTGGTTACAATGAATTTGTTCAACAGAAAAACTTGGAAAACGGAACGAAACATCCAACCTTACCATTCATCGTAGTGATCGTAGATGAATTAGCTGATTTGATGATGGTAGCCAGCAATGAAGTTGAAGATGCGATTATTCGTTTAGCGCAAATGGCTCGGGCAGCGGGGATTCATATGATCCTAGCTACTCAACGTCCAAGTGTGGATGTTATCACAGGAATCATCAAAGCAAATGTACCTTCCAGAATGGCATTTGCGGTATCAAGCGGTACAGATTCTCGGACGATCATTGATTCTAATGGGGCAGAAAAGCTCTTAGGGCGAGGAGATATGCTATTCTTGCCAATGGGTGAGAATAAACCGATCCGTGTGCAAGGAGCATTCATTTCTGACCACGAAGTAGAACGGGTCGTTCAATTTGTTACAGATCAGCAAGAAGCTCATTATGAAGAGAAAATGATGCCGACAGATGAAGTTGAAACGACAGGTGCTCCAGAACAGCCACAAGATGAGCTGTTTGAAGAAGCAAAAGCACTTGTCGTTGAAATGCAAACGGCAAGTATTTCCCTTCTCCAAAGAAGATTTCGGATCGGTTACAACCGAGCAGCACGTTTAGTAGATGAACTGGAAGCTCATGGAGTTGTTGGCCCGTCAGAAGGAAGCAAGCCTCGGAAAGTATTCATTGAGCAGGAAGAAACATCAGAACCGTTGCCGGACGATAATGACATGTAAAACTTGTGTGATGAAGGGTTGAAAAACGAATAACCAATAAAAAGACAAGGCATGATGATACCAAAAGAAAAAATGGTTTTTTTCCATCTTTTCTAATACGGTATGATGTCTTGTCTTTTTAGTTTTTGTGAGATTAAAGTTCTATTCGATTTATTTGTGAAGTATTGCATTAAGGAAATGAATCATGTATAGTATGTAGCGAAACTTTGAGAAAAAGAGGGAAAATACTTTGGAAAAACAGTCCATTTATGGCTTGACGAATGAAGAATTAATCAATTGGTTTATAGAAAACGGCGAGAAAAAATTCCGAGCTGCCCAAGTTTGGGAATGGTTGTATCAAAAACGTGTAAGTAATTTCACAGAAATGACGAATCTATCGAAACAATTGATCGAAAAATTATCGGAGCATTTTATCATCAATCCTCTAAAACAGATGGTCGTCCAAGAAGCTTCGGATGGTACAGTAAAATATTTGTTTGAACTCCCTGATAAAAACATGATTGAGACTGTACTGATGAGACAAGAATATGGCTTGTCAGTTTGTGTGACGACACAAGTAGGATGTAATATCGGCTGTACATTTTGTGCAAGCGGGCTGCTCAAAAAGAACCGTGATCTGACTGCTGGAGAAATTGTTGCGCAGATCATGATGGTCCAACATTATTTTGATGAGCGCAATCTTGGCGAACGCGTTTCACATGTCGTTGTAATGGGGATCGGTGAGCCATTTGATAATTACGACAATGTAATGGACTTTTTGCATATCATCAATGATGCCAAAGGATTGGCAATTGGTGCTCGGCACATTACAGTTTCCACTAGTGGATTAGCACACAAAATCAAGGAATTCGCTAATAACGGCTTGCAAGTCAATCTGGCTATTTCCTTGCACGCGCCGAATAATGAGGTGCGAACATCGATCATGCGGATCAACCGAAGTTTCCCAATTGAGAAATTGATGGAAGCTGTGGATGAGTATTTAGAGAAAACAAACCGTCGAATCACGTTTGAATATATCATGTTGAATCAAGTAAATGATAGACCAGAGCATGCGCAACAATTAGCAGATCTATTAAAAGATAAGAAAAAATTAGCATATGTCAACTTGATTCCATATAATCCAGTCAGTGAACATGATCAATATTCTCGCAGTCCAAAAGCTGATGTATTGAGATTTTATGATGTATTGAAGAAAAACGGCGTAAACTGTGTGATACGTAAAGAACATGGTACAGATATTGATGCAGCTTGCGGACAATTGCGAAGCAAGCAAATGAAAAAAACAGTTGCCAAATAATCGTAGCCTACTCGTTTTTTCAATTACCATAAAAGGAGCAGTTTTCTTAATTAAGGAACTGTTCAACTTAAATAAGAGAAAAGATTCTATAGCGAAAGCTATAAAGCTTTTTTTGACAAGAAAAACCCTCATCAAGCAAAGAAATGTCCTCAATTTGATGACAGCCTGCTTGATGGGGGGTTTAGCAATTATTTAACTGATTTTCTTATATCCTTGCTGGCTTTCTTGTGTAGCATGATAAGTTTCTACGTCAAGAATGGCCTGTTTAAATTTTTCTCGGATGATTTCATAAGGCACATGTTTAATATCATTTGTTGCCATGGCTTTATCTAAGATTGCTTCTAAATCGGTCGTGACATTGAGATTCATGTCGGTTAACGATACTGGAAGTTGGTTCTTTTTCATAAACACATAGATTTTATCAAACAAATCGAACTGCTGATCCATCATCAATAAGGTCAGTACACCATAACTGACAGATGCTCCGTGAAGGTATCCCTCCATTTTTTCTAGAACAGTCGTACCGTAATAGAATGAGTGTGCCATAGCAGAATTATAGTTATTGTTAACTAAAACAGAAACCAATCCGGTAGTAACAATGATATCCGAAACGACTTGTTCAATTGCATATGAGGGACGATCGTCGGCACTATCTTTCAATGCTTGCGTACCATAAGTCAAGAGACGATCAATGCACATTTTTCCGATTTGGATTCCTAATCTATCCGTGTAGCCTAGATCATCGCCACGAGCAGAAAAAGTAGATTCGACTTCTTTGGATAAAGCATCGCCAATACCTGCCCATAAGTATTTATCAGGTGCTTCGGCAATAATTGCTGTATCAATGAAGGTGTGTACAGGTGGTTTTGAAGGAAAGAAGAGTCCGTCCATTACGCCTTCTTCGTTATAGATGACACATACCGCAGTGACGGGCGAACAGTTCGAACCAATAGTGGGAAAGGTGAAGACTGGTTTAGCTAGTTTTTCACCAATGACTTTTACAGTATCGCAAGCACGGCCACCACCGACTGCAAACAGGACGTCTGCTTTTTGGACATTTTCATGCTGGATCAACTGTTCAATATTTCCATAAGTTGAATTACCCCCGTACCAGAGACTGGCGACAACCTCTATTTCCTGTGTCAAAGCTGCTTTTATTTTGTTTTCTGCCTTTGAAAGTGCAGTCTTCCCTCCAATCAGCACTACTTTTGTCCCATATTCTTTGACGATTCCATTTGCTTTTTCATACGCATCTGTTCCAATGGTATAATTTGGTAAGAAAACACTTTGACTCATATTCATTTCCTTCTTTCTTCGTTGAAACGGGTTAAAATTTTAAAGAGTGATCGATCTGACTGCAGCTATAGATGGAGTAGAGGTGAACCTAAGACAGGATAAGTGATGAATAAGGTGGCATGAACACCTTGAAATCATCAATAAGTATCCTAAAAACGAACAAGTACAAAAACATTGAAAACGACAATAATGAATTTTTGTTCCTCTTAGTATTTCTACCGATTCCCTTTGCTTTTTTGTAATTATCTAAAAATTCTAAAAATTAAGATTATTATATGAAAACAGGTTTTATTTGTCAATTCATAATTGGTTTTTTTTTAAAGCAAAAGATAATCTATATCATGATGAACAAACAGAGTTTTTTCCTCCAATTGATGGCTTTCCTGATCTTTCCTATTTTGAATAAAGTGTTTCTGTATAATTTTTTTATTTTATAAGTAAGATAAATAATGAAAGAATAGAGATACTGATTGGTAGCTAAAGATTTTTGAGCGAGAACATTTCGTTTTTTCAAAAGGACTGTTAGAATAAGCAAGAACAAGGGGGAAGACGTATGATAATCAGTGAATTTGACCGTAATAATCCAGTATTGAAAGATCAGCTTTCTGATTTACTGAGACTGACTTGGCCGGAAGAATATGGAGACAGCTCGGCAGAAGAAGTAGAAGAAATGATGAATCCAGAACGAATCGCGGTAGCAGCGGTAGACCAAGATGAGTTAGTAGGATTTATTGGTGCAATCCCTCAATACGGTATCACAGGTTGGGAATTGCATCCATTAGTTGTAGAAAGCTCCCGACGAAAGAACCAAATAGGTACTCGATTAGTCAATTACTTAGAAAAAGAAGTAGCTTCCAGAGGAGGAATCACGATTTATTTAGGTACGGATGATTTAGACCATGGAACAACGTTAAGTCAAACGGACCTGTATGAGCATACATTTGATAAAGTGGCTTCCATCCAGAACCTTCGTGAACATCCGTATGAATTCTATGAAAAATTAGGTTATAAAATCGTAGGTGTCTTACCAAATGCAAATGGCTGGGACAAACCGGATATTTGGATGGCAAAAACGATTATTCCTTGACCAGATTCTCAATAATAAAAAGAGGTTGTGACAGAAGTGATCAGCTTCAAGAAATAAGAAGGAATTTACGAAAATTACTTCTTGAATTTTTGTGAAATTCCAACTTATTTCCGAAGAAGCTACTTTTGGAACACCGTGTACCAGAGGTTGTGAAAAAGCTGTCCTGCATCAAGTAATAAGAACAGCCAAACAAAAATAGATCCTCATATTTTTCGTTTGGTTGGGCTTATTACCGCAGATGCAAGCTTTTGAACACCGTTTATTCAGATAAGGGACTGTGACAAGACTTTTGTCACAGTTTCTTTTTATTTATTCTTTTTTATCTTTGTATGGCAATAATAGACAATATAACGAAAATTATTTAATGGCTTTTGGAAGACCATGGAAAACCTTGTACAAAGCTATTTTTTCTGAAAAATTCCTTGAAACCTCACGAAAAAATCATTATTTTATGAAAAAGACAAAAAAAAGTGTTGATTTTTTAATAATTATTCATTAAACTCTTAAACAACTTCAGAAAATATTAATTATTCTGAAAATTCCAATAAAGGGGTACGTAAAATGAAAAAGAAATTTACATTTGGTTTGGTTGCGGTATGCGGCCTTGTACTTGCTGGATGTTATGGCGGCAGTTCAGCCACAAGCAACAGTAGTTCAGCAAAAAGCGGTTCAGCAGATGGAGGAGGCGTATTTAACTTAGTCGTGCCTCAAGAAATGCCTACAGCTGACTTATCAGTTGCAACAGATACAATCAGTTTTACAGCATTGAATAACGTTTATGAAGGAATTTACCGTCTTGATGAAGACAGCAAACCACATCCGGCAGGAGCTAGCGAGTTGGCAGAAGTCAGTGAAGACGGATTAACTTACAAAATCAAATTACGAGAAGACGCAAAATGGTCAAATGGTGATCCTGTTACAGCAGCGGATTACGTTTATGGCTGGCAACGAACAGTAGACCCAGCTACAGCTTCTGAATATGCTTACCTGTATGCGCCAGTTGAAAATGCAGAAGACATCACAGCTGGAAAGAAAGATAAATCAGAACTAGGGATCAAAGCAGTTGGTGACTATGAATTAGAAATCAAATTGACGAAACAAACACCATATTTCCAATATCTGCTTGCTTTCCCATCATTTTTCCCACAAAAACAATCCGTAGTGGAAGAAAATGGGGATGCCTATGCATCTGCAAGTGATAAAGCTGTTTATAATGGACCATTCACATTAGAAGATTTTGATGGACCAGGAACAGATACAGAATGGACTTATAAGAAAAATGATCATTACTGGGACAAAGATACAGTAAAACTTTCTGAAATCAAAGTCAGTGTAGTAAAAGAATCTTCTACTGCATTGAACTTATTCAAAGATGGCCAAGCAGATGACGTGATCTTGTCTGGTGAGTTAGCACAGCAAAACGCAAACGATCCAGCTTATACTTCTGTTAAAGAAGCGCGGACAAGCTATATCGAATTCAATCAACGTGAAAAGAATTCACCATTCAACAATGTGAACCTAAGAAAAGCTATTTCTTATTCTATCGATCGTGAAGCTTTAGTAAAACAAGTACTAGGTGACGGATCAGTTGTCTCTACAGGATTGATCCCATCAGATATGGTAAAAAGTCCAACAACGAACGAAGACTTTGCAAAAGAAGCTGGAAAATTAGTTTCTTATGACAAAGATAAAGCAAAAGAATATTGGGAAAAAGCGAAAAAAGAATTGGGCGTTGATTCTTTAGAATTTGATTTGATGGCTTCTGATGATGATTCATCGAAAAAAGTAATCGAATATGTTCAAAACTCAATCCAAGAAAACTTGGATGGCGTAACAGTCAAACCAACACCTGTTCCATTCTCTGTACGTCTTGACCGCTCAACTTCGGGTGATTTTGACGCAGTACTAGGCGGATGGGCTGCTGACTATGCAGACCCAAGCAGCTTTACTGATTTGTTTGTCACAGGTAATTCATACAACCGTGGTCGCTGGAGCAATGCAGAATATGACGAAGCAGTTAAAGCAGCTTCATCAACAGACGCTGGCGATGAACAAGCCCGTTGGGATGATTTCCAAAAAGCAATCAAGATCATCTCTGATGATATGGGTGTCGTTCCGGTGTACCAAAAAGCAGAAGGTCACCTAGTGAATGAAAAAATCAAAGGTATCGTTCACCATGCGGCAGGCGCTTCATGGGATTACAAATGGACATACGTTGAAGAATAATCGTTAATACCGTGAGCATGAGAAAAAACGAGGCTGCGGCAAATGTCGCAACCTCGTTCTCATATTCACTTATCCTAACAAAGAAAAAAGCATGAAAATAGCAGAAAGAGCAATTAGTATTCCGGCAATGATCAGCCAAAAGCTGTACATACCGTAGCTGGCAGACGAGAGCGAGGAAAATTCTGGTTTTTTCTTTCGGTTCCTTGTTCGTGCAAGATGGACCGATCGCTGAAAATGATCGAAGAAACCCGAAGAAAAGACCCATAAAAAACCGCCGATAATCAGAAACGGCAATGACCATAAGAATAGATCATTAGATAATTGAATGAGTGTAAAGGAATGGTTGATGAGATTTTTTATTAAAATAACCAGAATCAGTAGAAAAGCTACTGCGTAGGGGATAGATTTTTTTTTCATTTGATTGCTCCTTTATTTTTGGTTCATTATCTAATAATGTAGCGAAACATCTGTCAGAAGTCAAAAGCTAGGGGGAAACATTAGTGAATAGTTATATCAAATATGTATTAAAACGTGTCTTTTTCATGATCATCACGCTTTGGTTAATTGCAACAATCACCTTTTTCTTGATGCAATTGCTGCCGGGCACGCCATATACGAATCAGGAACGTTTGAGTCCTGAAACAATCGAGATGCTAAATAAACAAGTCGGTTTGGATAAACCAGTTATCGTACAATATGGGATTTATCTTTCTAATTTGCTTCAAGGAGATTTTGGAATTTCCTTCCAATTTAAAAACCAGCCAGTCGCACATTTGTTAGCTGGAAGAATCGGACCATCCTTGCAATTAGGGTTACAGGCAATTATCTTTGGAACAGTCCTAGGAACGATTTTAGGAACGATCTCTGCCATGAAGCAAAATACATGGGCAGATACATCTTCTACACTCGTAGCGATATTAGGTCGTTCCATTCCAAACTTTGTATTTGCTGTTTTATTACAATATATCTTTGCAATCAAATTACAAGTTTTGCCAATCGCAAAATGGGATGGCTTTGTGTACACAATCTTACCAACAATTGCGTTGGCCATGTCGCCGCTTGCTGACTCTGCTCGGTTTATCCGTACGGAAATGGTGGAAGTACTGCATAGTGATTATGTGGAATTAGCAAAAGCAAAAGGATTGAGCCGTTGGGAAATCGCCTTTAAACATGGTCTTCGAAATAGTTTGATTCCATTGATGACTTTATTAGGACCGTTAGCTGTAGCATTGATGACCGGATCACTGGTGGTAGAAAATATCTTTGCTATTCCTGGTATCGGGGAACAATTCGTTAAGTCAATCACAACAAATGATTATCCTACGATCATGGCTGTAACGATCCTTTACTCATTTATGCTGATTTTTGTTATTTTGATCGTGGATCTGTTGTACGGTCTAGTTGATCCAAGAATTCGTGTTTCAGAAGGGAGCCGAGGATAAATGGAAATGATACCAAAGCGTTATGAAACAGTCGCAGATATCCCTACGGATGAGTTTCTTCCATTACAAAAAAATACCGAAGAAGAACGTGAACAGATTACTGCACCTTCTTTGAATTTTATCCAAGATTCATGGCGCCGTTTAAAGAAAAACAAAGCTGCCGTTATTTCAATGGTTTTACTATTGGTCATCATTTTGATCTCTGTGATCACAATCTTTGTTTCTCCTCATGATCCAACTGCCCAAAACGTGGCTTATATCAATTTGCCTCCTCGTATTCCGGGAATCAATATCGATGGATTGAATGGAAAAGCAATGGTCGGTGGTGAACTTGTTGATAAATATGCTCAAGCAAACGTCCCTTCAAACGTAAATTTCTTTTTAGGAACAGATGGTTTGGGACGTGATGTATTAAGCCGCTTATTTATGGGAACGAGAATCTCGTTGCTGATCGCATTTATTGCTGCATTACTAGATGTAACGATTGGTGTAGCTTACGGGTTGGTTTCTGGTTTGTTAGGCGGACGTGTCGATAACGTGATGCAACGTTTTTTGGAAATCTTGTCAGGAATTCCAAACCTCGTTGTCATGATTTTGATGTTGGTCGTTTTTGAACCAGGAATTTTTTCAATCGTGGCTGCTATGGCCATCACAAACTGGATACCAATGGCACGTATCGTTCGTGCACAAACAATGAAATTAAAAGATCAAGAATATGTTTTAGCTGGATTGACATTAGGTGAATCAAGAATGAAAATTGCATTCAAACATATTTTGCCGAATATCTCTAGTGTCATTATTATTCAAATGATGTTTAGTATTCCATCTGCTATTTTCTTCGAAGCCTTTTTAAGCTTTATCGGTTTAGGTCTTACGCCTCCGTCAGCTTCATTAGGAACGATGTTGAGCGAAGGGTACAAGACATTCCTGTATCTGCCTTATCTATTATGGATTCCGGCAGTAACTTTATCGGTTATCATGATTGGCTTTAACTTACTTGCTGATGGATTGCGTGATGCCTTTGATCCTAAAATGAAAGAGTGAAGACGATGACGAAAATTTTAGAAGTGAAAGACTTAGAAATCTCTTTTGATACGTATGCTGGAAAGGTACGAGCGATTCGCGGTGTCAATTTTCATTTGAATAAAGGAGAAACATTAGCGATCGTTGGGGAATCTGGAAGTGGAAAATCAGTGACGACCAGAAGCATCATGCGCTTGCTGTCAAGCAACGCCAATATAGATGCTGGTCAAATCCTCTTTAAAGGTAACGATATCGTTGGAAAATCAGAAAGAGAGATGCAAAAAATCCGTGGTAAAGAAATAGCGATGATTTTCCAAGATCCAATGACCTCTTTAGATCCGACGATGCCCATTGGGAAGCAAGTCGCTGAGTCCCTTAGAAAGCATAATAAAGTTTCAAAAAAAGAGGGACAAAAAGCTGCATTAGAATTGCTTAAATTAGTTGGAATACCCGAAGCTGAGAAACGTATCAACAGTTATCCGCATCAGTTCTCAGGAGGTCAGCGTCAACGGATCGTGATCGCGATTGCACTGGTATGTTATCCAGAAATCCTGATTGCTGATGAACCCACAACAGCACTTGATGTGACTATCCAAGCACAAATTTTGGAACTGCTGAAAGAAATTCAGACAAAAATCGATACATCAATCATCTTTATCACTCATGACCTTGGTGTAGTAGCGAACGTTGCTGACCGTGTAGCTGTTATGTATGGGGGAAGAATCGTTGAAGTTGGAACATCCGAAGAGATTTTCTACAACCCGCAACATCCCTATACTTGGGGACTGCTTGGGTCAATGCCGACATTAGACAGTGCGAACGACCGATTGTATGCCATTCCTGGTTCTCCACCGGATTTATTGAACCCGCCAAAAGGAGACGCATTCTACCCAAGAAATGAATTCGCGATGAAAATCGATGCAGAACAAGAACCACCATTTTTTGAACTATCAAAAACACACAAGGCAGCAACTTGGCTACTTGCTCCGCAGGCACCCAAAGTGACACCGCCAGAAGAAATCCAACGTCGCTGGGCTATCTTTAAAGAGAAACAAAAACATACTTACGGTCAAGGAGGAATTGCTGATGCCAAATAAACTACTTGAAGTTAAAGGATTGAAACAGTATTTCAATGTAGGAAAAAAGAATGAAGTACATGCTGTAAATGACATCAGCTTTCACATCTATGAAGGAGAAACATTCGGTTTAGTTGGAGAATCTGGAAGCGGAAAATCCACTACTGGCCGTACGATCATTCGCTTGAATGAACCTACTGATGGTGAGATATTATTCGACGGTCAAGATATAACGAAGATCAAAGATAAAAAAGGTTTGACGAAATTCCGGCATGATGTTCAGATGATTTTCCAAGATCCATATGCTTCGTTGAATCCTCGGATGAAAGTCAGAGATATTATCGCCGAAGGAATTGATGTTAATGGACTAGCTAAATCATCTGAAGAGCGTGCAAAAAAAGTCGATGATCTATTGAGAACTGTTGGATTGAATCCAAGCCACGGTACTCGTTATCCTCATGAATTTTCAGGTGGGCAACGCCAGCGTATTGGTATTGCACGAGCATTGGCAGTAAAACCGCGTTTTATCATTTGTGATGAACCAATTTCTGCACTAGATGTGTCGATCCAAGCCCAAGTGGTCAATTTGTTGCAAGATCTCCAAAAAGAACATCAATTGACCTATCTATTTATTGCACATGATTTGTCGATGGTTAAACATATTAGTGACCGAATCGGTGTAATGCATAACGGCTTGTTATTAGAGATGGGAACAAGTGATGAAATCTATAATCACGGTGTCCATCCTTATACAGAAAGTTTGTTATCTGCTATTCCTCTACCAGATCCAGACCATGAGAGAAAACGCAGAAGAATCAAATATCAACCTGAACCAGATGACGGACAAGTACGTCAACTTCGTGAAATCGCACCAGAACATTTTGTCTATGCAACTGAGCAGGAAGTCCCATATTACGCAAAAAAACTAAAACGACAAAAGGAATCTCTTCTGGTTGCTAACTAGGAGGGACATAGATGCTAAAAGCTTTTAAATTCCGTATGTATCCGACAGAAGAACAAAAACAGCAATTGATTCGTACTTTTGGATGTGCTCGATTTACCTATAACCATTTGCTGAAAAAGCGGCAGAAAAGTTGGCAACAAACAGGAGTAGCCAATTTTTCGCTTACACCCGCTACATTAAAAAAAGAATACCCATTCTTAAAAGAAGTAGACAGTCTTGCTTTAGCAAATGCACAGCTTAATTTGGATCGGGCTTTTCGCAATTATTTCAAGGGACGTGCCAGCTTCCCAAAGCTTAAAACGAAAAAAAGTATGTGGCAATCTTATACGACCAACAACCAAACCCGTACGATCTATCTGGAAAATGGCTACTTAAAGTTACCAAAACAAAAAGAACTAATCAAAATAAATCAGCATCGGCCAGTTGAAGGATCGATTCGCTCCGCTACGATTTCTGCTCGATATAATGAAGAATTTTATGTCGCACTACTTTGTGATGTTTCGTCAGTAAAAAAAGAATCTTTAGCTAAATGGATCGGGATCGCCTATCATCCGAAGACATTGATCCAAACATCTCGTCCTCTAGAAGTAACTTTACCAAAATTTCACCAGACAGAAGAAAAGCTGCAACATGCACAGCGGAAATTGAATGTGAAAGTCCGCTCCGCTCACCATAGAAAGATCAGGTTAGATCAGGCAAGCAATTATCAGAAACAAAAGAGAAAAGTAATGGATCTTTATCTGAAACAAAAGAACCAGCGAGAAGATTATCTTGAACAATTATCTGGGAAATTGGTCAAACAATATGACTACTTATTTGTAGAATCTTTTCCAAAAGAAGAAGCACATGCTGATTTTTCTATTCATGACTGGCATAAATTAATAACAAAATTGCGTTATAAGTCCCAATGGTATAATAAAAAATTTCTTTTGATCAATACCGACGGAGCAGAAGAAAGCAATTCCGTAAGAAAGAGTCAAGTAGTAGAAGAAATGGGCAGACATTCGGTTATCAAGGGATAAAAAATGAATGAAACTGATAGGAGCGTTAGGGTTCGCCTTGTTAATAAAAAGTCTTAATGACTTTTGTTTCTAGGAATTTTTCTTTTGAAGAAAAGCTCACTAATTATGACAAACCAATAAAACAATAGCAGAAAAAGTTCGTACGAGCTTTTTCTGCTATTGTTAATTTTTTATTCAGAAAGTTTACGAATACATCAAAATTCTGAAACAAAAAACGTAACTCGCAAAGAGTTGTTTTTGCGTTTTTTCTTGAATGATTAGGTCTGAATCTTTTGTTCACAACCTTATTCATGGTGCCCCGGCTTGAGCTGATAGATTTTTGAAGGACGGCCGATTCCTACAGGACGTTCACCGATCTCATCGAAATATTGGAGCATAGCTTTCTTAAAATTGGAATGATCGATCGTTTTATAATCGATCCCTAAGAATTTAGCAAATACTTTTCGAGCTTCCGTAATCGTGAAATCTTTACCTAAAACTTGTAGAACTTGCGGCTCGTGTTCCATTTTATTGACTACACGGTTGAATGCTTTCAAGATGATTTGACTATGGTCAAAAGCCAAAGTATCTTTGCCAGAAGACTCTCCAGTGACTAAATCAAGCGAGATAGCCACTTCTCCGCTAGATAAATGGATCTTGTTACTATGACGTTCTAGTGTGAACCAGCGTACTTCCTTGGCATCATCTCCGGCGATTAGCGGTTCTTCTCCAATAAAGGCTAAGTAGCTGACTGTGACGACCCAGCCTCGCGGATCTCGATTAGGCGTACTGAATGTATGCAGTTGCTCAATATTTTCTTTTGAAATAACCACACCAGTTTCTTCCTTTGTTTCTCTTAAGACGCTTTCTCCAGTTGACTCATCCTTTTGGACAAAGCCACCAGGCAATGCCCATGAATTTCGATAAGGATGCCCTTTTCTTTGGATCAACAAAACTTTCAGCTGATCTTCTTCTTTGTTATAGCACATCAGTACGATATCGACAGTCAAAGAGGGCTTGTCATATTCTGGACGTTCCTGTTTTTGATACCAGTTAAGAAATTCTTCTTCACTAGCTTCATGTTCATAATATAATTTTTCTTCTTCTTTAGAAGCAAAACGGTTCATCTGACCACCTCCATTGACAGTAAAAGTACTTTTTACCTTATTGTAGCAGACTCTGAAAAAAAACCAAGGATTTACTTGGAAAATCTAGGTTATCATTTAAATATGAAAAATAAATGGAAGTATGAGATTGAATAAAAAGAAAAGCAGATAAAACGGCAATACTTTATACCGCTCTTCACGAATGGCAAAGAAGCCACAAATAACGATATATACGTCAATGATAAAACGCAAAATCCAAGCTGCTGTCATAAAACTGTTCAAATGCCCATGGAGGTTAAAATAACCATACATACGAATATAAAAATAGCTGAATATTAAATGTGCTAATGAAAGAAAAGCAATACTAAGTGTAAAAAAAAGATGTTTCTTCTGCATGATTGTTCCAGTCCCTTACTAAGATAGATAGTCTTTATTATACCATGTGTGAGAGGAGAAATAAAAAGCCGTTTTTTACTAGATATGAAACAAAACAAAAACCTGCATTTATTCAACCTATTCATCCTTTTAAAGGATAGATTGAACGTAGATAGAAGTCGTTTATCCAGTCTTTTTCATTTTGAAAAAAAGCTAACAGCATGCTTTTTTTATGGTATACTAGCAAGGAAACGAATTCGCATCATGCGATAAAGGAGGAAGAGCCCCGTGGCAGAAAAGGAAACTTTTTATATCACTACGCCAATCTATTATCCAAGCGGCAAACTTCATATCGGCAACTCGTATACTACGATTGCATGTGACGCAATTGCTCGTTATAAACGGTTGATGGGCTTTGATGTGTTTTATCTTACTGGAGTGGATGAACATGGTCAAAAAATCGAAACCAAAGCAGAAGAACTAGGTGTAAAACCGCAAGAATATGTAGATAAAATGGCGGCTGATGTCAAGAAATTATGGAAAACGCTTGATATCAGTTATGATAAATTCATTCGAACGACAGATGATTACCATAAAGCAGCTGTTCAAAAAATATTTGATCGTTTATTAGAACAGGGAGATATTTACTTAGGTGAATATGAAGGCTGGTACTCTGTTTCTGACGAAGAATTCTTTACAGAAACACAACTTGCAGAAGTGTACAAAGATGACGAAGGTAATGTGATCGGTGGTAAAGCGCCAAGTGGACACGAAGTAGAATTGGTAAAAGAAGAATCATACTTCTTCCGCATGAGCAAATACGCAGACCGTCTGTTGGAATACTATGAAGAACATCCCGAATTCATCCAGCCAGAATCTCGTAAAAACGAAATGATCAACAACTTTATCAAACCAGGATTAGAAGATCTTGCAGTTTCAAGAACAACCTTTACTTGGGGGGTACCAGTCAAGAGTGATCCGAAACATGTGGTGTATGTATGGATCGATGCATTATCCAATTATATTACTGCACTAGGATATGGCTCCGAAGATGAAAGTCTATTCGAAAAATACTGGCCTGCAGATGTTCAGATGGTCGGTAAAGAAATCGTTCGCTTCCATACGATCTATTGGCCAATCATGTTGATGGCTCTTGATTTGCCTCTACCTAAAAAAGTATTTGGGCATGGCTGGCTATTGATGAAAGACGGAAAAATGTCTAAATCAAAAGGAAATGTCGTTTATCCTGAAATGCTTGTGGAACGTTATGGTTTAGATGCACTTCGTTATTATTTGCTTCGTGCTGTACCGTTTGGGTCAGATGGTGTCTTTACGCCAGAAGATTTTGTTTCCCGTGTCAATTATGATCTGGCAAATGATCTAGGGAACTTATTGAATCGAACGATTGCTATGATCAACAAATATTGTGATGGACTCGTTCCTGACTATGCCTCACTTGTCACTCCATTTGACAGTGAACTGTCTACGACGGCTGCTAACGTTGTCGGACGTTACCATGATGCAATGGAAAAAATGGAATTCAATACAGCGTTGGCTGAAATCTGGGTGCTGATTTCTCGTGCAAATAAATACATTGATGAAACAGAACCATGGGTATTAGCAAAAGACGAAGAAAAGAAAGCTGAATTGAATAGTGTCATGATCCATTTAGCTGAATCTTTGCGTATCGCAGCGATATTACTTCAGCCAATCATGACAGAAACGCCAGAGAAGATCTTCAATCAACTAGGATTGGACTCTGAAACAATGAATCTTGAAGGATTACACTTTGGCGAATTTCCTTCAGGAACAAAAGTAGTTGCAAAAGGTACACCAATCTTCCCACGTTTAGATATGGAAGAAGAAGTTGCTTTTATTCAAGAAAAAATGTCTGAAGGTACTCAAACAAACGAAGATACAGTCAAATGGGATCCAGAAGAAACAGAACTTGTTTCAACGAAAGAAAAACAAATCAAATTTGATGTATTTGAAAAAGTAGAACTAAAAGTAGCAGAAGTCATCAACTGTCAAAAAGTAGAAGGGGCAGATAAGTTGCTGCAATTCCGACTAGATGCTGGAGACAGCCAAGACCGTCAAATCTTGTCAGGAATCGCTGAATTTTATCCTGATCCAAGCGAATTGATCGGGAAAAAAGTCGTCATTGTAGCAAATCTGAAACCACGAAAGATGCGTGGACAAATCAGTCAAGGAATGATCCTTTCTGCAGAAGCACCAGATGGCTCTTTACAAGTGATCGAAGCACCAAAATCCATGCCAAATGGCTCAGAAATCGCATAGAAATTCAAAGGGGGTATGACACTAGTTGTGTCATACCCCCTTTTTCCGAAATTTGAGAAGCAATTTTCGTAAATTCCTTCTTATTACTCGAAGCCAATCATATAATACAGAAACAGAGAACTATCCAAAATAAATCCTAGAAAAAGAAGTACGAGCTTCGCTGATTTTTGTTAATTTAGAATAATACTAATAGGCCTGAATAATTCATAGCTTTAATTCTTTGGCACATTTTATTGAAATATGTATCACTAATATCCCTATCAACTGATTTTGACTAAAAAGTTACTTCAAACATTCACTGTTCAAAAATATTGAGGAATAAATTTTGGGTGTAAGGCATTTTGAGCATACTTCTCCCTGGATAACTTCCCAGTAAAAAAATCGTTAGATTGTTGGATTAGATCCATTGACTGGCTCGCCTCAGGCGAGCAAAGACCCTGTAGAATTCATTCTGATACACATGATAACTAGATAATTTGAGATAGACTCGTCTACCCGTTTGGACTAATTTCCCAGCAACTTTCAGAAACTTCAATCGAATAGAATGAATGGTCATTCCCTTTTGGACTTCTTCAAAGCCAATCGTTCTTAAGAAGTTGACTAAGTTGTAAGCTATCAAGCTGAGCATCATTCGGACATGATTCTCCAAAAAGCGAGGACTGTCTGTTTTGTCAAAGTAAAAGCCAGCTTTCGCTTCTTTAATGAAGTTCTCCATTGTGCCACGTTTGGCATAGATAGAAAAGATGGTATCAGGAGAAACATTTTCTGATAGATTCGTCACGATAAATTCATGTCGAAAGAGTAGTTCGCCCGCTTCACGTGTTGAGCGTATACACACGCGACGACTTTGTGACCAGGATTGTGCTTGATAAGTGATCGAGAAGTACTGAACTTCTCGTTCTTCCCACTTTTGATTATCGCCATAAAGTACTGATTTCTCAGCTATTTGACCTAGTCTACGATTATTCTTCAGTCGAATAACATAATGACTCTTTTTTGATTCACACGAATCATACACACCAGGTGTAGCGAACCCGCTGTCTCCACGAACCAAGATGTCAGTGTTTGGTAGAGAGTGATTATAGTGCTCTAATAAAGGTGTGAGAAACTCCTTTACGCCTTTTGATGTATATTGATTTCCTGAACGTAGTTCAGCTTTTAAGAAGTCACCAGTCAATCCGTCAAAAGCTACCAATGGATGGTAACCATAGGTTTGGTAGTGTGTATTATAATTCGTTTGTTCTTGGTGACCAAATGTATCTGAATGGGTCGAATCTAAATCAATGATTAATTCCGTATCATTACGGATGAGGCGTGCTTTATCGATAAGTTCTTGGTTCAAAGCTTGAAGTTCATGGATATTCTCCTCAGATAGTCGATCTAAAAATCGGGAAAGTGAAGATTGAGAAGCGAGTTCTTTCCTATCTAAAACAGCTTTAAACACAGGATCTTGTCTCAGGAGATTAGCTGCAGAATCAGCTGAGTAACCAGCAATTAATTGCATAATGAACTGCTCAAGTATGGATAAGTTGTCATGAGTAAAATACGCTCGTTCGTCTTCAATGTGAATGTGTTGCTTAGCCAGTTCAGAAAAACCAAAGATGTTCATCAGCTCTTTCACTAGGACGAGACCCGAATCACTCGATAATTGACCACCTGTATGAGAAATAGTGATATTTGAATTGAATTTTACTTGGTTTTTGTGTAAGCTAGTCATGAAAAGAACTCCTTTCTTTTGGTTGGTTTAGTCACTTTAACCATAGCAGAAAGGGGTTCTTTTTTCATCACTTAACGGGTGAAGATGAAAAAGTAATTGTAAGCTGCCGTGAGGCAGTTTCACATGGTTTTAATTAAAAGTATGAATTATTCAGGAATAGGATAGGAATCGTAAAAACAGAAAAAAAGCATAATGATAAAGGGTCGGGCAGATTTTAATTGATTCATCTGGTACTCTTTTTTATTATCCTTACATTCATAAAGTTTGAATGCAATGACTTTGTTACATCTATATTTATATCTAACAGTAGCGTTGATGTGTTAATTCTAAGTTCTATCACTTTATGTTCAATTAGTTTGTGTTCTTATATGTGTGATTGAAAATATAGATAAAAAAACAATCATCGGCTTTGACTTCGATGATTGTTTTCTTTATTTTGTAAAAATCCTATCACTTGATTTTATGGTAACCTTTTATTTTTGTCTTCAAACGGCTTGGTAAGAGAGCAGTAAGCAGTGCAAATGGGATCGAAAAGACATACCAGAAAATCGTACGTCCGATACCATAATGTTGATAGAGCTTTGTCAACATCACGTGTAACAAGATCAAGCCTAAAAGCAAGGAGCCAGCTATAAACCAATGATTATCCCAATGCATGACTTCACTAAGTGCCATCACTCCAAAAGGATAGAAATAAAAATAGATCCCGACTAAGGTCATCCGCCAGTTCTTTGTAAATGTTCCGATATTCAATAAAAAGAAAATCGCTGAAAGCAAAATACCGATAGGCGGAAAAAGCCCAACCAAAAAGGAATACAACATCCCCCACAAGATCATCACAGGACCTTTGATCAATGCAACGATTGCGATGAACAAAGTCAGCAATATTAGTTTTTGTGATAACGTTGCAACAGTCATTAATCCAAATAAAATTAATGTGAACCAATGCCAACGGGACTGCTGTTGTTCTTTACGGGAAAAATCGACCCGGTTGGATAAATAATCTGCTAATTTCGGATAAGAACGCTTAAAATCCATAAACTGTTCCTCCTTCGTGGAAAAGGTAGGTTTAGTATACGAAAAATAAAAAAGAAATACATCCGTCTTAAGAGGGAGTTTTTCACTGAAAGTGGAGAAAAAAGAATGGTAAATTAAAATATTCTCAGTTATACTGAAAATTATACCAAATTTCAAAGAAGAAAGAGGATGGGAATGAAAGGCAAACTAAAACGAGAAATCAATCTGTTTGGCGCATTAGCTACCGTTATGGGAACCGTGATCGGTGCAGGCGTCTTCTTCAAAACTGCTGCTGTTACTGCTAGTACTCAGTCTACAAGTTTGACATTGCTAGCTTGGCTTTTGGGTGGTTTCTTAACGATCTGTGCTGGATTGACAGTGGCTGAATTAGCTACAGCAATCCCGGAAACTGGTGGAGCTGTAAAATATATTGAAGCTGCGTATGGAAAATTGCCCAGCTTTTTATTAGGATGGGCGCAAAGCTTGATTTACTTTCCTGCTAATATTGCTGCATTATCGATTATCTTTGCGACACAATTGACGAACTTATTACAATTATCTACCGATTATCTTTTGTTGATTGCAGTGATCACCGCTGTTTCTGTGACAGGGTTGAATTTGTTAGGGACAAAAGTCGGTGCTTCTGTACAATCAGTGACGTTGATTGTTAAATTAATACCAATTGCTGTGATTGTCATATGGGGATTATTGACCCCAGGACAAGGAACTGTCCAGTTATTTCCAATCGAAGCTGGAAAAGATGTTACTTTTGTCGAAGGATTGAGCAGTGCGTTGTTAGCAACGTTATTTGCTTATGACGGCTGGTTAGGTGTCGGTGCAATGGCAGGGGAAATGAAACGGCCGGAAAAAGATTTGCCTAAAGCAATTATTCTTGGTTTGAGTTTTGTAACAGTCGTTTATCTATTGATCAATTTTGTTTTTTTGAAAACTTTGCCGATTGATCATCTTGCCGGTAATTTGAATGCAGCTTCTGAAGCATCAGACGTCATTTTTGGGGGAATCGGTGGAAAGCTGGTCACTATTGGGATCTTGATCTCGGTATACGGTGCATTGAACGGTTATACACTAACTGGGATCCGTGTGCCTTATGCGATGGCTTTAGAAGACGAGCTACCTTTCAGTAAACAGCTGACAAAGCTTTCAAAGAAGTTTACGGTTCCTTATGTTCCTGCGATTTTCCAGTTAGCAGTAGCTTGTATTATGATGAGCCTTGGTTCTTTCGACTTTTTAACAGATATGTTGATTTTTGTGATGTGGCTATTCAGTTTACTGATTTTTATCGGTGTCTTTATTTTAAGAAAAAAAGCGCCGGAATTGCCACGTCCATATAAAGTACCACTTTATCCAATCGTTCCGATTATTGCGATTCTCGGCGCTATTTTCATTTTAGGTATGACGATGATGACGCAAACGAAATTAGCATTGATCGGTATAGGTGTTACCTTGATAGGTATCCCAGTCTATTATCAAAAAAAGAAAAAACGCTCAGAAGAGTAAAATATTTCAACAACAGACAGAAAAAGTACGAACTAGGTCCTCTAGATCTTCGTGCTTTTTCTATTTCAATAAAACAAGTTCTTCTATTTTGATTTTTGCTACTTCTGCAAGTAGTGCTTATGTGCTAAAGTAAGAATGAAAAGGAGAGATAAACATGATATTTGATTCTCATACCCATTTAAATGCTGAACAGTTCAATGAAGATATTCCAGAAACGATTCAGCGAGCACAAGAAATGGGGGTAACGAAAATGGCGGTCGTGGGCTTCGATACGCCAACGATTGAAAAGTCTTTGCAATTAAGCCATGACTATCCAAATATATACAGTATTATCGGCTGGCATCCGACAGAGGCTGGCAGTTATACGAAAGAAATCGAAAATAAATTACAAGAACAATTGACTTTACCAAAGGTTGTAGCATTAGGGGAAATTGGCTTGGATTATCATTGGATGGAAGACCCGAAAGAAGTCCAAGATAAAGTATTTCGCAGACAGATTGCTATCGCAAAAGAAATGAACCTACCAATCAGTATTCATACTAGAGAAGCACTTGAAGACACGTATCAAATCCTAAAAGAAGAAGATGTTCGAGATATCGGTGGAATCATGCATAGTTTCAGTGGTGATTATGAATGGGCAAAACGATTTCTTGACTTAGGGATGCATATTTCATTTAGCGGTGTCGTCACTTTCAAAAAAGCATTAGACGTCCAAGAGGCTGCAGCAAATGTACCAATCGAACGATTACTTGTGGAAACAGATGCCCCTTATCTGGCACCAGTTCCTTTTAGAGGAAAGCGGAATGAACCAGGCTATACTCGTTATACAGTAGAAAAGATTGCTGAACTTCGGAATCTTCCGACAGAAGAAGTGGCTGCCCAAACATGGACAAATACGCACCGATTATTTGGTCTAAGCGAACATGGATAAGATGAAGATCCAAGAGATTATAGTCGTTGAAGGAAAAGACGATACAAGAAGGCTGCGGGAAGTAGTTGATGCAGATACGATAGAAACAATAGGGTCTGCAATCAATGAAGAGATTCTGATGCAAATTGAACATGCCCAAGAGACTCGTGGAGTGATCGTTTTTACCGATCCTGATTTTTCGGGAGAAAAAATAAGAAAAATCATTATGGAAGCTGTTCCTCAGGCAAAACATGCTTTTTTGCCGCGCACACAAGCTAAACCAAAGAAAAAGGGAAGCCTTGGTGTCGAGCATGCAAGTGATGCTGCTATTTTAGAAGCATTGAAAAAGGTCGTGACGCCAGACATTTCCCAAACGGCTGTTTCTGAAATCACTAGACAAGACCTTTTAGACTATGGTTTAATAGCTGGGGCACAAGCAAAAGAAAAACGAGAAAAACTAGGTGACGAGTTGCGCATCGGTTACACGAACGGCAAACAATTGGAAAAACGTTTGAAGATGTTTCGTATTACGCCGAAAGAACTCGCCCAAGCAATGAAAATAGTGGAGGAACAACATGAGTGAATATCGTGAAATTGCGACACCCTCTAGAACAAAAGAGATTTTATTGAAACATGGTTTTTCATTTAAAAAAAGTTTAGGACAAAATTTTCTGACTGAACCAAATATTTTAAGGAAAATCGTAGAAACTGCGCAAATAGATGAACATACGAACGTGATCGAAGTTGGACCAGGAATCGGTGCATTGACGGAACAATTAGCCAAGCATGCAAAACAAGTCGTAGCATTTGAGATCGATGATCGTTTGATCCCTGTATTGGCTGATACGATGCAACCCTATGACAATGTGACTATTGTACATCAAGATATTTTAAAGACCGATTTGTCAACAGCTGTTAGAGAAACATTTCATGAGGAGCTTCCGTTAAAAGTCGTAGCGAATTTACCTTACTATATTACGACACCGATCATGATGCATTTTCTTGAATCAGATTTGGTTGTGGATGAACTAGTCGTCATGATGCAAAAAGAAGTAGCTGATCGTATCTCTGCTGAACCAGGAACGAAAGCTTATGGTTCATTATCGATTGCTGTTCAATATTATATGGAAGCCAGTTTAGCATTCATCGTACCAAAAACAGTATTTGTCCCTCAGCCAAATGTAGATTCAGCGATTTTGAAACTGACAAGAAGAGATATACCGGCAGTCGAAGTGACAGACGAAAAAGCATTTTTCCGATTGACAAAAGCGGCATTTCAGCAAAGAAGAAAAACGCTTTGGAATAACTTGCAGCATTCGTATGGCAAAGATGACCAGACAAAAGCATGGTTAGCAAAAAGCTTGGAAACAGCTGGAATCGATCCAAAACGTCGTGGGGAGACTTTGTCATTACAAGAATTCGCCGCATTAAGCAATGCGATGTCAGAAAATATGCAGTAAAAAAAGAGGTTGTGACAGAAGTTGTGAAAAAGCTGTCCTGCATCAAGTAATAAGAACAGCCAAACAAAAATAGTTCCTCATGTTTTTCGTTTGTTTGGGCTTATTACCGCAGATGCAAGCTTTTGAACACCGTTTAAGAAAGAGGTTGTGGGCCTGCCGTTTAACCCTAAGTCACAAGGAACAATTTCAAAAAACAGCTTCTCATGTTTTTGAGTTAGTTGGTCTTATTACTTGATACAAGCTTTTGACCACTATTATGCCGAACAAGGAGATGTGACACAAATTTTGTCACATCTCCTATTTTTGTTTCTTAATCAAAAAATTCTTATACTTGATACTCACACTCATTTTGTATGGATTTAGAAAAGAATATGTGTCTTGACAGTTATTAGTAAGTGAGTTATACTAAGTCGACATTTATGTGTCAAGACATATTAGGAGAGAGAAAAAATGAGAAAAAATTCAGTTCGAAAACTAACGATTTCTGCTTTATTGATTGGGATGGGGGTCATTATCCCAATGGTCATGCCTAAAATCATGATTCCACCAGCTTCCTTTACTTTGGCGTCTCATGTGCCATTATTTATTGCGATGTTTTTTACACCAGGAGTTGCAGTGGCTGTTGCGCTAGGTACGACATTTGGTTTCTTTTTAACAACGCCGGTTATCATCGCATTGCGAGCATTGTCACATCTTGTGTTTGCGTTGATTGGGGCTTGGTACTTGCAAAAGCATCCGAGTATCGTTTTAAAAAATGGACAGTTTACTTTTGCTAATTGGCGTTTCCAAGGGTTCAATTTTGTGATCGGTGTGATTCATTCTTTAGCAGAAATGCTAGTAGTCAGCATCTTTTACTTTATTGGTAATATGCCTGAAACATATTATTCTCAAGGATATTTTTATACAGTATTCATCTTGATGGGGATTGGTGGGCTCATCCACAGTTTAGTTGATTATAATATTGCTTATTTTATAGCAGGAACACTCAGCAAATATTTTGATATCCCCGTATTTACGGCAGCAAAAAAAGAAAATCGGAAAGATTCGATTCAAGGGTACGCGAAGAAAACGACATATTAGACATGATCTCTCAAAAAAAAACTCTCATCTAGTAATGGATAATAAATCCTCTAAGATGAGAGTTTTTTGTCCTAAAAAGAGCTGCACCAACATCTTCTGGCACAGCTCTAACAGGGGGCAATTTATGGAAGTTTGATGACTTGTTCTGTTTCTTTATCAAAGAAGTGGCCCTTGCTGATGTTGAAGGCAAGGTCGACTATTTCGCCTGGTTTATGGAAATCTCTTGCATCTACTTTTGAGATGAACTCAGTAGAACCAGTTTTTGTGTAAAGCATCGTTTCAGCTCCAAGTAATTCGGAAACGGCAACTTCTGATTTGACTACGGCTTCAGGTGAAGCTTCAAGGGCTACTTGTTCACTGTGGATGTCTTCTGGACGAATACCGAAGATAACTTCTTTTCCTTCATAACCTTTTTCAACTAATACTTTGTTTTTCCCTTCAGGAATACGAAGCTTAAGCCCATGTCCATCTGTGATAACACCATTTTTCAATGTCACATTAAAGAAATTCATGGCAGGAGATCCAATAAAGCCGGCAACGAACATATTGACGGGTGTATCATAAACTTCTTTCGGTGTACCGATTTGTTGGATAAATCCGTCTTTCATGATAACGATTCGGTCAGCCATAGTCATTGCTTCTGTCTGATCGTGAGTAACATAGATGGTCGTTGTTTCAAGACGCTGGTGAAGTTTGGCAATCTCAGCACGCATGGCTACACGTAATTTAGCATCTAAATTTGATAATGGCTCATCCATTAAGAAGACTTTTGCATCCCGAACGATTGCCCGTCCCAATGCCACACGTTGGCGTTGTCCACCAGATAAAGCAGCTGGTTTTCGTTTCAAGTATTCTGTCAGACCTAAGATCTCTGCTGCATTGTCCACACGTTTTTTGATGTCTGCTTTATCATATTTACGTAATTTCAAGCCAAAAGCCATATTATCAAAAACAGTCATATGAGGATACAATGCGTAGTTTTGGAAAACCATGGCAATATCACGGTCTTTAGGTGCCACGTCATTCATGATTTTTCCGCCGATATTTAGTTCTCCTTCAGAGATATCTTCCAGTCCCGCGATCATTCGCAAAGTAGTTGACTTTCCACAACCGGAAGGACCAACAAAAACGATAAATTCACGGTCTTTGATTGATAGATTAAAATCAGTTACAGAATAATTTTCTGCATTGTCATATTTTTTATATACGTTTTTCAGAGCCATTTCTACCATAATACGTTCCACACTTTCTTTTTTAGTTTTATTAACTATTTAAAGTATAAATGAAAGCGTTAACTAACTTCAATGTCATGTTGAACAAGAATTTTTTCTTTTTTTTGTCAATGTGCTAGTTTTAAGCTTTAATAAATATCCATAAGAAATAAAAACTGATACACTGGAGTAAATAAGTATGTTAACAATATCAAAAGGAGTGTCTCTTATGAAAATCGCTTTGATCGCTCATGACCGAAAAAAACCTATGATGGTGAAATTAGCAACAGCGTATAAAACAATATTGGAAAAACATGAACTTTTTGCTACCGGGACGACTGGACAGAGGATCACGGAAGCAACCGGCTTGCCGATCCATCGGTTTAAATCCGGACCGTTAGGCGGGGATCAGCAAATTGGAGCCATGATTTCGGAGGATCAGTTAGATTTGGTGATTTTTCTTCGAGACCCGCTGGCTGCACAGCCCCATGAACCAGATGTAACAGCACTTATCCGTTTATCTGATGTCTATGAGATTCCGTTAGCTACGAATATCGGAACAGCTGAGGTGCTACTAAGAGGACTGGAAGCCGGCTTCCTAGATTTTCGAAGAATCGTCCATGAAATAGACAAGCGTCCACTTTCATTTTGATGGATAAGCGTATGGAAAAATAACGTTTAATGTTCGCCTATATGTAGCTATAAAAGCTAAACAAACTGATAATATGCGATATAATACGAACGTATTGGATAATATAAACAATAATATTAGTTTTTCGTATTTGCAGTAAATGTGAAAATATGCTATAGTTTCTGTGGGAAAAGATCCCAAAAATAATACAGAGTAGAAAATAAAGCGTTAAGTGCTAAGAGGATGGGATGTTGCCTCTTGGACGAAGGACGTAATGTTCGCGGTTTTATTTTCGCATTCGCTGCATGATACGATGTAGCAGCTCTTAAAGGAGATGCTAAAAATGAAGAAACACCGGTTAGACGCACGTATGATTGCTATTATGGGCTTATTGATTGCATTGATGGTCACTTTGTCCCGACTGGTAGCAATCGAGACCCCATTTATTAAAATCAGTGTCACATTTATTCCACAAGTGATCATGGGCATTCTTTTTGGTCCTTTTTGGTCAGGGATAGGCGCAGTTTTAGCTGATTTAGTAGGAATGGCCCTCTTCTCGAAATCTGCATTCTTTATTGGATTTACATTGAATGCATTTATTGAAGGAGCAATCTACGGATTCTTTTTCTATCGAAAAGAGATCACTTGGAAAAATGCCATTCTGGCTACGCTTAGTGTTACGCTGATCATCAACTTATTTTTGACACCATTATGGCTTGCGTTGATGTACCATGTGCCATTGTTCAGCTGGGTCGTTTGGGCGCCCCGCCTGTTAAAAACAGTAATATGGTTACCGATTCAATCAATTGCCATTTATTACGTAGGACGTAGTATTCCTTACAAAAAAATTTTAAGAAGTTTAGCGATCCACGCTAAATAAAAAACAAGCAGTCTTCCCATCCCAGAAGACTGCTTGTTTTTATTGTGCTGTGAATTGTGCTTGATAGAGCCGTCGGTAATAACCATCTTTTTGAAGCAGCTCATCATGGGTGCCCATTTCGACAATAGCTCCCTGATCCATCACTAATATCTGGTCCGCATTTTTGATTGTGGACAGGCGATGGGCAATCACAAAACTGGTTTTTCCTTCCATCATTGCTAAGAAGGCTTGTTGGATTTTTTTCTCTGTCAATGTATCGACTGAGCTGGTAGCTTCATCTAAGATCAACATAGGGGGATTACTGATCATCGTTCGAGCAATCGTCAACAGTTGGCGTTGTCCATCTGATATCTTTAACCCTTGACCGCCAATCTTAGTATCTAATTTTTCCGGCAAACGTTCTACAAATTCATACATATAAGAGGCTTTTAGGGCATCATTGATTTCTGCGTCACTTGCTTCCGGATTCCCAAAACGAAGATTTTCTCGCAATGTACTGTCAAATAGCCAAGTATCTTGTAACACCATTCCAAAACTTTTACGTAATGTATCACGTTGGATAGAGCGGATGTCATGGTCATCGACTGTAATTGTTCCTTTTGTTGTGTCATAAAAACGCATCAGCAAATTAACAAGTGTGGATTTTCCGGCCCCTGTTTTTCCTACTATAGCAATGGTTTGACCTGGATAAGCAGTAAAATTGAAATCTTCGATCAAACGCTGCTTGGGGTCATAAGAAAAAGAAACATGATCAAAAGAGACTTTTCCTTTGATATTTTTGGGTTCCAAGGCATAGGCATCTGGCAAATCAGGCTTTTCTTCTGGCTGATCGATCAAATCAAATGCTCGTTCTAGACCAGAAAAAGCGGTTTGCAGTTGTGTCGTGATTCCAGAAAGTTCGATAAATGGTTTAGAAAACTGACTTGAGTAGATCGTAAAGCTGGAAATCACACCAACAGTGATTGACGAACCACTCTTCAATGCCAATAGGCCGCCAACTAAACCAATCGATAAATAAGCAAGGTGATCTACAAAACGAGAAGACGGGTTTGTCAAGGAAGAAGAAAATTGTGCCCGTTGTCCTTTTTCATATAGATCAGCATTTAGCAGTTCAAATTGTTGTTGACTAGCTTCTTCTTGCTGAAAAGCTTTCACGATTTTCTGGTTACCGATTCGTTCGGTCACAAAGCCCGAGATATCCCCAATAATCCTTTGCTGTCTATCGAAATTTGTTTGTGAAGCACGAGCAACGATCCAACTCACAAGGAAAATAATTGGTGTAGAACAAAGAACGACCAATGTCAGAAGTGGACTTAGACGCATCATAAAAATAAACGAAAGAATGATGATTGCCACTCCAGAAAATAATTGATTGAAGGCCGCAGAAATTGCAATGGAAATATTGTCCATATCATTTGTAAATCGACTGACGATATTTCCGTGGGAGTTTTGATCATAATAACGAAGTGGCAATCGATTCAGATGAGCAAATGCATCTTTTCTTAATTTTGCAACGGATAAGTAAGCTAACCGATTGCTTAACACTTGGATGAGCCATTGACTGACTACGTTGATTAAAACGATACCACCGAATAGAATAAGTAAATGGAACAGTCGATTGAAGCGGACCTGTCCTTCTCCAATCATTTGATCGATACTTTGACCAATTTGTAACGTCATCACAACTGTTGCAATCCCATTGATGATTCCTAGTATCACAGCTAGCCAAATGTCTTTTGCATAGGCAGTAAGGTAAGGAATGAATCGGCGGAGCGTCTGCAAGGATAATTTTTTTACTTTCATAACTATTCTTCCTCCTGTGATGCGACGATTTCCTGATATTCTGCTGATTGAGCAAGTAATTCTTCATGGGTACCCTGAGCAGCAATCTTACCTTGATCCATCACTAAGATATGATGTGCTTCTTGAATAGAGCGGACACGTTGGGAGATAATAATCACTGTACTGCCAAGATAAGTCTGTAGCGCCTTACGCAAATCCAAGTCTGTTTGATAATCCAACGCACTTAAAGAGTCATCTAAAATCAGTAATGCTGGCTTGGCAATCAAAGCTCTTGCAATCGTCAGTCGCTGTTTTTGTCCGCCAGAGAAATTTTTCCCATTTTCCATGACTTTTGTATCTAAACCATTTGGAAGCTGACGGACAAATTCTTCTGCCTGAGCGATTTTCAGAGCTTCCCAACATTCTTTTTCTGTGGCGTCTTTCTTACCCCATTGAAGGTTTTCACGAATAGTCCCGGTAAATAGTACAGAAGTTTGGGGAACAAGAGCAATTTGCTGACGGAGATGATCCAGCTGCCAAGAACGAACATCCATTCCGTCCATTATAACTGTACCGGAACTGACATCATAGAAACGTGGAATCAATTGTGTCAAAGTCGTTTTCCCGCTTCCGGTTGGACCAATGATTCCAAGGACTGTATTTCGCTTCAGCTGAAATGTAATATTTTGGAGAGAAAGACCAGAATCAGGAGTATAACGGAAGTCAACATGGTCAAAAGCGATAATTGCTTCAGAAGAAAAATCGGGAGTAGTACTGACCTCAGCTTCAAGAATCGAATTTTCTGTGTCTAGCACCTCTTTCACCCGATTTCCTGAAGCTTCGGCACGTGTGAAGATCACGACGAGGTTTGAAACAACGATCAGTGCCAAAAGCATTTGATTCATATAATTGATCAAAGCAAGAACTTGTCCTTGTTGCAAGCTACCAATATTTACTTTGATCCCGCCAACTGTCAGCAAACAGATGATCCCGACATTCATGATCAAGGTTGTAGCAGGTGATAATAGGGCAGAGATATTGGAAACACGTAAATAATTGTTCGCTAGATCATTTGTGCTTTTATCGAACTTCTCTGTTTCTTTTTTTGTCTGCGCAAATGCGCGGATGACACGAACACCGCTAAGATTCTGACTAACGTGTTCATTGAGCTGATCTAGTTTTTCTTGCACTTTTTGGTAGAGAGGAACGGTTTTTTTGATGATAAAAAATAAAATGATTGAGAAAATAGGCAATAATGCTAAGAAAAACAGACCTACTTCCCAGTCGATCACAAAAGCCATGACCACTGACCCGATACTTAAAAACGGTGCTCTGATCAATAAACGAATGACCATTGCTAAAGCTAGCTGAAGCTGATTGATGTCGTTTGTCATTCGGGTGATCAAGGTATCTGTTCCAAAATGATTCAACTCGTTGTGAGAGAAAGTATTGATTTTTTTGATTAGCTGATTACGTAACTCTGTACCAAATCCTTGTGAAGCTACTGAAGCATAGTATTGGCAAATGATAGCACAAATCAGACCAATCACAGACATAGCGACCATCCATAAGCCCATTTCAATGATTTTTCCTCGGTCATTCATTTTTAGTCCATTATCGATCAAGGAAGCCATCATTAAAGGCAGGACAAGTTCGAAGACAGCTTCAAGAAATTTGAAGAACGGGCCCAAAATGATTTGCTTACGATAGTCTTTTGCATAACGTAATAACTGAATCATATGATTCCTCCTATTATTTATTTGTCCACAATTGAAAAAACAAGTACTACCACATTGTAGCTTAGGAAATTTAGAATGAAAAGAGAACAAGCCTTTTCATAAATGAAAGTTTTATTATGAAGAAGCTTTAGAAATTGAATAGACTATTTTTTTTAAAAAAAAGAAAATGAGAAAACATGCCAGTCTCTTCATTCATAGGAATGTCTATTTTAGTCAAGTCCATAATCCTGTGTAAAATACTATACAATGTTTTACCGGTCTCTCATTGATCAAACTTAATATATTTTCTTGTAGAACTGAGCCATTCGTCATGAAGGTCCATAAGGACAGCTCCAATTAATCGATTGGCAGACGTTCGGTTGGGAAAAATCCGAATAATCTTTTCTCTTCTGCGGACTTCCTGGTTCAGTCGTTCAAGAAGGTTGGTGCTTTTTAGCCGATTATGACTATTTCCGATAACCGTGTATTGAAAGGCATCTTCGAAGCCATTATCCAATATTTCGCAGGCTTTTGTATATTTAGGCTGGTCGATATATTCACCGACTAAGGCATTCTTAGCTGTTCGAGCGAGTTCAATATCCGTAAACTTAAAGATCGCTTTTACTGCTTCTCTAAACGGTTTTGAATTCTTTTTTGGAATGGAACTGAAGATGTTTCTTAAAAAATGGACCTGGCATCTCTGCCAACTTGCGTTGGTAAATGACTTACGAATCGCAGACACTAGGCCTTTATGGGCATCAGAAATGATGAGTTCTGTCCCCTTTAGGCCGCGTTCTTTTAAGTATTCAAAGAAGATGGACCATGTGTCATCACTTTCTTCATTTTGAATCATGAAGCCAATGATTTCACGGTCGCCACCTTCTGTTATCCCGATCGCAATATGGCAGCTTTTAGAAAGCACTCGATGGTCCTCACGGACTTTTATGTAGAGAACATCAGTCATCAGATAAGGATAATTCGTACCTGAGAGTGAACGGTTCTGCCATTCGTTGACCATCGGGTCTAACTGCTCAGTCAGGCTAGAAACAAAAGATTTCGATACAGATTTTCCACATAGCTCTTCAACAATCTTTGAAACTTTACGTGTCGAAACGCCCGAAACATACATCTCAAGCATTGAAGCGAGCAGTGCCTTTTCATTTCGCTGATAACGCTCAAACACCGTCGGTGAAAATTCACCATCACGTGTTCTAGGCACTTTTAATTCGAGTGTACCCACACGAGTCGTAAAGTCTCGCTCATAATAGCCATTTCTTTGACTCTGACGACTTTCTGAACGTTCATAGTCATCGGCTTGAATATATTCTGTTCGTTGATTTTCCATCAATTGGTTGAAAACAGTGGTTAAAATATTTTTAGAAACATCATCTTTTACCGAATGTTCAATAATACTTTGAACCTCTTCGTTGTTCAGTGTAAAATGTACTTGGGTCATGTAACGTCCTCCTGGGTATGTTTTTGTGGTTAAAAACATTGTACCGTAAAAGGGCTGTTACATGGCCTTTTATCTTTTACACAATTATATGGACTTTATCTCTATTTATTTTACTTAATTTTTCTATAAATATTATTTGTCAAATTAAGCGAGACAAAACTTTCCATTTACGTAACTCAAAAAAACTTCTAATGGTGTTTGGTAATTTAGTGATTTTCTAGGGATATGGTTTCTTTTGGACGCAACGGATGAGATGAATCCTTGATTGACTTGGTTGAAGTCCATTTCTTTTGGTAGTCCATCTTTTCGGAGGAGTCCGTTTGAATGTTCATTTAATCCCCGTTGGGAAGGCGTTCCTGGGTCTGCGAAATAAATATCAATATCATTCGTATTACTAATACTTTTCCAATTAGAGAATTCTTTTCCACAATCAAAGGTAATTGATTTGAAAAGATTTTTGGGTACGGATTGAAGCCATTCATTAATCGAATTTTCAATATCAACTGCCTTACGGCCTTCTGGTTTCAAGGCGATAATGGCTTTTGAAAGTCGCTCAACGAGCGTGATGACGGCACTTTTATGGTGGATGCCGACAATCGTATCACCCTCTAAATGTCCAAATTCTTCTTCGAAAACGACATAATCTTTTTTACGCTCAGAAATATTTCTTTTGAATGCCTGTTTTCCACGTTTTTCCTTATAACCATTTGGTTTTCGTTTTCCTTGCATCGGTAAATGTAAAACATTGAATTCTCCCGTCTTAAACCGGTGATAGAGGGTACTTACTGAACAAGAGAAGGTTCGCTCTGCACGGCCAATAATGACGTCTGGGGTCCAACCTTCAGTTGATCTTTTTGCAATGTATTCTTTTTCCTCAGCAGGAAAAATGATTTCGGTTCTCCCACAACGTCGCTTATTTTCTTTGTATTGTTCAAAGTATTCAAGTGCTGTTCCACCACATTTGAGAAAGTTATAGACATTGTAAATTGTTTGGCGTCCACGTTTAAGCTGTTTCGCAACGATAGCAACCGGAGTTTCTTGATGAAAATATGCTTCTATCATTACAAGCTCGTTTGGTGTAAGATGGGTATAAGTCATTTATGTTCACTCTCCTTGTATGCTTTAGCGGGTATTACAATTGGAGTGTAACATAAATGGCTTTTTTATTTGTCTCGCTTAATTATACAAACGGCGAAATGAATTCTGCATAAAAAATATATCAAATAAATGTTTATAGATGAAACTCTATTTACTTCTTTTTTAATTTGTTCTTGCAATCTTTTTTGCTACGTAATTTTTGTAAAAAAGTGGGTTGAGAGAAATCTAATTGATTTTCAAAGAAGGAGTATGAAAATGAGAAAAATATTTATTCGTTTATTGTGGGTACTATCTTAGAGGAATAAATAATAGTGGAGAAAACTATGGTTTGGCGCAGATTCTATCAGGTTTGATGGAACGAAGACAACCTCCCGACATCAAGTCAAAAGCTACTTGAGATTTTGATCTGAAAATAAAAAAAGAAAACAAGGTAGGAACATCAATGTTTCTACCTTGTTTTCGTAATCAATGGGAAAAAACTAAGAGTGGTGTACGTAATCAATAAAAAGGATGGTGACAACAGTACCTCTTTACTCTCTGAAAGCATCATAACTCGTTTTTCCTCATTATGCCAATAAATTGTTGTTATACCACATATAAGGATTTGTAATAGCTAAAAACAGACAGGAAAGTTGAAATCTGTGAATCTTATTTTGTATGGAAGGATTTATAGAACGCAAAAATCAAGATAAAGATGAATAAAAATCCTGTTTCGGCTATATATTGCGTATCTACGCCAATAAAACGAGTTTGTTCTGTCATAGCCATATAAAGCAAAGGCAAAAATACAACTACAGCGAGATAAGATCCGATGATTTCTCGAAAAGTTTTCCAGGAAGTATGTTTCCTGTTTTTATATTTATCCGATTTCATTGAATAGTCATAGCCTCCTTATTCTTTCATATGTTGAAATTCCAGTATAAAAACTGGAAGGAACTGTACGTTTTTTAGAATAAAAATTATAAGGGATAAGTAGGCTGCTGTCTATAATAAGATATATTTTTCAATTCTTTATTAAAGATTTTATTGACAAAATGAATCCGTTTTCTATGATGGAGGAGGGGTGAATAAGTTGTTGAAGAAGGAAATTTTATGTTACTTAGAGAACCAGACAGCCTTTTTCGATTTAGAACATATGAACGAGGTCTTTACAGCACAAAGGTTAGCTGATCATTTTGGGGTAAAAAGAAACACAGTCAGTCATTATTTGAACCAGTTAAATGATGAGCAACTACTAGTCAAAATCAATTCTCGACCAGTGATTTATTTCCACAAAGAAGCTTTTGAAAAACAATTTTTTAAGTTACGCACGAATTTTTATTTTTCTATCGATGATCTCAAAGAGGAACAGCCTTTTTTCGCGCAACCAAAAGACTTATTCTCTTTTATGATCGGATACGACGCCAGTTTGAAAGAAAGTATCGAACAAATCAAAACAGCTCTTTACTATCCAGATGGCGGATTACCACTTTTGATTACAGGCGAAAGTGGCACAGGTAAAAGTTATTTAGTTAATTTGGTCTATCAGTATTGTCTGCTTCATGATCTGCTAGAAGATTCTGCACCATTCATCACTTTTAACTGTGCACAATATGCAGATAATCCTGAACTTTTGACTAGCAATTTGTTTGGACATGTTAAGGGAGCGTACACTGGTGCAGAAGAAAATAAAAAAGGGGCTTTTGAAGCAGCAGATGGTGGGATCTTGTTTTTAGACGAGGTACATCGCTTAACACCAGAAGGTCAGGAAAAACTGTTCACCTATCTTGATCAAGGTGTGATTTATCGTATGGGAGAACCTAATTTGTCACGCCGGATCAAAACACGTCTCTTTTTTGCTACGACTGAAGAGATTACTAGTCATTTCTTAACAACTTTCATTCGAAGAATACCTATCCGAATCGAACTACCTGCACTTAATCAGCGTAGTCGTAATGAACGGCTAGAACTGATTTACTCTTTTTTTCTCGAAGAACAAAGAAAAATGGGGAGCCCTTTGTCAGTCAGTGGACCAGCTTTGTCACTTTTAACAAGTCAGAAATTATCCGGAAACATAGGAGAGCTGAAAAATATCGTCAAAGTTTCAGCAGCAAAAGCATATGCTGAACAGCGTGAACAGCCTGAAATCCATGTCACGATCCATCATTTGCAAAAAGAACTACTTGCGCAGCCTATTACTAAAAATACAGCACAGCAAGGAATCTATATTACGCAAGACCAGACCTTAGAGCAATTAATGGAGAAGCAACAGCCCGAACAGCAGCGAATCGTTAAAAGTTTTGAGCAAATCCTAATTGATTTCAAGAAAAATAACTGTCTGCTATATTCTTGCGAAGGAAAATTAAAGCAAGAAGTGATTCAATTATTTGATTTTTTGCTGTTTGAGACCAGTAGACAAGAAAAACACGAGCTGCTGGTTTATTGGACACAATCTATCCGAGAGACCTTTCGACAAATGGAAACTGCCTATCAAATCAAATTCGATGGAAACAGTGTCTATGCCTTGAGTTACTATCTCTATCAGCGAAGCACTATCAAATGGTTACCGGAAGAACATGATATTATCCAACTAATCAAAGAATTAGAACAACAAGTTTCTCAGTCTTATCCATCTAGTTATCACTATGTCCAACGAATTCTGGAATTAAGTAAGATCAAATTAGATATTGAAGACACAAGTATGGATCGGATTTTACTGACGATCTATCTAAAAAAAGCGAAATGGTCAAAAGAAAAACGACTGCCAAAAGCGATGATTGCTGCTCACGGTTATGCAACTGCTAGCAGTATGGCAAATGTAGTAAATCGTTTATTACAAGAGGATCTATTTGAATCATTTGATATGCCACTAGATGTCACACCACAGCAGATTGCTTCAGAAATCCTTGATTATTGCGAAAACAGCGATGTTTCAAATGGATTGATCATATTAGTAGACATGGGATCTCTGAAAGAAATCCATCAGTTTTTTAAAAAACAGTTATCCGTACCGCTTTTGATTTTGAATAATGTGACGACACCTTTAGCAATCACAGTAGGGGAATGCCTGCAAAAAAATGTATCATTAGAAGAGATAGCAGAAGAGACTGTTCGACAGATCCAGCCAGAATGGCGACTGCTCTATCCAGAGGAAAACAAACCCAAAGCACTCATTACTACTTGCTTCACTGGAATCGGTACGGCGGTCCACTTAAGTGAACTGCTAGAAAAAAGCTTACCTACGGCTTGTCAGTTGAAAATCATCCCATATGAATATCAGCAATTAAAAGATAAGAAAAACAGTGACCCATTATTTTCCATATACGAAGTCGTAGGAATGATTGGCACCACAGATCCTGATATCACCAATATCGACTATCTTTCATTAGAAGACCTCATCTCGGGGGAAAAGATGTCTGTACTAGCTGAATGGTTGGACACTACTATGAATGCTTCAGAGAAGGAAATATTCAATCAGCGCATCATTCGTAATTTTTCATTGGAAAAAGTACTGGATTCCGTGACTATTCTAGATACAGAGAAGGTGATGGGAGAAATCGATCATTTTATGAGAGAATTAGAGGTGCAGTTGAATCGAAGCATCAGCAATCCCAAAAAATTAGCGTTGTATGTCCATGTGAGCTGTCTCATTGAACGATTGATCCGACAAATGCCAATCGAAACCTATCAAGGATTAGAGAAATGGAAGCAGTGTCAAAAAGAAGGGTTATCTGCTATTAAATCTGCGTTTAGTGTCATTGAAGAGCATTATAGTGTCATGATCCCCAATTCTGAGATTGCCTATATCTATGATATTTTGAGTGAAGATACAGAGTTTCTCTCGATAGAAGAAGAATTTTGAACATAAGCAAGTTGTTGCCACTAATTTTGGCATGCAACTTGCTTTTTTAGTATGTGTAAGTGAAAAGAGGAGATGAAAAAGTGGATAGAGAAATTATCTTAGCTTCCCATGGAAAATTTGCTTCAGGGATATTAGATTCATTAGAGCTGATCTATGGGAAAAATCATTCTATTACTGTATTGGATTGCTATACTGATGAGAATTTTGATTTAGCGGAAACAGTAAGGCAGCTTTTTATGAGGTACAAAGATAAAGAAATCATTGTTCTGACGGATCTTTTTGGCGGAAGTGTCAACAACGAATTCTTACAATATATCAATCGGGATCATGTCTATCTCGTTGCCGGATTGAATTTGCCACTATTGATTGAGCTAGTATCTCGGTTGGACGCTGAAGTAGAGACAACTGTTTTGATCCAGCAGGTGCTAACTGATTCAAAAAAAATGATCCAGTTTTGTAACGAGCGGCTCAATCAGAAAATAGAAGAAGACGAATTTTAGGAGGAAGAAAAATGATTGTATTGACAAGAGTCGACCATCGGTTATTACACGGACAAGTAGCTTTTTCATGGACACAAACAATAGGCGCAGACTGTATTTTGATTGCTAATGATGATGTACCTACGAATGAGATACGAAAGACAACGATCAAATTAGCCAAGCCACAAGGAGTCAAACTAGTGATCAAATCAATTGATGACTCGATTGCCGCGTTGAAAAGCGGGGTGACAGATAAATATAAGTTATTCATCGTAGTGGAATCGATCGAGGATGCATATAAGCTGGCAGAAGCGTATCCAGAAATCAAAACCATCAACTTAGGAGGGATCAAGGCAAAACCTGGTACTCGCAGCATCGGAAAAGCGGTAAATATTTTACCAGAAGAGGAGGAACGCTTGAAACGATTAATTGACAAACAAATAGAAGTAGAAATCCGTCAAGTACCAGCAGATAAAAAAGTGGATGTAAGAGAAGTTTTGTAAGAAAGGAAGAACCTCAATGATTGTACAAGCAGTCTTATTAGGAATTGTTGCATTTGTCGCACAATCAGAATATGCACTAGGGACATCGTTGCTTTCTCGTCCGATTGTGACGGGGCTGTTTACAGGAATCGTGTTAGGTGATGTAAAAACTGGGATCATTATGGGCGCAACTTTAGAGTTAGCATTTATCGGATCGTTCTCAGTAGGTGCTTCGATTCCACCTGATGTTGTGACCGGTGGGATTTTAGGGACGGCTTTTGCTATTACAGCTGGAGCCGGTACAGAAACCGCGCTTTTACTAGGTTTGCCGATTGCTACGTTGACATTGATATTGAAAAATATTTACTTAGGGCTTTTGATTCCAATTATGAACCATAAAGCAGACAATTATGCAGAAGAAGGAAATTATAAAGGAGTCGAGCATATGCACTTGCTTGCCGGTATCGGTCTTTCCTTGATGCTTGGTGTTGTGGTAATGGTTTCTTATATGGTGGGAAGCAATACGATCGGAAATCTATTAAATATGATTCCTGACTTCGTTCAAAAGGGGTTGTCAGTAGCTACAGGGTTGATTCCAGCTCTTGGTTTTGCGATGCTTGCTCGTTTGCTGATCAACAAACAAGTTGCACCATATTTTTTCTTAGGTTTTGCTATAGCTTCTTACTTAGAGATTCCTGTGACCGGAGTAGCTATTTTTGGTGCGATTTTAGCAGTTGTGGTAGTCAATATTATGAATGTCCGTCAACTACCACTTCAAACAACTGCAGGGGAGGTAGAAGAAGATGAAGAATTCTGAGATCAAAAACAGCAAAATAACGAAAAAAGAGCTAAATCACGTATTTTGGCGTTCTTTTCAAATGGAGTTTTCTTGGAATTATGAACGTCAGATGAATATGGCTTATGTTTATGCAATGATTCCGATTTTGAAAAAGTTATATCAGTCGAAAGAAGAAATGGCAGCAGCTTTGAAACGGCATCTAGAGTTTTTTAACACGACCCCACATATCGTTACACTGATTTTAGGAATCACGGCTGCAATGGAGGAAGAAAATAAGGATGATCCTGAATTTGATGTGACTGCGATCGATAGTATCAAAACATCTTTGATGGGACCTCTTGCAGGGTTAGGAGATTCTTTCTTTTGGGGAACTTTGCGATTGATTGCCACAGGTGTGGGTACCTCTTTAGCCATGCAAGGAAATATTTTAGGCCCTATCTTGTTCATTTTGATTTTCAATATTCCGCACATTCTGTTTCGCTATCTAGCAACAGGTTGGGGATATCGCTTAGGAACGGGTTTTTTGAAAAAGATCCAGGCAAACGGTATGATGGAAAGTTTGACATTAGGCGCGTCTATTATTGGACTGATGGTCGTTGGAGCAATGACTGCCACGATGATCACCATCAATATTCCTTTAAAAATCGGTTCAGGAGAAAATGCTGTGACTGTTCAAAGTATTTTTGATGATATCGTTCCAAATATCTTATGTCTTGGAGCATTTGGCATAGTGTTTTATCTATTGAAGAAAGAAGTGAAACCATTAACGATCTTGATCGGACTAGCTTTCTTTGGAATTTTTGGTTCGTGGATAGGGATTTTTTAAAAAAGGAGCAGAGAAAATGTTTACGATGCAAGATTATATCTATGAAGAAAAGGAAGTACTAAGTACGATCTTGAAAAAGAATGATTTTTCGACAAGAGAACATATGAAAAAAACAGTGAATTTACTGATCTTAGCAACGGGTTCATCTTATAACGCTTGTTTAGCAGCGAAGCCAGCATTGGAATCTTATGGTGATCTTACTGTCGATATTCAAGAACCTTTTTATTTTTTCCATTATGGAAAACTTTCTCCTTCAATCGATACTGTGATTGCTGTGTCACAAAGCGGGAAAAGTGCTTCTACTGTTGAAGCAGTAAAAATGATACAAAAACAAGGGTTACCTGTTGTTGCTATCACAAATGACGTGCAAAGTCCACTTGCTTTAGAAGCTGCACCAATTATTGATTTAGGTGCCGGGGTAGAATCAGTAGGCTTCGTTACAAAAGGCTATTCTGCGACTGTTTTACAGTTACTACTCTTAGGGATACGAATTGGAATAAGTAAAAATAAAATCAGCAAAAAAATAGAACAAGACTACATGCAACAGTTGCGCAAAATAATCAACCATTTACCAGCGATTATTCAAAAAACGGAAGAATTTTTTGATGGATATCAAAGTTTATTTCGTTTAGCACAGCGTTTCGTCACCATTGGATATGGTCCAAACTGGGGAACAGCTAAAGAAGCAGAGACGAAATTGACTGAAACAATCCGCGTTCCGTCACAAGGATTTGAGTTAGAAGCTTATATGCACGGCCCATACCTGGAGGCAGATGCTTCGCATTTGCTATTCTTTATTGAAGGGGAAAGTGTAAATAAGGAACGTTCGCAAAAGTTGCAAAGATATATGAGTCGGTACGTTGGAGAGACTCTCACCATTACCACAAAAAAAGCAAGAAACGAGAAAACACTTGGATTAGCAATAGAATGTGATGAATATCTGTCTGTATTAGCGCTTGTCGTTCCGTTTCAACTATTCGCTTATAAAACCGCAGTAGCTAAAGGTATTGACTTGAACAAAAAGATTTTTGAAGACTTTGATACAGTCTTGAAAAGTAAATTATAAGAGGTGGAAATCATGCTGAAATTCAATGAAGAAGAACAAATCAAAGCAATAAAAGGCGCACTAGCTTTACGTCCGCAAGTAGAAGAAATCATCGATAAACTTTATGCGGAAAAATTTGACGCTGTCTATTATCTAGGAATCGGTGGAACGTATGCTTCCTCGATGCAAGCTGTCACTTATATGAATGGGAAAAGCAACTTGCCTGTCTTTGTACAGCATGCTGCAGAATATTACACTACTGGAAACAAAAGATTAACAAAAGATTCTATCGTTATTTTGTCCTCTGTTACCGGTACAACTCAAGAAGTAGTGAAAGCAGTAGAACAAATCAAGAAAGTAGGAGCGACACTGATTGGATTTATCGATAAAGCGAACAGTAAGTTGTCTCAGCTATGCGATTTTGTGGTCACTTATCCAGCTCCTGGAACAGAACAAATCAAATTTTTTATGGCAGCAGATCGATTGATGTATTTGAATGGAGAATTCGAAGCTTATTCAGAATACTATGAACAGCTCGAACGTTATTTACCAACAGGGTTAGTGGAAGCAGAGAAAAAAGCAGATGCATTTGGCTTATCATTTGCAGAAAAACATCGACGTGATAGTATGCATTATTTTATTGGAGCAGGGAATCAATGGGGAGCTGTTTATTCATATGCCATGTGTTACTGGGAAGAACAAAGCTGGCTTCCATCGAAATCTATCCATGCTGCCGAGTTTCTTCACGGGACGTTAGAGATCGTAGAAGAAACAACCCCAGTCACATTATTTTTAGGCGAAGATGAACAGAGAGTGTTATCTGAACGTGTGGCTAAACTTTTGCCAAAAATTTGCAGCAATTATACATTGATAGACACAAAAGACTATCCAGTAGAAGGTATCAGTGAAAAATATCGCGGACGTGTTTTGTCTTTCTTATTGATGCATGTAGTGACACAACGCATCGATGCTCATGTGGAGCAGTTGAACTGCCATCCATTAGAGATACGCCGCTACTATCGTCAGTTTGATTATTAGGATAGACTGGATAAAAAGAATATAAAAAATAAAGAGAGCAGCGATAACTGCTCCCTTTATTTTTTTAAAATATTGGCATCAATTACGTTATAAAACACATTTTTTGCATTATCTACAGTTCAACTTATAATCTGTTTAATGGGACATGTGGGTGCCAACCATTTTTTGTTATGCAATAGTACTATTTAGTTGTTGCATGGATCCGTAGTAAAAGTCCAAGTACAACGAGTTGCGCCAGTTTACATAGCGTTTTGTATCCAGAATGTTGACTAAAACAAAAGTTCCTATGTCAACCGTCAACAGAGACAATCTGTCCGTTGCAGGACCTGACAGATTTAGAAATGTTCAATCTGTCTCTTATGTATTTTAAATCAATACTCACTAGGAGAAGTTTCCTAACCTCCTAATAGTAATGCTGGTAGTAACATTGTCAAAACTGCTTCCTCTTAGGAACAAGCAAAGCATAACGAGTGTAAAAATAAAATGTAGACTATTGTAACATATCATTGATTATTTCAAGTAAAAACGATAAAAGAAGTAAACAAACACTTAAAAACAATGGAAATTAGTCCCAACTTTAAGAAATGTATACTATAATGGAAATTATCAATTATTTATTTGGAGGAATATCCATGAAACAAAAAATCGCAGTTCTTGGTCCTGGATCTTGGGGCACTGCTTTAGCACAAACATTGGCAGAAAACGGGCATGATGTCCGTATTTGGGGAAATGTACCTGAACAGATTGATGAAATCAATAAGTATCATACAAATCAGCATTTTTTACCTGATTTGACGATCCCAGAATCGATTATCGGATATAAAGAATTGGCAGAAGCAGTGGATAACGCAGATGCTATTTTATTTGTTGTTCCAACAAAAGCGATTCGTTCAGTCGCACAGGAACTTATTGGTAAAATGAATACTAAGCCAATCATTATACATGCAAGTAAAGGTCTAGAACAAGATACGCATAAACGAATCTCAGAAGTTTTGGCTGAAGAAATTCCAGAAGAAAAAAGACAGGCAATTGTTGTATTATCTGGTCCTAGCCATGCTGAGGAAGTGGCAGTACATGATATCACAACAATTACAGCTGCAAGTATTGATCAAAAAGCAGCAGCCTATGTACAAAAACTGTTCATGAATGATTATTTCAGGATTTATACAAATAATGATGTGATTGGCGTAGAAACTGGTGCAGCACTGAAAAATATCATTGCAATTGGTGCCGGCGCTATCCATGGATTAGGATTCGGAGATGATGCAAAAGCAGCAATCATGACTCGAGGATTGGCAGAAATCAGCCGTCTTGGTGTCGCGATGGGTGCCAATCCTCTGACATTTATCGGTTTGAGTGGTGTGGGGGACTTGATCGTTACTTGTACAAGTGTTCATTCTCGCAATTGGCGTGCCGGTAACTTGTTAGGACAGGGACATAAGCTGGAAGAAGTTCTAGAAAACATGGGAATGGTCGTTGAGGGTGTGGCAACGACAAAAGCAGCAGTAGAGCTAGCTCAACAGCTAGGTGTTGAGATGCCAATTACTCAAACAATCTATAATGTTTTGTATAATGGAGAAGATATCAAAAAAGCAGCAAAAGAAATCATGTTACGTGACGGAAAAATGGAGAATGAATTTTCTCTTCGTTAAATAGATGATCAATAGTTAATCGTCGTTTAGGAGGAACAGCAAGTGAAGGTCAAAAAAGCAGTCATTCCTGCCGCTGGGCTAGGAACACGTTTTTTGCCGGCAACAAAAGCCATGGCAAAAGAAATGCTTCCAATCGTGGATAAACCAACGATCCAGTTTATTGTGGAAGAAGCATTGGATTCGGGAATCGAAGACATCTTGATCGTAACGGGAAAAGAAAAAAGACCCATTGAAGATCACTTTGATGCAAATATCGAATTGGAAAACAATTTGCGGGAAAAGGAAAAAACAGAATTACTCGCTTTAGTTGAAGAAACGACTCAAGTCAATCTTCACTTCATCCGTCAATCTCATCCAAGAGGACTGGGGGATGCCGTGCTTCAAGCAAAAGCATTTATAGGAAATGAACCGTTTGTCGTCATGCTGGGGGATGATTTGATGAAAGATGATATCCCATTGACTCAACAATTGATGATGGATTATGAAGAAACACAAGCTTCCGCTGTTGCCGTCATGCGTGTACCAGAAAATGAAACATCTAAATACGGAATTATTGATCCTAAAACAGATAGCGAAAAGGGTCGTTGCAGAGTAAAAGGGTTTGTAGAAAAACCTGAAATGGGAAAAGCACCAAGTAATTTAGCCATTATCGGACGTTATCTACTGACTCCTAAAATATTTGAGATATTAGAAACTCAAGAACCAGGAGCAGGAAACGAGATACAGCTAACGGATGCACTTCAGACTCTTAACCAGACAGAGGCGGTCTATGCGAGAGAGTTTAAAGGAAAAAGATACGACGTAGGCGATAAGTTAGGATATATGAAGACAAATATTGAATATGGACTTCAACATTCGGAAATTGGGACTTCATTAAGTGCATATATTATCCAGTTGAGTAAAAAGCTAAGAACAGAAAGTTAACTGGAAATAAGTGGCCTGCTGAGAATGAAAGGCTATTTGTTATTAAAGCGGCAGCTTGTGCGTCATTTGCACAACTGTCGTTTTAGTTTTTTGACTCTAAATCAGTTGAGTCGTGGAAAACGAAAGATAGAAAAAGACTTTCGTGAATAGATTCAGAAAATATTCTGCTAATGGTTTAATTTTTTTTTAAGTTGTATAAAAGAAAATGATTACATAAGAGAAATGAAAGCCAAGCCAGAAGATTCATAGTAGAATAAAAAGGCGAATTTTTTAATTATAAAAAAAGGTGTGTGTTCACTATGGGAAAATTAGTCGCTGTTGCACAGTCGCTGCTTGATATACTCAAGTGGCTGATGGAAGGAAGCAATTGGATATTTGTGTTGCCACTATTGCTTATTAGTCTATTTATCATGTTTCGCATGGTCAGAAAAAAAGAAACGTTTCTGATTTTTATCTGGTATGCAGCATCCGTTGCGGTTGCTACCTTGATGGTTGAATTGGCGTTAGGTAGTTGGGAAGCTTGCGTATTTGCTTTATTTTTTGCTGTACTGTATCTAATCATTTATATCCCATATATGAAAAGAAAGTCTCGGATAGGCAGAAAAGGTAGACATACAACTACTTTTTCTAGTACAGATTCTCTCGAACAAAGTAGAAGAACGAGAAGAAGACGGTAATATTTAGTAGGTATACGCAAAAAAAGATAAAATAATGGATAAACTATTGAGATGAGAGATTTATTTAATTGGTGGAAAAAAGCTTTTTTCACTTATATAAAAGAATCTTTTTTAAAGGAATGCTTGTTGTATCGGGATAAGCCATTCCTTTTTTTATGTTATTTATATATATATAAATCATACCAATGTTTTTTTGTATTTTCGTGCTTGCACTTGGATAAGAGATTACTTACAATAAATTCAGATAGAAACAGCTGAATAAAAAAAGGCTCCCTGACCCTTAGTTGGCGCTAAGAATCAGGGAATGACCAGTCACACACATACACCCTGACCGATCATTTTGCCATAGTCAATGCAGTGCATCGACCTAATTTATTGTACCTAATCTAGGGTGAAAATTCTACCCCTATGTAGATATTTTCCATGGTCTGCACGTTGTTTTATTTGCTATGTCAAGGTATTGGGCGTATTCGTTCAATGCCTTTTTTGTGTTTGAAACAGCAAAGACCACATGTGTTACTGTCTAACTACTGTTTTTTTATGTACTTCCTTAGATTAGGCAGCTGTTTCTATTCATGTCAAGTATAGCTAGGCGGGAGAGATAAATGAGTTTATGTTATTTTGACTATTATCACCAATTGGAAGAGAAATTAAGGATAGAAGAGCCTCTGATGCTTCAAGCTGGCACTTGGATCGCGAAACAAATTAATCAAGGTGGTAGATTGCAGATATATGCTAGCCGCACACTAAGTGGTGTAGCATTTGAATTTTGGGATCAAACCCCGGATCTTGTACCAAGTATATTGATTGAAAATCCAGCCGGAGGTGTCTATGAAACGCTAGAAGGTGCAGGACAGGCAATTATTGATCAGCTTTCTGTCAAATCAGAAGACATTTTTCTTCTTCTTTCGAATGAAGGAAGAAATCCGGCAATCATCGAACTAGCTCAGTGGATCAAAGAAAATGGTCATCCATTAATCATTGTTACTGGATTTGATTTGTCACGAAGTATCAAATCGCAACATAGCAGTGGTTTGCGATTATTTGAATTTGCTGATTTGGTTTTGGACAACCACGCCAATTTACATGATGCAGTCTTGACTTTGCCAAATCTAGATCCAGCGATCTGCGGAACAGCCTCTCTTGCAACGATCTTTTTGCTGCAGCAAGTTTTGTATTTTACAGCAAAACAGCTAGTCCAGGACACAAGTGGAAAATAGTTATCCACATGTTGACAAAGTTCCTTAAAAAAATAATGTTCCACATAAAAATGGAGCGTTTGAAAAAAAGAAAACGATTATTAATGAGGATTAACAACGACTACTTTTTTTGTTTTAGTTATTTTAAGATGGATCATCTTTGATTTTAAGCTTGTTTTGTTTAAAGTTTGTTATTTTTATAAGTTGTTTCACAGTTATGAGAAATGAGTTATAAAAATATGTAGTGTCAGAAAAATAAAAAGTAGTGGAAAAAGAGACAAGAAAGAATCCATATGGATTCTTTCTTGTCTCTTAATACACGTTGATGAAAGAGTCTTCCCCAAAACTCTTTACAAAGTAATTATAGTACATTTGTTATCATTATTGCAATGAAGTTTACCTGATATAACAAAATTGTCCAACAGGATACCTTTTTCTAATAGAAAGAAAATACACAAAAATTGAAGGATAAATAATGGATATTTATAAGTGTTTATTATTTTTTTTGCAATGAAATTCGATAAAGTCCATATAATTGTGTAAAAGATAAAAGGCCATGTAACAGCCCTTTTACGGTACAATGTTTTTAACCACAAAAACATACCCAGGAGGACGTTACATGACCCAAGTACATTTTACACTGAACAACGAAGAGGTTCAAAGTATTATTGAACATTCGGTAAAAGATGATGTTTCTAAAAATATTTTAACCACTGTTTTCAACCAATTGATGGAAAATCAACGAACAGAATATATTCAAGCCGATGACTATGAACGTTCAGAAAGTCGTCAGAGTCAAAGAAATGGCTATTATGAGCGAGACTTTACGACTCGTGTGGGTACACTCGAATTAAAAGTGCCTAGAACACGTGATGGTGAATTTTCACCGACGGTGTTTGAGCGTTATCAGCGAAATGAAAAGGCACTGCTCGCTTCAATGCTTGAGATGTATGTTTCGGGCGTTTCGACACGTAAAGTTTCAAAGATTGTTGAAGAGCTATGTGGAAAATCTGTATCGAAATCTTTTGTTTCTAGCCTGACTGAGCAGTTAGACCCGATGGTCAACGAATGGCAGAACCGTTCACTCTCAGGTACGAATTATCCTTATCTGATGACTGATGTTCTCTACATAAAAGTCCGTGAGGACCATCGAGTGCTTTCTAAAAGCTGCCATATTGCGATCGGGATAACAGAAGGTGGCGACCGTGAAATCATTGGCTTCATGATTCAAAATGAAGAAAGTGATGACACATGGTCCATCTTCTTTGAATACTTAAAAGAACGCGGCCTAAAGGGGACAGAACTCATCATTTCTGATGCCCATAAAGGCCTAGTGTCTGCGATTCGTAAGTCATTTACCAACGCAAGTTGGCAGAGATGCCAGGTCCATTTTTTAAGAAACATCTTCAGTTCCATTCCAAAAAAGAATTCAAAACCGTTTAGAGAAGCAGTAAAAGCGATCTTTAAGTTTACGGATATTGAACTCGCTCGAACAGCTAAGAATGCCTTAGTCGGTGAATATATCGACCAGCCTAAATATACAAAAGCCTGCGAAATATTGGATAATGGCTTCGAAGATGCCTTTCAATACACGGTTATCGGAAATAGTCATAATCGGCTAAAAAGCACCAACCTTCTTGAACGACTGAACCAGGAAGTCCGCAGAAGAGAAAAGATTATTCGGATTTTTCCCAACCGAACGTCTGCCAATCGATTAATTGGAGCTGTCCTTATGGACCTTCATGACGAATGGCTCAGTTCTACAAGAAAATATATTAAGTTTGATCAATGAGAGACCGGTAAAACATTGTATAGTATTTTACACAGGATTATGGACTTGACTTGAAATTCAATTTTTTAATGATTGTAAAATGAAAAAAACAGGACGAGATTTTCTCTAATCTAAAAATAAAAAAAGAATTTTAAGGAAAAACAGAGAACCTGAATAATTCATACTTTTAATTAAAACCATGTGAAACTGCCTCACGGCAGCTTACAATTACTTTTTCATCTTCACCCGTTAAGTGATGAAAAAAGAACTCCTTTCTGCTATGGTTAAAGTGACTAAACCAACCAAAAGAAAGGAGTTCTTTTCATGACTAGCTTACACAAAAACCAAGTAAAATTCAATTCAAATATCACTATTTCTCATACAGGTGGTCAATTATCGAGTGATTCGGGTCTCGTCCTAGTGAAAGAGCTGATGAACATCTTTGGTTTTTCTGAACTGGCTAAGCAACACATTCACATTGAAGACGAACGAGCGTATTTTACTCATGACAACTTATCCATACTTGAGCAGTTCATTATGCAATTAATTGCTGGTTACTCAGCTGATTCTGCAGCTAATCTCCTGAGACAAGATCCTGTGTTTAAAGCTGTTTTAGATAGGAAAGAACTCGCTTCTCAATCTTCACTTTCCCGATTTTTAGATCGACTATCTGAGGAGAATATCCATGAACTTCAAGCTTTGAACCAAGAACTTATCGATAAAGCACGCCTCATCCGTAATGATACGGAATTAATCATTGATTTAGATTCGACCCATTCAGATACATTTGGTCACCAAGAACAAACGAATTATAATACACACTACCAAACCTATGGTTACCATCCATTGGTAGCTTTTGACGGATTGACTGGTGACTTCTTAAAAGCTGAACTACGTTCAGGAAATCAATATACATCAAAAGGCGTAAAGGAGTTTCTCACACCTTTATTAGAGCACTATAATCACTCTCTACCAAACACTGACATCTTGGTTCGTGGAGACAGCGGGTTCGCTACACCTGGTGTGTATGATTCGTGTGAATCAAAAAAGAGTCATTATGTTATTCGACTGAAGAATAATCGTAGACTAGGTCAAATAGCTGAGAAATCAGTACTTTATGGCGATAATCAAAAGTGGGAAGAACGAGAAGTTCAGTACTTCTCGATCACTTATCAAGCACAATCCTGGTCACAAAGTCGTCGCGTGTGTATACGCTCAACACGTGAAGCGGGCGAACTACTCTTTCGACATGAATTTATCGTGACGAATCTATCAGAAAATGTTTCTCCTGATACCATCTTTTCTATCTATGCCAAACGTGGCACAATGGAGAACTTCATTAAAGAAGCGAAAGCTGGCTTTTACTTTGACAAAACAGACAGTCCTCGCTTTTTGGAGAATCATGTCCGAATGATGCTCAGCTTGATAGCTTACAACTTAGTCAACTTCTTAAGAACGATTGGCTTTGAAGAAGTCCAAAAGGGAATGACCATTCATTCTATTCGATTGAAGTTTCTGAAAGTTGCTGGGAAATTAGTCCAAACGGGTAGACGAGTCTATCTCAAATTATCTAGTTATCATGTGTATCAGAATGAATTCTACAGGGTCTTTGCTCGCCTGAGGCGAGCCAGTCAATGGATCTAATCCAACAATCTAACGATTTTTTTACTGGGAAGTTATCCAGGGAGAAGTATGCTCAAAATGCCTTACACCCAAAATTTATTCCTCAATATTTTTGAACAGTGAATGTTTGAAGTAACTTTTTAGTCAAAATCAGTTGATAGGGATATTAGTGATACATATTTCAATAAAATGTGCCAAAGAATTAAAGCTATGAATTATTCAGGGAGAAATAAAATACTTAATATAAATGGAAAGAGAAAAAAATAATCATACATAGGAGAAAAAAAGCAAAATAGAAAAAAGTGATTTTCTAATAAATTATTCATGTGGAAATGTCATTTTTACTGTATAATTCATTTGATTATCCATTTTTTATTCATCAAAATTACTGAAAAAAGAAAGGAAGAAATAAATTTGAAGAAAACAAATTCTTCAGGAAAACCGAAACGCGACTTCACTAAATTATCGACACCCCATACGTATGTCATTATTTTTGGTGTAGTCATCTTTGCATGGATACTGACTTTTGTCGTTCCAGCAGGAAAGTTCAGCACGCAAGATATTGAATACAAAGATGCAAATGGCGAAACAAGTACTCGTACTGTTTTACGTCAAGATTCCTTCCGTTATGCTTACGATCTGGATAAGTCGTATGTGTTTGATCAATTAGAAGAACTGCAAGATCATCCAGCAGAACGTGAAAAACTGGATGTTCCGGAAAAAGGATTGGAAAAAGTCATTGCTGACGGAGAAAAAAATCTTACGCAGGAAAAACTAGATGAAATCTCCTTGACAGATGATGTGCTTTACGATCAGTACGGCGAAAATATCTATGATACTTCTAAAAAATTGCATAAAACAGCCAAAATATGGGGAACAGATGATTTTGGCGGCTTTGGTTTCTTAAATTTTGTTTTTGAAGGACTAGTATCTGGAGATAAGTATGGATCTGCTGTAGGGATCGCTGCATTGATCCTTGTTGTTGGAGGTGCTTTTGGTATTATTATGCGTACCGGAGCGATCGACGCAGGTATCTATGCGTTTATCAGTAAAACTAAGGGACTGGAGCGTTTAGCTTTACCGCTATTATTCTTTGCTTTTTCATTCGGTGGCGCTACATTCGGGATGGCAGAAGAGGTAATTCCATTCTCAATGGTGATGGTTCCATTTGTCATTGCGTTAGGATATGACTCGATCGTAGCAGTAACCGTGACTTATGTCGCATCTCAAGTCGGAAATGCGACCTCTTGGATGAGCCCGTTTAGCGTAGCGGTGGCTCAAGGGATTGCTGGAATCCCCGTGTTGTCTGGTGCGACATTCCGATTGATTATGTGGGTAGTTGTTACTGCATTAGCCGCTGGTTATATGATGATATATGCAGAAAAAATCCGTAAAAAACCAGAAAGTTCGTTGACTTACAAATCAGATGATTATTTCCGTTCTCATATCAAAAAGACATCTGATGAAAATAAAAAATTCATGCTTGGGCATAAACTGATATTATTAGAGATGTTAGTTGTCCTTGTCTGGATCGTTTGGGGCGTGACTCAAAAAGGCTATTACATTCCAGAAATCGCTTCTCAATTCTTTGTGATGGGATTAGTTGCTGGAATCATTGCTGTTCTTTTCAAATTAGATGGAATGAAAGTCAATGACATCGCTTCTTCTTTCCAATCTGGTGCAGCTGATTTAGCTGGTACAGCAATCGTAGTAGGTATGGCCAAAGGGATTCTTCTTGTCTTGGGAGGATCTGATGCATCTGTTCCTTCAGCTTTGAATACGATTTTGCATGGGATCGGGACGGCGTTGACCGGTGTTCCAGCTGTCATTGGTGCTTGGGCGATGTACATCTTCCAAAGTTTGTTCAACTTGGTTGTTACATCAAATTCAGGACAAGCAGCTTTGACTATGCCAATCATGGCTCCACTGGCAGATTTAGTAGGTGTATCCAGACAAGTAGCAGTTCTTGCTTATCAGCTTGGTTCAGGTTTTATGGACGCTTTTACACCCGTATCAGCCAGCTTGATTGGTGTGCTAGGTGTTGCACGGATCGAATGGGCAAAATGGGCAAGATTCCAAATCAAGATGCAAGGATTCCTGTTTGTTTTAGGAACTATTTTCATCATGATTGCCATTGCAATAGGTCTGCAGTAGTACTGGAGACCTGTAAATAAAAAAGTAATCCAAACAGTAGATAAGGACTCCAAGAACCGTCATTTTACGGTAAAATCAAAGGAGTAAAGATTCTATAGTTTGGATTATTTTTTAAGATCCTATCATCAGTTATACTTAAAGAAAGAGGAAAAATGTATGAAAATCATTCGACAAATTGAAGTGTTTGCACCAGATTACTTAGGAAAAATGGATGTACTGATTGCCGGTGGGAAGATTTTGGCTGTAGAAGAACAGCTAGAAGGCGGCTACGAAGGAGTGGAAGTAGAAGAACTTTCAGGTGAGGGAAAAGTACTAACCCCGGGTTTCATTGACTGTCATTTCCATATTTTAGGTGGAGGAGGAGAAGGCGGTTATCAAAATCGAACGCCAGAAGTCACATTGAGCCAATTGACTACAGCTGGTGTAACGACAGTTGTCGGTTGTTTGGGAACAGACGGAGAAGGTAGAGATATGACTGCGTTGATCAGCAAAGCGAAAGGTCTGGAAGCAGAAGGAATCTCCACTTATGTATACGAAGGTTCGTACCGATTGCCGGTAAAAACAGTAACAGATTCTATCATCAAAGACTTTTTGACAATTGATAAAATTATCGGAATCGGAGAAATCGCAGTATCCGATCACCGTTCTTCTCAGCCAAGTTTTGAAGAGTTCGCTCGTGCAGTAGCAGATGCTCGTGTAGGAGGCATGTTATCCGGAAAAGCTGGGATCATCAATGTCCACTTAGGCGGAGGAAAAAGAAAGCTAGAGCTATTGACACGAATCGTAGAAGAAACAGAAATTCCGATCACACAATTTTTGCCTACTCATGCAAATCGCACACCAGAATTATTTGAAGCTTGCGTGGCATTTGCCAAACGTGGTGGCACGATTGACTTCACTGCTAGCGAAGATCCTGATTTTTGGGAGAAGACAGATGGTGAAGTTCGCTTCAGCAAAGCACTGAAACGATTGATCGAGGAAGATGTTTCTTTAGATAATTTCACGATGACCTCAGATGGACAAGGAAGCTTGCCTTATTTTGATGAAAACAATCATTTCCTAGGGTTAGGAGTAGGAAGTGCCAAGGCATTGCTAGTAGGGATCAAAGAAGCTGTGCAAAAAGAAAGTATCCCTTTGGAAATCGCCTTACGAGCTATAACCAGTAATCCAGCACGTATATTGAAATTGGATAAAAAAGGAAAAATCGAAATTGGTGCTGATGCAGATTTGTGTATCTTGGATAAAGAAACGCTTGATATTGATACAGTTATCGCTAAAGGAGAAATAATGGTCCAAGAAAAAGAAGTCAAAGTATGGGGGACTTTCGAAAAAAGTTTTTAATCAACAGCTCTAACTATCTTTTTTAGAAAACGAGCGTTCTGTTTGTCTGTATCTGTTGTTGATGTTACCCTGAAGGTAGATCAATAAACAAACTAAGAGGAGGAAGCACAATGGCAGATTTAAAAGGACGTTCTAAAGATATGAAAGATAAAGTAGTCGGTGAAGGAAAAGAAGCATACGGCAAAGCAACAGACGACAAGAGCAAAGAAACAGAAGGGAAAGCACAATCACTAGGTGCTGACATCAAAGAAAAAGCTCGAAATTTAGGCGACGAAGTCAAAGACAAGTTTTCTCGAAAAGACGAAAAAAAATAAAAACCACTTATTACTAATTGAATCAAGCAAATAGAAATCCGAAGCATATCTGTCTCGCAGATATGCTTCGGATTTTTTATTTGATCATTATCCTGTTTTTTAAACTTCGATTTTTTGAAATTTTTTATTTTTTAGTTCAAAGACTTCATCACAGCTTTTTGCTACTTCAATCTCATGAGTCACGATGATAATACAGCGATTTTGTTCATGGGCGATTTCTTGGAAAAGTTTGACGATATCTTGTGAAGTTGTTTCATCTAGATTTCCAGTAGGCTCATCCGCTACGATTAGTTGATGTTCGCAGCAGATAGCACGAACGATAGCGACTCGCTGCTGCTGACCTCCCGAAAGTTTGGTCACCTGTTTTTTTGCTAATATTTCATCAATTCCTACACGAGCCAGTCGATCTAAAGCAACTTGTCGATAATTCTCTTGCTTGGTCTTAGTGATTTCCATTGCTGCTATGACGTTGTCTAGAGCCGATAAATAAGGAAGCAAGTTGTAAGCTTGGAAAATAATCGAGACATCATTTTTACGATAACTTCTTAACCCGATTTTGTTCAGTGAACGATCTTGATAGTATACCTTTCCTTCTTTTGGTGTATCTAGTCCAGAAATAAGCGAAAGAAAAGTCGTTTTTCCAGAACCACTTGCTCCTAAAATAGCGTACATTTTTCCAGCTTCGAAATTCAGTTCTACATCTTTGTAAAGCGCATCTTGCGGATCTTGATACCAAAATCCCAATTGTTCTGTCCGTAACATCAAATTCCTCCTTTAGTTTAATAGGATTTTTCTTGGGTTTAATCTTAATATCCCTATAGAAGCTAAAAAGACAGAAAACAGACTGATTCCAAATGCTACTCCGGCTAATAGTCCCAATTGTGCAGGTTTGACATTGATTTCCAATTCGCTGACTTGATCAGAAACAGCAAATGGATTATTCGTGGTTCCTTGTTGACCACCGCGTTGACCGCCTTGTTCTTGTCTGTTACCTGGCATTTGTCCACCGCCAGGAGCTTGCTGGTTTTGTGTCGTGGTTTCTGTCTGTTGGTCAAGTAGCTGCTGTCCCACGGCATTCGCGACGACGTTTCCGCTAATCGAAGCAACTCCTAATGCAAGAATCATACAAATAGCCACTTCGGTAAACAATTGGAGAATGATTTTACTTCTGGATTCTCCTAAAGATAGCAAGACGCCTAACTCATGCCGACGCTCCCGAATGGTAATCATAATGATCAGAGTAAGTATGATAATACCGGCTACAGCCACTAGTAAAACAACATTTTTAGAAAAACTTGCCACGTTGTTTAAAGGTTCCAACATTGACTGATACATGGAATCATTTGATTGTAAGCTAAATGTATCTGTGTCGATCAGCTTCTCAGCTTCTTTGAGAAACTCATCCATTTTATCTGGATCAGATAGAGTGTAAATAGCAGAATCTATCGTGTTATCGTCAGATGTCCCATTTAGTTCATTTGCAAAAGTGTAAGAAGTGTAAAGTGTATTCGACGGATTCATGAAGTTGAATTTCATACCCATACTGCTGCTTGTTTCGCTGGATTCATAAATTCCTTTGATCGTCATTTCATAAGTGGTATCTTCATCTTCAGTACTCGTGATTGTGAAAGTATCTCCGACTGCCAGGTCATTTGTTTCTGCTAGAGTAGAATCAATGACTACATTGTTTGTGCCTTTGTCGCTGTCATCTATTCCTTCACCATCCGTGATTTTTGCTGTTCCATCAGAAAAATTACTATTTTGTGCAGTTGCTGACACACCACTGATTTGAAAGTCTGCTTGAGTCATTTGCGGATTCCCGCCCATTCCTCCGGCAGGTTCACCGCCTGCATCGGTAGTTTCTGAACTGTCTTCACTTGAATCAGAACTAGTGATGGCAGTTATTCCATCTTTTGCCATAGCTGAGGCGGAACTTTCAAAGGAATAACTCTTTACATTATCTAATTCAGCTATTTTTTCCGCGTCCGTTAAGGAAACTGGTGTAAGAGAAAAACTGCCTGGATCTGGACGTTCTTCAGTGGTAGAACCGCTTGAAGAAGTTTGTTCCTGTTTTTTAAATGAAGCTTCTCGATTGGCACTTAAAGTCACTGTTGCTCCAACTTCTTTTTGTGCTTGATTCGCTGCTTCTTCTGCAGCGCTTCGAATCGTAAGGCCAGCTAGCACAAAAATAAGAATGGCTGTGAACACGGCAAACAATAACAATGAACGTCCCCATTTTACTTTTGTACTTTTCCATGCACGTTTCATAAAATTCATATTTTGCATCCCTCCTAGTAGATGCATTTGATAATAGATAACCTATCTTAAAGCTAGCTTAAATCTTATGCTGTTTGCACACCATCAACATGAGGTTCTGTATATATCAAAAGTCACTATAGTTATTGCAAAAAATGTGGTAAAATGAAAAAAGTATGTTTCAAACCGACGAAGAAGAAATGAAAGAGGAATAGCAAAAGAAATCCTAGATGCTACAGAGGAATTTTTACGTGCATAGTTGTTCTAACAATTGCTGATACTAGCGATTTAGTTTATTTGTTGTATAATAATGGGGAACAGCTGAATACTTATATAAGTATTCTGGCTATAGCGTTTCGCAAAAGATCCATTTTGTTAAAGAAGTATATCCAAAATAAAATGCCCATCCAACTGTCAGAACGCGGATGTGATGGTAATTTTCCTGCTGATTCTCCATAAGTTGAGAAATAGTAATTTTGCATATGCTTCATTGGAATGGCTCATATATTTAGATAAAGAAGAAAATCGACATCTTTAAACTTGGATGTCATAAGAAGAGGTGAAGTTTGTGAGTACCATTAAAATTATCCCATTAGGCGGCGTTCGTGAAAATGGAAAAAACATGTATGTCGCAGAAGTGGGCGAGGATATTTTTATTTTAGATTGTGGGCTAAAATATCCTGAAAATGAGTTGTTGGGGATCGACGTCGTAATCCCTGATTTTACGTATTTAGAAGAAAACATTGATCGTGTAGCTGGTGTCTTTTTAACACATGGGCACGCAGATGCGATCGGGGCGCTTCCTTACTTGTTGTCGAAAATTTCTGTACCAGTATTTGGAACGGAGTTGACGATCGAGTTAGCAAAATTGAATGTCAGTCGTAACGAAGCAGCCAAAGGATTTAAGGATTTCCATGTGGTAGACGAGCATACAGAAATCGACTTCGGTGAAACAGTAGTGAGCTTTTTCCGTACCACTCACACGATACCAGATTCAGTGGGGATCAATCTGAAAACAAAAGAAGGTAGTATCGTTTATACGGGAGATTTTAAATTTGACCAAACGGCTATCCCAATGTATCAAACAGATTATGCACGATTGGCGGAAATCGGCAAAGAAGGAGTCTTAGCCTTACTAAGTGAATCGGCAAATGCAGAAAATCCTCAACCTGTAGCTTCTGAAGCTCAGATAGCAGATGAAGTATTTGATACGATCAAATATTGGGAAGGGCGTATCATCGTCGCTTGTGTAGCAAGTAATTTGCAACGAGTGCAACAAGTATTGGATGCAGCAGAAAAAGCACAACGAAAAGTTGTCTTGACTGGTCAAGATTTCGAACGAATTATTCGCACAGCGATGCGTTTAGAAAAACTTCAATTACCAAGTGAAGATCTGCTTGTTACGTTGAAAGACATGAAAAACTATAATCCAGAAGAACTGATCATTTTAGAAACTGGCCGAATGGGTGAACCCATCAAGTCTCTGCAAAAAATGGCAAACGGTACACACCGTAATGTCAAGATTGAAGAAGGGGATTTGGTTTATATCACTACTACGCCAAGCATCGCGATGGAAACCATCGTGGCGAAAACGGAAGATATCATTTATCGAGCTGGTGGAACAGTGAAGTTGATCTCTGAGAATATGCGCGTTTCTGGCCATGCCAATCCTAATGACTTGCAATTAATGATCAATTTGATGAAACCAACATATTTTGTGCCAGTTCAAGGAGAGTATCGTGAATTAGCTGCTCATGCAGATTTGGCTCATGCAGTAGGGATGCCATACAAAAATATCTATATTACTGGACGCGGAGACGTGCTGGAATATAAGAACAAGCGTATGAGTGTTGCAGGAACTACAAGTGCAGAAAATGTAATGATTGATGGATTAGGCATAGGTGATATCGGAAACATTGTTTTACGTGATCGAAAAATCTTGTCAGAAGACGGGATTTTCGTAGCGGTTGTCACTATCAGTCGGCGAGAAAAGAAAATCATTTCAAAACCTCAAATTACTTCACGGGGATTCGTTTACGTAAAAGCTAGCCGTGATCTGATGAAAGAAAGCAGCAATATGATTGAAACAATCGTTGAGAAACATTTAGAAAGCAATGATTTTGAGTGGAGCAAATTAAAGCAAGACATCCGAGATCAATTAGGCCGTTACTTATTTGAACAAACAAAACGCCGCCCAGTGATCTTGCCAGTCATTATGGAAGCTACTCAACGTCGAAATAAAAAATAAACAAAAAGAGTAAGATGAACCTCTCTATAGAGTGCTCGTCTTGCTCTTTTTTTGCGAAAAACAAATAATTTTTGAATACAGCATCCCTCGTTTTATAATAAACGATAGAATAAAGGGAGTGGATCAATGATGAGTCAAACAAAAGTCGAACGTTATTTAGAAGAACAAAAGATCAGCTATTAACCACTTGATTTTAGTCATGTGGTAGAAGAATCTTTCACAGAAGAACTACAAAAAAGAGGGATTGATCCAGCTTTGATATGTAAAACTCTCGTAGTGAAAGGAAACAAAACTGGGGTGATCATCGCATTGATTCCTTTGAACGATCACTTAGATTACAAAAAAACGAGACAAGTGACGAAAGATCGTAAAGTTGGTTTTCCTGGAATGGATTTTGTATTAATGCATACAGGATATCCCCACGGAGCAAACACCCCTATTGGAATAAAACTCGCACATCCTGATTATTGTTTTTTAGCAGACAGTTCTTTAAAAGAAAAAGAAGAAGTAATTGTGTCAAGCGGTGAAATCGGGAGAAGCCTTCGGATAAAAGTAGCCGATTTAGAAAAGATCGTCCATCCTATTTATGCTGATTTAATTAGTTAAGGGACGAGAAGAAAAGCTAAGCAGAGCAGAGACCTCAAACTTGAGATTATATCTGCTTGGTACTTGGTGCATCCTGTATTATCTGTTACAATTGCTTTGTACATACTGTACTATCAATCCAATGAAAATATATTTAGCAGCTATATTTTTTCATTGATGTGCAAGTGATGAAATCGTTTTTAATAAAAAAGATACAGAGAAAACGCGAGGTGTAAAATATGAAAATTACGTATCATGGACATTCCTGTTTAACAATTGAAATGGAAAATGGCCAACGCGTGATGATTGACCCGTTTATTACAGGAAATCCATTGACAGACTTAACTGCAGAAGAAGTAAAGACAGATTGGTTGCTGATTACTCATGGTCATAGTGACCACATAGGAGATATGATTCCTATTGCAAAAGAAAATCAAGCCACAATTATCAGTATTGTTGAGATTGCTGATTATGCGAACAGCAGAGGAGTAGATTCATTCGGTATGAATATCGGTGGAAAACATGCGTTTCCATTCGGCGTGGTAAAATTCGTACATGCACAGCATAGCTCAAGCTATGAAATAGACGGTATCGTTCAGTATATGGGCGAGCCTAGCGGAATTATTATTCAAGCAGAAGGAAAAACGATTTATCATGCAGGGGATACTGCTTATTTCAGTGATCTAGGATTGCTTGCAGAAGAATTCGATATTGATGTCGCTTTCTTGCCGATTGGCGATAACTATACGATGGGGCCAGAAGATGCAGCAAAGGCTGCGCAAACAATTCGTGCCAAGAAAGTAGTTCCAATCCATTACAATACTTTCCCTGTCATTGAACAAGATCCCGAATCTTTTGTAGAGTTACTGGAAGATAGTGAAGGAAAAATAATGAGCGTCTCGGAAACGCTGGAAGTGTAGGCAGAAAATGGCGACAAAACATGATTTGATTTTAGAATATATTGAAAGTTTACCTGTTGGCAATCGAATTTCTGTAAGAAGCATCGCAAAAGAATTGAATGTCAGTGAAGGAACAGCGTACCGTGCAATCAAAGATGCAGAAAATGTCGGACTAGTTTCAACAATTCAACGAGTAGGGACCATCCGTATCGAACGCAAATTAAAAAAACATATTGAACGTTTGACATTTGGCGAGGTCGTCAGGATCATTGAAGGGGACGTTTTAGGCGGGGCGGCAGGATTAGACAAGGTCTTGAATAAATTCGTCATCGGCGCGATGACTAAACATGCCATGGAACGCTATATTACGCCAGGATCACTAATGATCGTCGGCAACCGGGCGGAAGTCCAAAAATTAGCATTGGAAGATGGCGCCGCAGTATTGATCACAGGAGGATTCAATACGACTGCTGAGATTGCAAAGCTAGCTGATGATCTTGAAATGCCGATCTTACGCACCTCTTATGATACATTTACAGTCGCAACCATGATCAACCGAGCGTTAAGCGACCAATTGATCAAAAAAGATATCATGCTTGTCAGTGATATCTATATGCCAGCTGAAAAGACTCATTATTTGCAGCAGACAGATACGATTTCTGATTATCAGCGTTTGTCAGAAGAAACGCAGCATTCGCGTTTTCCAGTCGTCAACCGCCATCATCGTTTGATGGGGATTGTTACGGCAAAAGATGTTTTAGGGAAATCGCCAAACCAGATCATCGATCGGGTGATGACGAAAGAACCAATCAGTGTAAAGAAAACAATGAGTATTGCCTCTGTTAGCCATCAAATGATCTGGGATGGGCTAGAAGTCATGCCGGTCGTTTCCGATGACTTGACATTGGAAGGCTTGATTACCCGGCAAGATGTAATGAAAGCGATGCAGCTTGTCCAGCGACAACCGCAGATTGCAGATACGATTTCGGATCAGATATCTGGAAATATCCATACGATTGATACTGACCGTGAAGGAAATCGTTTGGAAAACCCTAAGTTCAAATTCGTAGTAGCACCACAAATGGTCAATGGCGTTGGAACCATTTCTTTTGGCGTACTTAGCGAAATCATTTCTGATGTCGCACAAAAAACAATGGTGATGAACCAAAAACGAAATATCTTGATTGAACAAGTGAACCTACATTATTTGCGGCTGATCCAATTGGAAAGCGAATTAGACATTCGTCCACGTGTATTGGAAATCGGCAGACGTTCCGCTAAACTGGATATCGAAGTGTTTATTGAAAACACCATCGTTTCCAAAGCAATCGTTGTTTGTCAAGTAATGGAACGTTCTTAGAAAGCAGGAGTGAAATGACAGTACAGCAAGAAATAGTAGATACAATAAAAAAATACGATAAAATCATTATCCACAGGCATTTGCGCCCTGATCCTGATGCATTAGGATCACAAGTAGGATTAGCCGAACTATTACGGGAAAGTTTCCCAGAAAAAGAAATACGTCAAGTAGGTGAAACGATTGAAGGGCTTCGCTTTTTAGCAGAAATGCAAGAAGTTGAAGATGTCTTCTACCAAGGAGCGCTAGTCATCGTGACTGATACAGCTAATTCACCCAGAATCAGTGATCAAAGATATCAGTTGGCAGAAAAACTGATCAAAATCGACCATCATCCCAATGATGACCCTTATGGAGATCTTGTGTGGGTAAATACAAAAGCAAGTAGCTGTAGTGAGATGATTGCAGAATTTGCTTTGATGTTTCCTGAATCTTTAAAGATGAACGTTAAGGCTGCACGGTTACTTTATGCAGGAATCGTCGGAGATACAGGGCGCTTTTTGTATCCCTCCACGACGTCCCGTACATTAGAGATTGCTTCGATATTGAGAAATTATCCATTTGATGCAAGTGCTTTGAACAGAGAGATTGAACAAATGCCGATGAAAGTCGCTAAACTTTCCGGTTATCTTTATCAAAATATCCAGGTGGATGAAAATGGTGCAGGAAGAATAATCCTTCCGCAAGAAATTCTTGATAAATATGGAATCGATGATTCAGAGACAGCTTCGATCGTTTCACTTCCTGGAGTGATTGACGAAGTGCTGGCTTGGGGGATTTTTGTTCAGCAGCCTTCAGGGTATTACCGCGTACGTTTACGTTCTAAGGGGCCGATCATCAATGAATTGGCTAAACGCCATCATGGAGGAGGCCATCCATTAGCAAGTGGTGCGAATGCAAAAGATTTAGCAGAAGTAGAGGAAATCTATAAAGAGATCCAAGATATATGCCAATCGTATAAGAGCAGAAAAACAGAATGATACTTCGTTCGAAAACGTGCCTTTTGTAGTAAAAATCACAAATGTATCTTTTCAAGATCTTCTTTTTCCGTTACAATAGTGCTCACTAAAGATTTTAAAGGAGAAAGAAGATGACATTACCAAATTGCCCAGAATGTGGCTCAGAGTACACATATGAAGATCGAGGCTTGTTGATTTGCCCAGAATGCGGGAACGAATGGAACAAAGAAGAACAAGAAACTGTCATAGAAGACGGATTAGTGGTATTAGATGCAAATGGAAACCGTCTGTTAGAGGGCGATAGCGTGACAGTGATTAAAGACTTGAAAGTAAAAGGTGCGTCAGGTGCCATTAAACAAGGAACAAAAGTCAAGAACATCCGTTTAGTAGAAGGCGATCATAATATCGATTGCAAGGTAGAAGGATTTGGACCGATGAAACTGAAATCGGAATTTGTGAAAAAGAATTAAAGAATATTCAAGGTCTTTTCACATTCTTTTCCTACTACTAATGATAAAATAAAGTAAACGAAAAGGAGTGAAACGAAAATGTATGGTTATGGAATGTATGGTTTTTTAGATCCGACATTTCTTTTGGTCATTCTTGGATTAGTTATTTCCGGAATTGCGTCAGCGTACGTCAATAGTACTTTCCGAAAATACGATCAAGTGAGAAGCAAAAACAATGTGACTGGTACACAAGCAGCACAATATATATTACAAAGTCAACAGATAAATAATGTCGGTGTTCAACAAATTGCCGGAGATCTCACAGATAACTACAATTCAGGTAATAAGATGTTGAGTTTGTCTCAAGCAACTGCACAGTCTACTTCAGTTGCTGCGATAGGTGTAGCAGCTCATGAATGCGGACATGCGGTACAAGATGCTTCGGGTTATGTCCCATTGAAGATTCGTGCAGCACTTGTTCCAGCAGCTAACTTTGGTTCGATGATTTCGTTCCCCTTGATTATGGTAGGTGTATTGCTTAGCTGGAACTCTACGTTAATCAATATCGGGATTTTCGCTTTTTCTTTAGCATTACTTTTCCAATTGGTGACATTACCAGTCGAATTTAACGCGTCTCGGCGAGCAATCCAAATTTTGAGTGAAGGCGGACTACTGACGGAAGAAGAAGTACCGATGGCAAGACACGTATTATTTGCAGCAGCACTGACTTATGTTGCAGCAGCGCTTTCGACATTCCTGCAGCTGTTGCGCTTGATCTTATTGTTCGGCGGCAACCGAAGAGATTAAAATAAAGAAGTTGTGAAATCAGCGCTTTGATCTGAGCTAATACCGAGAGTTAGCTGATTGAATACCATTTATTTGGAATAAGAGGATGTGACAAGAATTTTGTCACATCCTCTTTGTTTTGTTCTCATAACCTTTTTTCATATACAGTTCATGAACCGCTTTTATTAACTCGCCAAATAACACTGTATTGTGCGTTGTATCCAGATAGAAAGTCTCCGTTTCATCTGAAATTTTCTCATGCTGATCTGTAATGATCAAATCAGCATGTTCTGAATATGCGGTAATTTTAACAGCATCTTTGCGAAATAACTGCTGCAAATGGCTTTGAAGATGATAATTTCCTGTAAACTGTTTGGTTATCTGCAAATGGATGAGTAACTGCTCTTTCGTTTCTGTTTGTAGTAAGTGTTGGATCAATTGACTAAGGTATTGACTGATTTGGTTTCTTTCCCCATTTTTTGAAAAAATTGTATCGATTTTTTCTCTTAATTTCTTTTCCTGTATAAAAGAACTAGAATGATTGGACGTGGCTTCTGGAAAGCAAAGTGTAGAAAAACTACTGCTGGATTCACCCAACAGTTCGAAAAAAACAACTGCCAACACAAGAAAATAAAAATAAATTGGTATTTTATTTTCTAAATGGTTGAGAGGAAACTGTTGAGTTAAGTAAGTCATCAATTGACCGACTTGTCGACAAATAAGGTTTTTGCTTGTGGAAAATAAAAAACCAATCTCCTGTTTTTGTCGAAAAGAGATTTGATTTGGAAAAAAACAATAGAAAAAATAATTAAAGTAGGCTCTCTCTGTTTCTGTCTCTTCACAAGGGCGACTCACTGAAAAAGAAGTAAAGTATTCTGAATAATCATGTGTATGCTGCAATAAGTCCATCAATTCAGTGATTTCAGAAGAAGTTTTTGGAAAATATGCCTGTTGTTTGTTTCGTAATATGAATAAAGTTAACAGCAATTAGATATTTTTTTCTTGTTTTGAAATTTTTTCTATTTGCTCATCTGTACTGTTCATTTTTAGTGCATTTAATTCAAGTGAGGAAAATGGCCAATCGTTACCTCCAAATGTATCTGAAAGAAAAAAGTAAAGATAGAGACGGATAGATAACTCATTTCCTTCAAGAGTACAGCAATTTTTTACAGATAGGATCCGTAAATGGAATTTTTTTAAGGAATGATTGAGCTGTTTTGTCAGTTTTTCGAGATAGGAGGGCGATATATAAAGTTGTTCAAGTAAATATTTTTTTGGTACAGCAGTTTGTGGATAATTGATTAGTAACATCAAATAGTTAAAACGATTGGATTCTTTTAGGTAGCATAATTTTAACTTAGAAAAAACAGCTAACTTTTTAGTTTGATCGGTTTCTTTGGTTTGGATCTCTCCTTTATGATTAGAATAAATAAATTCATCAATCAATAAAAATTGTTTGAGTGATACATTTATTTTTCGGATCAGTTCTTTGATTGTCCGTTTTGGAATATGTAAGTCATTGGATAATTCTTGTAAAGAACAATTATTTTTTTGAATGACCATTTGTAGAACAAGTAACTCTTTTTTTCTTGCTTCAATTAGCATAAATACCTCCTTTTTATTCTGTTTTTGTATATAGTTAGACAAAAACTGTGAGTGGAAAGTCATTTCAGTCTGTGTTATTCTCACAGAGTGTCGCCTTCTTTTTTATATAACGTTATTTAATTTTTTTGTTACCTTGTTTATTCTATTGTTTATTTCCTAGGGTATTTTGTCAAGATATTCTTGTTTTTAAGGCGGAAAAATTGGTTTTTAATGGATATAACTAAATATGTTTTGATAATTATCAATAATATTTTTAGAATTATTTATGTTATTTATTTATGGGTAGATGAAAAGAGACGGAGGTAAGAATGATGGGGAGAGTAACAAATTATAGTAAAGAATATTTGCTGTTCAAAAGTATGGTATACGTGGAAGAATATGGAATGAAGTCAATTACTGCAAGAGAGTTAGCAGAGTTCTGCGGTTGTTCTACATACCCGATTTATACACATTTCAAATCAATCAGCGGGTTAAAAGAGAAGATATTAGAAGAAATCACTGTTTATTTTGAAAACTACTTAGCTGAATGCAGTTCCGATGATGTTTTAAGCATTGTCTACTTATTGAAAGATTTTTTTTCTATCCATGAAAGTATTCGTGAAATCATTGCAAAATCTGATTTAGACATGGATTCGCTATTTAAGCGGCCATTTTTCTCATATGTCAAAGGTCACACGAAGATCAAAGAAGAAAAGTCGCTTGAATTGGTATGGCTTAATGCATTGGGAAGTTTGCGCTCAGATGATTCTTCTCAAGATTTTCTTGAAATGATGAACGCTGTTTGGGATAAAAACGAGGTGACGGATGAATACTTGGAAAATATCTTAAAGGAACAGTCACCTTAGGCAGCAACATGAAAAAGTAGATCAGCCACCTTTATTTTTCGTAAAAAAGATTGTAAAATGTCTAACGAAACATTGGAATGAAGGAGGAAGCGACAACGTTACCACAGCAATTTATCAAAAAATATCGTCTTCTTTTAGGCGAAGAAGCATCCGATTTTTTTTCTGCGCTTGAACAAGGAAGCGTGAAAAAAGGATTTCGGTGGAATCCACTAAAACCGGCAGGATTGGACATGGTCCAAACTTACCATAGCGAAGAATTACAACCCGCTCCCTACAGCAATGAGGGATTTCTTGGCACTGTCAATGGAAAGTCTTTCCTCCATCAAGCTGGGTATGAATATAGCCAAGAACCAAGTGCAATGATCGTTGGAACAGCTGCTGCAGCAAAACCCGGTGAAAAAGTTTTGGATTTGTGTGCGGCTCCCGGTGGTAAATCAACCCAATTAGCTGCTCAAATGAAGGGGAAAGGGTTATTAGTGACGAATGAGATCTTTCCGAAACGTGCGAAGATTTTATCAGAAAATATAGAACGATGGGGAGTTTCGAACGCAATAGTGACAAATCATGCACCCGCAGAACTTGTCCCTCATTTTTCGGGCTTTTTTGATCGGATCGTGGTTGATGCTCCTTGTTCAGGAGAAGGAATGTTCCGAAAAGATCCAAATGCAATAAAAGAGTGGACAGAAGAATCTCCGCTATACTGTCAAAAACGTCAGCAAGAGATTTTGTCTTCAGCAATAAAAATGCTAAAAAATAAAGGACAACTGATTTATTCGACTTGTACGTTTGCACCAGAAGAAAATGAAGAGATCATTAGCTGGCTTGTAGAAAATTATCCAGTAACGATTGAGGAGATTCCTTTGACTCAATCCGTTAGTTCAGGACGTTCTGAATGGGGAAGCGTAGCTGGTTTGGAAAAAACAATACGTATATGGCCTCATAAAGATCAGGGTGAAGGACATTTTGTTGCAAAGCTGACTTTTCATGGACAAAATCAGATGCATAAAGAAAAGAAGACACGAAAAAAAAGTAAAGTGCAAATGACAAAAGAGCAGGAAAAACTCTGGACGGAGTTTTCAAATGATTTTCATTATGAAGCTACTGGAAGACTTTTAGTGTTCAACGACCATCTTTGGGAAGTTCCTGAGTTAGCCCCTTCTCTCGATGGTTTAAAAGTCGTACGTACAGGTTTGCATTTAGGAGATTTCAAAAAGAATCGATTTGAACCTAGCTATGCATTAGCGCTTGCTACAAAAAAGATAGAGAATATACCTTGCTTGCCGATCACTCAAAAGGAATGGCAATCTTACACAGCAGGAGAAACATTTCAACGTGATGGGAATCAAGGATGGGTTTTGCTAGTATTAGATAAGATACCTGTCGGATTTGGGAAACAAGTAAAAGGAACAGTAAAGAACTTTTTCCCTAAAGGATTGAGATTTCACTGAGTGGATTAGTTCGTTTATTTTTTTGTCTATGCTATGATGGAGATAGATAAAAAGGAGCTGATACTTATGAAAACATCAACAAAAGTAACAATCGGATTAAGCGTAGCAGCCGCTGCCAGTGTAGCGACAGCAGTCGTTGTATCGGGAAAAGTAATGGAAAAGATCCATCATATGACTACTCGGACGAAAGTAAAAAAATTCGTCTATGACAAATTTGATGGAAATGAAAAATTACTAGAAATCGTAGATGGTCTTTCAGATAGTGACTTGGATTCTTTGATGGGAATGTTAGCAAAAATCAAATCAGGAAAAAAGAAAATCTCTGTTTATGGTGATTCAATCAAAGATTCAACCGAAGATGTAAAAGACCGGCTAATGCATTTTGTTGAAAAAATGATGTAAGAGAAACTAGCTTTTGAACACTATTCATTCGAAATAAGGGGTTGTGACAAAATTATTGTCACAACCCCTTTAATCTATCTTTAATTATGTTCATGAATCAATAAAAGATAGCAAAACAGTAAATCGTTGGCTTTTTTTAGATTGAAACCAGACTGTTCTTGAAATTTTTCGATTCGATATTTTAGAGTATTACGATGAAGAAACAGTGTTTTTGCAGCAGAGCTGACATTGCCTAATTCATTCCATAATTCTTGAATGATCACTTCCATTTCATTTTGTTTGATCAGTTCTATGTAACTTTTGATCAACTTACTATCTTTTACAGTATCTTTTGTATAGTAATGTAAAGCCACATCTTGCATAGAAAAAGTACGGCTGTGAGTATAAAGATTGTTTTGCTCTGTTAAAAAAATTTTTCTTTCTTCAGCAAACAAAGGGACGAGGTCGGTGCCAGGTGAATGGAAAGAACCAACGAATACAGACGTTGTCGTATCAAAATCAGCATCTAAAGATAGAAAAATACCGTTGATTTCAGTAGCATCAAGATAATCACGGTTTATTTGTTCGACTAAGAGCGCATCTGTGTCTGTATAAAAAAAGAAATCAGCAGAATAGCGAAATAATTCCAAAATAGTATCTTGCCATTCTTTTTTTAAGAATTCTCCTTTTGATTCGACGTGAAGCTGGATCAAACGAAAGCTTTTTTCTTGAACACAAGAAGCATCTTTAAAAAGATAGTGATACCATGGGTGTTTTTTTTGATCGTTGATTACAGGGAATAACGCTTTCAAAAGGCTGGTTTCTTGTTGAGATAATGAATCTTGTTTGATCCAGATAAAAGCATCATCAATTGCAAAAGAAAGGATATCCGCTTCTGATGCTGGAGAGTTTTTTTTCTGTGCTTGTGGGTAAAGAGCAAGTAATTTATCCATTTTCATCTTGTTCACCTCTTGTATTTATTTTACCATAGAAAAAAAAGTTAGTTACAGCCTTTTTATCATATGCTAAAGTAAAACAAGAAAAAACAAAGGCAGGGAAGGGTAATTGGTAAATACAAATCTTGATGCAGTAGAAAAAGAAAAATGGATGCGCCTTGCATTGGCAGAAGCAAAGAAGGCAGAAATGCTTCATGAAGTTCCGATTGGAGCAGTGGTTGTATTGGATGGAAAAGTGATTGGAAGAGGGTATAACCTTAGAGAAACCACGCAAGATGCTACTACACATGCAGAAATGCTTGCAATCAAGGAAGCCTGTGAAAAAGTGGGAAGCTGGCGCTTGGAAGATGCCGCACTTTTTGTTACCTTAGAGCCTTGTCCTATGTGCAGCGGCGCGATGATTTTGTCTCGTGTAGCAGAAGTTTATTTCGGTGCGTATGATCCAAAAGGCGGAACAGCCGGTACCTTGATGAATCTTTTGGAGGACGAGCGGTTTAACCACCAAGCATATGTAGAAGGTGGCATTTTAGAAGACGAATGTGGGATGATTTTGACTGACTTTTTCCGAAAGCTCCGCCAGCGAAAAAAGAAATTAAAAAAAGACTGGTCAACGAATGAAAAATAAGGTATACTATTCTTTGCCGAAAGGCTAGGACAATGGTGGGCTTGTGAAGCGTGTCAGGTCTGGAAGGAAGCAGCACTAAGCAGGTTCCGCCATGTGTCTGATTATAATGAAACGACAACAGACTTTCGGGTCTGTTTTTTTTATTTTTATAGTACTGTAAAAATGAATGTTCCTGATTTTTTAGCCAGACTGATTTATCGAATATTGTACTTATACAATTTGCTTCAAGGCAGGAAAAACTCTGAAATAGAGCTTGTTTCAATGGAAGAAAAAGCTGCCTATGGTATGATAAAGATAAAGAGAGGCGAGAGGGTACATGGAAAAAATAGTGATTTTACATACGAATGATCTGCATTCTCATTTAGAAAATTGGCCAAGGATCAGAAGGTTTTTGGATCAACGTAAACGAGAAAACGAAAAGAAAGAAAAAACGACAACGATTGCAGTAGATCTAGGTGATTTTGTGGATCGTTGGCATCCATTGTCAGAAGCAACGAATGGACAGGAAAATATCTTGCTGATGAATGAAGTTGGTTATGATGCAGCGACGATAGGAAACAATGAAGGCGTAGGAAATTCCAAAGAAGAGCTGAATCATTTATACGATCATGCTGAGTTTGATATCATCCTGGATAACTTATTCGATAAAAATACGCTCCAGCCACCGGCATGGACGAAACCATATAAAATTATTACAACGAAACACCAGACGAAAATCGGACTAATTGCATTTACTGCTCCATTTCCGCTTACTTATAATCCGAATGGCTGGGACATACGCAATCCTTATGATATTTTGCCAGAATTAGTCGAAGATTTACGTTCACAAGTGGATGTTTTAGTTTTGATGAGTCATCTCGGGATTCAGGATGATTTCCAAATTGCAAAAGAAATACCAGCAATTGATGTTATTTTAGGATCGCACACCCATCATTTATTCAGAGAAGGTCACGTAATCAATGATGTCCAAATAGCAGCCGCTGGAAAGTACGGGCAGTATGTCGGTGAAGTCCATTTAACCATCGATGAAGAGAAAAAAATCCTTAAGCATTCAGCCAAAGCCATCCCTACCGAAACAATGACAGCTTTTACAGAAGATGAACAAGAAATAAATAGTTATCTAGAACGTGGGCATGAATTATTAAAAGAAAAAGAAGTAGCAGATTTGCCATTTTCTCTGAGTCTAGATATCTTCAATGAGCATTCGTTTATCCAAGTCGCCCTTGAGGCGGTGAAAGAACGAGGAAAGACGGAAGCAGCAATATTAAACAGTGGTCTGTTTTTAACTGAAATTCCAAAAGGGCGGGTCAATCAGGATCAGCTTCACACTGCGTTGCCGCATCCGATGCACTTGTTAAATGTCACATTGGGTGGAAATGATCTGATTCGCTTAGTTTTAGAAATAGAAAAAAATCGTAACTTTTTACGTAACTATCCTATGAAGGGAATGGGATTTCGCGGTAAGATTTTTGGGCAGATGGTCTATAATGGAATCACATATGATTCTATTAACCATCAAGTCTTTTGGAAGAACAAGCCAATCGATCTGAATAAAAATTATACTTTTACTACCGTAGATCATTTGATGTTTGTTCCATTTTTTCCAACGATTGAGATTGCTGGAAAAAATGAATTTTTGTTCCCTGAATTTATCCGAAGTGTGGTAGGAGATTACTTGAAAGCTCACTACCCAATCAAATAAAAACAAGGTATAATAAAAAAGATAGGTGGTGAACGCATGTCTGCAAAACAAAATGAACAGCAGAACGTTGAGCATAAAACAGAAATTGCTAAGAAAAAATCATCAGCTGAACAGGAAACAACAGTCACCGAAGAACTGACAGCTGCTTTGGAAGAAATCGTTGAGGAGCCTAAAGCAGAAAAAGTCAAAGGCGAGCTAGTGACACTGTTAGATGACAGTAATTTTTTGATAGGTGAAAGACATTATCGGCTTGTGTCCGATTATCGTGAAGGATTTAATGCAGAAAAGCTTGGAGAACGTTACAGTGATGTACTAGCTCGATATGATTATATCGTAGGAGATTGGGGTTATGAACAACTACGCCTAAAAGGATTTTTCCAAGCGGATAATCGACGGGCGCATCCAGATCAGCGAATCGATTCCTTGGAAGACTATCTTTACGAATATTGCAATTTTGGTTGTGCGTATTTTGTCATCGAGAGAATCGGCGGTAAAAAAGAAAAGACAACTCAGCGCCGAAAAAAGAAAAAAAACCATAATCGTGCGTATATCGATGAGAAAAAAGGACCAGTCGCATCTAATCGCAAAAAACCGGTTATTAAAAATCGAAAAACAGAGTCAGCAAAAACCTCTGAAAAAGTAAAAAAACAAGAACAACCTAAACAAGTAGAAAAAACAAAAACAGCATTTACGATAAGAAAAAGGGAAGAGTAGTGGATGAATGGACTATAAAGGATATTTAATTGATTTAGACGGAACGATTTATCGTGGGACACAACCCATACCGGCCGGTAAACGATTTGTGGAAGAATTGCAAAAAAGAAAATTACCTTTCTTGTTTGTTACCAATAACACGACTAAGTCACCAGAAACAGTAGCTAATCGTCTAGCAGATGAGTTTGACATTCATGTAGCTCCAGAGACAGTCTACACAGCTACTTTGGCAACAATTGATTTTATGAAAGCAGATGGAAAAGGGAAAAAAGTCTATGTTATCGGAGAAGCAGGATTGATTGACTTGATTTTAGCTGCCGGATTTACATGGGAAGAAGAGGCTCCTGACTATGTAGTGGTAGGCTTAGATAATTATCTGACCTATGAAAAAGTAGTTAAAGCAACACTTGCTATTCAAAAAGGTGCTACTTTTATTGGAACGAACCCAGATAAGAATATACCTACTGAACGCGGCCTTCTTCCTGGAGCAGGGTCAGTCATCTCTTTTGTAGAGACAGCAACCCAAACGCCGCCGATCTACATCGGAAAACCAGAAGCCATCATTATGGATAAAGCCGTTGAAGTATTAGGGCTGCAAAAAGAAGAAGTAATCATGGTTGGAGATAACTATGAAACAGATATCCAAGCTGGGATACGCAATAATATAGATACTTTGCTCGTTTTATCAGGTTTTACAAAAGAAGAAGATGTACCTGGGTTGCCTATCCCAGCTACCTATGTGAAACAATCACTGGATGAATGGAGCTTCTAATATGAAAAATTCGAGATGGCAGTGGATGGAATATGCTGGATTGTTCAGCCTATTTCTGACACTGATCAGTCTGGCAGTTGGTGTGACGATCAACTTTCGACCACTATACGTATTTGATATCGGACATTTGCAAATTTTGGATTATACTTCTTTAGATCAAGAGACATTACTGAAAAATTTTGATCACCTAATGAATTATCTCAATAATCCCTTCAAAACCATCCTCAGCTTGCCAGATTTCCCAGTTTCTGCTAGCGGAGCCCATCACTTTTATGAAGTGAAAATTTTGTTTTTAGTGGATTATGCTGTGTTTTTCATCACTTTGATCCCGAGTATTTTGTTTATCAAATATTTGCAAAAGAATGATCGGCTTTGGCGGTTGATTCGTCCGTTTCAAATCGGCATGTTACTGCCAGTTGTTTTCGGTTTTTTCATGATGATAGGATTTGATCGCTTTTTTATCCTTTTTCATGAAACGTTTTTCAACAACGATGACTGGTTATTCGATCCCGTTACTGATCCAATCATCAATGTACTTCCAGAAGAATTTTTCATGCATAGCTTTATCTTATTTTTTGTATTATTAGAATTATTTTTTGCTGTTTTTCTTTTCTTAGGAAAAAATAGCTTGAAACAAACAAAAAAGAAAGAACTCGTCTAAATAGACGTTTTCTTTCTTTTTTTGTTGAATTATTGAGTAAGGCGACTTCTTTTTTCTGGTTCTTTGTGTGCTAATCGACTGGCAGCAGCAGCGGCGATCGCTCCGACGATATCATCTAAGAAGGTATGGACATGAACGCCATCGTGGCTGTTTAGTTCTTTTAAAATACCAGGTTTCACCTTGTCGATATAACCATAATTCGTAAAGCCGATCGTACCGTAAACATTCACGATTGACAAGGCTAGGATCTCATCGATACCGTAAAGGCCTTCGTCATCTTCGATAATATGTTGCAACGGACTCATCAATTTTTTCTTTTCTGCTAATATATCTAATTGGATTCCAGTGATAATGGCGTTATGTACTTCACGCTTTGTTAGCACGCTGTTGACACTTTCAGTACAATCCGCCAAAGTCAAATCAGAAATATAGTCTTTTTGTAAAAACATGACAAGTTGTGCGATATCTTCTACAGTTACGCCACGTTCCTTCAATAGTTCTCTTGCCTTTTCTTCTAAAGTCTCAGTTTTGACGACCATATTATTGCTCCCCCTTTATCTTTTCTTTCTCTATTTCATGTTAACGGAACATGAAAAAAATGCAAGAAACTGCTTTCGGGTTTAACTTGAAATGCAAAGAGATATAAAAAATCAACTAGGACGAAGATTTTTATCGTATAAGCTTGTGCTGTGACCAGGCTGAGTTCGTTCCTTTGGATTAATATAGTGTAAAGCGTTGTTCACTGCAGTAGGTGCTTCACCGAGCCCAGTAGCAATCAGTTTCACTTTTCCTTCATAGGTACAGATGTCACCAGCTGCATAAACGCCTGGAATAGAAGTAGACATATCTGATTTTACAGTAATGGCATTTCTGGTACTATCAAGTCCCCAAGAAGAAAGATGTTCTAAATTAGAAGAGAATCCATAATTGACGATCAGAGAATCAATCATCAAATCAATCGTCTCGTCACTTTTCACTTTTTTTAACCGGATATCTGTCAGTTCCCCATTATTGCCTGATAATCCATCGATGAGATAGGGAGTAAGCAAGTTGACAGATGAAGATTTCAAGCGTGATACACTATGTTCGTGCGCACGAAATTCCGGGCGACGATGAATCAAGTAAACTTCGCTTGCAATAGGCTCTAACATCAACGCCCAATCGATAGCAGAATCACCACCTCCAGCAATAGCGACTTTTTTTCCAGCATACTTCATCAAATCATTCACGAAATAATCCAATCCGTGGTTTTCAAATGATTCAGCATTATCTAAATTCAATTTTCTTGGCTGGAATGAACCATTTCCTAAAGCTAAAATGACTGCTTTGGAATAATGGATGCCTTTATTTGTAGTAATCTCGATAACTTCGTCTTCACGAGTAAGCGAGAGAACTTCTTCTTTTAAATGGAATGTATGGTTAAAAGTAGTTAATTGTTTTTCTAATTGATCGATTAATTCACTTGCTTTTATTGCTGGATACCCAGGAATATCGTAAATATATTTTTCGGGATACAAAGTTGCTAATTGACCACCAAGTTGAGGTAGACTGTCAATGATTTTTGTTTTAGCTTGGCGCATTCCTGCGTAAAAAGCGGCAAACATCCCTACAGGACCTGCACCGATGATTGTAATGTCATAGATTTCCATAAAAATTCCTCCCTTTTCACACTATAGCAGAATTTAATTGAGAATGCTTCTCAAAAATGTTTGAATTCGAAATCGAAACGGTAAGTTATAGAATGTATCTAGTGATGAAAAATAAAAGAAAACAAATCTAGTATTTTTACGAGAGGTTAGGTATTATGTTATTATTATTATGAAGTATGCAAATATTAGGAGGAAACAATATGGCATTCCCACAACTAGATTTAAAAAGTGAAAAAGGACCAAAAGCTGTTATCAAAACAAACCGTGGTGACATTACTGTTCAATTATTCCCTGAACTAGCACCGAAGACGGTTCAAAATTTCATTGAACTTTCCAAAAAAGGTTATTATGATGGCGTGATTTTTCACCGCGTTATTCCTGATTTCATGATCCAAGGCGGCGATCCAACTGGAACAGGAATGGGTGGCGAAAGTATTTATGGCGAAAGTTTTGAAGATGAATTCAGTCGTGAACTGTTCAACCTTCGCGGAGCTTTATCTATGGCAAATTCAGGTCCAAACACAAACGGAAGCCAATTCTTTATTGTAAATAACACAAATGTGCCAGCTAATATGCTTGGACAACTAGAAGGTGCTGGATTCCCATCAGAAATCATTGAAGCGTATAAAGGTGGCGGAACTCCTTGGCTAGATTTCCGACATACAGTCTTTGGACATGTACTAGAAGGGATGGACACAGTAGATGAAATCGCAAATGTACAACGTGGTCCACAAGACCGACCTGTACATGATGTAGTGATTGAAACAATTGAAATTTCAGAATAGTTTGGTATGGTACGGAGTAATTATGAAAAAGGACGAAACCTAGTAAGGTCTCGTCCTTTTATTTTGAATAAATGATTTAATCGATTGTCTCTAAAGCATACTTGATTCGATTAAGTCCTTCCAGTAAAGTTTCTTCTGGACAAGCAATATTCAAGCGCATATGCCCATGACCGGAAGGACCAAACGTGATGCCAGGATTTAATACGACTTTTCCTTTCCGAACAAGAGTGTTCTCCAATTCTTGGTCGTCTGAAATATAGGCGGTAAAATCTAACCACATTAAGTAAGTTCCTTCAGGGTTCATTATTCTCACTTTCGGAAGATACTGTTCAAAAAACTGATTAACTGTTTGAACATTTTTTTCTAGATAAGGAATCAGTTGGCTTAACCATTCTCCACCCGTCTCATAAGCCGCTTGGGTTCCAATCAGTCCAAAAGTGTTGATTTCGTGCTGTTGGTTCATCACTAAATGTTTTTCAAAATCAGCTTTCATCTCTGGATTTTTGATAAATACCATTGAATTTTTGATTGCAGCTAGATTGAAAGTCTTGGTTGCGGAAGTAAAAGCAACTAGTAGATCATCTAAATTAGGATCAATCGTTAGCATGGAAGTAAATGTATGATCGAATAAAGTTAAATCTTGATGGATCTCGTCACTAAACAGAATCACTTGATGTTTTAAACACAATTCGCTTAACTGTTTCAATTCTTCTTTGCTCCAAACACGCCCTCCAGGATTGTGAGGATTGCATAAAATCATTGCTTTTACATTGTTTTCTTCGATTTTTTTCTCCATGTCAGACAAGTCCATGATGAAATGATTATTTTTTTCTAGCAAAGAGCTTCGAACGATGTGACGTTGATTTGTTTCTATAATAGAGGAAAATGGAGGATAAACTGGGTCATGAATCAAAATAGAATCGCCTGGTTTTGTAAAAGTTTGTACTGCTGCAGCTAAACTAGTTAACACACCACTTGTAAAAACGATATTTTCTTTCGTCAACTCCACAGCATGGTGTTGGCGTTCCCAATGAATGATAGCCTGATATAGTTTATCAGACAGAGTGGCATAACCAAAGATTCCATGTTTGATGTATTCACTAAACGCTTTAGCTACCCCACCGGGAGACAAGAAGTCCATATCTGCTACCCACAAAGGAAGTAAGTCATCCATTTGATATGTCTCAGCAATTGCGTCCCATTTTACACTTTCTGTATCTTTTCTTGAAATCTGTTTATCAAATTCGATCATCTTAAGACCTCCAGTCATTTTCGTCGCTTCTTTTTTTGAGCTATTTACAGTATAATGATAAATGCGAAGAGAGGGAAGTAGATGACTTATAAAATTGGACAAATAATTGAAGGAAAAGTGACAGGGATACAGCCTTATGGCGCATTCGTTTCTCTTGATAACGAGACGCAAGGACTTATTCATGTTTCAGAAGTACAATCCGGTTATACGAAAAATATCCATTCATTGTTAAAAGTCGGACAGCCAGTAACAGTTCAGATTATCGACATTGATGAATATTCCAAAAAAATCAGTTTATCTTTAAGAACGTTAGAAAAAACAAATCCAGCTGTTCCATATCGCAGAAAAAGGTATTTCACGAATAAAAATCGTAAGATCGGATTTACCACTATTGCGGAGCAGTTACCTATTTGGATAGAAGAAGCATTATCTGAACTAGAACGGAAAGAAAATAAGAAATAAAAAGTGTATTTTTTCTGAAAATGTGCTAGAATTTTTATGTAAGCCATAGAACAAGTTGATCGAGGTGGAAATTTTGGCAAGCAAAAGAGTTGCTGGTACAATTATGTTGCATTTGGAGGATGGTACTAAAAAATTTTTGGTCCATTCAATTGATGACAAGTTGGAATTTGCGTTAGCGGAACTTTCTGAAGGAAAGACTGGTTTAGCGAATATACTTAATTTCTTAAAAGAAATAGTTCATATCGATGTTAGCAAGATTAGTTTGATGGAATTGACAAATACACATATTAAAGAGGAAAATGTTCCGTTGTTTGTCTTTGAAACTGAACAAAAGAATCAAAGAGAAGAATTAGGCGAAGGATATATTTGGGAAGAACCAGGTCAAATGCGCTCTGTTCTTGGAACTTACGAAGTAGAGGGAGTGCCTTTCTTCTAAAATACAGATTAAGCGAACAAAGAAGTTTGAATTTTTTTCAAACTTCTTTTTTTATTGTTTGGTCCAAAAAATACAATGAAATGTTCTGCTAAAGATAGTTTTTTAGTGCATTTTATTTTCAAAATATGTTGAAAACGGTTGTATAACGAATAATAATAATTGATCGAAAAATCATTTCACAAAGTAATGCTTAATTTATAGTTGACCAAGGAAGAAATACATGATAAATTTAACAGCGTTGATTCTGAAGTGGATGTTATATCACATTTCTAAAAAATTTAAAAAATAGTTATTGACATGTTACTAACGACATGATAAGATAACTGAGTCGTTAAAAAAGAACCACTTGCGAAGCTTGATTCTATCGAAAAAAACTTCAAAAAAGTTCTTGACAAATAACAAACGATAAGTTATGATAAATGAGTTGCTGAAAGATTTCGAAAAACGAAATCGAAAAAAACTTTTAAAAAAGAGTTGACAATCGCTTGTCTCTCTGATATGATATAAAAGTTGCTACGGTAGCCAAAAACGAATCGGGAAACACTCCCGATGAAGTAGACCTTTGAAAACTGAACAAAGTAAGACAAACCAAATGTGTAGGGCGTCTTGATTCAATTCAAGACAACAAACATTTTTAACAAGCAAGCAATATGCTAGCAAACAAATTGAGCTTAACAATCGCAAGATTGTTCGAACTTTTTATGAGAGTTTGATCCTGGCTCAGGACGAACGCTGGCGGCGTGCCTAATACATGCAAGTCGAACGCTTCTTTTTCCACCGGAGCTTGCTCCACCGGAAAAAGAAGAGTGGCGAACGGGTGAGTAACACGTGGGTAACCTGCCCATCAGAAGGGGATAACACTTGGAAACAGGTGCTAATACCGTATAACAATCGAAACCGCATGGTTTTGATTTGAAAGGCGCTTTCGGGTGTCGCTGATGGATGGACCCGCGGTGCATTAGCTAGTTGGTGAGGTAACGGCTCACCAAGGCCACGATGCATAGCCGACCTGAGAGGGTGATCGGCCACATTGGGACTGAGACACGGCCCAAACTCCTACGGGAGGCAGCAGTAGGGAATCTTCGGCAATGGACGAAAGTCTGACCGAGCAACGCCGCGTGAGTGAAGAAGGTTTTCGGATCGTAAAACTCTGTTGTTAGAGAAGAACAAGGATGAGAGTAACTGTTCATCCCTTGACGGTATCTAACCAGAAAGCCACGGCTAACTACGTGCCAGCAGCCGCGGTAATACGTAGGTGGCAAGCGTTGTCCGGATTTATTGGGCGTAAAGCGAGCGCAGGCGGTTTCTTAAGTCTGATGTGAAAGCCCCCGGCTCAACCGGGGAGGGTCATTGGAAACTGGGAGACTTGAGTGCAGAAGAGGAGAGTGGAATTCCATGTGTAGCGGTGAAATGCGTAGATATATGGAGGAACACCAGTGGCGAAGGCGGCTCTCTGGTCTGTAACTGACGCTGAGGCTCGAAAGCGTGGGGAGCAAACAGGATTAGATACCCTGGTAGTCCACGCCGTAAACGATGAGTGCTAAGTGTTGGAGGGTTTCCGCCCTTCAGTGCTGCAGCTAACG
>NZ_CP172892.1:1650000-1912500 GCF_050531945.1 Enterococcus sp. DIV1411a | reverse complement strand
TAATATGAACAAATATCAAGACCAATCAGAATTTGGCTTAAGAATTTTTTGCCCTAAATACTGTCAATTAAAAATTTTTACATTTGCCAGTGTGACTTAAATTTATTTTCTACTTGCCAATGCCTCTTATCTAAAAATTAGCAACGGATAAAGTCCATATAATTGTGTAAAAGATAAAAGGCCATGTAACAGCCCTTTTACGGTACAATGTTTTTAACCACAAAAACATACCCAGGAGGACGTTACATGACCCAAGTACATTTTACACTGAACAACGAAGAGGTTCAAAGTATTATTGAACATTCGGTAAAAGATGATGTTTCTAAAAATATTTTAACCACTGTTTTCAACCAATTGATGGAAAATCAACGAACAGAATATATTCAAGCCGATGACTATGAACGTTCAGAAAGTCGTCAGAGTCAAAGAAATGGCTATTATGAGCGAGACTTTACGACTCGTGTGGGTACACTCGAATTAAAAGTGCCTAGAACACGTGATGGTGAATTTTCACCGACGGTGTTTGAGCGTTATCAGCGAAATGAAAAGGCACTGCTCGCTTCAATGCTTGAGATGTATGTTTCGGGCGTTTCGACACGTAAAGTTTCAAAGATTGTTGAAGAGCTATGTGGAAAATCTGTATCGAAATCTTTTGTTTCTAGCCTGACTGAGCAGTTAGACCCGATGGTCAACGAATGGCAGAACCGTTCACTCTCAGGTACGAATTATCCTTATCTGATGACTGATGTTCTCTACATAAAAGTCCGTGAGGACCATCGAGTGCTTTCTAAAAGCTGCCATATTGCGATCGGGATAACAGAAGGTGGCGACCGTGAAATCATTGGCTTCATGATTCAAAATGAAGAAAGTGATGACACATGGTCCATCTTCTTTGAATACTTAAAAGAACGCGGCCTAAAGGGGACAGAACTCATCATTTCTGATGCCCATAAAGGCCTAGTGTCTGCGATTCGTAAGTCATTTACCAACGCAAGTTGGCAGAGATGCCAGGTCCATTTTTTAAGAAACATCTTCAGTTCCATTCCAAAAAAGAATTCAAAACCGTTTAGAGAAGCAGTAAAAGCGATCTTTAAGTTTACGGATATTGAACTCGCTCGAACAGCTAAGAATGCCTTAGTCGGTGAATATATCGACCAGCCTAAATATACAAAAGCCTGCGAAATATTGGATAATGGCTTCGAAGATGCCTTTCAATACACGGTTATCGGAAATAGTCATAATCGGCTAAAAAGCACCAACCTTCTTGAACGACTGAACCAGGAAGTCCGCAGAAGAGAAAAGATTATTCGGATTTTTCCCAACCGAACGTCTGCCAATCGATTAATTGGAGCTGTCCTTATGGACCTTCATGACGAATGGCTCAGTTCTACAAGAAAATATATTAAGTTTGATCAATGAGAGACCGGTAAAACATTGTATAGTATTTTACACAGGATTATGGACTTGACTTAAGAAAAAGAAAGAGGGCGTATTAGTTATGTATCTTAAAATTACGGAACAAGCACAAGAAAGATTACAAAAATATATTGATGAAGGCGCAACAGTTATATTGGATTTAGATGATGGCGTTGGGGAATATTCTAAAATGGGTGTTTGCTCTTTAGATACTAGTTTTCGTTTACTTCTTCTTGATAAAGAACAGAGAAAAAATGATTATAAACTCCAATTAGATAGTGATATTGGGGATGTTTATATAAAAGATTATTCAAAAATGTACATGGATGAACATATGACCCTTTCTTTAGATCCACGTCTAGGTGTATTTACTCTTGAAAGCCCAAGTGGTTCTTTAGACAGTCATGTTCAATTAGTAGATCTACGACCAGAAAAATTCTCTGGCATGAAACAATAATTTTCTCTTCATTGATCCATGATCCATAAAACTAGTCTCAATCAAGCTGTATTGAAAAAACAAGACAACATTCTTACCATGGTAAATAAAAAAGACGACACATTTTGTCGTCTTTTTTTAAATTAACTATTTTCGATAAAAGATCGCATAGCTTGTGCCATTATTTCTGGTTTTTCTCTATTCAATTCATGTTTTCCGTTTTTAATAAAGAGTAGCCGGCCATTCGTTGAAAGTTTATATAAACGTTTTGCTGCTGGTTTATTCGCATGATCTTTGGTACCACATAAAATCAATTTAGGAAGTCGTGATGTACGAAGCTGTTTTTTGCAGTCTAATGTTTCAAGTGAACGAAGTAGGGTAAGGGTTTGTTTTTTAGATAGACCTAATTTTTCAAATATCTTAGAAGGTACGCAGTAAAAATAAATATTCTGGAAAGTAAGCAATAAGCGATTAGGAGACTCAAATTGTGGAGCGACTAAAACAACCTTTTTTAAATATGGAGAAGGAGCTGCAAGATAGTTTAAAGCAATAACAGCGCCTAAAGATAATCCACATAAAATAAAAGGTTCCTTTATCTGATTCAATTGTACTTCGATGTATTTGGTTAAGTCGTCTAAAGTAGCAGTGTCTGTGCTGTTTAAATGATTGAACAATGAAAGACTTTTGCAAGAATAACTATTGGGTAGATAAGAGATTACATCTTTCCATGATTGTTCGTCTTGGCCTAGACCATGCAAAAAAACAATTTTCATATTGCTCTCCTTTTTATAGTTATCATATAGACTTTCTTTGTACTATTAAAATATAAACATTCATTTCTTATGTCATAAAATAAAAAAACAGCGCAGACACATTGATAAACCAATATGTTGCACTGTTTAAGGAAGCCACTTGCCGGGCTTGAACCGGCGACCTCTTCCTTACCATGGAAGCGCTCTACCAGCTGAGCTAAAGCGGCATTATCATTAATACAAATAATAGGATAACGAATATTAATGTATTTGTCAACAGAATTTTTTCGAAAAAATGTGTTTCTCTAATAGGAAAACAGATTTTAGAAAAAATAAAAATAACAAAAAATGCGAACGGTTTCTTTGATAATATAATAAAAAAATTCAAAAAAAGTATTGCGTTATTTAGAAGAAATTGATATTATATTCATGTACTTGATTCCGGCATAGCTCAGTTGGTAGTAGCGCATGACTGTTAATCATGATGTCGTAGGTTCGAGTCCTACTGCCGGAGTAAATAAAGCTTATGCAAAGAAAAAGAAATCCAATCACTTGGGTTTCTTTTTCTTTTATTATTATGATGAATCAAGCTTTCTGTTTTTGTCACGTATGTTGTAATCTTTACGAAAGAGTAGAGTTGGCTACTCATAATCAACCATACTTCCCATCATCGCTAAATACGAAATAAATCAGCATTCCTACACCAATCAAAGCACAAGCTGCACCAAGAAAAGGGATGACATTCCCAAAGTTATCTGTATTCATAAGTATGCTACCACCTACAAACAAAAAGCCGCCAGCAATCAGGTTTTTCATTTTATTCATCTCCTTTCTTACGTTATAGTATTTCCTTCTTTCAATGAGTATTTTGAAAGCTATCTTATTGTATGATGTTCTTCTAGGCCTCTTCTTTATTATACAGGCCATTTTCGTTATCTCATAGAAATATTCCTTTTTATCTGAAAACTATTGTATACCGTATGACATTTTTCTTCATGAAATTGTAAGTATATTCTCATTCAAGTGAAATTTTCATCATAGAAGAGATTGTATTTCTAAATTCTTAAGAGTAAAATACGAAGTATAACTTGGATTTGGAAGGATGATTGGATGAAAGCTATTACGCCTGATATGACAACAAAATTTAACAAACAGTTTCAAGCAAATATCAAACAGCAGGCATTGCAGCGGGCAGTTGTGAAGAACGGAATTACTGCTTCTGCTGAAAATGTTTCAGCACATGTGGAGAATACACCGGTATTTTCTATAGATTTGGCTACGGGGAAAGTGGCTAATCAAATGCAATCGGGGCGTTGCTGGATGTTTGCTGCACTGAACACATTCCGTCATAAGATGCTGAATCAATTCCATTTAAAAGAGTTTGAATTATCACAAAATTACACTTTTTTCTGGGATAAATATGAAAAGGCAAATTATTTCTATGAAAACATCATTGCAACAGGAAAAGAGGCAATCGATAGCCGGAAAGTAGCTTTCTTACTCGCTACTCCTCAACAAGATGGCGGCCAATGGGATATGATCGTTTCATTATTCCAAAAATATGGCGTTGTGCCTAAATCGGTGATGCCGGAAAGTGCGAATAGTTCAAATTCTCGAGATTTGAATAACTACTTGAACAAATTACTGCGTAAAGATGCAGTAGTGTTACGGAAAATGGTTGCTCAAGGAGAAACATTAGACGCTATTGAAGAAAAGAAAGAAGAAATGCTAGAAAGCATTTATAACTTCTTAGCTATCTCATTAGGAACACCTCCAAAAGAATTCGATTTTGAGTACCGCGATGAAGAAAAGAACTATCATCTTGACCGAGGACTGACACCACAAATTTTTTATGATAAATACATCGGTGTAAAATTAGATGATTATGTTAGCGTGATCAATGCACCAACAAAAGACAAACCATTCAATCGTTCTTATACAGTAGAGATGCTAGGAAATGTCGTTGGCGGGAAAGAAGTCAAATATCTGAATGTTGATATGGAAACTTTCAAAAAATTAGCGATTGCTCAGCTTGAAGAAGGAGAATCTGTTTGGTTTGGTTGTGATGTAGGTCAATCTTCTACTAGAACTAGTGGCATCATGGCCTTAGATGCTTATTCAATGGATGATCTATTTGATACGGATTTTACAATGACTAAAGCTGAACGTTTAGATTTTGGAGAAAGTCTGATGACCCATGCGATGGTATTGACCGGTGTTGACTTAGTAGACGGGCAATCAACAAAATGGAAAGTCGAAAATAGCTGGGGCGAAAAAGTTGGAAAGAATGGCTTCTTTGTTATGAGTGATGCCTGGATGGACGAATATACGTACCAAATCGTTGTAAGAAAAGATTTATTGACGAAAGAGCAATTAAATGCGTTCAATGAAGAACCAATTGTTCTATCTCCGTGGGATCCAATGGGTGCTTTAGCATAGACGAGTATTTCAATGAAGAGTATGTAGTAAAGATAAAAAGAGCTGGCTTAAGCCAGCTCTTTTTATCTTTAAAGTCCATTCCCTGTTTTTTATGGTCCCTGTGCTATAATTCTAAATAAAGGATAAGGATTGGAAATAATCCTTTTATCATTAAAAATATGATGACGAAGTAGAATAAAATTGGGAGTAGGGGGGAAAGTCATGGATATCCAAACTGTTTTATCTGATCTGAAATTAAATGGTAAAGTGATTCCAGTTGTTGGTGGCGATGTTAATCAGACCTATCGTATAAAAACCGAACATCGTGCTTATTTTTTAAAAATCCATCCGAATGTAAAAAAAGGATTTTTTGAAGCAGAAGTAGACGGATTAAAAGAACTGTCAGCATTCGTACGTGTACCGGATACGTATATGCTAGGTGAAACAAGTGAAGGCGCTTATTTGTTAATGGAATGGATCGAGCCGGGAAAAGGGGATCAACGAGATCTTGCTGCAGCTTTAGCTAATCTCCATCAGCAAACAGCGCCACAATTTGGTTTTCGTAAAGATAACTATTTGGGTACACTTGTTCAGAAAAATTCTTTTGAAGAAGATTGGTGGACTTTTTTCTTTAAAGATCGGCTTGAATCCCAGATTTCTTTGGCAGAAGAAACGAATCGATGGAATGTACAGCGTCAAGAAAAGTATCTGCGATTTAAAGAACGTGTATTGAAATCGGTTGAACCAAAAAAGATCACTCCACGCCTCTTGCACGGAGACCTGTGGAGTGGTAATGTGTTCTTTGACCAGCAAGGGCATCCAGTTTTTGTCGACCCAGCTGTTTCTTATGGGAATCGGGAACAAGATATTGCAATGAGCCAGTTATTCGGTGGTTTCCGACCGGAATTTTTAGATGCTTATCAAACTATATTTCCATTAGAAAAGGGATGGAAAGACCGACTGCCGATTTACCAGTTATATTATCTTTTGGCACATTTGAATATGTTTGGAGAAAGTTACGGTTCCCAAGTAGATCAATTACTAGAAAATTTTTAAGAGGAGGGCGTGTTTTTGGCAAAAAAATATACCAAAAAGCATGAAGTTTCATATTATGAGTGTGACATCAACCAAACGATGACATTTCCTTCGATGTTAGGAGTAGTTATCAAAACGTCTGAAGATCAAAGCGACCAGTTGGGAAGAGGCAGTGAATTCGTCAATAGCTTTGGACTTACTTGGGTCATCACGAATTATTCCATGGAGATTAATCGTCTCCCTAGAGTCGGTGAAGTAATCTCAGTAACGACTCAAGCCATGGAGTACAATAAGTTTTTCTGTTATCGGAACTTCTGGATCCATGATGAAGATGGGAAAGAATTAGTCAAAATAGAATCTGTTTTCGTATTGATGGATTTTGTGAATCGAAAAATGAGCAGTGTTAATGAAGAGATCATTGCTCCTTTTGAGAGTGAGAAGATCAAGAAAATCAAGCGTCAGGAAAAAATTGAAAAGATTGATTCGGGCTTCATGTTGCCATATCGTGTTCGTTTTTATGATATCGATAGTAATCAGCATGTTAATAATGCGATGTATTTTAATTGGATCATTGACGTATTAGGATATGACTTTTTGACTACGCATGTTCCAGAAAAAGTAATTATTCGATTTGATAAAGAAGTAGAGTACGGGAATGAGATCGAAAGCCATTTTGAACAAATCCCTATCGAAAATGGTGTCAAAACAAAACATGAAATCCGAATGCAAGAACAGCTGTATTGTGAAGCAAATATTATATGGAAAAATAAATAAAAAAGAGGTTGTGACAGAAGGGGGCAACTTCAAGAAATAAGAAGAAATTTACGAAAATTGTTTCTCAAATTTTTGTAAATTTTCGACTTAGTTTTCGAAGAAGCTATTTTTGTCACAGCCTCTCTTTTTAAGTTTAGCTATTAGATAATGATGTTTAGTTTTGGATAAACGAAATCAATTCTTCACCCGACAAACCATAGTTTACAGCAATCAATAGTTTTAAACGTGCTTTTTGACTATTAATACTGTTACAGAAAATAATCCCCATTTTTTCTAGTTCTTTTCCCCCGCCTTCATAATCATAAACAGGCTCTGCGATTCCATTGAAACAACGAGAAACAAGTACTACAGGGATTTTTTGGACAAGAAGCTTTTCCAAAGCAGCTAAGGCTTGTGGAGGGAGATTCCCCGCACCTAAAGCTTCGATTACCAAACCGTCTACTTTCGTATGGGCGATGGCTTCCAATAAGTCCCCTTGCATCCCAGCATATGCTTTAACGATCGGGATAGTCCCATCTACAGCGGAAATGTCCAGTCGCTTTGTTTCTAAAAGTTCCTGCAAGAATAAAATTCGATTCTTAGTTACTAAGCCGATGGGACCCAATGTAGGTGTTCGGAAAGTAGCAACATTTGTGGTATGGGTCTTTGTCACGTAGCGTGCAGAATGGATCTCATCGTTCATGACCACCAAAACCCCCTTATCTAGCGCTTCTTCACAACTTGCGACACGAATCGCACTTTCAAAATTATAAAGGCCGTCACTTCCAAGTTCATTACTTGAACGCATTGCCCCAGTCAAAACAATTGGTAATTTGTTGCCAATCGTTGTATCAAGAAAAAAAGCAGTTTCTTCTAATGTATCTGTACCGTGTGTGATCACCACTCCGGATATACCTGATGCATAAGCGGACAAGATACGTTCTTTTAATACCAACATGTGAGAAGGCATGATGTGTGGTGAGGGAAGATTGAAGATATCTTCAACTAATAATTCTACATGCTTGGGGATTGTGATTTCTGCATCTAATAATGGGTTTGCCACATCAGGACTAACACCGCCCGTGAGCATGTTTTCTTTCATGGCGATCGTTCCGCCGGTGTGTAGTACAAGTATTTTTTTCATTTTACAGACTTCCTTACGAATAATTTTGCATAGCCGTTAAATCTTATTGTATACTATATAAAAGAGTTTTGCTATCAGTGAAGAATAACGAATAGCCTAACTTATCATAAAAAAGCTGACCTTATTAAAATGGAAAAGACTCAACCTTGACCTCCTAATACAATGGAGTATCTGGTTGAGTTTCTTTTACAAGAAAGCAGCCAAGGAAATCAATCACGAAGGTGGCCGGAAATGATCAGAATCGGATTAACATCGTTTAAAGAACATGACAAATTAACTGGTAAAAAGAATAACACTCTTTATGAATATGCAGGGTTTCTACCCTTAGTGGAATTAGATACTGCCTATTATGGAATTCCCCGAAAGTCCTCAGTTGAGAATTGGATAAGTGAAGTACCTGAATCATTTCGCTTTGTAGTCAAAGTCTATCAAGGAATCAGCGGTCAAGGAGACTGGAAGCCTTATTATCAGACCGAAGAAGAGATGATTGCGCATTTTTTAGATGTTATGTCGCTAATGGTAGATGCTGGAAAGATGTTTTGCTTTTTAGTCCAATTCCCCTCATCATTCAAATGTACGAAAGAAAATGTCCAGTACTTGCGCAAACTTAGAAAGTGGTTTGAGGGTTATCCTGTTTCTATAGAATTGCGGGATTATTCTTGGTACAGCGATGAATTTCTTGAACGTACAAGAAACTTTATGTCTAGAGCCGCTTTTTCTTTAGCCATCATCGATGAGCCACAGTTGCTGAATACAACGATTCCTTTTGATCCATTTGTCACCAATCCGAACTTTGCTCTTTTTCGATTCCATGGTAGGAATGCGCAAGGATGGCAAGCAAATGATAAAGAGTGGCGTAAAAAAAGAACGTTATATCGTTATTCAGAAAAAGAACTGCAAGAACTAGCACATGAAGTCAAAGTAGTTGATTCTAAGACAAAAGAGGTAGGTGTGATTTTTAATAATAATTCTGGTGGTGATGCGGCTGAAAATGCATTAGCACTGCAAAAAATATTAAATATCAAGCCAGATGGACTCAATCCAACCCAAATGGATCTGTTTTAAGGGCTTATTTTATTCAAGAAAGGGGCGAAGTCTATGATCAAAGCTATTTTTTTTGATATTGACGGAACATTGGTCACCAATCGTTCAAAAGCGTTGGAATCAACAAAACAAGCAATTGAATATGCTCGGAAAAACGGCATTTTATGCGGTGTAGCAACGGGGCGCAGCCCAGTAAAGATCAAAGAAATCATTGATGAATTGGAATTAGATATGTATGTCGTGTATAATGGTCAACTGGTTTTTACTGCAGATCGCACGATTATCGACCACCCTTTTGAACAAAAAGTATTGGAACATATTGTTGAATTTGCAGATGAGAACCATCGACAAATCGTTTTTGGTGCGAGAAATCGGTTAGATGGATCAACGACGATGCTATTAGGACAATCGATTTTTATCAAGCGACTAGTCAGCTTTTTACCGCGTAAATTCCCGGTACGTCTGATGAAAAAAATCCTCCAGGTTTTTAGCCCTCACCGACAAAAGGATCGTTATGAAACGTTAGAGATATTAAAAGAACCAATTTATCAATGTATATTGCTCAGTCCGGAGTCAGAACAGAAAAAGTTAGAACATCGCTTTCCCGAGTGTACGTTTCAGCGTTCAAATACGTATACTGTAGATATCATCCCAAAAGGTGGTTCAAAATTACTAGGCATCCAAGCTTTCGCAAATGCTGTCGGAATTGAAATGGAAGAAATTATGGCATTTGGCGATCATTACAATGATATCGAGATGCTGAAAGGTGTAGGAATTGGAGTGGCCATGGGGAATGCTCAGATCGAAGTAAAACATGCTGCAGACTTTGTGACTCAATCAAATGAAGAAGATGGGATATACGAAGGACTGAAACACTTCGGTCTGATTTATTAGTCAATGAAAGAAGGAAAAAATCAGTATGGAAGCAGAGACACCTTTTCAAAAAGTAGAAACATTCCACAAAACTTTTGATCCAAGAAGACCAGAGATACCCACGGCTTTTACAGAAAATGAAGCTCATACACGTGCTGCGTTCAAAATAGAAGAACTTGTTGAATTTGTTGCAGCTACTTCACCTAATAAAGAACAACTGCATGAAGCTGTTATGCTGCTGCACGAAGCATTAGATAAAGCAGAAGAAAAAATACTTGGTAAAACACAGTGGGGAAGTGATCCGCTGGTTGAACAAGTAGATGCACTGACAGATATCCTTTACTTTACTTATGGTTCTTTTTCATTACTAGGAATAGTGCCTGATCGAATATTCGAAATCGTCCATCAGGCAAATATGGGGAAATTATTTCCAGATGGAAAACCTCATTATGACCCTGTAACAAATAAAGTGTTGAAACCTGAAAACTGGCAGATGGAATATGCTCCAGAACCTAAAATCGCGGCAGAAATCCAACGTCAGATTCAAGAAGCGATTGCTAAGAAGAAATCCGCTGATATAGGCATGTGCACAAATGAAAAAGAGTGATCAGAGTTTCACTATTTTTGTTATCTTTATACGATGGAAAAACAAAAGATTTTCGTTTAAGTTAGTGAATGCATGAAAATAGTATGCTATAATCTAGAATAGATGTCTTTTGCACGAGAGACGTATTATTTGGATTTATGCCAAGCAGAACGCCATCTGTTGCATAAAAGATGCATACTGAAAACGGAGGAACCATAAATGGGAAATAATGTTATCATCGGAATCGTCATTGCAATCATTATAGTCGCCATTGTCGTCTTTTTGGTTAGTTACTTGATGAAGAAAAAAAACCAAGATCGATTGGATGCCTTAGAAAAACGCAAGGAAGAATTATTTGACTTGCCAGTGATTGAAGAAGTCGATGATGTTAAAAAAATGCATCTGGTTGGGCAAAGCCAAAATACCTTTCGTGAATGGAGTCAAAAATGGAATGACATATCTACTTCCTCGTTCGCTGAACTAGAAAGTCAAATTTTCGAAGTGGAAAACCTCAATGAAAGTTTTCGGTTCTTAAAAGGAAAAAAAGCAGTTGTTGAAGCAGAAGCTACAATGGACCAAATGGAGAAACAAGTGACGGAAATCCGTGAAGGTCTAAAGGAATTGCGGGAAACGGAAGAACGCAACTCACTAGCTGTTCAGCAGGCACTTGACGTCTATGAAGAACTGAAAGAAAAAGTCAGAGAAGACGAGCATGAATACGGACCAGCTCTTTTTGAATTGCAAAAACAGATCAAAGTGATCGAAAAAGAATTTACGCAGTTTGTGACTTTAAACACTTCTGGAGACCCTGTTGAAGCCCGCGAGGTTTTGGATAAAGCAGAAAAACATACGTATGAAGTGGAAGCTCTGATGAAAAAAATTCCACCGCTGTATGAGGAGCTCCATACCACTTTCCCTGAACAACTTGAAGAAATCAGTGATACTTACGAGAAATTGATGGAAGAACAATATGTATTCCCAGAAGAAGATCTTGCTGAAGATATCGCAAAAGTAAGTCGAAGAATTGAAAATTCATTAGCCAATCTTGAAAAAACAGAAGTTGAAACGGTCGAATTTGAAAACCGTGAAACAGCTGATTTGATTGATTCGTTATATGATATCTTAGAACGGGAAATGGAAGCTCAGAGATATGTAAAAACTAACCAATCAACGATTGCAGAGTATATCAAACATACAACAAAGAATAACCGTCAATTATTGATTGAGCTGGATCACACATCTCAAAGCTATACATTGAACCACAATGAAATTGGCCGTGTACGAGGTTTCCAAACCGAAGTGGAAGAAATGGAACGTCAAAATGAACAGATGATTCCACAGATCCGTCAACACGAAATTCCTTATTCAGAAGTGCGCACGTTCTATAAAACAGTCTTCAAAGTCTTAGAAGATATCGAAAAGCAACAAGTAGAGATCGACGACTCATTACATGAATTGAGAAAAGGCGAAAAAGAAGCGCAAGAAAAGATCGATACATTCGAATTCAAATTGCGCAGTTTGAAACGTTTTGTAGAAAAACAACGTTTGCCTGGCTTGCCGAATGATTACCTAGAATTCTTTTTTGTTGCTACTGACCGTATTGAAGAACTAAGTGTTGTCTTGAATAAAATTCGAGTAAACATGGAAGAGGTCAATCGTTTAGTTGCTCTATGTGAAGAAGATCTAGAATTATTAGATAAGAAGACACATGATTTAGTAGATGCAGCAGCATTAACGGAGCAAATGCTCCAATATGCAAATCGTTATCGTCATACACACGAAGAAGTGAGAGAAGCAATTGATAAAAGCTACTATTTATTCAATAAAGAATATCACTATCAAGAAGCATTAGACGAAATCGGTACAGCATTAGAGCGAGTAGAACCAGGTGCTTTCAAACGCATCGAAGATTTTTATTTCAATCATCCAGACTTAGTATAAAGCAAAAAAAGTTAGTAAACCAGCAAGAGCAAGACGGATTATTGTCTTGTTCTTGTCTTTTTTTGTATATTTGAAAATTGAAACAAGTGAAAATTTCACCTGCTCTTGAAAGCACCTTGGACAACCGTTATAATAGAAAAGAATTTCAAAAAAGAGGGGTTTCTTATGATATATTTTGATAACAGTGCAACAACCCCAATCTTTCCGCAAAGCTTAGATGCATATGTAAAAACCAGTCAGCGGATTATTGGGAATCCATCAAGCTTGCATGATTTAGGCAATCAAGCTAACCGGTTGTTGCAGCAAGCAAGAAAGCAGATCGCTGATTTGATCCATGTAGAACCAGAAGAAATCTATTTTACTTCAGGCGGAACAGAAGGAGATAACTGGGTATTAAAAGGAACGATGATCGAAAAAAGAGAGTATGGGAATCATATGATCATTTCAGGAGTCGAACATCCGGCCGTCAGCGAGACAGCAGAACAATTAAAAGAATTAGGAATCGAAGTAAGTATCGCCCCAGTGGATAAACGCGGATTTGTACGTGTCGACGAATTGAAAGAATTAATAAGAAAAGAGACAGTATTAGTCTCTGTTATGGCTGTGAATAATGAAGTAGGATCGATTCAGCCCATCCAGGAAATCAGTGATCTTTTGGATGATTTTCCTAAAATTCATTTCCATGTAGATGCTGTTCAGGCGATTGGAAAAGTACCATTCTCGCAATGGTTGACAGAAAGAGTTGATTTTGCAACATTTTCAGCTCATAAATTCCATGGCCCACGGGGAACTGGTTTCATTTATTGGAAAAAGGGTCGTCGTTTAGCACCATTACTGACAGGTGGAGGGCAAGAAAGAAATCAGCGAAGTGGGACAGAAAATGTTCCAGGTATTGTGGCTATGGCTAAAGCTTTACGTTTATCATTAGAGATAAAGGAACAAAAACCTGAGCAGACACAACGCTTAAAAGTAGCTCTAATCAATGCGTTGAAGACGTATGAGAAAGTGACGATTTTTTCAGAAGGAACTGACTATGCACCGCATATTTTATGTTTTGCTCTAAAAGGAATTCGCGGCGAAGTTCTCGTCCATGCCTTAGAAGAAAAACAAATATTTGTTTCTACTACTAGTGCCTGCTCCTCACGTAAACATATGGCAAGCAGTACATTGCACGCAATGCATGTACCAAATGATCTGGCTACATCTGCTGTTCGAATCAGCTTAGATGAAAACAATTCGCTTGCAGAAGTCGAGCAATTTATGATTATTTTCAAGCAGCTTTATAAGAAATTTTCTGCAATCAATTAAAAGAGGAGTGTTCTTGTGAAATACAGTGAAATTATGGTCCGTTATGGGGAACTTTCGACAAAAGGAAAGAATCGAAAAAGCTTTATCATGCAACTAGCACAAAATGTCAGACAAGCTTTGAAAGACTTTCCAGAAATCAAAATCCATGCTGATCGGGACCGGATGCATCTTTTATTGAATGGCGCAGACGGGCAGCTAGTTATTCCAAAACTAGCAAAAATATTTGGGATCCAAAATTTTTCTCCAAGTATTCGTGTAGAAAAAGATGTCGAAGTTTTAAAACAAGCTGTTCAAGACATCATGAAAGAAATTTATACTGGGAAAGAAACATTTAAAATTATCGCTAAAAGAAGCGATCACCAATTTGAATTGACAAGTAATGAATTGAATCAAACATTAGGTAATGCTGTTTTTGATATTTTCCCGCATATCCAAGTTCAAATGCGTCAACCAGATATTCCATTACGTGTAGAGATTCGGCGTGATGGCGCTTATCTATCGTATGAAACGATCAAGGGAGCTGGAGGATTGCCCGTAGGAACAAGCGGAAAAGGAATGCTTATGCTTTCTGGGGGGATTGATTCTCCTGTAGCAGGGTACTTTGCCATGAAGCGGGGAGTGGAAATTGAAGCTGTTCATTTTGCTAGTCCGCCGTATACAAGTGAACAAGCACTGCAAAAAGCAAAAGATCTAACAGCCAAACTAGCACCTTATGTGGGAACGATCCATTTTATCGAAGTGCCATTTACCGAGATTCAAGAAGAAATCAAAAAGTCAGTGCCACAAGGATATTGGATGACAATTACTCGTCGAATGATGTTGCGTTTGACCGATGAAATTCGCCGTATTCGTCATGGTTTAGTCATTTTGAATGGTGAATCATTAGGTCAAGTGGCTTCACAAACTTTGCAAAGTATGGTGGCTATCAATGAAGTAACGAATACGCCAATCATTCGGCCTGTAGCGACAATGGATAAACTTGAAATCATTGAAGTAGCAGAACAGATCGATACATTTAATCTTTCTATCCAGCCTTTTGAAGATTGCTGTACGATTTTTGCTCCTCCACAGCCAAAAACACGCCCTCAACTGGAAAAGGTCCATCAATATGAAGAGCGTTTAGCAATAGATGAAATGATCCAACGAGCACTAGCTGGCTTGAAGATGGAAGAGATACAAGCAGAATCGTCTAATGAAAAAACTGAAGAATTTTCAGAATTGCTATAAGAGGTTATGAAAATAGTGTTTTGACCAGAGTATTAGAGAAACAAAACGAAAAAATAGCTCCATGTATTTTACCGTTTTTGAACTAATGTCGAAGATTAGCTGATTGAATACCATTTATCAAGAAGTTATGGAAAAGCCGGTTCTTTTTTACTAACTGAAAAATAAAATTTTATTTAGAGATCAAGCTACAGTTGATAAATGATATAAAAAAGAGAATTTCCCATGAAATAGCGAGGTTGTGACAGAAGTGGGCAGCTTCAAGAAATAAGAAGGAATTTACGAAAATTGCTTTTCAAATTTTTGTGAAATTTCGGCTTATTTTTCGAAGAAGTTACTTCTGGAACACCGTGTATCAGAGGTTGTGAAAAAGCTGCCCTGCATCAAGTAATAAGAACAGCCAAACAAAAATAGTTCCTCATATTTTACGTTTGGTTGAGCTTATTACCGCAGATGCAAGCTTTTGAACACCGTTTTATTTGTCTCACACCCTTTTCCTTCCTACTTGTAACCTTGCTCCCGGGTTAGAAACATGTTACACTAAATATGTGAAATTATTAACAAGGAGCGTCGTTATGCGAGAAAAAACAGATACACTGCCAAAAGCAACTGCGAAAAGATTACCTTTATATTTACGCTACTTGAAGATGCTGGATGACTCAGGCATAAGTAGAATCAAATCAAATGAGTTTAGCGAAATCACCCAAATTCCTTCTGCAACGATCCGCAGAGACTTCTCGCAATTAGGCGAGCTAGGCAGAAGCGGATATGGCTATGATGTCCTTTTCCTTATCGATGTATTCAATAATATCCTTAATACTAAAGAAGAAAAACGAATCGCATTAGTAGGATATGGAAATCTTGGCAAAGCATTGAAACACAACAATTTTAGAAGAAATGAAAATCTAAATATCGTGTGCGTCTTTGATAATGATCCAGCACTGATCAATCGAGTAATTGATGGAGAAATGATCTATCCGATTGATCGTTTCGCGGAGATAGCCAAAGCAAAAAATGTGACAGTAGCAATCTCTACGGTACCAAGTAAATATTCACAATCTGCTATTGATGAAATTGTCAAAGGAAATGTAACCGCTATACTTAATTTTGCGCCTGACAGAGTAACTGTCCCAGCTTATGTCAATGTTCAATACATTGATTTGACAACCGAATTGCAGACGCTTATTTACTTTGATGAGAATTACTCAGAAGTTTTTTCTTAGGAAAATTTGAGTAGGCTTATTGATCTTGCGAGAACTCGTCGTAATTCTTTCAAAAATTTTTTAGTACTAAATGAAGTGGTTTTTTCACGACCACTTGTTGACTAAAAAAAAAAACCATTGTAGAATGAAGCATAACGCTGAACAAGAGGAGTAACTGGCACATTCATTCTTAGAGAGAGAACTATCTGCTGAAAGGTTCTCAATGACAACCAGTGAAGGTAGCTTGGGAGTTTCTGTCTTGAATGGAGTAGAGATAGACGAGTCGTGATCGTTAACTCACTTGAGAGGCAATAATGATTGATTATTGCAATTTAGGTGGTACCGCGTAAATCATACGTCCTAGAATACGAAAGTATTTTAGGACGTTTTTTAGTTTAAAGGAGGAAAACAGCATGACGGAAGAAAATAACCTATCAACAAAATATAATCCGCAAGAAGTTGAAGCTGGACGTTATCAGCATTGGTTAGAACAAGATTTGTTTAAACCGAGCGGAGATAAAAAAGCAAAACCTTATTCAATCGTAATCCCGCCCCCAAATGTTACTGGAAAACTTCATTTAGGGCATGCTTGGGATACGACCTTGCAAGATATGCTGATTCGTCAAAAGAGAATGCAAGGATATGATACTTTATGGCTGCCTGGTATGGACCATGCAGGAATCGCGACACAAGCAAAAGTAGAAGCGAAGCTTAGAGAGCAAGGGATTTCTCGTTATGATCTAGGTCGTGAAAAGTTCATCGATCAAGTGTGGGAATGGAAAGAAGAGTATGCGAGCCACATCCGCGAACAGTGGGCTAAAATGGGCTTATCTTTAGATTACAGTAGGGAACGTTTTACATTAGATGATGGATTATCTGAAGCAGTACGTAAAGTTTTTGTTACCTTATACGAAAAAGGTTTGATTTATCGTGGTGAATATATCATCAACTGGGATCCTCAAGCACGAACAGCTCTATCTGATATCGAAGTTATTCATAAAGATATCGAAGGCGCCTTTTATCATATGAGCTATGAACTAGCAGATGGATCAGGCGTAGTAGAAATTGCGACAACCCGTCCAGAAACGATGTTGGGAGATACGGCGATTGCTGTTCATCCAGAAGACGAGCGTTATCAAGCGCTCATCGGCAAAAAAGTGATTCTACCTTTAGTCAATAAAGAAATCCCAATCATTGCAGATGAATATGTAGATATGGAATTCGGGACAGGTGTAGTAAAAATCACTCCAGCACATGATCCAAACGACTTTGAGGTAGGTAATCGTCATGATCTTCCACGCGTAAATGTTATGGATGATGATGGTACGATGAATGAACTAGCAGGAAAATATGCTGGAATGGATCGTTTTGCTGCTCGTAAAGCAATCGTGCAAGATCTGAAAGAAATCGGTCGATTGATTAAAATCGATACGATGATCCACAGTGTGGGTCATTCCGAGCGGACAGGTGTCGTTGTTGAACCTCGGCTGTCTACTCAATGGTTTGTAAAAATGGCGCCGTTAGCGAAAAAAGCCATTGATAACCAAGAAACAGATCAAGCAGTGGAATTCTTCCCTCCAAGATTCAATCAAACGTTTTTACGTTGGATGGAAAATGTCCATGATTGGGTAATCTCACGACAATTATGGTGGGGACATCAAATTCCTGCATGGTATCACAAAGAAACAGGTGAAATGTATGTAGGGATGGAAGCACCAGCGGATAGTGAAAACTGGGTACAAGATCCTGATGTTTTAGACACTTGGTTTAGTTCAGCTTTGTGGCCTTTCTCAACAATGGGCTGGCCAGATACGGAAAGCGAAGATTATAAGCGATACTTCCCTACTAGCACTTTAGTAACCGGTTATGACATCATTTTCTTCTGGGTAAGCAGAATGATTTTCCAAAGCTTGGAATTTACTGGCGAACGTCCATTTGAGAATGTCTTGATTCATGGATTGATCCGTGACGAACAAGGGCGGAAGATGAGTAAATCATTAGGTAATGGAATCGATCCGATGGAAGTAATCGAAAAGTATGGAGCAGATGCTCTCCGCTGGTTCTTATCGAATGGTTCTGCACCAGGACAAGATGTCCGCTTCAGCTATGAAAAAATGGATGCTTCTTGGAACTTTATCAACAAAATCTGGAATGCTTCACGTTTCGTTATCATGAATATCGAAGGAATGACCGTAGAAGAGATCGATTTATCTGGAGAAAAATCAGTGGCTGACCGGTGGATCCTTACTCGTTTGAATGAAACGATCGAACGAGTAACTGAGCTATTTGATCGTTTTGAATTTGGTGAAGCAGGTCGACAACTGTATAACTTTATCTGGGATGATTTTTGTGACTGGTACATCGAAATGAGTAAAGAAGTACTTTATGGAGATGATGCTGTTTCAAAACAAACCACCCGTAGCATCTTAGTTCATACACTTGATCAGATCCTACGTTTATTGCATCCAATCATGCCATTCGTTACAGAAGAAATATGGGAACATATTCCTCATCAGGGAAATTCTCTAGTAGTGGCAGAATATCCTGTTGTACGTCCAGAGTTTGATGATGAAACAGCTTCTAAAGGGATGGAAGTATTGAAAGAATTGATTCGAGCCGTTCGAAATATTCGTTCAGAAGTGAATACACCATTGTCTAAACCAATTACGTTGCTAATTAAAACAAACGATGCTAAAATCGATCAATTTTTAGTTGAAAATACAAGCTATATCGAACGCTTCTGTAATCCCGAAGAGTTGACGATATCAAGTGAGATCACTGCGCCAGATCTAGCGATGTCAGCTGTTCTGACAGGTGCAGAAATCTTCTTGCCGTTAGCAGGATTGATCAATATTGAAGAAGAAATCAAACGATTAGAAAAAGAACTGGAAAAGTGGACAAGCGAAGTAAAACGTGTCCAAGGAAAACTTTCTAATGAACGTTTTGTTTCTAACGCGCCGGAAGAAGTAGTAGAGGCAGAGCGTGCAAAAGAAAAAGATTATTTAGAGAAGCAAACGGCTGTCAAAGAACGAATCGAAAGTTTGCGTACTATTCAATAAGAATAGAAAAAGAGAGTGTTCAATCAGCTAGCTATTACTAAAAGCTAGCTGATTGAACATCGTTACAGGAAAGAGTTTGAGCCTCACTCTTAGCTTCGATTCATAAGGAGATGTGACATAAATTTTGTCACATCTCTTTTTTAGTCTACTCTTATTATGTAGGAGAAGGAGGGAGATGGATCATGTATCAAGAGTCAATAAAGTAGTTGATAAAATCGTTCCTCTCTCTGTTTCTTTTCTCTTTGTCATACTTTTATTTTTCTTATGTGTTCTATTTGTTATAATAAAAGAGAAATGGGGGAATTGTTGATGACGATTGAAGAAGCAATAGAATGGATCCATAGTCGATTACCATTTGGTTCACGTCCTGGCCTTGACCGAGTCGAAGCTTTATTAGAAGTGGTAGGGCATCCAGAGAGAAAAGTAAAAACGATCCATATCGCTGGAACAAACGGAAAAGGTTCTACTGTAGCTTATTTGAGAAGCCTATTAGAAGAGGCTGGGCTGACAGTAGGTACATTTACTTCACCTTATATCGAAACGTTCAATGAACGGATCGCAATCAATGGCAAAAGCATCCCAGACAATGATTTGATCCAGCTTGTAAAAAAATATCAGCCACTGATCAAACAACTTGATCAATTTGAAGCAGTAGCTGGTATTACTGAATTCGAGACATTAACAGCAATGGCATTTGATTATTTTTTGATGAAGAAAGTGGACGTAGCGATTATCGAAGTTGGCTTAGGCGGCTTATTGGATTCTACCAATGTAGCTGTACCAATGCTGACGGGAATAACAACGATTGGACTTGATCATACCGAAATACTTGGAGATACAATTGAAGAAATCGCTGCACAAAAAGCTGGAATCATCAAACAAGGCGTTCCAGTAGTAACAGGAAATATTGCCCCAGAAGCTTTTACTGTCATCCAACAAACAGCTAAAGCAAAAAATGCACCGCTTTATGTATACGGGGAAAATTATAAAATAAACTATCTGCATCCTGATGAGATGTGGGGAGAAGTATTTGAATTTTTTAATGAAATAGGAAAGATCCCTCAATTAACCACTCCGCTTTTAGGGCAACATCAAGCTGAAAATGCAGGAGTAGCCATCGAATTGTATTTTGTTTACTGTCAATTGGAAAAGCTGCCTTTCCGAGAAAAAGATGTTTTGAAGGGATTGAAGAAATCTCGATGGCCAGGAAGAATGGAGCGTTTGAGTAACGAGCCATTAGTTGTTTTAGATGGTGCCCATAATACGCATGCAATGAACCGGCTTGTTGAGAATTTGAAAAAAGAATTCAAAGGATATCAAATCAACATTTTGTTTTCCGCCTTACGAACTAGAAATGTTAGAGAAATGCTAGAACGATTGCAGCAAGTACCAAATGTCCATATTTATTTGACGACCTTTGAACATCCAAAAGCCATCGAATTAAGTGAAGTATCAGATTTAGCAAGTGAGAGAGTATCAATCGTTTCATTGTGGCAATTCGGATTAGCAGATATATTGGAAAAGATGACAAATGAAGACGTATTAGTTGTGACCGGTTCACTTTATTTCATTTCAGAAGTTCGCCATTTATTAATACAATTAGGAGGAGATCATGAAGTATAATGCAGTGATTTTTGACATGGATGGTTTGCTGTTCGACACAGAGTTAGTGTATTACGAAGCCACACAAGTAGTAGCAGACAAGATGGGTTTTCCTTATGATAAAGACCTGTATTTAAAATTCTTAGGTGTTTCAGATGAAGAAGTATGGGCGAATTATCATATGATTTTCTCGGAATTTGGCAAAACAAGTGTACAAAGATTCATAGATAATTCATACCAGGAAACGCTTGAACGTTTTTCGCAAGGAGCGGTACAAATGAAGCCCGGTGTGTTGGAACTCCTCTCTTTTTTAGAAGAACATCAGATTCCCAAAGTTGTCGCTTCCAGTAACCAACGAGCAGTCATTGAACTTTTATTGAAGAAGAACAATCTGTTTGAACGATTTGAGACGATTGTTTCTGCAGAAAATGTTCAACGAGCAAAACCAGACCCAGAAATTTTCTTGTTAGCTAATCAGAAGCTAGGTACAGCGAAGAAAGAAACATTAATTTTAGAAGATTCACAAAATGGTATTTTAGCAGCTTCTGCGGCTGAGATCCCGGTAGTCATGGTACCAGATCTGCTTCCACCATCCCAAGAATTGATCAAAAAAACAGCTGGGGTTGTTTCTTCTTTACATGAAATCCCTGCATTGTTAAAATAAAAATCCATCTCTTTTCGTATCTTATTTTAGATAAGATAGAAAGGAGATGTTTTTTTGGGAAAACGATTGATCAAAGAAGTACCTACTAGCTCTTTACCAAGGGAACGTATGGAAATTTATGGCGCTGAAGCTTTATCGGATCAGGAGCTTTTGGCAATCTTACTGCGTACCGGTCAACACCCTTATAGTGTGATGTCGATTGCTGGAAATCTGTTAAAAACGTTTGGAGGACTGGCCTCTTTACGACAGGCTACTTTGCATGAGTTAGAAGAGATTCGAGGGATAGGACGCGTGAAAGCAATCGAAATCAAAGCCTTGATCGAATTAGGTCGACGAATTCAGACGGATCATGAAAGAGCGGCTCCGCCGGTTCGTACCAGCTACGAATTGGCCCAGCAATTGATTCTGGAAATGAAAGATCACAAACAAGAACATTTGGTTTGTATTTATTTGGACACGAAGAATCAAGTGATCTTAAAAAAAACAGTGTTCATCGGTTCGCTGAATCAGTCAGTCGCTCATCCTAGAGAAATTTTCCATTATGCTGTACGTTATTGTGCAGCAAGGATCGTTTTAGCGCATAATCATCCTTCTGGTAATGTTATTCCATCGCAGCAGGATATGAATTTTACCAAAAGGATACAAAAGTGTGGAGAAATGATGGGGATCACTGTATTGGACCACTTGATCATCGGACGCAAACGATATTTTAGTTTGAGAGAAGAAGGAATGATGGAAGAGAAGTAAGTTGCTTTCTTGCAAAAAAAATGAAGCAAGTGTACAATTATATTGTAATTTTGTTTGGGAATAGAAGTTGAAACATCTGTTGCACCTCTATCGTACACGAGCAATGTTACAATTTAAATTAGTGCTTTTGGCACGAGGAGGATATTATTATGGAAAACGGAACAGTAAAATGGTTCAACGCTGAAAAAGGATTTGGATTTATCTCACGTGAAGATGGAAGCGACGTATTCGTTCACTTCTCAGCTATCCAAGGTGACGGATTCAAAACATTAGAAGAAGGTCAAGCAGTGACTTTCGACGTTGAAGAATCAGACCGCGGCCCACAAGCTGCAAACGTTGTAAAAGCTTAATTTTATCTGTAAATCAAATTGATGGTAGACATCAATTTTTACGAGAGAACAAAGCGAGTAACAAAAATACCTGCCACAAGAGACAATTTCTCTTGTGGCAGGTATTTTTTTGTATGAAAAAGTAAATAAATTTAAGAGGCTATGAAAGAGCCACCTTGTATCAAGGAATAAGAACAAACAAAAATGGCTTCTCATGTTTTTCATTTGTTTTCTCTCATATTCAGGACAAGGTGCTGATTTCATAACCTCTTATTTATTCTTCATCTGGTGTCATTACCATTGGCAAAATCATTGGATGTCTTTCTGTACGTTCGAATAAGAAAGGCTGAAGCGCGCCAGTCATCGCTTCTTTCAATTTATATTCTGAACAGTCAGGTCCATTCAAACATTCTCTTAAAGCGTGGAATAAGATTCGCTGAGCTTCATTGATCATTTCTCCTGATTCTCGCATGTAGACAAATCCACGAGAGAGAATATCTGGACCAGCCAAGATTTCTTTTTTCTTGATATCCACTGTCGCGACAGCTAATACAAGACCTTCTTCTGAAAGCAGGTGACGGTCACGTAAAACGACATTACCAATATCACCGATCCCGCTACCATCGATATACACATCTCCAGCCACAAAATGCCCAGCAGGACGCGCAGAATCGCTAGTTAACGCTAAAACATCGCCATTTTCCATGATGAAGCAGTTTTCTGCAGGAACACCTACATCTTGTGCTAGAGAAGCATGTACTTTCAACATGCGGAATTCTCCGTGGACAGGAATAAAATATTTTGGCTTCATCAAACGAAGCATTAATTTTTGTTCTTCTTGTCCACCGTGACCGGAAGTATGGATGTTATTGATTTTTCCGTGAATCACTTCTGCACCAGCTTCAGACAGCAAATTGATCAAATGATTGACACTTGTTGTATTACCAGGAATAGGTGAACTTGAAAAGATCACTGTATCGTCTGGCTGGATTTGGATTTGACGGTGAGTACCATTCGCGATGCGGCTCAACGCGGCCATCGCTTCTCCTTGAGAACCTGTACATAGGATCATCGTTTCATTGGCAGGCAAGCGATTGATTTCGTGTGCATCTACAAATGTGCCGTCTGGAACTTTGATATATCCTAAACGTTGACCGTTGACGATGGCATTTTCCATGCTTCGTCCGAAAACAGCGATTTTACGACCAGTTGCCACAGCGGCATCTGCTGCTTGCTGCAAACGGAAGATGTTAGAAGCAAAGCTGGCAAAAATGATACGTCCTTCGATTTTTGAAAAGATCTTCAAAATAGAATGCCCAATCGTTTTTTCTGATTTAGTAAATGTTGGAATCTCAGCATTTGTACTATCAGATAAAAGGCACAAGACTCCTTCTTCCCCGATACGAGCCATTTTATGCAAGTTTGCTGGTTCGCCAACAGGAGTGAAATCGAATTTGAAGTCTCCAGTCGCTACGATATTTCCAGAAGGTGTTTTCACCACGATCCCTAATGCATCTGGGATACTATGGGTCGTTCTGAAAAAGCTGACAGAAGTCTTTCTAAAACGGATGATCGTATCTTCATTGATCTCATGGAGCTCTGCATCTCGAAGCAAGCCATGCTCATCTAATTTGTTTGTGATCAATGCTAATGCGAGAGGACCAGCATAGATAGGAATATTTGCTTGTTTCAGCAAGTAGGGTATTCCGCCGATGTGGTCTTCGTGCCCGTGAGTAATCACCAAGGCTTTTATTTTGTGTAAGTTTTGTATGATGTAGCTGTAGTCGGGAATGACATAGTCAATTCCAAGTAAATCGTCTTCCGGGAATTTGATCCCGGCATCAATCAAAATGATTTCATCTTGGAATTGTACCCCATACGTATTTTTCCCGATTTCACCTAATCCACCAATAGCAAAGACGCCTGTCTCGTTATTTTTGATGGAAAGTTTCATATTAAAACTCCACTAATGAAAAATCAGCATTTTCTTTTTCGTACTCTAGATGACTTCCTTCTAGAAGTTGAACGAATTCAATATTGTATGGGGTATTTTCTTCCACACGTTGGCGAGCGTCTACATCGCTTTTTGCCTCAATGTAAAGAGATTTTGTTTCTTCCCGTTTAGGGTTGCGTACTTTTGTTTCTTGATAATAAACTTTATAGATCATTGTTTTGTCTCCTTTATCTGCGTAAAGCAGTGATTTAGCTAGTTGATTTTTTTAGACAACACAAAACGAGGGGACAAGCCACCTGGTTTTTCATATGCTTTGACTAGAATACTGGATTCGAGTCAAAGAGACAAGCCTCGTTTTTGCTTATCTGTTCGGATATTTTTTCAACCGTACCTTCTGTATAAAAAATATACAACAATTAATTGTTATTCTAGCATAAAACAGCAAATAAGTATAGAAATCAACTAGATTGAAAGAAAAAATCAATGTTTATCATCCCGCTATAATCATAATGACTTTTTTATGAGAGAAGTGTTCTATTAATAGGCTCGTTGTGCTATCATTTTTAGTAATGAAAATGTAACAAAAGATTAAAAGGAGATGAGAAAGTGAAACTAATGTGGCATTATACCATGCGTTATAAGAAATTCTTGTTTTTCAATTTCATATGCGTATTTGGTTTTATTTTGATTGAATTAGGACTTCCTACGATTTTAGCACGTATGATCGATGTAGGAATCCGCAATGATGATTTTGATTATGTGAAGCAACAAGGGATATTTATGATCGTTATTACTGTAATCGGTATTATTTTGAATATCTTGTTAGGTTATTTTGGTTCGAGGATTACGACTAATATCGTAGCAGATATTCGAGATGATTTGTTCGAAAAGATCCAAAGTTATTCGCATCAGGAATACGAAAATCTAGGCGTATCTTCATTGATCACTCGTACAACAAACGATGCTTATCAGATCATGTTGTTCCTGCAAAATATTTTACGTATCGGTTTTATGGCACCAATGATGTTCATTGTCAGTTTGTACATGGTCATGCGTACAAGTGTGACACTCAGTTTGTATGTAGTAGGTGCATTACCTTTACTATTATTGGCAGTCGTAGCGATTGCTAAGGTGTCTGAACCGTTATCTAAAAAGCAACAAAAAAACTTAGATAAAATCAACAGTATCTTGCGGGAAAATCTTTCAGGATTGCGTGTGATTCGTGCATTCGTCAATGAAAAGTTTGAAGAAAAACGTTTTGCTGTAGTCAATGAGAATTATGCTTCTAGTTCAAAAAGCTTATTCCGTTTGATGGCTGTTGCACAACCGGGTTTTTATTTCTTATTTAATATCGTAATGGTATTGATCATCTGGAGCGGGGCAGTGCAAATCGATGCAGGCGAGCTTCGTGTAGGAGATTTGATTGCGTTTATCGAGTATATATTCCATGCCTTGTTCTCATTCATGTTATTTGCCAGTGTGTTCATGATGTATCCAAGAGCAGCTGTTTCAGCTGGACGTATCCAAGAAGCCCTAGATGCCAAACCTTCGATTGTAGAAGATCCAAAGGGTATATCTGATACAAAAACTAAAGGGTATATCGAATTTCAAAATGTAACATTTGCTTATCCAGGCCATTCGCAAGAACCAGTGATTCGAAATGTCAGTTTTACAGCCTCTCCAGGAGAAACCGTTGCTTTTATTGGAAGTACCGGTAGCGGAAAATCTACGTTGATCCAATTGATTCCTCGCTTTTATGATGTGAGTGAAGGAAAGATCTTGATCGATGGAGTAGACGTGAGAGATTATCGGCTAAGCAAGTTGCGAGATAAGATTGGGTTTATTCCGCAAAAAGCGTTGCTATTTACTGGAACGATTGCAGATAATTTGCGATACGGGAAAGAAGATGCTACGCAAGAAGAAATGGAACGTGCAGCTGAGATTGCTCAAGCTTCAGAATTCATTTCTCGAAAACCAGATGGATTTAATGAACATTTATCAGAAGGTGGTTCCAATTTTTCAGGTGGACAAAAACAACGATTGGCAATAGCCAGAGCCATCATACGCCGTCCGGAAATCTATATTTTTGATGACAGCTTTTCTGCATTAGATTATCAAACGGATGCGAAGTTACGTGCTCGTCTGAAAAAAGAAACGACAGAATCTACTGTATTGATCGTAGCACAACGTGTGGGAACGATCATGCATGCAGATAAGATCATCGTATTAAATGAAGGAGAAGTCGTCGGTATGGGGACGCATCGGGAGTTGTTGGAAAAATGCCCGATTTATTATGATATTGCCGCTTCTCAATTATCAAAGGAGGAATTAGCATGAAAAAAACCTTTTCTTCCTTAAAACGTTTAGCTCGATATATCAGACCGTATCGTGGGACTTTTCTTTTAGTGATCCTATTTACAGTTCTGACAGTGGCTTTCAACGTGGCTTTGCCATATGTTACAGGACTTCCTACTACAGAAATCAGCCGTAATATTGCCAATGGCGAATCAATCAATTTTTCTTATATATTCAAATGTCTCATTTGGATCACAGTTGTTGGAATAGGGTATTGTATTTCGCAATTACTTTCTGGTGTTTTGATGACAAATGTCGTTCAAAGTGCCATGCATGATTTGAGAAGAGACATAGAAGAAAAAATCAATCGTCTTCCGGTTTCATATTTCGATAAAAACCAGCAAGGAAATATTTTGTCTCGTGTGACGAATGATGTAGATGCAGTCAGCGGTGCTTTACAACAAGCTTTTATTGGTATCGTAAATGCGACATTGGGAATTACGTTGGCTGCAGCAATGATGTTTTATATCCAGCCGATGATGGCGTTGATCTCTATGATCATGATTCCAACATCGATCTGGATCTCAAAACGAGTGATCAATGCTTCGCAGAAATATTTTCAAAGCATGCAGAATTCTCTTGGTGAGCTAAACGGCTACGTCCAAGAAAATATGACAGGTTTTAGTGTATTGAAAGTATATGGACGCGAAAAAGAAACATTGGAAGGATTCAAAAAAGTTAATCACAGCTTGAAATACTTTGGGTTTCGTGCAGCATTCATTTCTGGCTTGATGATGCCTCTAGTTCAATTAACTGCCTATGCTACTTATATTGGTATGGCTGTTCTAGGAAGCTTTTATGTTATTACTGGGGCGATCGTTGTCGGTCAACTACAAGCATTCATCCAATATATTTGGCAAATCAGTCAGCCAATGGGGAACGTGACACAATTGTCTTCAGTTTTGCAAAGTGCATCAGCGGCAACGAAACGTGTATTCGAGATTTTAGATGAGCCAGAAGAAAAAGAAAACAAAGTAGATGCTTCACTGCCAGAAACGATTTTAGGAGATGTGACATTCGATCATGTCGATTTTGCATATGATCCGAAGAAACCATTAATCCAAGATTTGAATTTTGAAGTGAAAGCTGGTCAAACCGTAGCTGTGGTCGGTCCGACCGGTGCCGGCAAGACGACATTGATCAATCTATTGATGCGTTTTTATGACGTAGACAAAGGAGCAATAAGGATTGATGGAATCGACACCAAATCAATGAGTCGCAGTGATGTGCGTTCGCTATTTGGTATGGTCTTGCAAGATGCATGGCTTTATCAAGGAACGATTGCAGATAATATCCGCTTCGGAAAGCTTGATGCGACAGATTATGAAGTAGTTGATGCTGCGAAAACAGCAAACGTAGATCATTTTATCCGAACAATGCCAGATGGATATGATATGGCCATCAATTCTGAGGGAGACAATGTGTCTTTAGGACAAAAACAGTTGCTGACGATTGCCCGAGCAGTGGTCTCCGATCCTAAAATCTTGATTTTAGATGAAGCAACAAGTTCAGTAGACACCCGTTTAGAAGCGTTGATTCAAAAAGCAATGGATCGCGTGATGGAGGGACGGACAAGTTTCGTCATCGCTCACCGTTTATCGACAATCCGTGATGCAGATCTGATTCTAGTGATGGATCAAGGTCAGATCATTGAAAAAGGAACGCATGAGAGTTTATTGGCACAAGGTGGATTTTATGAAAAACTGTATAACAGCCAATTTGCTGAGGAAGCAGAATAAGTCATATAAGAATAAAACAGTTTAAAACTTATTTTTTGTTCTCTATTCTTGATAATGGTAAAGTAAAGTTATCAAGAAAAGTGAGGACACGGAGATGGAACAGTTTTTAAATGAAAAAATTACTGAAGCCAAAAGAGAAGTTGATCGTTTAACGCACGTCTGTCAGACGAAGCCTTTTGATTCAGCTGATTTTTTTGAAAATGAGTTTCAAATCGAACGCTTGGCAGCACAAATAGAAGTGTACGAATTAATTTTAAAAAAAGTAATAGAAGAAAATATAGATGTACAATAAAAACAGGTAAAACGTCAGTTACCAGATACTGTAAATAGACATCTGGCCTGAGCAGGTTTTACCTGTTTTTTTCTTATTATTATTTGTCAAATTAAGCGAGACAAAACTTTCCATTTACGTAACTCAAAAAAACTTCTAATGGTGTTTGGTAATTTAGTGATTTTCTAGGGATATGGTTTCTTTTGGACGCAACGGATGAGATGAATCCTTGATTGACTTGGTTGAAGTCCATTTCTTTTGGTAGTCCATCTTTTCGGAGGAGTCCGTTTGAATGTTCATTTAATCCCCGTTGGGAAGGCGTTCCTGGGTCTGCGAAATAAATATCAATATCATTCGTATTACTAATACTTTTCCAATTAGAGAATTCTTTTCCACAATCAAAGGTAATTGATTTGAAAAGATTTTTGGGTACGGATTGAAGCCATTCATTAATCGAATTTTCAATATCAACTGCCTTACGGCCTTCTGGTTTCAAGGCGATAATGGCTTTTGAAAGTCGCTCAACGAGCGTGATGACGGCACTTTTATGGTGGATGCCGACAATCGTATCACCCTCTAAATGTCCAAATTCTTCTTCGAAAACGACATAATCTTTTTTACGCTCAGAAATATTTCTTTTGAATGCCTGTTTTCCACGTTTTTCCTTATAACCATTTGGTTTTCGTTTTCCTTGCATCGGTAAATGTAAAACATTGAATTCTCCCGTCTTAAACCGGCGATAGAGGGTACTTACTGAACAAGAGAAGGTTCGCTCTGCACGGCCAATAATGACGTCTGGGGTCCAACCTTCAGTTGATCTTTTTGCAATGTATTCTTTTTCCTCAGCAGGAAAAATGATTTCGGTTCTCCCACAACGTCGCTTATTTTCTTTGTATTGTTCAAAGTATTCAAGTGCTGTTCCACCACATTTGAGAAAGTTATAGACATTGTAAATTGTTTGGCGTCCACGTTTAAGCTGTTTCGCAACGATAGCAACCGGAGTTTCTTGATGAAAATATGCTTCTATCATTACAAGCTCGTTTGGTGTAAGATGGGTATAAGTCATTTATGTTCACTCTCCTTGTATGCTTTAGCGGGTATTACAATTGGAGTGTAACATAAATGGCTTTTTTATTTGTCTCGCTTAATTATACAAACGGCGTATGAAATAAATATATGCTATGATACCTTTATTCAATAGGATTAGTTTCTACAAAAAATGAAAGGAGAAAAATAAATATGGAACGGTTTATAGCATCAAATGCCACAGTGATTGGTGACGTGACATTGTCAGAAGATGTGACGATCTGGTATCAAGCTGTTTTACGCGGGGACAGTAATTGGATAAAAGTAGGACAAAGAACGAATATCCAAGATGGTACAATCATCCATGTCGATCATGATGCACCTGTAGATATTGCGGAGAATGTGACGGTAGGACATCAGTGCATGCTACATGGCTGTACAATCGAAAAAGGGGCGCTGATCGGGATGGGGACCACGATATTGAATCATGCGGTTATTGGTGAGAATAGTTTGATTGGTGCTGGATCATTAGTAACAGAAGGAAAAGTTATTCCTCCTAATGTCTTGGCTTTTGGTCGCCCAGCTAAAGTGATCCGTCCTTTGACAAAAGAAGAAATACAAAAAAACAAAGAAAACATCCAGCATTATGTCGAGATAGGTCGGATGCATGCGCAAGGAAAATTCAAGGAGCAAAGATAGGCAGTAGCATCCATAAAATAAAAAAGGATGGTCAGTTTGAGTTGACCATCCTTTTTTATTTGGTTTAGATAAGAGAGCTTAAAAAAGCTTCCTTTGAAACAGATTAATTTAATGAAGAACTGTTTTCCATGACTTCATCGATCAATCCATATGCTTTTGCTTGTTCAGCTGTCATATAGTTGTCACGATCTGTATCTTTTTCAATCACTTCAAGTGGTTGTCCAGTGCGTTCAGCTAAAATTTTGTTTAAGCGTTCGCGTGTTTGCAAAATATGGCGTGCCGCAATTTCGATTTCAGTTGCTTGCCCTTGAGCGCCGCCAAGAGGTTGATGGATCATGATCTCAGCATTTGGTAAAGCAAATCGTTTACCTTTTGTACCAGCTGTCAGCAAGAAGCTTCCCATTGAAGCAGCCATACCCATAACAATTGTTTGGACATCTGCTTTGACAAAGTTCATTGTGTCGTAAATAGCCATACCTGCTGTAACTGAACCACCAGGAGAATTGATATAAAGATAGATATCTTTTTCAGAATCTTGAGCGTCTAAGAAAAGCAATTGGGCGATGATCGAATTAGCAAGATCATCTGTTACTTGGCCGCTTAACATGATGATACGGTCTTTCAATAAACGTGAGTAGATATCGTAAGCTCTTTCACCTCGTGAAGATTGTTCAATGACTGTAGGAATTAAATTCATAATAGAGTTCCTCCTTGATTTCGTTTAGAAATAGTGTACCATAATTTAGTTTCTAATACCTAAAATGTAGTATACATTTTTGGTCAAAAAAGGTCAAATAAAAAACTTAGGCAAATTAGTCGCATAAACCCGCTTTATGGTATGATAAGCAGAGAAACAAAACAAGGAGGAACAACAGATTGATAGTTGGTATTACTGGTCTTATCGGAGTGCTGACAGGTGCTGTAGTTGTCTATATCGGCATGATACTGCAAATGCGTCACTTGGAAAATAAAGAACAGCGTAGACGTGAATTGGAATTGAAAGTCAAAGAAATCGAGACGCTGAATCAATTAAATAAAAAGATCAACGAGATCTTGCAGAAACGGACAACGCTGATGGAAGAATATGTCAGCTTTGATGCATTTGATGATTGTTATATCACGATTGACGATTTTGCGTATCTCCAATCATTTTCAGCGCAAAATAGTTTTTATCTGCCAAATTATATTTTAGACGAGCTATTTAAGAATATCTCCCATCGAAAAGTGATTTTATCTCCAGATGAAACAATGAAGATTGGTGGATATGCTTATAAAGGCGGACGCGTGATTTTAGAGAATTTTACGGATAGTCTGACTGAAATGATCAATGAAAAAAAAGCTCAGTTGAAGACTATGACGCGCCAGCCGATTGGTTTCTTCTCGAAAGATGATGTTTGGAGCTGATATTTTGAAGCATTGCCGTTGCACATGAGAGCGTGGTAATGCTTTCTTTTTTTCTTAATGATACAATAGAACTGAACGGAGTGAAGAAAGATGTTACAAATCTATGCCCATCGCGGAAGCAGCGGCACCCACCCAGAAAATACGCTTCCTGCATTTGCAGAAGCTGTACGAGTAGGTGCAGATGGTATCGAACTAGATGTCCATCTAAGCAAAGATGGTTATTTGATCGTTATGCACGACGAAGAAGTGGACCGGACGACTAACGGTAAAGGGCTGATTCGAGAAAAAACATTGGAAGAACTCAAAAAATTGAATGCAGGGGGCAAATTCAGCAAAGAATTTCCAGCAGCTAAAGTTCCTGAATTGAGAGAAGTGTTAGGACTGCTCCTCCAAAAAAATTACCGAGGGATGCTAATGATTGAAATTAAAACTGATCAGTATGAATATCCCGGTATCGAAGAAAAATTAGCCGAAACATTAAAAAGTAGAGATTGGCCTTTTCAATATGCATATTGCAGCTTTCATTTGGATTCTTTGGAAAAAATCGCGTTACTGGAACCGGAGATACAGCTGGACTTATTGATGAGTACTTCTGATAAAAAGATCCAGCTAGCAGCAGAAACCCCTTATATAGAAGGAGTACATCCAAAAAATACTTGGTTGTTCGAACATCCAGTCCAGGCAGCTGATTTTCCAAAAGCAATTCGTGCATGGACGATTAACGATGAAGAAGAAATGGCCAAATGTCAAGAACTCAAAATAGATGGAATAATAACTGATTTTCCGGAGAAAGCTCTTCGGTGGAAACAATCAACGAAAAGTAGGTAAAATATGGAAAAAGTATTAGTGATCGTCGGTCCGACAGCAGTCGGTAAAACAGCGCTAAGTGTGGAACTCGCACAACTATTTGGAGGAGAGATCATCAGTGGTGATTCACTGCAAATCTATAAAAATCTGGATATCGGTACAGCAAAAATCAAAGAAGAAGAGATGAATGATGTTCCGCATCATTTGATTGATGTGATTGAACCTACTCAACGTTACTCAGCCGCTGATTTTCAGCATTCAGGTCGACAATTGATTACTGAAATTGCGAACCGAGGGCACCTACCTATCATAGCTGGTGGTACGGGTCTGTATATCCAATCCCTTCTATATGATTATCAGTTAGGAGCGACAGAAGAAGCGAATCCTGAGATTAGAAAAAAATACGAAACGTTAGCTGAAACAATTGGTTCCCAAGCATTATGGAATCAGTTGAAAGAAAAAGACCCGGCAGCTGCTGAGAAAATCCACTGGAACAATCAACGAAAGGTGATAAGAGCTCTGGAAGTTTTAGAGACGACAGGACATAGTATCACGGCACCTAAAGAAGAGCCAAAGCAATTGTATGATTACCTCATGATTGGATTAGATACGAAGCGTAGTATTCTTTATGAACGAATCAATCAAAGAGTCGATTTGATGCTAGCAGAAGGTTTAGTAGCAGAAGCGCGTAAGGTGTATGAGCTTGGAGAAGTCCAGGCCAGTCAAGGTATTGGATATAAAGAATTTTTCCCTTATTTTGAAGGGAAAGAAACATTGGAAGAAGCAACAGAACAAGTCAAACTACATTCGAGAAGATACGCGAAACGTCAGTTGACGTGGTTTCGTAACCGTTTGGATGCACAGTGGTTTGATCTTATAAGTGAGCCAAATCAAAAAAGTCAGATTGAGCAAACAATCAAAAAATGGCTGGAGGCGGAATAAAATGGAAGAAAAAGTGATCATCGTAGGGGTAGAAACCGAAGCAAACCAGCGTTACTTTTCAGAGTCAATGGAAGAGCTAGTTCAGCTGACGAATACCGCATCAGGAGAAGTCGTATTCACAATTACACAAAAGAGACCACAAGTGGATCGGCAAACGATTATCGGTAAAGGGAAATTACAAGAATTAGTTCAACAAGCGGATGCGCATGAAGCGGATTTGATCATCTTTAATCATGAGCTAACTCCGAGACAGAGCCAACTGATTACCGATGCTGTTGGTCTTCCGGTGATTGATCGCGTGCAGCTGATCTTAGATATTTTTGCGATGCGTGCTCGTTCGAAAGAAGGGAAGCTGCAGGTTGAACTTGCTCAGTTAGAATACCTGCTGCCTCGTTTAGTAGGGCAAGGGAAAACATTATCTCGTCTTGGCGGTGGGATCGGAACAAGAGGGCCAGGTGAAACAAAGTTAGAAACAGACCGCCGACATATACGGAATAAAATTTTTGCTGTTAAGAAAGAATTGAAAGAAGTAGAAGCTCATCGAGAGCGCAATCGCCAAAAAAGAAAAAATAGCGAGATTTTTCAGATTGGACTTATTGGCTACACGAATGCCGGGAAGTCAACTATCTTGAATCTATTGACACAAGCGGATACTTATTCGAAAGATCAATTGTTTGCAACGTTAGATCCATTGACTAAGAGATGGCGTTTTGCTGAAGGATTTGAGATTACTGTAACGGATACCGTCGGGTTCATCCAAGACCTGCCTACGCAACTGATCGATGCTTTCCATTCTACATTAGAAGAAAGTCAAAATATGGATCTTTTGCTACATGTAGTCGATGCTAGTTCTCCAGATCGTATTTTACAGGAGCAGACTGTCTTAAAATTGATGGATGAACTGAATATGAAAGAAATGCCGATACTGACTGTTTACAATAAGGCAGACCAGATCGACCCAGCGATGTTCACGCCTACGCTATTCCCAAATGTATTGATTTCTACTCAGACGAAAGAAGGTAAGATGGCGTTGATCGAAGCAATCAAACGTCAGCTGATGGAACTAATGACCCCTTATACACTTTCTGTGCCAAGCAACGAAGGACAGAAATTAAGCGAGTTGAGAAGACAAACAATGGTTTTGGACGAATCGTACATGGAAGAAACAAACGAATATGAAGTTAAAGGGTTTGCAAAAACCAATTCAAAATGGTTAAGAAAAAACCAATAAAATTTTGTTTTTTTAACAATAAAAACACTAATAAAGGATAGTACAGTATAATAAAAAATAAAAGGTATCTGGTACGAAAATCAACTAGATACCTTTTTTGTGTTCTTATTTTTTTGTTATTTTATAAAAAAATAGAGATCTCATGTTAGAAAACCTAACATATGCAGTTGACAATATTTTTTTTAATTGGTACACTTTAGCCAACTTATAAAACGAAAGGGGACGTCTGATGGGAGAAAAGGAATTGCGCCGATCTATGTCCGTATTTCCAATTGGTACAGTTATGAAGCTGACTGATTTGTCTGCTCGGCAAATTCGCTATTATGAAGAACAAGATTTAGTTCATCCGAAACGAAGCGAAGGAAACCGACGTATGTATTCGCTGAATGATATTGATATGCTGCTTGAGATTAAAGACTATCTTTCAGATGGATTGAATATGGCTGGGATCAAACGTGTATACGAAATGGCACAGGCTAAAAAACAAGAAGCAAAAAACAAGAAGCCGTTGACAGATCATGACGTTCGACAAATTTTTCGTGATGAGATTTTGGCGCAAGGTGGGTTAAGCAAAACAGGTCATTATCAGTCGCAAGGATTGCAAAGACAATTCTTTGACTGAATAAATTAAAAAAGGAAGAGGGATACCATGGTAAAGAAACAGATAACAGGTGAAGAAATCAAACGAATCATTGAGGAAGAAAACGTACGATTTTTACGATTGATGTTCACAGACATCTTAGGTACGATCAAAAATGTAGAAGTTCCAGTGAGCCAGATCGACAAAGTATTAGAAAATAAAATGATGTTTGACGGTTCTTCGATTGAAGGATTTGTTCGAATTGAAGAAAGCGATATGTATTTGTATCCAGATCTCTCCACTTGGATGATCTTCCCGTGGGAAAGTGCTCATGGAAAAGTTGCTCGTTTAATTTGTGATATCTATAATCCGGATGGGACACCATTTGCCGGCGATCCTCGCGGGAATTTGAAACGAGCATTGAAAGATATGCGCGACCTTGGTTTTACCTCTTTCAATTTAGGACCTGAACCAGAATTCTTCTTATTTAAATTAGACGAAGACGGTGGGATCACAACGACCTTGAATGATAAAGGTGGTTATTTTGATTTTGCACCAACAGATTTAGGTGAAAATTGCCGCCGTGACATCGTGTTGGAATTAGAAAGTCTAGGCTTTGAAGTGGAAGCTTCACATCATGAAGTAGCGCCAGGACAGCATGAAATTGACTTTAAATATGCAGATGTGGTAGATGCTTGTGATAATATCCAAACCTTCAAGCTCGTTGTCAAAACGATTGCACGCAAGCATGGACTTCACGCGACTTTCATGCCGAAACCGTTATTTGGGATCAATGGTTCTGGTATGCATTGCAATATGTCTTTGTTCAATGATGAAGGAAATGTTTTCTATGATAAAGACGGTGAATTGGAACTAAGTGAAACAGCTTATCATTTCTTAGGTGGTTTGTTGAAACACGCTCGTGCCTACACAGCCGTTTGCAATCCAACAGTCAATTCTTATAAACGTCTCGTTCCAGGTTATGAAGCGCCTGTTTATGTCGCATGGAGCGGTCGTAATCGTTCGCCATTAGTACGTGTACCAGAATCTCGCGGTTTATCCACACGTTTGGAATTGCGGTCAGTTGATCCATCTGCAAACCCATACTTGGCAATGGCAGTATTGTTGCAAGCAGGACTAGACGGTATCCGTAATCAGATCACACCGCCAGCAGCTGTTGACCGTAACATTTATGTAATGGATGAGGAAGAAAGAGAAGCTGCACATATCCAGGACTTACCTTCAACTATCCATAATGCTATCAAAGAATTGCGTAAGGATAATGTAATGATTGACGCATTAGGACAACATATCTTCTCAAATTTTGTTGAAGCAAAACGTCTCGAATGGGCGGCATTCAGACAAACTGTTTCCGAGTGGGAAAGAGAACAATATCTAGAACTTTATTAAAACAGGAATAACGTGAATTAGAGGCTGTGAAATCAGCGTTTTGACCCTCGGTATTAGCTCAACAAACGGCAAAATAGTTCCTCATATTTTGCCGTTTGTTGAGCTAATACCGAGGGTCAGCTGATTGAACACCGTTTATTTAGAAATAAGGAGGCACGACTTTTGTCGCATCTCCTTATTTTTTACTTATGTGATTCGTTACCTTCAATGAATCCCTACAAGGCACTTTTGTTGAAAAAAAGGTCATCTTTGAAAAAATTAGTGGAACTGTTTTGTTTTTGATATTATTTAATAGAAAAGATATGCCAAAAATCCGAGAACTGTGGACTACGTTTTTTACGTAAAGGAGGTAAATAAGGGTGAAAGAAAAAGATTGTTTCTACGATAAGCTATATAAACTGTTGCTGCAAGTAGGAAAAAGTAGTTCTTTGTTAGGTGGGATATTATCTATCATAATGTTTGTTTTATTTTTTTATCTATTGTTTCACTTAAAATTTTTCAGTAACGATTTTCTGATTTGCTTAGGTTTAACGTTAGCTATGTTTATATCAAGCTTATTATGTGGGTTGAATTTTTTTTGCACTCATAAAGGACTTAAGAAATAATTTCTCAAAGGATATCGAAAAAGAAAAAATTGTAAGCGGATAGTATTCATTTGAGTACTTGACTTTCCCTTAGTCAGCTTGTATTATACACCTTGGGCACCCTTTTAGAGGGTCAGAAGTTTACAGAAATTTCGGCTCCCTATTCTTATTGAAGAATAGGGAGCTTTGTTTATTTTCTGAGACTTTTCCTGCACATAAATTAAAAAGGAGTTTTTGAACTTATGACAAAATATATTTTTGTGACCGGCGGTGTCGTTTCATCAATCGGAAAAGGGATTGTTGCAGCTTCTTTAGGACGCTTATTGAAAAACCGCGGCTTAAAAGTAACTATCCAAAAATTTGATCCATACATCAACGTGGATCCGGGGACGATGAGCCCATATCAGCACGGAGAAGTATTCGTAACAGATGATGGTGCTGAAACAGATTTGGATCTGGGCCACTACGAACGTTTTATTGACATCAATTTGAACAAATACTCCAACGTGACGACAGGAAAAATCTATTCTGAAGTTTTGCGTAAAGAACGTAAGGGCGAATACTTGGGAGCAACTGTTCAAGTTATTCCTCATATTACAAATGAGATCAAAGAAAAAATCATGCGAGCAGCTAAAATGACTGATTCAGATGTGATCATTACAGAAGTAGGGGGAACAGTAGGGGATATAGAATCTTTGCCATTCCTTGAAGCACTTCGTCAAATGAAAGCAGATGTCGGTACAGATAATGTTATGTATATCCATACAACATTGATTCCTTACTTGAAAGCTGCTGGAGAAATGAAAACTAAACCAACGCAGCACAGTGTAAAAGAGCTACGTGGTTTAGGTATCCAACCGAATATTTTGGTGGTACGTACAGAGCAACCTGTTTCTCAAAGCGTGAAAAATAAATTGGCACAATTTTGTGATGTCGAACCAGAAGCAGTTATCGAGTCGCCAGATGTAGATACACTTTACTCCATCCCATTAGTTTTACAAGCACAAGGAATGGATCAAATTGTTTGCGACCATTTGAAACTAGATACACCAGAAGCAGACATGACAGAATGGAAAGAATTAGAAGAACGTGTCTTGAACTTGAAGAAAAAAGTACGGATTGCGCTTGTCGGTAAATATGTCGAGTTACCAGATGCATATATCTCAGTAGTTGAAGCATTGAAACATTCTGGTTTCGCCTATAATTCAGACATCGAGATCGATTGGATCAAAGCACAAGAATTAACGAGAGAAAATGTAGAAGAACGTTTGAAAGACGCAGATGGAATCTTGGTTCCTGGTGGATTTGGTGATCGCGGAGTAGAAGGGAAAATCGAAGCGATTCGTTATGCTCGCGAAAATGACGTTCCGTTTTTAGGTATTTGTCTTGGTATGCAGATGGCTTGTGTCGAATTTGCACGTAACGTCGTTGGATTAGAAGATGCGTCATCAGCTGAAACAAATCCAGATACAGCAAACAATATTATTGATTTAATGGCTGATCAGGAAAACATCGAGAATTTGGGTGGAACTTTACGCCTTGGATTATACCCATGTAAAATCAAAAAAGGAACGAAGACGGCTGAAGCATATGATGGAGCCGATGTTGTGCAAGAACGTCACCGTCACCGCTATGAGTTCAACAACAAATATCGTCAATTGTTTGAAGAACAAGGGCTAGTCTTTTCAGGTGTCTCACCAGATAACCGTTTAGTAGAAATCGTAGAGCTGCCAGAGAAAAAATTCTTTGTGGGATGCCAATTCCACCCAGAATTGATTTCTCGTCCAAATCGCCCGCAAAAATTAATCAAAGCATTTGTCGGAGCATCATTAGCAGATCACGAAACAAAATAATTTTTGAACTTGATAGAAAGAGAAAAGTAGCAAGAGAAGGGGATAAGCAATTTTCTTGTCACTTTTCTCTTTTTCTGATTTGTTATTATTTGTAGGAAAAAAGATAGAAAGCAAAAGACTTTTTTCGATTAAAGCGCTATTGGATATTTTATTTTTTGCAAAAAACTTCTTGAAAATTTTCATTTTCATTGATTTTAGTAGAAAACTACCGAAATGTTTGGTAAAATAGGGTCGTTGGTTAAGAATTGTCTTAACAAATTTAGTTTTACAAAACTTAGGAGGAATTTTATTATGCCAGTAGTATCAGGAGCTGAATTTTTAAAAGCTGCTCGTAAAGGCGGTTACGCTGTCGGCGGATTCAACACAAACAACTTGGAATGGACTCAAGCAATCCTTGAAGCGGCTGAAGCAAAACAAGCACCAGTACTTATCCAAACATCAATGGGTGCAGCTAAATACATGGGTGGTTACAAAATCTGTAAAGATTTAATCACTGATTTAGTTGAAGCAATGAACATCACTGTTCCAGTTGCTATCCACTTAGACCATGGTGACTACGAAGCTGCTTTGGAATGTATCGAATTAGGCTATACTTCAGTAATGTTCGATGGTTCACATCTACCATTTGAAGAAAACTTGAAATTAGCTAAAGACGTTGTTGAAAAAGCACATGCAAAAGGTATCTCAGTTGAATGTGAAGTTGGTTCAATCGGCGGAGAAGAAGACGGAATCATCGGTAACGGCGAATTAGCTGATATTGAAGAATGCAAACAAATGGTTGCTACAGGTATCGACTACTTAGCTTGCGGTATCGGTAACATCCATGGTCAATATCCAGAAAACTGGAAAGGATTAGCTTTTGACCACTTACAAGCAATTGCTGATGCTGTAGGTCCAGACATGCCTTTAGTATTACATGGCGGATCAGGTATTCCTCAAGATCAAATCGAAAAAGCTATCTCAATGGGTATCTCAAAAGTAAATGTTAACACTGAATTCCAATTATCATTTGCTGCAGCTACTCGTAAATATATCGAAGCTGGTAAAGATAAAGAAGGTAAAGGATTCGACCCTCGTAAATTATTAGCTCCAGGTAAAGCAGCAATCGTTGAAGATGCTAAATCTCATATCGACTGGTTCGGTTCAGCTAACAAAGCGTAATTCGTTTTAGTTGCATCAATAGCCCTCAAATACTGTTTATTCGGTTGTGAGAAAAAGAACGGGACATTTTTGTCCCGTTCTTTTTATGTTTTTAAATAACATATTTATTTGTTTTTTTTTTAGTAGATGGTATTCGCCTTAGAAAGGCAAAGTTATAATTATCAATAAGAGAGTTATTATTCCAAGGTTATAGAAACCTTTTATAAAAGGAATCTTTGTTAAAAAACATCTGTAGGAAAATCATCAGAAAATTTTGAGGGAAAAATGAAGATTACTTATAGTTTATGAGTTAAAATAAATATTGATAACTGAATTCGTATGAGTAGATAGATACATAATGAAAGAATATTGACAATTACATAACGAAAATACGAAGGCAAGTACATTAAATAGCACAATGTTTTTAATAATAGTCGACATGGATATGATATAATTTAGAAAATTTGTTAGTGGTGGTGAAACAATACGATGCCAGATAAAATATTATTGGTAGACGATGAACAGGAAATTGCTGATTTGATCGAAGTCTACCTGAAAAATGACGGATATGAAGTACAGAAATTTTATCTTGGACAAGAAGCGTTGGACTGCATAGAAAGAGAATCATTTGATTTAGCTGTATTAGATGTGATGCTTCCAGACATTGATGGATTTAAAATCGTCCAAAAAATCAGAGAAAATCATTTTTTTCCTGTGATTATGCTGACAGCAAAAATAGAAGACATAGATAAAATAACTGGTCTGACTTTAGGTGCAGATGATTATATCACAAAGCCTTTCAATCCTTTAGAAGTCGTTGCGCGAATCAAAACACAGTTAAGACGTTTTCAGAAATATAACATTCAAGTTGATTATTCGACAGAAGAATCGATAAAAGAAATTGATATACACGGACTAATCATTAACCAAACGCTACATACGTGTACACTTTATGGGGAAACAATCTCTCTAACACCCTTGGAGTTTTCTATCCTATGGTATTTGGCCGAACGAAAGGGCGAGGTCGTTCCAGCAGAACAGCTGTTTGAAGCCGTTTGGGAGAAAAATTTCTCGACAACAATAATACAGTCATGGCACATATCGGACGCTTGCGTGAAAAACTCAAAGAACCAACACGCAAACCAAAATTTATAAAAACTGTTTGGGGAGTGGGCTATAAAGTTGAATAAAACAGGTGATGCCAAAAATTCTTCACGTTTAAAAAAACGCTTGCTGAAACGATTAGCTACACAATTAAGTATTTTTACTGTAGCAACAATCAGTGCTTTTATGATATTTTTTTTTGTTAGTCGCTTTTTATTCGGGCTCTATACGTGGGAATGGTCGGATAGATTCTATCAATTTGCGAAAAACCTAGAAAGAAATTATATTTTTGTCGTTTTGATTGCGTTACTAGCTGGAGGATTGGTTATTTTACTTAGAACATGGTCAAGAAGTATGGCACAGTTGGATGAAGTACTTGAAGCTTCAAGGAAACTTTATCAAAATCAAATAGAACCTCTCAAACTTTCTGAAGATCTACAGGAGTTTGAATGGGAATTGAATCAAATTCGTCAGGAAGTAGTTTTGAGTCAGCATCAAGCCAAAGAAGCGGAGCAACGAAAAAACGACTTAATCGTTTATTTAGCTCATGACTTGAAGACGCCTTTGACTTCAGTGATAGGCTATCTTACACTGTTACGAGATGAACAGGAAATTTCTTCTGAACTAAGAAAACATTATCTATCAATTTCCTTAGATAAGGCAGAAAGACTAGAAGAACTGATCAACGAGTTCTTTGAAATTGCTCGGTTTAATTTATCAAATATCGAATTGATGCCGACAAAAGTCCATCTGAAGATGATGTTAGAACAGCTAAGTTATGAATTTTTGCCTCTTTTGTCTTCCAAGCAGCTGACTCTAGAAAGTGAGTTAGAAGCTGATCTTTCGATTCGTTTTGATGTCGATAAAATGCAGCGCGTTTTTGATAATCTCTTACAAAACGCAATCAACTACAGCTATGAAGGAGCAGTGATCAAACTCTCGGCAAAAACAGATCAAGACAAGAAACGGGTTAAGATTATTTTCTCTAATCAAGGTCCAACTATTCCACCTGAAAAACTATCTAGGATTTTTGAACAATTTTTCCGATTAGACACCGCACGACAAACAAATCGAGGAGGAGCTGGACTGGGATTAGCAATTGCCAAACAAATCATTGAACTTCATGCTGGCCAATTGACTGCACAAAGTAAAGATGAAGAGACAAGCTTCACAATTGATTTGCCGCTTTCGTAGGAAAATCGTAAGAGATTCTTGTTAAATAACAGAAAATTGTCTTTGTTTTACTTGGTAAACTTACTAAGAAAAGCAAAGATTTTTTAGTTGGAGGACAAGAATAATGAAAAGATCGTATAAGACAGTAGCTGTAATCCTATTAATCGTCTTATTAGCAAGTGTAGGTCTATTTTTTAGAAAGATACCACAAAAAATCCAAGTATGTGGAGAAGAACGAGATTCATGGAATCTACTACTAGTCAATGCAAAACATAAAATACCTCAAGGATACACAGTGGAGTTACAAAAGCTATCCAACGATCAAGCAGTAGACAAGCGTATATATCCTGACTTACAGCTGATGCTTGATGCAGCAAGAGCAGAAGGAATCTATCCGAAAATCGTTTCAAGTTTTCGAACGACAGAAGATCAAGAAAAAATCATGGAAGATAAAATTGCCGCCTTTCAAGAAAAAGGCTATTCCAATCAAAAAGCAAAAGAAGAAGCAGCAAAATGGGTAGCTGCACCAGGCACAAGTGAACATGAATTAGGATTAGCAATAGATATCAACGCTGAGTCAAGTATTTCTACAGACAAAGAAGTGTATGAATGGTTAGCAGATAACGCGTATCAATATGGTTTTATCTTACGCTATCCATCAAACAAAGTGCATATTACGGGTGTTGGTTACGAACCATGGCATTATCGATACGTTGGTAAAAAAGCAGCAAAAAAAATAACCGAGGCAGGGATAACATTGGAAGAATATTTAGGGAAAACAGAATAAGTACCTCGCTTTGAAAAGATCTCGGATCCATCTGCTTCAGTCGGGGATCTTTTTTTTTACTTAAACGGCAGACCATGCTCGTTTCTTTTTTTTATCTATGATAAAATACAAGCATATCCATGAAAAAAGATTAATAAACAAGGTGGAAACAGATGAAAAAAATCGTAATCAAAGGAAACCGACCTTTAGCTGGTGAAGTAACGATCAGCGGTGCAAAAAATAGTGCAGTCGCATTGATTCCAGCTGCAATCTTAGCTGATTCCCCAGTGATCTTGGAAGGTGTGCCGGACATACAAGATGTTCATTCATTAATTGAAATTTTAGAGATCATGGGCGCAACTGTCCATTTTTCCAACAACATACTAGAAATCGATCCTCGAGAAATCGTATCGATTCCGATGCCGCACGGAAAAATCAATAGTTTGCGTGCTTCTTATTATTTTATGGGAACACTGCTTGGTAAATTTGGCGAAGCGGTAGTAGGCCTGCCAGGTGGCTGTTATTTAGGCCCTAGACCGATTGATCTACACGTCAAAGGATTTGAAGCTCTAGGTGCTGAAGTGACAAATGAACATGGTGCCATGTATTTACGGACAGAAAATAAAGGATTGCGTGGCAATCGGATTTTCATGGACGTGGTTTCAGTCGGAGCAACGATCAATGTGATGTTAGCTGCTGTAAAAGCAAAAGGACAGACAGTAATTGAAAACGCTGCACGAGAACCGGAAATCATAGATGTGGCAACTTTACTGAATAATATGGGGGCAAAAGTTCGAGGAGCGGGTACAGATGTGATCCGTATCGAAGGAGTCGAAACATTACATGGCTGTCGGCATTTCATGATTCCTGACCGCATCGAAGCAGGAACCTATCTAGCATTAGCAGCTGCAGTAGGAAATGGTATCAAAGTGAAAAATGTGATCTTTGAACATTTGGAAAGCTTTATAGCAAAATTGCAGGAAATTGGTGTCCATATGAAAATCAGCGAAGATGAAATCGAAGTTTACCCCTCGAAAGAATTAAAACCCGCAAACATCATGACCTATCCTTATCCAGGATTTGCCACAGATCTGCAGCAGCCACTTACTGCGTTACTATTGATGACTACAGGCACTTCAGAAATCATCGATACGATCTATGCGAAACGTGTGAATCATGTGCCGGAACTAGCACGAATGGGCGCTGATATTACCGTGGAAGGAAATATGATCATCGTGAATGGTCCAAATAAACTTCACGGCACAGAAGTCGTGGCTTCTGATCTTCGGGCAGGTGCTTGTTTAGTGATTGCTGGACTATTGGCAGAAGGGACAACGACGATTTACAATGTAGATTATATCTTACGCGGTTATGATCATATTATCGAGAAACTAACAGCCTTAGGGGCATCAATTGAAATGATAGAGGAAGTGGGAGCTGAATGAGCGATTATTTGACAATGGCAGAACTAGAGAACAAAACGTTAAAAGAAGTTTATAGTTATGCCAAAGAATTTAAAATTCCTTATTACAGTAAGATGAACAAAAAGGAATTATCTCTAGCTGTGATTCGTGCACAAGCAGAGAAACAAGGATTTTATTATATGGAAGGAATATTGGATATCGTTGGTCAAGATGGTTACGGTTTTTTACGGCCAATCAATTATGGACCAAGTGCAGAAGATATCTATATTTCTGCCTCACAAATCAGACGATTCAGTTTGAGAAATGGGGACAAAGTGGCAGGAAAAGCCCGTCCACCTAAAGAATCGGAACGTTATTATGGTTTGATGCACGTGGAAAGCGTTAATGGAAAAGATCCGGAAGAAGCAAAAGAACGTCCGCATTTTCCAGCCTTAACACCTCTTTATCCGCAAAGACAGCTTCAATTGGAAACAACACCGCAAAGACTATCTACCCGAATGATCGATATCTTTTCTCCAATCGGTTTTGGTCAGCGTGGATTGATCGTCGCACCGCCAAAAGCAGGGAAAACTTCTGTATTAAAAGAAATCGCGAATGGCATCACAGAAAACTATCCGGAAGTAGAATTGATCGTTCTACTGATTGATGAACGACCGGAAGAAGTAACTGACTTAGAACGAAGCGTGAAAGGCGACGTGGTATCTTCAACATTTGATCTGCAGCCGCAAAACCATACTCGAGTTTCTGAATTAGTATTGGAGCGTGCTATGCGTTTAGTCGAAGATAAACGAGATGTCGTTATCTTGATGGATAGCATTACTAGACTTGCTCGAGCTTATAACTTAGTTGTTCCACCAAGCGGACGTACATTGAGTGGCGGGATTGACCCAGCCGCATTGTATAAACCTAAGAAATTTTTCGGGGCAGCAAGAAACATCGAAGAAGGTGGCAGTTTGACGATTTTAGCGACCGCTTTAGTCGATACAGGAAGCCGTATGGATGACGTGATCTATGAAGAATTCAAGGGAACTGGAAATCTAGAATTACAACTTTCACGCGAGTTATCCGAGCGTCGGATCTTCCCAGCCATCGATATCAAAAAATCAGGTACCCGAAAAGAAGAATTATTAATGCCAAGTGAAGAATTAGAAGAAATTTGGAAACTTCGAAAAAATATGACTGGAGATTCATTAGAATATACGGAACAACTGATCCGCTTTTTGCGTAAAACAAAAAACAATCAGCAATTTTTCAAAGAATTTCAAGATGTCTCCTTTGGTAAAAAAAATCCGACTAGAAATCTGAAAAGATAATTGCAACCTTGACTGAAACATGTTAAGATGTTAATGTTGTAAATCGACAAATCAACTCTGGTTCAGCAAATGGAGCAGGGCAAAGGAGCGAAAAAATCATGAAAGAAAACATCCATCCAGATTACCACCCAGTAGTATTCATGGATTCAACAACTGGTTTCAAATTCTTGTCAGGTTCAACAAAAACTTCACAAGAAACAGTTGAATGGGAAGACGGTAATACATACCCAGTCATCCGTGTCGAAGTAACTTCTGACTCACATCCATTCTACACTGGACGTCAAAAATTCACACAAGCAGACGGACGTGTGGACCGTTTCAACAAAAAATACGGTCTCAAAGACGCAAACGCTGCGGAATAATAAAAACGCTGATAACTCAACGTTTAGCAGACTATCTGATAGGGATAGTCTGTTTTTTTATGTTTTTTTGCCAATTTAAAACTTCGTTTGATGCTGAAAAAGTCGTAGGATCATAATGCACAAAACAATGAAAAAAATAGTATATAGCTTTGACTATCAACATGATAAAGACACCTTTTATTAACGAAATGAAAGAAGGTTATTTCGAAGTAAAAAACCATTTACCTAAAATTAGAAGCTAAGCTTTCCTTTCAAGGAAGGCTTTTTGTTTTGTTATAGACTTGCGATTGTTTGTGAGCTAGATCGTTCATTTTAATGACTTATACACGCGGATGATGGGTCTTTTTCCTCTGTTCATTCATAATATTGAACGGTACAGCTAGCGATGCTATACTGACCTCAGTTCCAAGAAAACGTTAACATTTTTTGTGGGGGAGAGGTTTTTTATGAGGTTTGATCAATTGATCGCAAAAGAACTGATTGTTTTCGATCCATCGATAGATTCAAAAGGATCATTATTTGAGCGAATAGGGGATGTGTTGAAAAAAACAAATAAGGTAAGAAATGTTCAAAAAGTCGTTAAGGCACTATTCAAACGAGAGGAGGAGATCTCCACAGGAATAGAAGATGGATTTGGGATTCCCCATGCAAAAAGCAAATATGTGAGAAAACCAGCACTGTGTTTTTTTCATACAGCCAAATTAACGGACTATAGCGGGATAGATGAAATGCCAATTGAATATATTTTTGCCATCGTAGTTCCTGAAAAATCAGCAGATATGCATCTAGAGATTCTCAGCGCACTCTCCAGACGATTGATGAATGCAGATTTTAGAAAGGGAATAAAAGAAGCCACTACGCCAGCAGATATCATCAGACAGATTAGTCAAGAATGAAAATAGTAGAGTCTTTGTCCGAGTATCGATAGTGAAGAAAAAGGAGGAAAATAATCATGAAAATCGTTGGTGTAACTGCTTGCCCGACTGGAATTGCTCATACTTATATGTCGGCAGAAAAATTAGAAGTAACAGCAAGAAATCTAAACCATCAAGCAAAATTCGAAACACAAGGTGTAAAAACAGAAAATCAGTTATCTGAACAAGAAATCAAAGAGGCAGATGCAATCATTCTTGCAGTAGATAAAGAAATCGAATTGGACCGATTTGCCGGGAAAAAAGTAAAGCGTGTCTCTACAAGCCGAGCAATCAAAGAACCGCAAGTAGTAATAGACGAAGCATTGAGAGATATTGGCGTATTCGTTGTGTCTAATGAAAAAGAACCAGCTGCAAATGAGAAAAAGCCGACAATCTATAATCATTTCATGAATGGTGTGAATTACATGCTTCCATTTGTGATCGCAGGCGGAATCATCATCGCACTGAGTTTTGCCTTTGGGATTACAGCGGCTGATCCCAACTCAGCAGACTATAATGTGTTAGCAGCTGCATTTTCAAGGATCGGAGGAGATACAGCGTTTGCCATGATGGTTCCTGCGTTAGGCGCAGGGATTGCTACATCGATTGCTGGAAAAGCAGGTTTTGCCCCAGGAATTGTTGCCGGATTACTGGCCTCTACAGGTGGTTCAGGTTTTCTTGGCGGAATGATTGGTGGCGTGCTAGCAGGGTATATCTGTGATTTTCTGGCAAATAAAATCAGCGTAAAAAAAGAATTTTCTGCTATTTATCAGCTGATTGTCGTCCCCCTTTTATCGATCTTAATTATTGGGCTTTTGATGGTATTTGTGATTGAACAACCGATCACATGGGTGTTGGATGCTTTGACAAATTGGCTGAATAGCTTGGGAAATACATCCGGGCTATTGTTCGGATTACTTATCGGGATCATGATGGCAGCTGATATGGGTGGGCCGATCAATAAATCGATTTCGACTTTCTCGATCGGTTTGATGTCAGCTGGAGTAAATGCACCGATTGCTGCTTGTATGGCTGCAGGAATAACACCTCCCCTAGGTATTGCTTTAGCCACTTTATTATTCAAACATAAATTTACCAAAGAAGAACGGACTTCAGGTCAATCATGCTGGATTTTAGGCGCTTCGTATATTACAGAAGGTGCTATACCGTTTGCGGTATCTGACCCGATCCGCGTGATACCTAGTTTGATGACAGGTTCAGCAGTCGCTGCAGGGATTTCCATGGCAGTAGGAGTTACTTCAATGGCACCTCATGGAGGGATTTGGGTGATGCTAATTCCAAATGTTATGAACAATTTACCTATGTATGTCTTGGCAATTGCATCAGGTACAGTCACTACAGCCTTTATGCTTGGACTATTGAAAAAAACAGTGAAAGAGAAAAAACAAGACAAGTGGACGAAAAATGAAAATCTAACAAATGAGGTGGAAGCGTAATGTTATATACAATGAAAGAGTTATTGAAAGTGGCTAAAGAGAATCAATTTGCAGTACCAGCCTTCAATATTTGCAGCTATGATATGATGAAAGCAATCATCGAAGAAGCAGAGAGATTAGAAGCACCAGTAATCTTAGAAATTCATCCTGATGAAATCGCCTATTTAAGTGTTGAGTTTGTTGCGGCAGTAAGAGCCTATGCTTATACAAGTAAACTGCCGATCGTTATCCACTTGGATCATGGCGGTACGATAGAAGATGTCTTACGGGCGATTCGAAACGGCTATTCTTCCGTGATGATCGATGCGTCTTTGAAATCATTCGACGACAATGTACAGATTACGAAAAAAGTGGTTGCGTTAGCTCATGCGGTAAATGTCTCAGTGGAGGCTGAGCTTGGAACGATTGGGAATAATGGTTCTGCTGAAGGAGGTGCTGAAACAATCATTTATACAGATCCTGATCAAGCGAAGATTTTTGTGAAAGAAACAGGAATCGATACACTTGCTGTAGCAATTGGAACAGCGCATGGCTTGTATCCGAAAAACAGAACTCCAAAATTAAATATCGACTTACTGAAAGAATTGAACCAACAAATCGATCTTCCATTTGTTTTACATGGCGGTTCAGGTAATCCGGACGCAGAAGTCAGCGAAGCTGTAAAATACGGAGTTGCCAAAGTGAATTTGAGCTCAGATCTTAAAAGCGTCTTTTTCAATGCTTTGAGAGAAATATTGAGTGAAAATCCATCGATGTACGAGCCGAATGAAATTTATCCAGCAGCTAATAAAAAGGTACAAGAAGTAGTCAAACATAAAATGGAAATTTTGAACACAGTAGGCAAGGCTAGCTTATACTAAAAATAAAAATGTATGATCAAGAGGGTATGACAATAGTCTTGTCATACCTTCTTAACCACACACGATGTTCAGAAGTAGTTTTTTCGAAAAATTTCTTCTTATTTCTCGAAGCCAATCACTTCTGTCACAACCTCTTTTTTCCTGTTACTATATAAAGTAAATGGGGTGATTTTATGTTGAATGAAGTGGAGAATAGACAGCAGGAGATTGTGAATTATCTAAAAAACAACCAATTTGCAAGAGTCACCGATTTGATCGAGTTAGTAAATTATAGCGAAGCCACGATTAAACGTGACCTTGTTTTTCTGGAAAAAAGTGGATTGATCCGTAGAGTTCGCGGTGGCGCCATGCTTGTTGACAATCGAAAAATTGACGTGCCTTACCTGATGAAGATCACCAAATTAGAAGAAGAAACAGAAAAACGTAAGATTGCAGATACAGCTTCTTCTTTGATTCGAGATGATATGGTCTTATTCTTGGATTCCAGTACAACCTCTTTACATTTAGTCAGAAACCTAGCAAGATTTGATGGTTTGCAGATCATTACGAATGGCATCGTCACAGCTGCTATGTTGAGTGAATACACAACGGCAAAAGTATCTGTATTGGGTGGGGCAATTGTTCCGAAACGAGCAACAATCAACGGTTCAAAAGCCTATAACGATGCATTGTCATATTATGCGGATTTAGCGATAATGAGTTGTCGCGGGCTAGATTTCAGCCAAGGAGTAACAGAAACTCATGAAGGAGAGGCAATGGTCAAAAAAGCTTTTAGAAAACAATCAGACCGGCTTGCCGTTTTAGTTACACAGCAAAAAATTGCACATAAATTCATGCATCAATCCATTGCTTTTCATGAAATCGATTATCTGGTGACAAGTAAAGAACTGACAAAAGAACAGTATGCGAAAGTAAAGGAACACCATATCGAATGTCTGTATGGATAAATTATTACGTGAATGTTCTAAGTGGCTTCCTCATTTTTAGATAGGACCTTATCTTTGCTCGCTTCTCTTAGCCGATGGTATAATAATGAAAAGGTTATCTTGTTAGATAATCTTACTTTTTTATCCAGGAGAAAGGAGTGCAGAAAATGAAACATGTGAAGGCGTTGGTAGTGAAGGCAATCATGATCTGGGCGATTCTGTGGGTCGTGCTGACAGGTTTATACGGTGTTAGCTTTATGGATTCAACAATTGTTGGGGTAATTATTGTAGTCATGATCTATGTGCTAGGGGATCTGTTGATCTTACGTAAAGTAGGGAACATCGCAGCGACGATCGCAGATGCTGGTTCAGCTGCAGTTATCTTGTGGCTCTATCTATATTTTATGAATGATACAGTCGATATTTGGATGAAAGTATTGATTCCTGCTCTATTGATCGGTGTGGCAGAATGGTTCTTCCACAAGTGGTTGCTAAGTCAAGGCATCGTACCAGATGAACGGAAAATGGAATAAATCAACAGTTAAACTATTCTTATCGATAAATGAAAGCTTTAAAAATAAATAGATGTTTAATTAAGAATAATCATAAACTATTTTTACTCAAAAAACCGCTCAGATCATTTTCAGATCTGAACGGTTTTTTTTATCTATTCATCAAGATCAAATTTCATTTTTCAATGATTCAATCAATTCGCCCTCTGCTTCATGACTATGTTTTCGGCCATTAACAAGATAGAGTGCTGTACATATCAATGGAATGACTCCGGCAATCACATACAATTCTCTAAATGAAGTAAGAGATTTTAGCATCCCCATCAAATAAGGACCAACGCCTAAGCCTAGGTCTAAACCAATAAAGTAGGTAGATAAAGCAATACTGATTCGATGTTCGCGGACGATTTTTAAACAAACAGCCTGTCCATTTGACATAAACGTACCATAACCTAGGCCGACTAATGCTCCAGAGATAAGCAATGTCACACTATTCGTCGTTACACTCAGTAAAAATAATCCTGCTGTTAAGAATAAATAGCTAGGATACATCACGTATTGTTCTCCTTTGACATCGAAAATCCTTCCAGTCAATGGACGTGTAAATGTGATGACCAAAGCATATACGACGAAGAAAAATGACCCAGCAGCAACTAAGTGGATTACTTTTGTATAAGAAGATAAAAATGATAAAACACTTGAATAAGAAAGACCCATCAAAAAGGCAATTCCTGTAATGAAAAGTGCTTTCTTTTCAATAAAACTATTGATATTCCATGAGCGAAGAGATATTTTTTGTTCTTCAGATAATGGAATATTTTTTACAGGAAAGACAAGGCAGGCAATCGTAACAAAGAAGACCAGTACAATTGAAAACCAGATAATGAAACGAAAATCAGTCATATTCAGCAAAATCATTCCTAAAAATGGCCCAACAGCGGCAGCTAAACTAGTACTTAATCCATAATAATTGATGCCTTCCCCTTTTTTAGATGCAGGGATATATGCAGTAACGATAGCATTTGTAGCTGTAGAAACTGTACCGTAGCCGAATCCATTCAAGAATCGAACTAAATACAATGCCCCGATAGTTGGCGTATAAAGATATGCTAATGTTGAAAGGAGATAGAAGATCGCGCCGCCTCTTAAGGTAAACTTCCGACCAAATAGTTCTAACTGTTTCCCCATGAATAAGCGTGCCAGCAATGTTCCGATGATATAGATCCCAGAAGCAAAACCTGCTTGGCTCAAGCTGGCGTGTAAGGTGTCTTGCGCAATGACTGCCATGATGACCATCAACAGATAATAAATCAGGTAGACAATAAAATTGATCAATGTGATTCCAATAAAATATTTATTAAATAATTTCTTTTCCATGTATGTTATACATTCCCCTTAAGCTGAATATGCTTTTAATTTTTGTATTTGAACTTCTACATCGTGATAATTGGATGGATAGCGATCAACAAGTTGGCGAATAAATAAATCTCTTGTAGACATAAACAGATTTAAAAATTCTTCGCATTCGTTTGTTGGATTCTCATCCACTGCTTTGATCAATTCGATCGAGTTTTGATACGCATCATTTAAAAAGACTAAAGAAGCTTTCATATCAAATCTTGTTTGATATGCTGTTTCTAATCGATTAATGATTGTGTTCATCCAGTAATTCATGTTTTTTCCCTCTATTCTTAAAAAATTTTACTTCTGCAGTATAACGAATAAAAAAAAGGAAAAAAATCGCATAAGTGATGGAAAAAGGTACTTAACAAATGTTAATATCATTAGTAAAATACCTTTGGACTTTAAAAAGTTTTAAAGTACTGTATGATCTTTTTAGATGAAAGTTTGGATGGGGGAGCATCATTGGATAGTAGAGTCTTAAAGGAATATTTGGATAAAAATGATTTTCCGATTATACGCAAAGGATATCATAAATATTTGACATTCGAAGGGATGGAAGATTCCCATACGTATATCTTGAAAGAGGGAACGGTAAAAGCAAGTGTTATTTCAAATGATGGGAGAGAATTTAACCTTCGCTATATCAAAGATCTTGAAATCGTCTCTCTTTTAAAAGACGAATATTCACAATTCATCGATTCGCCGTATAATATTCGAGTTGAATCAGAATATGCAGAGTTTTATCGAATCAATCGTGTGCGCTTTTGGCAAAATATCAACCAAGACCCAAAGCTACAACACTATGTAAAAGAGTATTACCGCTATCGTCTGCTTTATTCGATGAAAAAAATGCAGCAAATGCTATTAAACGGAAAGCTGGGAGCTGTTTGTACGCAACTTTACGAATTATATGATTTATTCGGTGTGCGGACAGAAGAAGGGATGCTGATCGATTTTTCGATCACGAATGAAGAAATCGCCAAATTTTGTGGCATCTCAACTGCTAGCAGTGTAAACAGAATTTTAAAACAACTGAAAAAAGATGGTATTATCACCGTTAAAGACCATCATATCGTTATTTTGAATATGGACTTGTTAGAAGACAATATTATCTTTTGATGAACAAAGAGGTTGTGAAATCAGCGTTTTGACCTGAGTATTAGAGAAACAAACGGAAAAATAGTTCCTCATATTTTGCCGTTTTTTGAGCTAATACCGAGGGTCAGCTGATTGAACACCGTTTACCAAGAGGTTGTGAGCCTGCCGTTTAACTCTGAGTCACAAGGAACAATTTCAAAAAACAGCTTTTCATGTTTGATGAATATTGTGACTTGTGACCGAGGAGTTGGTAGGAGAACACCGTTTAAGGAAGAGGTTGTGAAAAAGCTGTTCTGCATCAAGTAATAAGAAGAGCCAAGTAAAAACAGTCTCTTATGTTTTTAACTTGGCTGGACTTATCACCGTAGATGTAAGCTTTTGAACGCCGTTTATTTGCAACAAAAGGGGCTGTGACACGATTTTTGTCACAGCCCTTTTTTTGCGAACATTCATTTAGCAATTTTTAGAAACTTCTGCCGCCACCGCCAAAAGTCCCGCCACCGCTAGAATGGGTAGTACTTCCGCCACCGCCGCTTCCAGGAGGTGGGCTTTTGGGGATTCTTCTTGTCGTGACAAAAGAATTTGTCAGACGATCGGTTTTTTCAGTTAATTTGATACTGGATTTTTCTCGGAATGGATATTTGTAGATGCCTGATTTCAATTGATAACGCGAAACAGTCACAAAATAAAAGACAAGACTAAGGATAAGAGCCAAAACAACAGCAATGATGATTTCTACTGTCGTCAAAACCTTATAGCGTGTAATTTTGCCAGTTTCTTCGTCTACACGATAATGTCCTCCTGGAACTCCGTCTTCCACATATGTTGCTGATTTAGACAGGTAAGCTTTTGCAGCATTGTAATAGGCAGCATTTGTCATCTGATCATAAACATCATCTAAGATCGAATCGATTCTGCTGTCAGTCAAATAATCGATCATATTACCAGAAGTCGAAATGTAGATTTCACGCTGTCCCATATCTAATAGCAATACTGAGCCATTTTGATCATTTCCGACTGCGTCTCTTAAGTAATTATCAGCAAAGTCTCTTGGTTCTTCTGAATTAGATGTAGTCGTTACGATCAAGACTCGTCCTTTGATTTTTTCATTCAGCTTTTCTGCCTGTTGTTCCAAAGATTGGATTTGATCTGTTGTGAATAACCCAGCCTCATCATTTACCGTAGCTGTATCTGCATGAGTAGCCACCGGCCAGCCAACACTTACTAGCAAAAGAAAGAATAAAAAAAATTTTTTCATCATATCAAGTAACCTCCGATCAGAAAGAGGATCGCTAGCCCAGCGAAAATCCCAAGAGCGGTCAGTCCCAATTTTTTCTGGCTGATCGGCAGGACACCGCTGACCTTTCCTGTTTGTCCATTCATTGCGTAGTAGTAGACTTTTTTACTTGAGTCATTGCTTCGATAAGTAACAAGCCATACCGGCAGTAATACGTAATTATTTACTTCGTTTGTGATTGAAGCAGAAGTTCGCACACCGGTCAATGTTGTATATCCATTTGCGGTATCTTTTAACAGCTTCTCTGAATAGTCTTTTAATTCAGATTGAATCTGTGATTTGATTGCCTCATATTCGATATCTCTTTTTTCTGCTTGGAACCCGGCTAAATACTGGCTTTTAAAATCAATTGCTTTATCTAACGGGAAAGGTTGCACGCCTTCGACCATCTTTTGTTGCGTATTTTTTGATAAGGCATTTTTTACTAGTTCTTTAAAAGAAAGCTTGCCTGCTCTTGAAACAGCAAATTGCTTCGTTTCTGTGTATTCGATGTCACCTATCCGCCATATGCGGATAACTGTACCATTCGCCTGCATGGCACCATCTACTTCAGCATCTGTAGCCCAATAAGGGAAATACACACCTGTCAACTTATCGATTTGATCCTTATTGAAAAAAGCTTTGGGAACAAACCATTTTTTCTTGGTCCAAGCGAGAAATCTGTTGATTGCTTCTTCTTTCTCGACAGCAAAAGGAAGTACTTTATTTGGCAAGAATTCTCCGCTTAAACGTCCCGATAGTACGACGGGATTATGGCAGTAGTAACAATAAGTCGCAGCAGTTGTCGCATCAGTCACGATCTCTGCACCACAGTTGGGACAAAGAAAAAGATCTATCGCTGCGGTATTATCTGCAGATTCGTCCGCTGTATCTGAAAAACCGCCTGCCTCGTCAACCGCTTTGCGCTCGGCTTCATTCATATCGGCAAGCTGTTCTTGGGCTGTAAAAGTAAAATCTTCGGTAGGTGAAGGTTCTTCTTTGCTTTCTTCGCCAGCCATACGCGCTTCTTTTTGCTTTTGCTCATATTGGCTGACTTCTTCTTCTGTATAGATATTCAGGCAGTATTCGCAATGAAATTTTTGGTCTTTGGGATCAAAAGTCAACGGACCGCCGCAATTAGGACATTTATGTGTAAGAACATCCATCAGCTGCACACCTTTCTAAATAAATTAATCAACGGGGATTCCTTTAAACGGTTTACCACAGTTTGGACAGAATTTAGGGATGCCGTTGGAAAGATCCACGATCTCATTGCATTCACTGCATCGCATTTGTAGCTTAGGCTGAACGTTTTCTACAGGTTTGGCAGCTCCGCAGTTGGAACAGAATTTTCCGGAATTTTCTGTCCCGCAAACTGGACATGTCCAAGTATCCGCATTTCCTTGTGCAGTTTGTTGATTTTGTTTTTCTGCTTGTTGTTTGATTTGTTCTTGGTTATTTTGAGCTGCTTGAGAAAGATAAGAACCATTTGCATTCATTCCCATACCTACACCCATAAAGCCGGTCATTGCTCCTGCTTCATTTTTTCCGGCTGCTTCCATACCACGTGCAATGGAACCTTGCACGTATCCTTCACGTACGCTAGGATCACCTAGCATCGCCCCTTCGTTACGCATATTGATCAGTTTCACAGAATCATCGGTGTAAGAAATGCTGGCTACAGCCACAGAAACAATCTCCATCCCACGTAATTCACGCCAAGAATCATCCAATGCAGTATCCATGTATTTGCTTAATTCCAAACTCTTAGATGGTACATAAGAAATCCGTTGACCATCTGCAGACATCTGATTGATTGCTGATTGCAGCGCTGTTAGGAATTCAGCTAAATACTGCTCATTGATATCATTGATTTCCACTTGTGTTTTGTTTTTAGGGATTGCGTTTGTATAAAATAAAATCGGGTCAACGACATGAATAGAATAAGTGCCATGTGCCCGTAAGAATAATTCTGCGTTATAGAAATTGTCAAAGTAGTTCAACGGCGCGCTTGTACCGAATTTGATTCCCTTTATTTCTTGGAGATTGATATAAAAAACTTGTTGTTTCTGCGGTGTGACGCCGCCAAATTTAAATCGGTCAAAAGTTTCAGCAATTGCTTCTTTCAGTGTTCCGTTGAACATGGAAGGAGCTGCGTCATTTTTAATGGTGTAATAACCTTCCTCAGCGGTATAATCGATGATTTTTCCACCATCGACCAAAAGCATCATCATGTTTGGATAGACATGGACGACTGTTCCGTCTGTTAAAACATCTTCTGTTCCTTTACGATTGGAGCCACGTTTGTCATCTTTGCGGACTTTGACACCTTTTGTCATGACCGTTGTATCACTCATATTGTCTGGTTCGATGACTTCTAGCCATTGATCTGCCAGACCGCCGCCAACCATACTTGTTGCTGTTTTGATAAGACCCATAAAAAATTCCTCCTCTGATTCAGCTAATGCCAAACAATTATTGTTTATTTATTATACCATAGGAAGATGTGAAACTTCTCGGACTAGAGACGGAATTGAAATGGAAAATTGCGTATTGTTTAAATACCTGAAAAAGCCGAGAAGGATAGTAGTTTTTTTACCTAATATCACGTATAATAAGAGATAGTGAATTTTTTAAAAAAGGGGGATCCTTATGGCATATCAAGCACTTTATCGAGTCTGGCGTTCGCAGCGTTTCGAAGACATCGTTGGACAAAAAGCTGTGACACAGACACTAAAAAATGCTATTGTTTCCCACAAAACCTCACATGCCTACTTGTTTACAGGACCCAGAGGAACCGGAAAGACGAGTGCAGCAAAGATTTTCGCAAAAGCAATCAACTGTCCGAACAGTAAAGACGGTGAGCCATGCAACGAATGCGAAATGTGTCGATCAATTACTGCTGGTACGCAAGAAGATGTGATCGAAATCGATGCTGCCAGCAATAACGGAGTCGAAGAAATCCGATTTATCCGTGATCGGGCAAATTATGCGCCTACAAAGGCAGCGTACAAAGTGTACATTATTGATGAGGTACATATGCTTTCAACAGGAGCTTTCAATGCCTTGTTGAAAACATTGGAAGAGCCAAAAGAAAGTGTCATATTCATCTTAGCAACGACCGAACCTCACAAAATACCAGCTACGATCATTTCACGGACTCAGCGATTTGATTTTAAACGGATCAATACGGCAGATATTGTCGAACATCTTGAATTTATCTTGAAAGAATCGACTATCAGCTATGAACCAGCTGCATTGAATGTGATTGCCCGTTCTGCAGAAGGCGGGATGCGGGATGCATTGAGTATTCTTGATCAGGCAATCTCGTTTAGTGAAGGAACAATTACTTTAGATGATGCCATGCAAGTGACAGGTAGCTTAACTGACGAAATGATGGACAGTTACTTGAGTGCTTGCGTGAAAAAAGAAGTACCAGAAGCATTGGAAACATTGAACCAAATTCTCGCAGCCGGCAAAGAATCACGTCGCTTTCTAGAGGATATGTTACAATACTGCCGTGACTTGCTGATGTATCAGCAAGCACCTAACCTAGTTGAGGAACAATCGAGTACGATCAGAAGTACATTTACAGAATTGGCACAAACTGTTTCAGCGGATCAGCTGTTTTCAATGATAAAGATTTTGAGCGATACTCAAAATGAAATTCGTTTTACCAATAGTGCCGCTATTTATTTGGAAGTCGCTACAGTCAAACTTGCACAGCTACCGTCTGCTTCTGTTCCTTCAGCAGATGTAGCATTTGCAGATGATCAGATAGTAAAACAGCTACAACAAGAGATTAAGGAACTAAGAAACGAAATCAAGGAACTACGCAGTAATACAGGAATTGAGAATACAAAAGTACAGCCGGTACAGCAAACAAATCATAAAAAACAGACAAGTACCTATCGTGTACCGACGGAACGAGTATATAAAGTTCTGCGGGAAGCGACAAGACAGCATCTGAACCAAGTAAAAGAAGTATGGGAAGACTTGCTGATGAGTCTATCTGTCACTCAGCGAGCAATGCTTAAAGCAAGCGAACCAGTTGCAGCTGGACCTACAGGACTAGTGATTGCGTTTGATTATGAGATTGTTTGTCAAAGAGCAGCAAATGACGAAGAATTGCAGCTTTCGGTACACAACAACTTAAGCCGAATGATCAAAGATTATGCGCCTGATCCTGTTTATATTACAAGAGAAAGCTGGCCAGAACTTCGAAGAAATTATTTGACGCAGGCACAAGAAGAGGGAACAGAAAACTCTTTTGCTTCTGAAGACTCAGAAGGAGAAATCGAGTTGCTTCCTCAAGAACAAGAAGTACCAGAAGAAACACTTGTAGTAAAAGCAGAGGAACTGTTTGGCTCCGAAGCTGTTACAGTGGTAGATGATTAATAAAAAGGAGTAGATAATTATGATGCGTGGAATGGGCAATATGCAAGGCATGATGAAACAAGTACAAAAAATGCAAAAAGAAATGGCAGAAGCACAAGAGCTGCTAAATAAAACAGAGTTTACAGGTAAAGCCACCAATGAATTGGTCAAAGCGGTTTTTACAGGCGATCGTCGCATGAAAGATATCCAAATCAATGAAGAAGTCGTTGATCCTGATGATATCGAGATGCTTCAGGATCTTGTCGTAATGGCAGTCAATGATGCGATCGCACAAATTGATGTGGAAACTGAGAAAAAATTAGGGAAATACGCAAAAGGTTTGCCAGGATTTTAGTTTTAAACTGAAGGAGTAATGAATATGCAATATCCAGAACCAATTGCGAAACTGATCGACAGCTACATGAAACTTCCAGGAATCGGTCAGAAAACAGCGACAAGACTCGCCTTTTATACGATCGATATGAAAGATGAAGTAGTAAATGAATTTGCTAAATCTTTGTTAAGTGTAAAACGCGATTTGCATTTTTGTAGTATCTGCGGAAACATCACAGAAGAAGATCCCTGCGAAATATGTAGAAATCCTTCACGTGATCGAAGCGTTATCCTAGTGGTCGAAGAGCCGAAAGATGTAATGGCAATGGAAAAAATGCGAGAATATCACGGACTTTATCATGTTCTCCATGGTGTGTTATCACCGATGGAAGGGACAGGTCCAGAAGACATCAATATTTCTTCTCTGTTGCAGCGGCTGCATGATGCAGATGTAAAAGAAGTGATTATCGCAACAAATGCAACAACAGAGGGAGAAGCAACAGCTATGTATCTCTCACGTCTGATCAAACCCGCAGGTATCAAAGTGACTCGTCTAGCACATGGTCTGTCTGTAGGCTCTGATATCGAGTATGCAGATGAAGTTACTTTATTGAAAGCTGTCGAAGGAAGACGTGAGTTATAAATTTCTAATTAAGTGTTTTTTCAGATACAATATAAAAGCAGCACAAGAGATGGGGGCAACAATGTGAACGGACTATTTATTACAATCGAGGGGCCTGATGGTGCAGGAAAAACCAGCATCTTGAATGAACTTTACCCTCTTTTGAAAGAAGTAGCAAAAACAGAAATCATTCAAACAAGAGAACCAGGAGGCATTCCGATTGCTGAAGAGATCCGAGCAGTGATCCTTGATCCAAAAAATGATCGGATGGATGAACGTACGGAAGCACTGCTTTATGCAGCAGCAAGAAGACAACATCTAGTCGAAAAGGTTCTGCCTGCTCTGGCAAAAGGGAAAATCGTTTTATGCGATAGATTTGTCGACAGTTCTCTTGCTTATCAAGGTGCAGGCCGACGCATCGGCGTTACCGAGATTGCTCGGTTGAATGAGTTTGCTACAGAAGGTACTACGCCGGATTTTACCCTTTATCTTGACGTAGATTCAGACACCGGATTAAGAAGAATCAAGAAAAACAGACAAAATCAAATCGACCGTTTAGATTCGGAAGGTTTGGAATTCCACCAGCGTGTACGTCATGCTTACTTAAAGCTGGCAGAAGAGAATCCGGAAAGAATCCACAAAGTTGATGCAAGAAAAAGCTTTGAAGAAGTGCTGCAAACAAGTTATCATACAATTATTGAACAGTATCCGCAATTTTTTGAAAACTAGGAAGGTGAACGTTTATGAAAATTATTTTAGCGATTATCCAAGACAAAGACAGCAACCGTTTATCAAATGAATTGATTGATGCAAATATCCGTGCCACAAAACTATCATCGACAGGCGGCTTCCTTAAGGCTGGAAACAGTACGTTTATCGTGGGTATTGAAGATGACCGTGTAGAAGAAGCATTGGAAATCATCAAAAAAACGTGTGAATCAAGAAAGCAATTTGTATCTACACCTGTTACACTGGATATTTCGATGGATGGGGGCGTCCCTTATCCAGTAGAAGTAGAAGTAGGCGGTGCCACAGTCTTCGTCTTACCTGTTGAAGGATTCCATCAATTTTAGGAGGAGCTGAGCTATGAATCAAGAAATAAACTTGGCTCAAATGCAACCGATCGTGTATCAGCAGCTTCAACGGAGTTTTGAGCATGGGCGTATCGCTCATGCTTATCTTTTTGAAGGGGAGAAAGGAACAGGAAAACATGAAGTAGGTATATGGCTTGCACAGCACCTGTTCTGTACCCAAATGAAAGACAATCTGCCTTGTGGAAAATGCAACAATTGTCAGCGGATCGAAAAGAAAGAACATCCAGATGTTTTGGTTATTGAACCGGAAGGACAAACCATCAAAGTCGATCAGATCAGACGTTTGCAGACGGAATTCAGTCGCAGCGGTTACGAATCAAGAAAAAAAGTTTTTTTGATCAAAGAAGCTGAAAAAATGAATAGCAGTGCGGCAAACAGTTTGTTGAAATTCTTGGAAGAGCCCCCTGGAGATTTTTTAGCGGTGTTAGAAACAGATGCAGTAGGAAGAATTCTCCCTACTATTCAATCTCGTTGTCAAGTTCTGCATTTTCAAGAACTTTCGAAAGAAGCACTGATCCATCGATTGCAAGAAGAGCAGATTCCATTGGAAAAAGCAAAACTTTTGGCTTTCTTAACAAACAGTTTAGGAAAAGCAGTTGAAATCTCTCAAGATGAATGGTTTAATGATGCTAAGGACTTGATTTATCAATGGTTCGTTTACTTGCAAAAGCAAGATACTCAAGCCTTTATCTATGTCCAAAAAAAATTGATAAAATCATTTAAAGAAAAAACACAACAGTTTACAGGATTATCTGTCTTGATGTTTTATTATCAGGAAGCACAGCGTCAAGCAGTAGCAAACGGCGAATATGGCAAAGTGAAACAGATAAACCAGATAATTGAACGGATATTGATCGCAGAGCAGAAACTACGCAGCAATGTCAGTTTTCAGGCTGTTGCGGAACAGTTCGTTTTGCATACGATTTTTTAGCTTGCCGCAAAGGATGATGATCAAGGAGGATGGAAATGGTAGAAGTAGTAGGTGTCCGATATAGAGATGCAGGTCATATCTATTATTTTGCACCAGGAGACTCTGAATATGTTTATAATGACAAGGTATTAGTCGAATCTCAGCAATCCTTACATATTGCTACTGTTGTCCTTCCTAAAAAAGAGATTGATCCCAATGACCTTCCTGAAGCTATCCGTCCGATCTTGCATAAAGCGTCACAAGCTGAATTAGAAAAAGACAAAAAAAACAAAAAAGATGCTCATGATGCATTGAAAATCGCAAAAGAAAAAGTGCAGTTGCGTGAGTTGGAAATGAAAATGGTCAAAGCTGAATACACATTTGATCGAAATAAATTGATTTTTTCTTTCACGGCGGACGGGCGAATTGACTTTAGAGAATTGGTAAAAGATCTGGCCGCTGTATTTCGTACTCGTATTGAGCTTCGACAAATTGGTGTCCGCGATGAAGCAAAGATAATAGGCGGAATTGGTCCATGTGGGCGTCCATTATGCTGTTCTTCTTTTTTAGGCAATTTCGTGCCTGTATCAATCAAAATGGCAAAAGATCAAAGTTTATCTTTGAATCCAACAAAAATTTCCGGTTTATGCGGACGCTTGATGTGCTGTCTGCAATATGAGAGCGAAGAATACGAGACAGCGAAAAAAGAACTCCCTGACTTTGGAAAAGTAATTGCTACACCTGATGGTAAAGGGAAAGTCGTAGGGTTGAATCTGCTTAGCCGTATCGTTAGTATTCGGCTGACTGGACGGGAAAATCCTGTCGAATATGAATGGGATGAATTGAAAGAATTTATCCAAGTAGGTGAGATGAATGGATAAGAGATCATTATACGACGGATTGAATCAATTAGAATCAGAGTTGAGAAATACATTAACAGAACTTGTTGAAATGAAGCATGCTTTGCATGAGATCGTAGAAAAAAATACAACTTTGGAGATGGAAAATCAACGTCTGCGGGAACACCTGCGGGAATTGAACCAAGTTGCACAAGCTCCAGCTGAAAATGTGAAGCAGGAACTTTCTAAGTCTCGTATGAATCTTGAAAAAATTTATGAAGAAGGATTCCATGTCTGCTACGATTTATATGGATCAAGAAGGGACAATGACGAGCCTTGTGCGTTTTGTCTAGAAGTGATCTATCGCGAAAGCGGTCGATGACCAATAACAAGAGGAGACTGGAGCGGAGAAATACTGCTCCAGTCTTTTTATTAAGGAGATTGTGACAGATGTATAATCAAAAAAGTTTCAAGGGAAATCCGGTATATGGGGATTTATATCTTGTACCGACGCCAATTGGAAATTTAGAAGATATGAGCTACAGAAGTGTTCGTATGCTGCAAGAATCCGATCTTATCGCAAGTGAGGATACGCGTAATACACAAAAGTTATTGAATCATTTTGAAATCCATACACCCCAAAAAAGTTTACATGAACATAATTATAAAGAACGTGTCCCTCAATTGATTGCTTTGTTAAAAGAAGGAAAAACGATTGCTCAAGTCAGTGACGCAGGAATGCCTTCCATCAGCGATCCTGGACATGAGCTAGTTTTAGCCTGCATAAAAGAAGGGATTTCTGTGATCTCTATCCCAGGACCTACAGCTGGGATGACGGCTTTGATTGCTTCAGGGCTAATGCCTCAACCATTTTTATTTTATGGCTTCCTTCCACGTAAGAAAAAAGAACAGAAAGAAACATTGAAAAAGCTAAAAGAACAGACAGCTACGCTGATTTTTTATGAGTCACCTTATCGGATCACTGCTACATTGACGAATTTCTTAGAAATTTTTGGAAATCGCCAAGTCGTTTTGTGTCGGGAATTGACAAAGGTCCATGAAGAATACCTTAGAGGAAGTACGGAAGAGCTACTCGCTTATATCGAAGAACATCCAGTAAAGGGTGAATGTTGTCTGCTTGTAGAAGGGAATTTGTTCGAAACGCCAGTGACGGAAGTTGATGAAGAGTTGGGAACGTTAAAGGAACAAGTAGAAGCAAAGATCGCTTCAGGCGAAAAACCAAATGCTGCTATCAAAGCAGTAGCGCTGAAAAATGGGCTGAAAAAACAAGAAGTCTACCGTCAGTACCATGAATTAGACTGAGATAGTATAAGTTGTCTATAATGAAAGACTAATGAGGAAATCAGCTACTAACTTTTCAAATCTCTTGAACGCGAACGAATGTTCCTGTATAATGAATAAGAGGTGAGGATGATGGAGCTGCAATTTCCTTTACATAATGATACATCAAGAAAAATCATTCATATTGATATGGATGCTTTTTTCGCTTCGGTTGAAGAACGAGATCATCCTGAGTTTCGCGGACATCCATTAGTAATTGCCAGACACCCCAGTGACACTGGTGGGCGTGGAGTAGTGACTACAGCAAATTATGAAGCAAGAAAATTCGGAATTCATTCAGCAATGAGTGCACAAAAAGCGTATGAGCTTTGTCCGCAAGCCATCTTTAAGCCTGGCGACCATCATAAATACAGCGATATTTCCAAACAAGTACGGGAAGTATTCTATCGTTATACAGATATTGTGGAACCAGTTAGTATCGATGAAGCGTATCTTGATGTGACCGAAAATAAAATCAATTGCAAGTCAGCCATCAAAATCGCCCGAATGATCCAAGCAGATATTTGGGAGAGTGTCCAGCTAACATGTTCTGCGGGAGTAAGTTACAATAAGTTTTTGGCCAAATTAGCATCAGACTATCAAAAACCTAGAGGAATCACGGTAGTTGCCCCTCAAGACGCTGTGCCATTTTTAAAAGCTTTGCCAATTGAAAAATTTCATGGGGTAGGGAAGAAAACTGTACCTAGAATGCATGAGCTAGGGATTTATACAGGAAAAGACCTATATGAATGCACAGAAATGATGTTGATTCGAAATTTTGGAAAAATGGGCTATTCTCTTTATCGTAAAGTCAGAGGAATCCATGATTCTCCAGTAAACGTTACAAGAGAGCGAAAATCTGTGGGAAAAGAGCATACTTATGGGCAGCCGTTGCAAACGGAAGAAGCAGTGCTGACTCAGTTGCGCCAACTAGCTGAAAAAGTAGAAGAAGCACTGAGAAGAGTCCAAAAACATGGGAAAACAGTAGTTTTGAAGGTCAGGTACACGGACTATTCTACTGTGACCAAAAGAGTGACATTGCCAGAATATATCTATAAAAAAGAAGCACTCTTTTATCAAGCAAGCCTTATATGGGAGGAAATCTTGGGAGTAGAAAAAGGGATCCGATTGTTAGGGATTACTTTGACGAATCTGGACCCGATGACTTATGAAAACATCGTCCTTCCATTATGGGAAAATCAAGAAATATAAAAACAGCTTTGAGAGTTGAAACCGGAAATCCGTTTTCTCTCCCAAAGCTGTTTTTATATTAAGTCTTGCTTTTTGATTTGTTCATAGGTTTCTGTTGCATCCGTACATTTTTCCCAAATCACAACTTGATTGGATTCTAAAGATTTTTGGACGTCAATGATCCGCTGGTTGCTACTTCCGCGAAATTGTAGTTTTAGGTCACGTTTGCTTAATTCAAAGCGTCCGTCAACAAGGATATCGATTTGCGAAAGGAGTTCTAATTTATCTTCTGAATCTTGTAGCAATTCATCAAAGGTATAGCCTGTCCATGACCAGATATCTTTTGTCGTACCGAACTCTTTTCGGATACGTCGTACGACTTGCAGACAAACATCTGTATTCAAAAAAGGTTCGCCACCAAGTAAAGTTAATCCTTGCACGTAATCGTTGCGCAAGTCAGCGATGATTTGTTCTTCTAATTCAGGTGTGAATGGTTTGCCATATCGGAAATTTTGTGCAGCTTTGTTGAAGCAGCCTTCGCAGGCAAATAAGCAGCCACTAACGTAAAGACTGTTGCGGACACCTTCACCATCGACAAAATTAAACGGTTTGTAGTCAGCAATATAGTTTTGGCTGTAGTCTTTTGCTAACCATTCTTTTGGTTTTGGATTTCTCATAAAAAAACTTCTTTCATTTAAGGTTCAAAGATATAGCTATTGAAGATAAAATCTACTCGACCACATAAATAAGAACAAACTGACCTAAATCCATTGTTCAAGAAAGCTTGTTCTTATCTTGATAGAGGGCGTTCAAAGATACAAAGCCATCGAAAGAGGGTGGTGAAAAAAGACTTGTCATAGCCTCTTATTCTGAATAAACGGTGTTCAAAAGCTTGCATCTGCAGTAATAAGCCCAACTAAACGAAAAATATGAGGAGCTATTTTTGTTTAGCTGTTCTTATTACTTGATGCAGGACAGCTTTTTCACAACCTCTCCACTAAACGGTGTTCAAAAGCTTGCATCTGCAGTAATAAGCCCAACTAAACGAAAAATATGAGGAGCTATTTTTGTTTAGCTGTTCTTATTACTTGATGCAGGACAGCTTTTTCACAACCTCTCCACTAAACGGTGTTCAAAAGCTTGCATCTGCAGTAATAAGCCCAACTAAACGAAAAATATGAGGAGCTATTTTTGTTTAGCTGTTCTTATTACTTGATGCAGGACAGCTTTTTCACAACCTCTCCACTAAACGGTGTTCAAAAGCTTGCATCTGCGGTAATAAGCCCAACTAAACGAAAAATATGAGGAGCTATTTTTGTTTAGCTATTCTTATTACTTGATGCAGGACAGCTTTTTCACAACCTCATTTCATGTGTTTCACACGTGAGGAAATTTCTTTATGGCGGCCATGTACCATCGGACGAGCTTGCGGATTTCCTAAATAGCCACAAGTACGTTTGACTACATCACATGTTTTTGGATCATGATTTCCACATTCTGGACATTCGAATCCTCGTTCTGTCGGTTTGAAATCACCTTCGAAACCACATTGATAGCAATGATCGATTGGCGTATTCGTACCAAGATACCCGATTTTGTCATATGCAAAATCCCATACAGCTTCTAAAGCTTTCGGATTTTGTTGGAGCATAGGGTATTCACAGTAGTGGATGAATCCACCTGAACAATATTTTGGATAATCCTTCTCAAATTCCAATTTTTCAAATGGCGTTGGGTTTTTACGCACATCATAGTGGAAACTGTTTGTATAATATTCTTTATCTGTGATATTTTCGATGATGCCGAATTTTTCTGTATCCAAACGGCAGAAACGGTCAGTTAGACTTTCACTTGGAGTTGAATAGACACTGAAATGATAACCATATTCATCCCCCCATGCATCTGCATTAGCTTTTAATTCTTTGACGATATCAAGTGTGAAAGCTTTTGCTTCTGGGTTTGTTTCCCATTCGCCACCGAAGAAAGCTGAAGCAACTTCATATAATCCAATGTAGCCTAACGATACAGTAGCTCGACGGTTTTTGAATAATTCATTGACAGAATCGGTACGTGAAAGACGTTTCCCGAAAGCACCATACATATATAAAATTGGTGCATTTGCAGGAATGGCTTCTTTACAACGTTCTACACGATAGAGAAGAGCATCTTTCATGATTTCTAAGCGGTCAGACAGTAACTGCCAGAATTTATTCTGATCTCCTTTTGATTCGATCGCGATTCTTGGCAAATTCAATGTAACAACACCTAAATTCATTCGTCCGACATTTACTTCTTGACCATTTTCGTCTTTCCACCCTTGCAAGAATGAACGACAGCCCATAGGTACTTTGAAACTTCCAGTTAATTCAACGATTTTATCGTAATTCAGAATATCAGGATACATTCTTTTCGTTGCACATTCCAATGCTAGTTGTTTGATGTCGTAATTAGGATCTTCAGGGTTTAAGTTCACACCTTTTTTCAAAGTGAAGATCAGTTTAGGGAAGATAGCTGTCCGCTTTTCACTCCCTAATCCATTGATTCGAATCTGTAAAATTGCTTTTTGAATTTCTCTTTCAAACCAGTTTTCTCCTAGTCCAAATCCTAATGAAGTGAAAGGAGTTTGTCCATTTGAAGTAAATAAGGTATTGATTTCATATTCCAAACTTTGCATAGCATCGAAGATATCTTTTTTGGTTTTTGCTTTTGCATATTCTTTTTGGCGTTCTGGCGAATCGATCCATTCTTCCGCGTCTTTTAGATGTTTTTTATAGTTCAATTCTGCAAAAGGAGCAAGCAATTCATCTGTTCGGTCGGCAGAACAGCCACCATATTGACTTGACGCTACATTGGCAATAATCTGTGAGATTTGTGCTGTGGCGGTCTGGATAGATTTTGGCGATTCGACTTCGGCATTGCCGATTTTGAAACCATTGTTCAGCATGCCTTTGAAATCAATCAAGCAGCAATTCGTCATCGGTGTATAAGGATGATAATCCAAATCATGGTAATGGATATCGCCTTTTTGATGCGCATTTGCTATATGTGGTGGCAACATTTTCAGTCCGATTGATTTTCCAACGATCCCGGCTGTCAGATCTCGCTGTGTATTGAAAACATTACTGTCTTTATTTGCGTTTTCGTTCACGACAGTTTGGTCCTTGTTGATTAGCTTTTCAATCGAAAAGTTGATATCTGTTGCTTTACTGCGAGCAAAATCTCGTTTGGTACGATAATTGATGTACTCTTCTGCTAATTCATATTCGTTTTTTTCTAGTAATATATGTTCCACGATGTTTTGAATCTCATAAATTTTGACATTTTCAGCAAACCGGCTTTTGATTTCTTGGACAACCAAGTCTGCAATCATTTGAATTTTTTCATAAGTAAGTGGTGATAATGAGCCGTGAATTTTCTTTTCTGCTTTGATCAGTGCTTCATTGATCTTTTGTTCATCGAAATCAACATGGCGGCCATCGCGTTTGATGACTTTCATCTGGGATGTCTCTGGCTGCTGAGTAACGACAGTTTTTTCTTCATAATTTACTTTCATTATCTTCAACTCCTGCTAAATTGTTCTTGTCTATCATAAAACAAAATCTGGGAAGGAGCAACTAAATATCGGCTATATATAGTATTCAATGTGCTGTATAATTGGATTTCTATACTATATGTAGTGTATATTTTATTGTGAAAAAAGGTGAAAACTTGTAGCTGGTGGATTTGTTTTTTGCATATTTAATTTTGCTGAATAAAATAATTGAATAAAATTTTTTATTCAGTCCAAGTAAAAGTGACAAAAACATAAGAGCAAATTATTCGTAGATATGCTACTATGCAAATAAATAGAAATGAAAAATGAAAGAGGAGGAGAAGAATTGGAAAAGATGATCGAAGTGAAACATCTAAGTAAAAGCTACGGCAGCAAACTTTCTCCCGTCAAAGCCTTAGATAATATCTCATTCACAGTAGAAGAAGGCGAGTTTGTTGGGATTATGGGCCCAAGTGGTGCAGGAAAGACAACGCTGATGAATATCTTGTCCACGATCAATTTGCCTACGATGGGCAGTGTCTCGATCCAAGGAAAAGAAATCACAAAAATGAAAAATAGTGAGCTCAGTGACTTTCGTCGAAAAAAACTAGGATTCATTTTTCAAGAGTTCAATTTGATCGATACCCTAAATGCAAAAGACAATATCCTATTGCCCCTAGCAGTTGAACGGATGACTAAAGAGGAAATGGAAAAGAGAGTAAGACATGTAGCTCAATTGTTGAATATAGAAGAACTGCTCAAACGGTATCCCGATGAACTTTCTGTCGGACAGAGACAACGAATTGCAGCTGCTAGAGCACTTGTTGTTCAGCCACAAGTGATTTTTGCAGATGAACCAACTGGCTCTTTGGACTCGAAGTCGGCTACAGAATTGTTGAACTACTTGAAGACCATGAATCAAAAAGAAAAAGCAACGATACTGTTAGTCACCCATGATCCATATACAGCAAGCTACTGCGATAGAATTTTATTTATTAAAGATGGTGTGATTTTTTCTGAAGTTGTCAGAAGAGGGACAAGAAGAGAGTTCTTTGAGAAAGTAATAGACATGCAGGCGACGATTGGCGGAGGAGGAAAAATGAATGCTGTATAAACTAGCCGTTAAAAGTTTTTTTCGGCAGTCACGAGGCTATCTTGTTTATTTTTTCAGTTTGACTTTATCCGTAATGATCTATTATTCCTTCAGCGCAATGACCTACGATCAATCTTTAGTCAGAAGAGCAAGTCAAGATACTTCGATAGATGGTGGATTGAGTTTTGGCGGATTTATCATTACTGTTGTTTTGCTTTTTTTCGTATTCAGTGCCAACCGATTTTTCTTGAATAGAAGGCAAAAGGAAATAGGCATCTATCAGCTTTTTGGTATGAATAAACTGCAGATATCAGGTATATATGTGTTAGAAATCATGATAATTGGATTGTTCGCCTGCATTTCTGGGATATTACTCGGTATTATTTTTTCCAAACTCTTTTCAATGATTTTGGTTCGAATGATGGATATGGATCTTACTAGTCCATTTTTTATCTCCATTCCATCAGTAGTAGATACTTTATTTGCTTTTTTCATCATCCTTTTAGCAGTATCTGTATATTCAATATGGAAAATATGGCGCTATCCAATGATTCGAAGTTTTGGAGAAAAAGAACAAGCAGATAGTTCAACAATGCGCTTCAGGACAAGGCACCGATTACTCGCAGTCATCGGGTTACTGCTTTTAACGAGCGGATATTTTGGAGCTAGTCATTTTAGGGAAATCACTTCATGGATGATCAGTTATCATTATCTTGATACATTAGTTTTCTTTTTTCCTTTTTTAATTTTTTTCGTTTGTGTGGTCGGTACTTATTTGTTTTTCTGTTATACATTTCGGTTATTTTTGATCATATTGAGTAAATGGAAGATTTATTACTATGGTATCAATTTTTTGATAATGGGTAACACGCAAGTTCATTTGCTCAAAAGTTGGCGTACAAATTCTCTGATTACAGTCATTCTCGGAATTTCTTTAATGACAATTGGCGGCACGGCTAGTATCTCTACTATTTTATCCTACCAGGAGAAAGTTTCCTCCCCGATGGACTATCAGTTTGATGTTGAGACAGAGAAAAAAATCAAGCCGATTCTAGCAGAGGAAGGGCAGAAGATAACTAAAGAAATCACCTTGCATTATAAAGTCATTGGGAGTATCTATAGTCAAAATCTCGAAGAACCTATGTTTCAAACTGCTAATCTGATCACGGAAACACAATATCAAGCCTTCAGAAAAGTTAATCCAGATTTGCCGAACATTTCTTTGAAATCACCTGGTCATACTGTTTTGCTTGATCAAATGCAAACTCTTTTTCGGAATATTTCATTATATGGATCTAGTATTGGACTGCCAGATAATCAAGAATTGAAGATTCAACAAATGCTTCCAAGTGTATTAGGTGACGAAACAATGGTATATCTAAGTCCTGTACTGATTGTAGATGATACCGTTTTTGAAAAAGCAAAAGGTGTGGATTATCAAGTAGTCAATGTAGATGTATCAGGTGGAAATAATGAAAAAATAGATGAACGACTGAGCAATGACCTGTCGATAAAGTGGCTCAATGCTGTTTATTATTCTTATGATATCGTAAATGGAAGTCTACAAGGAGAAATTAGCACAAAGAAACTTCCGGATGACCAAATGAAGGAAGCACAATTTAGCCAAGAAAGCTCTCGTTTGAATTTCTCTTCTAGCTATTCGAAATTGCGTGCAGTCAATCGGCGAATCGGTATCAATATTTTTGTCACACTATTTGTCGGGATGATCGTGATTATTGCTACTGGTAGTATTTTGACAGTCCGGCAATTAGCAGAAGCAGAGGAAGAAAAAGAAAATTATCACCTATTGACTAAGCTGGGGATTCCACAAAGAAGGATCAGACGGATGATCTTCGAGCAAAACGCACTTACCTTCTTTCCACCCATGATATTAGGGATCACTCACGCAGTATTTGCAATCAATGTCTTCATTCAGTATATAAAAACTGCCGATTACTGGTTGGCTTATCTTGTGAGTGGCTTATTGATCCTTATCTATCTTTTGCTTTATGTCATTACGAGTCAGTTATATTGTCGGATTATCGAGGAATGATATACGGAATAAGACAAGATAATAAATAGAACTAAATTTTGAATACCATTTATTTGGAATAAGAGGTTGTGACACGATTTTTGTCACAACCTCTTTATTTTTTATATTTTTTAAAAGTACGAGAAATTATAAAGAAAAAAGCAGTGATTTGATGTGCTATTTTTATAAAAGCTATGTGACAAAACTGTTAGTAAAAAAACGGTTTCTGTAAGCTAGACACATGTTTCTTTTTGTCAAAATTAGTTACACTTTGTGTGAGGTTATATGAGGAGGGAATCCAATGAACAAATGGCGTTCTAATCAAAAATTGAATTATTGGGGAAAATTCATCATTCGAACAATTTTTTATAGTGCAGTACTGCTGTTCCTGATTTATCTGTATCACTATAAAAATATTCAAGGAGGAACTTTTATCTATAACGAATTTTAGGAGGAAGAGTATGGAAATCAAAACGATTATTGAAGCAATCGATGATTGGGGAATAAATGAACCTGATCGAGTTGCTTATCAGGCGGATGAGACGCATACTTTTGGTGAATTGAAACAAGCATCAGACGCACTTGCTTATTATTTAGAAAAAAAGGTAGAAGGCGATGGACCAATTGTCGTTTTTGGCAATTTGGAGTTTGAAATGATTGTCTCATTTCTAGGGGTTGTCAAATCTGGCCATGCCTATTTGCCGATTGAAGAGCATACACCCAAGGAGCGTATCCTATCGATCTTTCGGGTGGCTAAACCATCTATGGTCATCAGTATCGGGGACTGGATAGAAGATATTCCTTCGGTTCCTGTCATAACAAAAAAAGAATTTCAAGAAATCAAGAAGATACCAGTAGGATTTTATCCCAGAAATAGCGTAAAAGGTACAGAAAATTTTTATATTATTTTTACTTCTGGTACTACTGGAGAACCAAAAGGCGTACAAATCAGTCATGATAATCTAGTCAGCTTTGTTCAATGGACGATGGAAGACTTTGGGATCAAGCCTGGTATGCATTTCTTAGCCCAAGCGCCATTTTCTTTTGATTTATCGGTATTTTCTATTTACCCTGCATTAGTTTCTGGCGGAATGCTGAAGCCGTTAAATAAAGCAGTTGTTCAAGACTTTCGTCAATTATTCGCGACATTGCCAGCCTTGAAGTTGAATGTGTGGGTTTCTACTCCATCATTTATGGATATTTGCTTGATGGAACCTACATTCAATGGAGAAAATGTGCCGGAATTGGACATGTTTTTATTTTGCGGAGAAGAATTGACGAAAAAAACTGCAGAAAGTCTACTTGATCGATTCCCAAATGCACGGATATATAATACTTACGGTCCAACAGAAGCAACTGTAGCTATTTCAAGTATTCAGATTGACCAGCATGTACTAGATAGTTATGACCGACTACCGATTGGCTACGTAAAAAAAGACACGAAAGTTTCTATTGTCCAAGAAGGTAAACCTGTTTCAAAAGGAGAAACGGGTGAAATCATTATTGCAGGACCAAGCGTATCAAAAGGTTACCTGAACAATCCCGAAAAGACAGCTGCTGCGTTCTTTTGTCAAAATGACTTAGCAAGTTACCATACAGGGGATGCAGGTAGACTAGATGAAGATGGGCTTTTATTTTATGAAGGACGTATGGATCAGCAGGTCAAATTACATGGATACCGGATTGAACTCGGGGATATCGAACATTATCTGCTCCAAGACAACCGAATCAAACAAGCTGTCGTCGTACCAAAATACCAAGGAACAAAAGTACAGCAGCTGGTTGCTTTTGTCGTATTAGAAAACAAAACGAAACAGCCGGATTTTCAGTTGACTAAATCTATCAAAGAACAATTACTAGAAGTTGTGATGGATTATATGATTCCTCAGAAGTTCCATTATGTCGATCTGCTGCCTCAGACAGTTAATGGAAAAATCGATCGAAAAAAATTAACAGCTGAGGTGAATCCTGAATGATGTTACCTCATATGATCCCTTATGCAGAGCCGTTTTATTTTTTTCTTTTAGCCATTGCGCTTGTACCGATCGTTCTATCTTTATTGATATGGGAAAAAAGATTACCAGTTTATCAATCAGCAGTGACACTTTTCTTTTTATTTGTCAGCTTTGGAGGTAATTATTGGCAACAGGGAGCGGCGCTGATTGGGTATGTTTTGTGGCAGACGATACTTGTATGGGGCTATTTTGTTTATCGGCAAAGGAAAAATCAGACAGGATGGTTTTTTGCCGCCGTTATTTTAGCGATAATTCCACTGTTTTTAACGAAAGTGACTCCTTTTTTTGAACATGGAAAAGCATCGTTACTTGGTTTTTTAGGAATCTCTTATTTAACCTTTAAATCTGTACAAATGATCATGGAAATAAGAGATGGCATGATCAAAACATATAAGCCATTTCGTTATATCCAGTTTCTGCTGTTCTTTCCAACAATCTCTTCTGGACCAATCGATCGCTATAGGAGATTTGAAAAAGATCAGCTCCATCCGCCTGTTCGTGATAAATATGTTGATCTTTTGGGAAAAGGCGTCCAAAATATTTTTGTCGGTTTTTTATATAAATTCATTATCGGTTATTATTTTGGTCAAGTACTGCTTCCTGTAGTGGGACGCATTGCCTTACAGCATGGTGGTATTTCATGGGCATTAGTAGGTTATATGTACGTGTACAGTATGTATTTGTTTTTTGATTTTGCTGGCTATAGCTTATTTGCAGTCGGTACAAGCTACATGATGGGATATCAGACACCAATCAATTTCAATAAACCTTTTTTATCATGGAATATCAAAGAATTCTGGAATCGTTGGCATATGACGCTGTCCTTTTGGTTCCGTGATTATGTATATATGCGATTGATGTTCTTCATGATGAAGAAAAAATTTTTTAAAAGCAAGATCGTAATGTCAAATATCGGTTATTTTGCTTTGTTTCTTCTAATGGGTATATGGCATGGATTGACGTGGTACTACATCGTATATGGACTGTATCATGCTTGTCTGATCTGTCTGACAGATGCATGGATCCGATTTAAGAAGAAGCATAAAGAGCAGTTGCCTTCTAACAAATTTACGCATGGCTTAGCCGTATTTTTGACATTTCAAGCAGTATGTTTTAGCTTCCTGATTTTTTCAGGATTTTTAGATAAACTTTTTTTTAGCTAACGAATAGTGACATATTAATTTATATAACAAAGGAGAAAAGGAAAATGGAAGAACAAATTTTATCAATCTTAGAAGAAATAACAGGAACAGATGAAGTAAGAAAAAATCGTGATATTGATCTATTTGATGAAGGGTTGCTTGATTCTTTAGCATCTGTTCAATTATTAGTCGAGCTAGACGGAGAGCTGGATATCCAAGTCCCTGTATCTGAATTCGAGCGAGAGGATTGGAGCACACCGAATAAAATCATTCAACAAGCAACTGCATTGAAGGGTTGAGTATGAAAAAGAAACTTTTTGCTATTTTCGGCCCGGTTGTTTTAGCTGTTGGCTTACTGTTTGTGTTTTTTACCTCCTCCTATCAAGTAGATATCTCTAATCCAGAAACGATTAGACGTGCCTCTTCTTCCATGTCAGTGAACGTGTTGAAAGGAGATGCGATAAAAAATTATGCATTATCTGAAAAACAATATATTCCTTTTTTTGGCTCAAGTGAATTAAGCAGAATCAGTCCATTTCATCCGTCTGTTCTGGCAGAAAAATACCAGCGAAACTATCGTCCATTTTTGCTGGGAGCACCCGGGACACAATCGTTAAGCCAATATATGATGATGCGTTCTGCAGGAGATGCTATGAAAAACAAGAAAGTCGTCTTTATTATTTCTCCTCAGTGGTTCGTTAAAAATGGTGTAAAAACTGATTACTTTAATACGTATTATTCTGAACTTCAAACATACGACTGGTTGTTTTCAATGAAGAAAGTAACGCCTGCTGATCGCTATTTAGCTAGAAGATTATTAACTTTCTCAAAAGTAAAAGAGAATGATACGTTGACGGCGATTCTGCAAACGATCAAAAAAGGGAAGCTACCTTTACCTGAATCTTTGAATCAGCTGCGCAGCCAATGGAACATGCTGAAGAGAGAGGATGAAGTATTCAGCAATATTGGGTTGAAAGATCGACAGCAAAAAATCGATCATGAGTCAAAACGATTACCAAAACAATACCAAGAAACAGAATTATCCATTTTAGCAAATCAAATTGGAGAACGAGAAACGACGAATAATCCATTCGGGTTGAAAAACGATTTTTATACGCATCGTATCCGAGCCCACGAGCCAGAGCTCAAACAGTCACAAAAAAATTGGGATTATCGTTTTTCGCCAGAATTTTCTGATTTTCAGCTGGTCTTGGATCAATTAGCAAAAAACCATAACGAAGTATTGTTCATCATCCCACCGGTTAACGAGAAATGGAGCGATTATACCGGACTATCTCAAGAAATGTTACAAGGATTTGCCAAAAAGATCAAATTTCAATTAAATAGCCAAGGATTCAATCGAATAGCTGATTTTGTCAATCAAGCGGGTACCAACTATTTTATGGAAGACACGATCCATCTAGGCTGGAAAGGCTGGTTGGCTGCAGATCAACAGATCAGACCGTTTTTAGAAGAAAATCATATTACTGCTAGTAAGTATCATCTTGACGATGCTTTTTTTAGCAAATCTTGGCAACATCAAATACCAGATAAACTACAATTAAAATAAAGAAAACAGGCGAGTGTTGCTCGCTTGTTTTCTTTATTTTTGAATATTCTGAATAAAAGATAAAAATACCAAGTTTGCCTGAACAAAAATCATAAGCAATGGTATAATCACAATATGAATATAGAAATGGGGGAAAACATTTGGATACAAAAGAAGAACAGCTACTTATTGATTTAACTTCTGCAAAAGGAGTACCTGGAAATGAAGAAGAGGTAAGAGAAGTATTCAGAGAATATGCCAAACCATTCGCTGATGATATTTTTTATGACGGTTTAGGCAGTGTGATTGCCAAACATGGTGCTGGCGGAGGCCCCAAGGTCTTTATTTCTGGACATATGGACGAAGTTGGTTTTATGGTAACAAAAATAACCGAAAAAGGATTCTTGGAATTCCAAACTCTTGGAGGTTGGTGGGGGCAAGTCATGCTTGCTCAGCAAGTTGAAATCAAAACACGTGAAGGGAAAATCGTCCACGGTGTGATTGGATCCAAACCACCACATGTTTTAACACCTCAAGTAAGAAATAAACCTTATGAAATAAAGGATATGTTCATTGATATTGGCGCATCAAGCCAAGAAGAAGCCAAAGAGTGGGGCATACGTCCTGGAGATATGGTCACTCCATATATTGAATACAAACGAATGAATGGCAGTAAATATTTACTGGCAAAAGCATGGGATAATCGTATCGGGACAGCTGTTTCTCTGCGAGTATTAGAGAATCTATCTAAAGAAGCACACCCAAATGTTTTATTCGCAGGAAGCGATGTGCAAGAAGAAGTAGGCTTGCGAGGTGCTCGAACAAGTACACACCTTGTAAATCCCGATATTGCTTTTGCTTTAGATACTGGTACAGCAGGAGACACTCCAGGAATGACACCAAAAGAAGCAGATTCGATTTTAGGAAAAGGCCCACAGATTTTGATTTTTGATGCATCTATGATCCCGCATAAAAAATTATTGAATTTTGTTATTGATGTAGCAGAGGAAATGGATATTCCATTCCAATATACAGTGATTTCTGGCGGAGGAACTGATGCAGGACAAATGCATTTGACAAGAGATGGTGTTCCGTCTGTAGCCATTACCGTTCCTGTTCGTTATCTGCATTCCCATACATCAGTGATTCATGAAGATGATTATTTGAATACAGTGAAACTAGTCACAGAATTAGTGAAACGGCTTGATAGTGAAACAGTTGAAAAAATTCGGAGTTATGAATAATGAATAATAGAATACCTATTTCTGAATATCGGAAAAAAGCACGAGTTTCTTTGGAAAATCAATGGGGAATCAATACTTGGCTTGTTTTCTTATCTATAATATTTACGAGCGTCATCCAGAACTTTTTTGACGGTTTCAGTCCTTTTCCGGAAGAAAGCATGCAGCAGCACTTATTGAGTTTTCTAGTCGATAATTTACTTTTATTCGCATTCAACTATGCATTGTTTTACATTGCGCTAGTAGTTGTACGGGGTGGCAGACCAAAAAGTAACCTTTTATTTTCAGTTTTCCAAAGAAAGTATTTTGGTTCGATACTTGGCATCAATTTGATCAATTCAGTCATCAACTGGCTACTCAACAGTTTAATCTTTCTGCCCATGTTTTTAATCAGCGGAGTGAGTACTTATATGCAGCTGCTTTTCAGTTCAAATGCGGTACCTACGGGTGTCATGCCAGAAGATTTTCTTGATATCAGCTTTGTTTTATCGATGATAGGGATGATTTTTGTTTCAGCACTCATCATGAGTATTGTTGGCGGTTTATTCCAACTTGCTGCATGGACAAAGTTCGACTATCCTGATTTGTCGGTTATTCAATGTTTGAAATATGGCTGGTTTTTATTGAAAGATAGAATTGGTACGTATATTTTGTTGCAGCTGTCTTTTATCGGCTGGTATTTGCTAGGAGCAATCGCTTTGTTCATCGGTCTTTTGTGGGTCATTGTTTATGTGAATGTGTCAGTTGCAGAATTTTATGAACAAGCACGGATTGAAAAAGGAGGTCCAGACGCCTATTTTACTTAGCATGTAAGCAGTTTATTCATCAAAAAAATAACTTTTGTGGTAGGATAAATCTTTGAGGGGGAATGTACGATGAAATTAACTGTTTTAGGATGCTTAGGAGCGTATCCTTATAAAAATCAAGGGACAACAGGTTATTTGCTTCAATCTGACGGGTTCAATTTGTTGATCGATGCAGGTAGTGCTACGCTGATCAAATTACAAGAACACCTTGATCCACTTGATCTAGATGCTGTGATCCTTAGCCATTATCATCATGATCATATTGCTGACCTTGGTGTATTACAGTATTACTGGCAACTTCATCCTAAGAGAAATCCGGAGACATTGCTTTCAATTTATGGACACACAAAAGATTCCATTCACTTTGAAGAATTGACGTTGGAAAATGTCTCAAAAGGACATCCTTATTTTGAAGCTGAAGAATTAAAAATTGGTCCTTTTCTGATTACTTTTATGGAAACAATCCATCCAGTAGTATGTTACGCCATGCGTATCGTAGAAGAAACAACGGGGAAAGTATTCGTATTTACAGGTGATTCAGGTTATTTGGAAAGTTTCGCTGATTTTGCGAAAGATGCTGATTTGTTTCTAGCAGATACCTATCTTTTTGAAGGAAATGAACATCATCATGCCCATTTCACTTCAAAAGAAGCTGGAGAACTTGCGAAATCAGCTAACGTAAAGAAACTTGTACTTACACACCTACCTCAGTTTGGTGATTTAGAACAATTGAAAAATGAAGCGCAAAAGGCAGCAGGCAAAGGGATTGATATAGAACTTGCTGCAGTTGACAAAGTGTTTAACATTTAGGAGGAAGAACATGATTTTTGTACCAAATGAAAACCACGACCCAAGAATCAATTTAGCAATTGAACAATATTTGCTGCAAGAAATGCCTTTAGATGAACCTATTTTGCTCTTTTATATCAATGAACCTTCAATCATCATCGGCAGAAACCAAAATACGCTTGAAGAAATCAATCGAGATTATGTGGAAGAAAATGGCATTCATGTTGTCCGTCGCTTAAGTGGAGGCGGAGCTGTCTACCATGATTTTGGAAACCTGAACTTTAGTTTTATCATGCCTGATGATGGGGATTCATTCCGTGACTTTGCGAAAGTAACACAGCCAATCATCCAAGCACTTCATGAATTGGGTGTTGCTGGGGCGGAATTGAAAGGCCGAAATGATCTAGTCATTGATGGCATGAAATTTTCTGGCAACGCGATGTATGCTACCAACGGTCGGATGTTTGCTCATGGAACAATTATGTTCGACTCTGATATCAATGAAGTAGTCAATGCATTAAAAGTAAAAAAAGACAAAATCGAATCAAAAGGAATCAAATCGATCCGTTCTCGTGTAACGAATATCAAACCATTTCTTCCAGAAGAAAAGCAAAAAATGACAACAGAAGAATTTCGTCAAGAAATCTTGTTGAAAATTTTCGGCGTAGAGTCAGTAGAAGAAGTAAAAACGTACGAATTGACTGATGAAGATTGGAAAAAAATCAATCGAATCTCTGAGGAATATTATCGAAATTGGGATTGGAATTACGGGAAGTCTCCAGATTTCAATTTCTCTCGCCAAAAACGTTTTTCTATCGGTTCGATTGAAGTCCATTTGAATGTCTCAGAAGGAATGATCAAAGAAGCAAAAATCTTTGGCGATTTCTTCGGACTAGGAGATATCTCTGACGTGGAAAAAAAATTGGTTGGACAGAAATATGATAAAGCATCTCTATCAAAAATAGTCAGCCAAATTGATGTGAAGAAATATTTTGGTGCGATAGAACCAGAAGAATTGCTTACCTTACTTTATTGAAAATAAAAAATAGCGGAATCCACATATATGGATTCCGCTATTTTTTATACAGGATTCGGGTAATTTCGAGAGAGTTGAACAGTGATCCGATCAATGAAAGTATCTTTTTCCTGCGTTAGTGTTCCTGTGTAACGATCCGCTACGTCTTTCATCATCATTAAGTCAAAACGTTCCTGATCATCTAATTCTTCTGTGATGCCTCGACTAAATAGGTTTGTATCGTAATGTGCACTATGTTCGCAACAAATGACGAAATGTTCCTCTTATTCGTGTATCGACAAATAAATTTTTCGATACAGTGGATTTTCGATGGCATGAGTTTCTCTAAAGGAATGCTCTAAAGCGTGGATCAAAAGTTGAGCCAGATCGTCATCGTTGATAGGAAGTTCTTCGGGAAGATCTGCTTGGAAGGTTATCTGAATATTCCGTTTGGCAGCTAACTTCTGGTAACGCGCTAAGATAAGATTTGTCACCTGGTGGTTGCAAAAAGAACACAGCATTTCGAAATTTTTTGCTTCTTCTAATATCTTTTCCACATAGTTTTTAGCTTTTGTTTGGTCCGTATGCATTAAATCTTGCAGATTCTCCATCTCTTGGACAAATTCCAGGCGAAGTGTATTTACTTCTTGGATATGCTGTCGAAGCTGCTCATAATGTTGCTCCAACAAATCATTTTTGATTTTTAAGAAATCTACTTGTCTCCGATCTTTGTCGGTATTTAAGATGTGATCGATTAGATTGTAGCTGATAATAACGATTAGAATGATAATATATAAAATCGTAGACCAATTGATCGTTGTTTGATAGATACCTAATGCCGTTTGGATGTAAATCAAGCAATGGATAATGGCTACCAAGACGATCCAAGGTGTACAAGCTACATAAAAACGGTTATTCTTATATGCTTCGCCAATGCATGCAAGTGAAGTGACTAAAGTGCTTATAACACTAGCAATATTAGCAATCGGCATTAATTCAGGAAGTTCTGCAGGAGTAAAAGTTGCATAAAGCAGAACGCCGATAAAAATCAAAAGTTGGAACGTACAAAAAATTCCGTACCATTTTTTATAGTAAAACATTCGGCTCCAATAGTAGCAGATGATGAAAGCTGACGTTAAGATAATAAATAAATGAGATAAAAAAGAATGAACGAATGGTTCAAAAAGAATACCACTTAAAATATCTTCTGATACAGCTTCAAATCCTAATGCCAAAGCAAAGCAACTTAAGAGAATAAGTGAGTATTCAAGACGTTTTTGTTTATACATCAAGTAGATCGTATATAAAAAGGTCCCTATAGCGATAAAAACAGCGATTATCATCGTCAATACTTGCGGCACTGATTGTGAATAAATAAAACTAATCAATGGTCCAGTTGTTCCTAGATAAACTTTCGGTGGCAGTCCAGCATAGTTCTGATAAGGAGATGAGACTGTAAGGGTCAATTTTTTTCCGATATAATTTGCTGGTAAATCTATCACAGCCAATGAGAGTCCGGGGATTGCTTTCTTCCTGATAATCTTTCCGTTGGTATAAAATCTTTTCGCCTAGATATACAGTAATCCAATGATGGTTTCCTTTGATTAGTAAATTTGCTTCGTCCAACGGTTTTTCAAGTGTCGTTTCCATAATGAATGTTTCGTCTTTATCCACGGTAGGAATCGTACGAGTGTACTTGCTGTCAAACTTAAAATCAGGATCATCTTTTGTATAGAAAACCCACGAATCTTTTATTTCTTTCATTTGATTGCTGTCCGCAGGAGAAAAAATAAAATAAAAGAAATAAGCAATTCCTGTTAAAAATAACAATGATAATATAATGATTATGCTCCACTTTATACGTAAATAAAAAGATTCTTTTTTATTATATATGTTATTAAAAAAAGACATAAAGGTATTCCTTTCTAAAACTTGTAATGTTAGGGTAAACGTTTTTTAAACTAACGTCAATTATTTATAATAAAAAATGAGATAAAGATGAGGAAATAGAATTAGAAACATATAATTATTAAAGGGAAACATTTTTACAGCTATAATTTGAAAAAAATTTATCGTTATTATATGATTAAGAAGGATTGAATAAAGAAAGAAGTTGAAAACGATGCCTGATTACAAAAAAATAACTTTTATAAGTTCTATAACGTTGATTATATTTTTAATTCTTATTCTTCTCGTCGTCTTGGTTCCCCGAATTTTTGGTTTGACTCCTTATATTATTGAGGACAAAGAAATGAGTCCATATTATGCACAAGGAAATCTGATATATGTACGACCGAAAAATACAAATGAGATTTTAGTCGGAGATATTATTACATATTATGAAAATTCAGGAAAAAAAATCTCGACGCGTCGCGTAATAGCCGTTGAAAACAACCACGAAGATTTTTATACAAAAGCTGATACAAAGACTTATATTGAGCCTGGAGTAGTAAAAAAGAGAAATATTATCGGTAGTCCCATCTTTCAGATTCCATATATTGGACTAGTCCTTTCAAAAACGGCATTTGCATGGATTCAGGGGTTATTCTTTACGATTGCTTTTTGCCTAACAGGAATCACAGCATGGAATACCTTTGTAGAGTTGAAAAAGAAGCGGAGACGAACACAGAAATTTTTGTAAGAATGTTAAAAACATAAATGTATTCCAGAGATCCAACGACTCTTCTGAACATGAAACACGAGAAAACACTCATGCAGCTTGTAGATTTAGTCAGTTGTTCGTATAATGTGTGAAGAGGAGGAGTAGTATGCGCAATGAAATGATGCATCGTCCTGTAGTCAAAGAAGAACTATTGGATTTTATGCGTACCCAGCAAAAAAAATTACCGGGTGAGCTAGGCAAACTGGAAGAAGAAGCTCATGTAGCAGAAGTACCAGTTATTCCCCATGAAACAGTTGTATTTTTGAAATTTTTACTTGGACAGCTTCAGCCTGAACGAATCTTGGAGATCGGAGCAGCTATCGGTTTTTCATCAAGTGTCATGGCCACGACAATCGGAGAAAACGCTCATGTTACGACAATTGATCGTTTCGATGTCATGATCGAGAAAGCTAAAAAAAACTATGAACGTCTAGGACTGACAGATAAAGTGACTTTGCTTGAAGGTCAAGCAGCAGATATCTTGCCGGAGTTGTCTGGTCCGTATGACTTTATTTTTATGGATAGTGCAAAATCAAAATATATTGAATTTTTACCTGAATGCTTACGTTTGTTAAGAAAAGGTGGCGTTTTGATGGTAGATGACATCTTCCAAGGAGGAACGATCTTGCTCCCAGATGAAGAGATTCCCCGTGGCAAACGAGCTATCCATCGTAAATTAAATGAATTTCTTCGTGTTGTGATGGATCATCCCGATTTGACATCGACAATCTTGCCATTAGGTGATGGTGTGATCTTAATGACAAAGGAATCAGAAACAATCGAGTTGTGATACATGATTATGGCAGCCTGTAGATAATCGATTGAATCGAGGGCTCAATTCGAACTTGATGTAAAAGTTTCTATATTTGTAAGTCAATTAAAGGATACAGGAAATCTAAATAAACAGGAGTAGCATGAAGTCAATGTAGCTCCTGTTTTCAATTGATAACCTTAGAACAGCTGAAGGAGAATGTCTCGTTTTAAAAGATTGATTTAGTAGTTGGGCCAAAATAATTCATTATTTGCTAATTAAATAACTATTTCGTATTGACAGAAGCAATTTAATTATCTATAATTATTGATGTTCCGCTGATTCTTGTCATAGTAGCTCAGCTGGATAGAGCATCCGCCTTCTAAGCGGACGGTCGGGGGTTCGAATCCCTCCTGTGACGCTAAAAAACCGTTAGAAACTGAGGTTTCTAACGGTTTTTCTTTGTTTTTTGTGCCAATATTGTTTGTTTTCAAAGGCAAATAAAATAAAAAAACATCCTTATCGAGTACAATTATAAGGAGCAAAAAAATAAAACTCATCAGAAAAGAGGAAGAAGATATGACGATACTATCTAAAATTTTAGTGACTCTAGTTGCAATTGAATTTTTTTATATCATGTATATCGAAACGGTGAGAACTGATTCTGACACGACAAGTAGGGTTTTTAAAATGAGTAAAGAAGAGTTAAGCAGAAAATCTGTTCAAACATTGTTTAAGAACCAAGGAGTGTACAATGGACTATTAGGAGTGGGACTACTTTATGGAGCTTATCTTTCTTCCGCATCTAAAGAAATCACAAGTATGCTATTAATATCTATTTTTTTTGTTGCATTATATGGCAGTTTGACTAGCGATCGTTGGATTTTACTCAAACAAGGTGGGCTAGCTCTGTTGGCATTGCTTTCTATTTTCTTATAAATATAGAAAAAATAAGAATTTATCTAACAGGAAACTTTGTGAAAAATATTACTTTATCTCATGAAATATGATATTCTAATGAATGGTATTTTAGAAAATTTCATGAAAAAGGAGTTAGATAGGTGTTCAAAAATTATGTTTCCTCACTAAAAAAAGAATTTTCAGGTTATGATCTTTCAAGATTTCAGAAAGATCTTTTGGCTGGGATCACAGTAGCTGCTGTAGCATTGCCTTTAGCCTTGGCTTTTGGGGTATCAAGCGGAGCTGATGCGGCCGCAGGTTTGATTACGGCTATCATTGCCGGTATCGTTATTGGCGGTTTATCAGGCGGTTTTTATCAAATATCAGGTCCGACAGGTGCGATGGCAGCTATCTTGATGTCTATTGCGGCAACAAAGGGAATGCAAGGTGTATTGCTTGCTACTTTTTTAGCGGGTCTATTTTTACTTGCAGCAGGACTTTTCCGATTAGGAACACTGACTTCTTTTATCCCAGCACCCGTAATTACGGGGTTTACTTCAGGTATTGCTATCATTATTGCATTAGGTCAGATCGATAATTTATTTGGTGTTCACTCGGAAGGTACAAACGTTATTGAAAAACTAAGTAGTTATCAAACGATAGGATTTCCGATAAACACAGCCTCTTTGATCATGGGAGGGCTAGTCATTTTAGGGATGTTTATCTATCCAAAAAAATGGGCGAAACGAATGCCTAGTTCGCTGCTGGCTATCATTTTGGCAACAGCAGTTATGCTATTGTTCCATTTACCAGTAGCAACTGTGGGTAAGATTCCACAAACATTGATCAGTAGTAATCGTTTGAATATGGGAGATTTTAGCTTTTCTGCCTTGCAACAAGTGGCAGTTCCAGCTATTAGCATTGCTTTATTAGGAATGATTGAAAGCTTGCTATGTGGTGCTTCGGCTGGCCGAATGGCAAATAAGCCCTTAGATAGCAATCAAGAATTAATGGCGCAAGGAATTGGAAATCTGTTGCTTCCTTTCTTTGGCGGGATTCCTGCTACTGCGGCCATCGCCCGTACAAGCGTGGCCATCAAATCTGGTGCACAAACTAGATTAGCTGGTATGATACATGCAGTTGTCTTACTGCTCTCCATGCTTGTTTTTGCGCCAGTGATGTCACAGATTCCAATGCCAGCACTTGCAGGTGTTTTGATTGTGACGGCTTGGCGTATGAATGAATGGGAAACGATCAAGGAGCTATTTACTAATAAATATTGGTCAGCAGTTCTATTGTTTATCCTTACGATGATTTGTACAGTTATCTTTGATTTAAGTATTGCTATCGTGATCGGGGTGATCGGCGGCTGTGTATTTTTTGTTGTCAAAAGCGCTGCTATCACGATTTCATTAGAAACGATCGATTGGCAAAGAATGGGGCTGCCAGAAACGGAAAAGCTGAATAACTGGACAGTAGTGTATATTAGTGGTCCACTGTTTTTTATGTCTTCAGAAAAACTCAAAAATAAATTGGAAGAACTAAATCATCACGATGGTGTCATTTTCTCCATGCGAGGCGTACCAAGTATTGATTTGACGGCACGTGCAGTTTTTGATGAATTTCAAGAAAAAGCAGAGCAAAGAGGACAAACGATTATCTATACTTCCTTGCAGCCAGAAGTAGAAAAACAACTTTCTCACTTGTGGGAACATACATTCACGCATCAACATCAAACAGTTGCTCATGCGTTGACAGCTTTACATGCGAAATATACTGCAATTAGCCATTAAAACAATGAAAAAGAACAGACAAGACTGTAAACTGAAGATTTTATGGTCTTGTCTGTTCTTTTTAATATTGCTGTAAAAGTGAAGCTAGTACTTGCCAGTCTTGATGGATAACAGGTACAAGGGAGCGATTGTAGAAAATAGCTGCTGGATGAAAAAGTGGAAGAATTCGATAGTTTTTTTCTGACCATTCGTAGGCATCCTTTTGTTCTGTTAATTGTAAGACAGGCCCTGTATAGAGTTGACCATGATTTTTGGTAACCGTATATTCTTTGCCAAGTAAACGTTGAAGACCAATGTTTCCAAGTGTCGCAATTAATTTTGGCTGGACCTTCATCAGTTCGTAATCCAATATTGGTGCATGCGCAAATACTTCGGAACGAGTAGGTGTCCGATTTGGATAAACAGTTTCTGACTGTTGTGTCCGTTTATTGATCCGATGAGTCACGCGATACGGGCGGCTCCTTACAGCACTGGTGATATACACCTCTTCTCGTGTTAAGCCAGTTGAAGAAAGTGCCTGCATCAATTCTTTTCCAGCTTGACCGCTAAAAGGAACATGCGTATCAATCTCTGTTTTCCCTGGGGCTTCTCCCACGAGCATCAGTTTAGGATGAAGAGGTCCTTGCCCAGCGATAAATCCTTCTACAGGACGGCCGTTCATTCTTAAAGAAGCTTCTTGTATCAGTTCTTTTGGGTATTCCATTTATGCTCCTCCTTTTTCTTTTATTATAAGAATAAAAGAAACACAATGCGACTATTTTATTTGGTAGAACTGTGAGGATAGAAAAGCAGAAGTATTGCTTGAATTTTTGTTTTACTTTTTGATTTTAAATTTAGTTGACTAACGGTTGCTGTTCTGGTAAGCTAGTACTGTTGTAATTGTGGACTCCACAGCTACAACCGCTCAGAACAAGTAATAAGCACAGCATATGCTGTCACTTCGGATGGCGAGTCTAAGTATATCAGAAGGAGGTGCTTTATAGCATGTACGCAATTATTAAAACTGGTGGTAAACAAGTAAAAGTTGAAGTGGGACAAGCAATCTATGTTGAAAAACTTGACGTTGAAGCAGGAGAAAAAGTTGTTTTTGACGAAGTTATCTTAGTAGGCGGCGAATCTACAAAAGTAGGCGCTCCAACTGTTGCAGGTGCAACTGTTGAAGGTACTGTTGAAAAACACGGCAAACAAAAGAAAGTCGTTACTTTCAAATACAAACCTAAAAAACATTCACACCGTAAACAAGGTCATCGTCAACCATATACAAAAGTGGTTATCGACGCGATCAACGCTTAATAGCGTTTGAGAAAGAAGGCCTATATATGATCAAAGGAACATTTAAGCGAAATGACGCAGGTCAGATCGTTTCATTCACTTTGACCGGGCATGCTGATGCTGGTCCTTATGGAAGTGATATCGTTTGTGCGGGTGTTTCTGCGTTAGCGATCAGCACTGTCAACGGGATTGCCTCATTAGCCGGTTTTGAGCCGATTGTTGAAATGAATGAAGAAGAAGGCGGTTATCTTTATACCGAAGTCACTTCAGGAATGACACAAGAACAAAACAATATTGCTGAGATTCTATTAGAAAATCTTTTATTAGGATTACAATCGATAGAAGCTGAAAACTCAGAATATATCCAAATTAAAACAATTAATGATAAATAGGAGGTGCAGACCATGTTGTTATCTATGAATCTACAATTATTTGCCCACAAAAAAGGTGGCGGTTCTACATCTAACGGCCGTGACTCAGAATCAAAACGTCTAGGTGCTAAACGTGCTGATGGACAAACAGTTACAGGTGGATCAATTCTTTACCGTCAACGCGGTACAAAAATCTATCCAGGTGTAAACGTGGGTATCGGTGGAGACGACACTTTATTTGCAAAAGTTGATGGCGTAGTACGTTTCGAACGTAAAGGCCGTAACAAAAAACAAGTGTCTGTTTATCCAGTAGCTCAAGAAGCTTAATTGAATCTTATGATTAAAGAGGTTGTGACAAGACTTTTGTCACAGCCTTTTTTGTTTATAAAAATAAAAGTTGTAGTGGAGGCTACGAAGTTTACTTTGTCTTTTTACACTTAATATTTTTTTGCCAATTTGGAATCAGGATGTTTTGATAACTATCGTTTTCAATTGATGGAAGCTATATTGTTTGCTATCAGTGAAATAATTATATGGTAAACAGTGTTCTTTTTCTTGTTTCCATTATAAAAATCGTATCGGGATTTTTCGTTCTTTTAAATTGAACATTTCTATCTATCCGCGTGTTATCAACAAAACAAAATCAGGTAAATAGTTGACGAAACAGAAATAAATACATAGTATTATGTTTTGAAGCCTAAGTACAACAGTCTATAGAAAAGGAGCGATACCATTGGCAAAACGCATTGACCGAATTTATATGTATGTCAAAGAAAAAACCGCTCATTTAACAAAGGCAGAATATGATCAAGGAGTAACAACACAGGAAATTGCTGAAGTGTTAGGGATTCAGCGAACAAATAGCAGTAAAGATCTGAATCAGCTAGTGCGCGAAGGAAAACTGATAAAGACAGACGGACGACCAGTACGTTACATATATCAAACACTCGTTACGCACGTAAAGCCAGTTACAAAACATGTAGTCAGTTACAAAGAAACGCCGGTCTCTGAAGAAAAAAATACACTCCAAATAGATACTAAGGATATCTTTGCAAAAATCATTGGAGCTAACGGCAGCATGAAAAATTCAGTGGAACAGGCAAAAGCTGCGATTTTGTATCCGCCAAGAGGATTAAATTGTTTGATTACAGGACCTACCGGATCAGGAAAAACTTATTTTGCACACGCGATGTATCATTTTGCAAAAGCGCATCATGTAATAGATGAGGAAACGGAACTGATTGTTTTCAATTGTGCTGATTATGCCAATAACCCTGAGCTTTTGATGAGTCATTTATTTGGGTACGCAAAAGGTGCTTTTACAGGCGCAGATGAAGAAAAAATGGGGATTATCGATCAAGCGGATGGCGGTATGCTGTTTTTGGATGAGATTCACCGGTTGCCGCCTGAAGGTCAAGAAATGATCTTTTACTTTATGGATCATGGAACTTACAGTCGTCTTGGGGAAACAACGAAATCCCATGAAGCAAATGTACGGATCGTAGGTGCGACCACAGAAGACCCAGGTTCTTCTCTATTAGAAACTTTTGTTCGGCGTATCCCAATCAATATCAAACTTCCGGCTTTTGAAAAACGTCCTGCAAATGAGAAAGTCGATTTAGTAAAAATCATGATTGCCCACGAAGCAAACCGCACGCAGCGAAAGATTTCTTTGACAGAAGATGTAGCAAAAGCATTGATCGGCAGTGTGACCTATGGAAATATAGGACAATTGAAGTCAAATATCCAGTTAGTATGTGCACGAGGATTTCTAAATCATATGCAATCACCCGAAATCTCGATCACAATCGATGATTTGACAGAAGGGATTCGTAGCGGATTGATTCAATTAGCAAGCAACCGCAGTGCAATGGCAGAGCTTTCTAAAATATTGGAGCCAAAGATAACTGTAGCACCAAATGATACGATCATGAAAATCCAATCGGACTCCTATGAGTTACCTTATAATCTATATGATATCATCGGAGATAAAGCAGCTTTACTGAAGTCGGATGGTTTGGATCAAGAAGCAATCAATCATTTCATTTCTACAGATATCAACATCCATCTGAAGTCTTTCTATAAAGACCATGGTTTTTCTTTTAATGCAGACAGCAAATTAGCAGAATTTGTAGATCCGAAAATCATAGAAGTGACCAATCAGATTTATGTAATGGTCAAAAGATCTTTACCATATGAGTTTCAGCAAAACTTTATTTATGCTATGAGCTTGCATATCAGTTCTTTTTTGAAAAAAATCAACTTAGGAGAAGAACGGCATACGAATGATAACATCCGTGAGATGGCTTTTGATTTTCCAGATGAATATGCTGTTGCGAAAGAAGTGCGTAGTTATATCGAAACGTATTTTCAAGTGGAGATTCCAGAAAGTGAAGACTATTACTTGACCGTTCTACTCGTCTCGTTACGGGCAAATCAAGCAAGCGGCAGAATCGGTGTAGTCGTTGCAGCTCACGGAAACAGCACAGCAAGCAGTATGGTCCAAGTTGTCCAACAGTTGTTAGATGCAGAGAACGTACGAGCAGTAGACATGCCTTTGGATATGGATCCGAAAACAGCATTGGACCGAATTGAACGCAATGTACAAGAAGTAGATGAAGGAAGCGGGGTCATACTCTTAGTAGATATGGGGTCCCTTGCGTCGTTTAATTCGCAAATTCAAAGAGACACTGGAATTCCAGTACGTACTGTTGATATGGTAACAACTTCTCTAGTTTTGGAAACTGTACGAAAGGTCTCAGTATTAGGGACAGATCTAGATATGTTGCATGAATCATTGAAAAATTTTCGAGGTTACGCAGAAATATCTTCTGTAGAATCTGTTCAGGAAGCAAAACCTATTCATAAGAAAAAAGCTGTTTTGGCTATCTGCGCATCTGGCGAAGGTACAGCACAAAGAATCAAAGAATTGATCGAACGAGCGGTAAACAAGCGTCAAGAAACAGAATTAGAAGTTCTAGCTTTGTCGATTGTGGAAGTGAAAGAAGAACTGCCAGTTATCCAAAAAGAATATCAGATCATAGCTACTACTGGGATTACTGATTTGAATATCCAAGCCCCATTTATTCCTTTAGAACGTTTTATTGATCAAAATATCGAAGTCATTTTGGATCAGTTGCTGATGGAATCAGAATTGGAGGAAACTGAATTCATCTCCCTAGATGAAGAGTCAGCTAAAAATACGTGTGTTGAGTTTATCTCTGATAACTTCATCTTTATTAATGGTAGTAAGTTAATCGATCCAATGTGGCAATTTTCTACACAAATCTCTCAGACGACGGGAATCGGCGATGAAGAATATGGATTCAAAATCAACCTAGTGATGCACACAGCAGGAATGATCGAACGTATTATTCGGAATGAACCATTGACTGTGGAAGAAAACGAATTGACAAATACAACGAATGATCCTCTTTATAGCCAATTGGCAGCCTCAGTTGTTCTGTTGGAAGATCAGATAAAAGTAAAAGTGCCGATAGAAGAAATGTATTATCTGCTACGTCTAGTCCATAATCAGTTAGATAAAAAAGAATACACTGTGCCATGAATACACAAAAACGATACACTTTTATAGTGTATCGTTTTTGTGTATTGGTTAAGAATCCTTTAAATTCAATTAGTGTATCGTAAAAAAGTTGGCACGCTTTTTGCTTATAGTAGTGTGTGCTAGGAGGTGGTTGTTCACACAGAAATGATAGGGGTTTCTGTGAAGTAGTGAGGAAGAAGGAGTTTTGCAGATGGATATTCGATTGGCACGTATAGATGATCGTTTAATCCACGGGCAAGTCGCAACAGTTTGGTCGAAGCAAACAGGTGTTGAACGTATCATTGTGATCAGCGATGTAGTCGCTCAAGATAAATTGAGAAAGTTTCTACTAAAAGAAGCTGCACCGCCGGGGATCACAGCAAATGTAATAACCGTGCAGAAAATGATTCAAATCTATCATAGTGGATTATTATCACGAGCAAAAGTGATGCTTTTATTCACCAATCCCCAAGATGTTGAAGCGGTTGTCCGCTGCGGTGTACAGTTGAAGTCGTTGAATATCGGCGGTATGAGTTTTACTGAAGGCAAATCAATGATTACCAATTTTGTTTCAGTAAATCAACAAGATATTGATTCCTTTCGTTACTTGAACAGTCAAGAAGTGGAGTTAGAGATTCGAAAAGTACCTGCTGACAGGAAAATCCTTTTGATGGAACTACTAGCGAAAATCAAAAAGGTGTAGCAAGAATGGTTGTTGGAAAAGGTCAAATAATTCTGTTGTAATGGTTAGCAATTATTAATATTTTTGAATTTGTTACAACAAAAGTAAATAGGAGGTATAAATATGGTAGGGATTATCCTAGCAAGTCATGGACAATTTGCTGAAGGAATCTTACAATCCGGTTCAATGATCTTTGGCGAACAAGAAAACGTCAAAGCCGTGATTTTGAAACCAAGTGAAGGTCCAGATGACTTGAGAGCCAAATTGGAAGAAGCGGTTGCTTCTTTTGATAATCAAGACGAAGTGTTATTCTTAGTTGATTTATGGGGCGGAACACCGTTCAATCAATCAAACACATTATTCGAAGAGCACAAAGATAAATGGGCAATCGTCAGCGGTTTGAATTTACCAATGTTGATTGAAGCCTACGCATCACGGTTTTCAATGGAATCTGCTCATGAAATTGCAGCACACATCATTGAAACAGCAAAAGACGGTGTAAAAGTAAAACCGGAAGAATTAGAACCGGCAGAAGCACCGAAAGCAGCAGTTGAAGACGCACAACCTAAAGGAGCACTTCCAGAAGGAACTGTGGTCGGAGACGGAAAAATCAAATATGTATTAGCACGTGTTGACTCACGTCTGTTACATGGACAAGTTGCGACAGCTTGGACAAAAGCAGTGCAACCAAACCGTATTATCGTTGTTTCAGATGCAGTATCAAAGGATGATCTGCGTAAGAGACTAATCGAACAAGCTGCTCCTCCAGGTGTAAAAGCAAATGTTATTCCTATTAGCAAAATGATCGAAGTAGCAAAAGACCCTCGTTTTGGAAATACCAAAGCATTGCTTTTATTTGAAAATCCTGAAGACGTATTGACAGCTGTTGAAGGTGGCGTAGACATCAAAGAATTAAATGTTGGGTCAATGGCGCATTCGGTTGGTAAAGTCGTTGTAAGTAAAGTATTGTCTATGGGACAAGAAGACGTTGAAGCGTTTGAGAAGCTTGAACAAAAAGGTGTGAAATTCGATGTACGTAAAGTACCTAATGATTCACGCGATAACATGGATGATATTTTGAAAAAAGCAAAAGCTGAATTAGCAAAAGCGTAATAAATAATATTAAAATTTATAGGAGGCTTATCATGTCTATTATTTCAATAATTTTAGTCGTATTAGTTGCCTTTCTAGCTGGTATGGAAGGTATTCTTGATGAATTTCAATTTCATCAACCACTAGTGGCATGTACATTGATCGGTTTAGTTACCGGTAACCTCGAAGCTGGTATCGTACTTGGCGGTACGCTTCAGATGATCGCTTTAGGTTGGGCAAATATCGGTGCCGCTGTAGCACCAGATGCTGCATTAGCATCAGTAGCATCAGCAATTATTTTAGTTTTAGGTGGACAAGGTGTTAAAGGTGTTCCTTCTGCGATCGCGATTGCCGTTCCTTTGGCTGTTGCAGGGTTGTTCTTAACAATGATCGTACGTACAATCGCTGTTCCAATCGTTCATTTGATGGATGCGGCTGCTGAAGAAGGAAACATCCGTAAGGTTGAAATGTGGCACATCATTGCTGTATGTTTACAAGGGGTTCGTATCGCGGTCCCAGCAGCAGCGTTGCTATTTATCCCAGCACAAACTGTGCAATCATTCCTTGAATCAATGCCAGCATGGTTAACAGATGGTATGGCTATCGGTGGGGGAATGGTCGTAGCTGTAGGTTACGCTTTGGTAATCAACATGATGGCTACAAAAGAAGTATGGCCATTCTTCGTTATTGGTTTCGTTGTAGCTGCAATTTCTCAATTAACATTGATTGCTCTAGGTGCTTTAGGTGTTGCATTAGCTCTTATTTACTTGAACCTTTCTAAAATGGGTGGTTCATCAAATAATGGAGGCGGAAGCAACTCTGGTGACCCTTTAGGCGACATTTTGAATGACTATTAATCTTGAAGGAGGAAAATAAAATGGCAGAAGAAAAAATCAAATTATCAAAAAAAGATCGTTTAGCTGTTGCGTGGCGCTCTACCTTCATTCAAGGTTCATGGAACTACGAACGTATGCAAAACGGTGGCTGGGCATTTTCTATGATTCCAGCAATCAAAAAATTATACAAAACAAAAGAAGAACGTTCTGCAGCATTAAAACGTCACTTGGAATTCTTTAATACACACCCATACATTGCTTCTCCAATTTTAGGGGTTACATTGGCTCTGGAAGAAGAACGTGCGAATGGCGCGCCTGTTGATGATGTAGCGATTCAAGGGGTTAAAGTAGGTATGATGGGTCCTTTAGCTGGTGTTGGTGACCCAGTGTTCTGGTTTACAGTACGTCCAATGCTAGGTGCACTAGGTGCTTCATTAGCTATGGGAGGAAATATCCTTGGACCAATCATCTTCTTCTTAGGTTGGAACATTATTCGTTGGGCATTCATGTGGTATACACAAGAATTTGGCTACAAAGCTGGTTCTAAAATTACTGATGACCTTTCTGGCGGATTGTTACAAGACGTAACAAAAGGTGCTTCAATTTTAGGGATGTTCGTATTAGCTGCCCTTGTACAAAGATGGGTATCAATCAAATTCTTACCAGTTGTATCAACTGTAAAATTAGATAAAGGTGCTTACATCGAATGGGATAAATTGCCTTCAGGTGGTGAAGGAATCAAGAGTGCATTTGAACAAGTTAATAATGGCTTAGCCCTTTCTCCTGAAAAGGTAACAACATTACAAGACAACTTAGACCAATTGATTCCTGGTTTAGCTGCATTAGGATTAACATTGTTATGTATGTGGTTGCTTAAGAAAAAGGTTTCTCCAATCGTTATCATCCTTGGTTTATTCGTAGTCGGTGTTGTTGGACACGTCATCGGACTTTTATAATCCATAAAAATATAGCTCGGGCGTTGTCCCGAGCTTTTTTTATATAGTATACTGTTCATAAACAAATATCTGGAGGGAGAAAATGGTTCAATCAATCAATACAAAAGTAGACTTGGTAATTGATGCTACTTCGTTTACGGGTCTGACAGATTACGGGCAAATCATGATAGGTGATAATGGTTTTGAGTTTTACCATGCGCGAGATAGACGCAAATATATCCAAATTCCATGGGAAGAAGTGGATTATGTACTAGCATCAGTCATGCTAAAGGGAAAATGGATTCCTCGATATGCCATTCAAACGAAAAAAAATGGTACATACACATTTTCTTCCAAAGAACCTAAAAAAGTGCTTCGTGCGATCAGAGAATATGTAGATGAAGATAGAATGGTACAATCATTGAGTTTCTTTGATGTAGTGAAACGTGGTATTCGTAGTATGTTTAAACGCAAGTAAAAAATAAAGAAAACTTCTAAGAGGAGGTTTTCTTTATTTTTTTACTTTGCAGAAGAAAATATGAAATAGCAAAACCAATTATTTGTCCCCTTTAAATCCCATATGCTAAAATTGATTAGCAAAGAAGGAGGTTATATTATGAGTTGGTTATGGACATTGATTGTTGGAGCCGTGATCGGAGCAATTGCAGGTGCGATCACCAGTAAAGGAAATTCGATGGGCTGTGTAACGAATATCATTGCTGGACTAGTCGGTTCAAGTATTGGACAAGCGATTTTCGGCGAATGGGGACCAAAAGCTGCAGGTATGGCACTTATTCCATCTATTTTAGGCGCAGTGATTTTGGTAGCAGTTGTCTCATTTTTCTTTGGAAAACGATCATAAGTTTTTACAAAATAGTAAACTAAAAGGAGTTGCAGCGAGACTGTGACTCCTTTTTGGCTTTATTTATTTAAAATAAAAAGAAGTTTTCCGGAAATTTTTATTTAACTGTCGTGTACGAAGAAAAGTTTGCTATAATGGAAAAAAGCGTGCAAAGAAAGAGGGAGTTTCATTATGATGCTACGTGTAGAAAAATTGCGCAAAAAAATGCAAGAAGAAAATTTGGATTCATTTTTGGTTACCAGTCCGTACAATCTTCGTTACTTAACGAACTTTACAGGTACGACAGGATTAGCTGTTATTACTTTGGAAAAAGCATTTTTTATTACTGATTTTCGTTATACCGAGCAGGCGGCAGCGCAGGCTCAAGGGTTTGAAATTATTAAAAATGTCGGACCTATTTTTGATGAGGTAGCAAACTTAGTACGCAAAGAAGAACTGCACTCATTAGCTTTTGAGGAAACAACAGTCTCATTTTTAGAATATTCGGTTTTAGAAGAAATCATCGATGCGGAATTAGTACCTGTTTCACAGATGATCGAAGAACTCAGAGAAGTGAAAGATGAAGAAGAAATCGCTATTATCGAAAAAGCATGTCATATTGCGGATATGGCATATAATCACATCCTGAAAATGATCCAACCGGGCATGACTGAGATTGAAGTCGCAAATCAACTAGACTTTTATATGCGTTCTCTTGGCGCTTCAGGTGTTTCTTTTGATACGATCGTTGCTAGCGGATTGCGTTCGGCTATGCCGCATGGTGTAGCAAGCAAAAAAATCATCGAACAAGGCGACTTGATCACATTGGACTTTGGTTGCTATTACGAAGGGTACGTTTCCGATATGACACGTACATTCGCTATTGGTGATCCTGGGGAAAAATTAAAAGAAATTTATCAAATAGTCTTAGATGCTCAATTAGCAGTTATTGATGCTGCAAAACCAGGAATGACTGGTGTCCAATTAGATGCAGTTGCTAGAGATTATATTTCAAAACATGGTTACGGGGAAGCATTTGGACATTCTACAGGACATGGGATCGGTTTAGAGATCCACGAAGGACCAAACGTTTCTTCTCGTGCAGAAAAGCAATTTGTACCAGGAAATGTGATCACTGATGAACCAGGGATCTACTTACCAGGAATCGGTGGAGTACGTATTGAGGATGACTTGTTGATCACAGAAGATGGAAATCGTGTGTTGACTCGTTCACCAAAAGAATTGATCATCTTATAGTTTCATCAATAGAAGAAGTAAGCGTAAAAATCAGTGTTCACAGACTTTGTTATAGAAAATCACTCGATTTAATGATACACTATAGAAGAACTTTTAAGCTGTAAGAGATAATAAAGTTGGGTGTTTTCTCCAATTCATAGCAGTTTGCAGCTGATCGGCGGCAGTTTTCTTACCACGTGATCACTATGCCGCATCATAGAGAATTCGGATGTATCTCGTGCTTAGGCAAAGGGAGGAATAAATAAATGGCAGATGAAAAAAATTTGATTTTAAACGCAAACCAAGATTTAGGAGAGATCGTGATCGCTCCTGAAGTCATCGAAGTAATTATCGGGATTGCAGCTTCTAAAGTAGAAGGCGTATACGGAATGCGCGGAACTTTTGCCAGCAATGTCACTGAATTATTAGGACGTGCAGCTCACGGAAAAGGTGTTTACTTAGCAAACGAGGAAGATGGCTTGAAAGTAGATCTTTACTGTTATCTAGAATATGGTGTTTCAGTTCCTAAAGTAGCAATGGAAATGCAGGAACGGGTCAGCCAGCAAGTCCTTTTCATGACGGATATCGATTTATCTGAAGTCAATATCCATGTAGTAGCTGTTGTTCCTGAAAAATTAGAACAACCAACAATCGAAGAACTTTTTGAAGATGAAGAGGAAGAGAATGAATAAAGAATTATCAAGACACGAGATTCGGGAAATGGCATTGCAGGCTTTATTTCCATTAGACTTCAATGCAGACCTAACAAAAGAAGATGCGATTTTCAACGCAATCGAATTAGACCACCGCGACATGATCAACGAAGATGAATCAGAGTTTGTTCCTGTTTATCTTGATACGCTAGTTGGCGGTGTCTGTGCAAAAAAAGATGAATTGGATAAAGTGATTGAAAAACATTTAAAAAACAATTGGCACATCAATCGGATCTCAAAAATGGATTTGGTGATCTTGCGTATCGCGATTTTTGAAATGACTTATGTGACAGATGTACCAGCGGCTGTTGCTTTAAATGAAGCAATCGAGTTGGCAAAAACATTTAGTGATGACCGTTCACGTAAATTCGTCAACGGTGTTTTATCCAATGTATTGAAAGAATTAGAAGCTGGGGCGTAAGTCCTAGCTTTTTTCTATGAATCATCATAAACCTGTTATAAATCGGGAAAATTCTATGGTAGAATGAAAACACAAAAAATATCTGGGAGTGGTTAGATGGCAGAATTGATTAACGGAAAAGAATTAGCTGAAAAAATGCAGGCAGAGATTGCTGAAAAAATCCAAAAATTGAAAGATAATGGTATCCATCCCGGATTAGTCGTTTTATTGGTAGGGGAAAATCCAGCCAGCCAAATCTATGTAAGAAATAAAGAACGTGTAGCAAAAGAAATCGGAATCCATTCATTGGTAGAGCGTTATCCTGAGACGATTTCTGAAGACGAACTACTTGCAGAAATTGAAAAATACAATCAAGATCCTAGTTTTCATGGTATATTGGTCCAATTACCATTGCCAAAGCATATAGATGAAGAAAAGATCCTGTTAGCTATCCGCCCTGAAAAAGACGTAGACGGTTTTCATCCGATGAATTTAGGCAGACTCCTTGCGGGTAAACCGGACAAGATTCCTTGTACTCCATACGGCATCATGAAAATGTTTGAAGCTTATTCTATCGATCCGGCGGGTAAACGAGCAGTAGTTATCGGACGAAGCAATATCGTCGGTAAACCGATGGCTCAGCTACTCTTGATGGCAGATGCAACTGTTACTGTTGCTCATTCTAAAACCGAAAATCTGGCTGAACTGGCACAAGAAGCAGATATTTTAGTCGTAGCAATAGGACGTGGACATTTTGTCACAAAAGAATTCGTAAAACCAGGTGCTGTAGTGATAGATGTAGGGATGAACCGTGATGCTAACGGTAAGCTGATCGGTGATGTGAAATTTGATGAAGTGGAGCCTATTGCAGGCTGGATCACTCCTGTGCCAAAGGGTGTAGGGCCAATGACTATCACGATGCTGATGTATCAAACCGTAAAATCTGCCGAAGCTTTTGGAGCAGGTGAATAGATGGCACAAGAATATTTAACTGTCACTACATTAACGAGGTATTTGAAACGTAAATTTGATGCCGATCCTTATTTAGAACGCGTATATTTAACAGGCGAAATATCGAATTTCCGTTTACGTGCCAATGCCCATCAATATTTCAGCTTAAAAGATGACCATGCAAAAATATCTGCCATTATGTTCAAAGGAGCATTCCAAAAATTACGATTCCAGCCAAAAGAAGGAATGAAAGTCCTTGTCGTTGGGCGTATTTCATTATATGAAGCGGGAGGTTCTTATCAAATCTATGTAGAGCACATGGAGCCTGATGGAATAGGTGCTTTATATCAAGAATTGGAAGAACGAAAAGAAAAGCTGATGAAGGAAGGCCTTTTTCAAGGGCCTAAAAAAATGCTGCCACGTTTCCCAAAGCGAATCGCGGTCCTTACCAGTCCAAGCGGAGCGGTTATCCGCGATATCATCACGACGGTGAAAAGAAGATATCCAATTGTCCAATTGGTTTTGTTCCCAACAGTTGTACAAGGAAACCAAGCAGCGGACAATGTTGTCAGGAATATCCAGAGAGTAGAAGAGATGGGCAATTTCGATACAATGATCATCGGTCGTGGGGGTGGTTCGATTGAGGACTTATGGCCGTTTAATGAAGAGCGGGTTGCTCGGGCGATTTATCAAGCTAATACGCCGGTGATTTCATCTGTAGGACATGAAACAGATACCACGATCGCTGATTTAGTAGCAGATGTTCGGGCTGCCACTCCAACAGCAGCTGCAGAATTAGCTGTTCCTGTTTTGTCAGAAGAGTTGATGCGCATTCAAGAACGGCAAGCTAGATTGCAGCAGGCGTTTGTACGCCAGATCCAGCGCAAACAAGAACGGTTCGAGCGTGCTCGACGTTCCTATGTATTTCGGCAGCCTGAAAGATTGTATGAAGGTCAGACCATCAAATTAGACCAGTTGAAACAGCGATTATATCAAGCTACACAGCAAATTTATCATGCGAAAGAAAAACAAACGATCGCATTAAGCCACCAATTGGAACAAGTGGCTCCGCTTTATCGAGTTAAAGCAGCTCGCCAAGAAACTGCTTATCTAGAAAAACACTTAGAAGAGAAAATCCAACAATATATGAAACAACAGCAGCAGCGTTTTGCTCAAGCTGTTCAATCTCTTGATTTGTTGAGTCCATTGAAAATCATGGGAAGAGGCTACAGCTATACGACGTTAAATGATCAAGTAGTAAAAAGTGTCTCCGAGATTCATCAAGGGGATTTGCTGACGATCCATTATCAAGATGGAATCGTTAAAGGACAAGTACAAGAGATAGACAAAGGAGAATAAAAATATGGAAAATCCAACTTTTGAAGAGTCACTGCAAGAATTAGAAAAAATTGTCATGCAGTTAGAACAAGGAGACGTTCCATTAGAATCAGCTCTAGATTCGTTTAAACGAGGAATGGAATTAAGCAAACATTGCCAAGATACATTAGCTAAAGCAGAAGAGATCTTGACGAAAATGATGACAGAATCAAATGAAGAAGTTGATTTTGACGGAAACGAGGAAAGCTGAGATGAGATTAACTGACTTTTCAGCTATTCATCTACCTGCTGTAGAAAAAGAAATCTTGTCTTTTTTAGATGAACATACAACGGATAGAGGACTCTATGATGCGATGAGTTATTCAGTGAAAGCAGGCGGGAAAAGAATACGTCCCTTATTACTTTTAACGGCCGTTGCTTCCTTTGATGAGCCTATCGATGTTCCCGTCTATCAAGTAGCAGCTGCTTTAGAAATGGTGCATACGTATTCCTTGATCCACGATGATTTGCCTGCGATGGACAATGATGATCTTCGTAGAGGAAAACCTACCAATCATAAAGTATTCGGCGAAGCATTAGCTATATTGGCCGGAGATGGTTTGCTTACAGGAGCATTCCAGCTAATCAGTATGGCACACTTAGGTAATTCTCCTAAGCTTCTGCTGCTTCAGCAATTAGCTGTTTGTGCGGGATCACAAGGTATGGTTGCTGGGCAAGCTGCAGATATCGAGGGCGAATCGAAAAAGCTTTCTTTAGAAGAATTAGCATTTATTCATGAAAGAAAGACAGGGCATTTGATTCGTTATGCCTTGCTGGCTGGTGGCATATTAGCGAAGCAACCTGAAGAAATCTTATTGCTACTTCAACGATTAGCCGAACATTTAGGTTTAGCTTTTCAGATAAGAGATGATCTACTCGATGTGATTGGTACAACGAAAACATTAGGGAAAACAGCTGGTAAAGATGAACGTATGGAAAAAAATACTTACCCGCGTTTATTAGGCCTAGAAAAGACACGTGAGGCGTTGGAGATTGAGCTGTTATCCGCCAACAAGATCATAGACAAATTAGAAGAGGACGTTTTTTCTTTTGATGGCGGGCTGATGCGCCAGATGATCAAGCAATTTGATGTGGAGAAATGAGGGAAAGAATGGAAAAAGAACGCGTAGATGTATTAGCGGTCAAACAAGGATTATTTGAAACAAGAGAACAAGCCAAACGTTCAGTGATGGCTGGTTTGATTTACAACGAAAAAAACGAGCGGTTTGATAAACCGGGAGAAAAAATTCCAGTGAGTAGTGAATTAAGAGTCAAAGGTAAAAAACTTCCTTATGTTTCTCGGGGGGGATTAAAATTAGAAAAAGCACTCAAAGCATTTGATCTATCTGTTGAAGGAAAAACATTGTTAGATATTGGTGCTTCCACTGGCGGATTTACTGATGCAGCTTTGCAAAATGGCGCAAAAATGAGTTATGCTTTAGACGTTGGCTACAATCAGCTAGCTTGGAAAATAAGACAAGATCCTAGAGTCGTCGTAATGGAAAGAGTGAATTTTCGTTATGCAAAACCCGAAGACTTTACCTTAGGAATTCCAGAAGTTGCTGTTATCGATGTTTCTTTTATTTCACTAAAACTGATGCTGCCTCCATTACATGCTATTTTAAAAGAAGAGGGAGAAGTGATTGCTTTAATCAAACCCCAATTCGAAGCAGGCAGAGAAGCTGTAGGGAAAAACGGAATTGTTCGTGACCCTCAGACCCATCAAAAAGTTTTAGAAGACATTTTGTCATTTGCGGCACAAGGTGGATATGATGTGCTGGAATTAAGTTATTCTCCGATCACGGGGGGAGAAGGAAATATCGAGTTCTTGGCTCACTTGAGGAAAGTACCCGAAAGCGGAACAATCAATTCAGCTATTAATATGGCAGAAGTGGTTTCAAATGCACACGAACAGTTTGACCATAAATAAATTGTAACTGTGAAAGTCAAGTGAGAAGTATGCGGATTCTTCTTTATTATACCAAGGAAATAAGCTATCATTGATTAAGAAGAATATGCTAAGGAGCGAAGACGTAATGAGAAAAAAAGATCGGCATCGTTTGATTACTCGATTGTTGAGTGAGCAAGATATCCGAAAGCAGGAAGAATTTGTTGAAATCCTGAAAAGCAAAGGAATATCTGTTACTCAAGCTACGATTTCCAGAGATATAAAGGAGCTGAAACTGATCAAGGTACCGGCCTCAGATGGCGGCTACCGTTATAGCATACCAGCTGAAACAAACGAAGATGTAAATACTAAATTGGAAAAACTATTAAAAGACGCTTTCGTGGCAGTTGACCAAATGGAAAAATTTGTTATTTTGAAAACATTGCCGGGAAATGCTTCGGCAGCAGCAAATTTGATTGATAAACGTTACAAGAAAGAATTATTTTCGATTATCAATGATGACGATAATGTTTTGATGATTACACGAACTGAAGACCAGGCAGTTTTATTGAAGAAAGACTTCCTGCATTACCTTTAAGTTGAGGAGCGAATGTGATGCTACAAGAAATCAGTATTACTAACTTTGCGATTATTCCCGAATTGCGGCTTTCTTTTCACGAAGGAATGACCGCGCTGACCGGAGAGACTGGTGCGGGTAAATCCATTATTATCGATGCTTTAGGTCTGTTAGCAGGAGGAAGAGGTTCAAGCGATTATATACGTCAAGGAGCAGAAAAATGTGTGCTTGAAGGGTTGTTTGAACTACCAAAACAAGAAGGATTCTCTGAACTGATGGTTGAATTAGGGATCGAAACAGATGAGGACAATCTGATTGTTCGACGGGATATGTCCTTAACTGGAAAAAATGTTTGTCGAGTGAATGGTCATATCATCACATTAGCTAATTTAAGAAGAATCGGCAGTTATTTAGTAGATATCCAAGGACAAAACGAACATCAGGAACTGCTCCAGCCTGAATCACATCTTGCTTTATTGGATCGTTTTGGAGATGTAGCTTTCCAACAGAAGAAAAAGAGTTATCAGCAAGAATATATCTCTTATCGTGAGCTGGAAAAAAGGGTACGAAAAGTGCAGCAAAATGAAAAATCCTATGTTCAGAGAATAGATATGCTCCATTTCCAGCAAGAAGAAATAGCTTCTGCTGATTTGCAAGTCGGAGAAGAAGAGAAATTAAAAGAAGAAAGAGAAAAACTTAGCAATTATCAAAAAATTGCTGATGGATTAGCTGCAGGTTACGGAGCACTGACGAATAATGAACAAAACAGTGTAGATGGTGTTGGCTTGGCCGTTTCAGAACTGCAAGGGATCGCCCATCTAGATGTGGAGTATGAAGCAATTTATGAAAATATCCAAAGTGCTTACTATTTGCTGCAAGATGCAATCGGCGATATGAGTCGTCAGATTGATTTATTGGAGTTAGATGAGAGTCGTTTAGAAGAAGTGACGCAACGTTTAGAATTAATCCGACAGTTGAAACGTAAATACGGCGAATCCATTGAGTCAATATTGGCTTACTATGACGAAATCACCGAAGAGCTAGCTTCTTCTGATTTTTCAGAAGGTCAATTGGACAAAATGAAAGAGGAACTAGAGCAAAAAGAGCTTCTACTTCAGCAACAAGCCGCAGATCTTCATGAAGCGCGTAAAAAAATCGCAAAAGAATTGGAAAAATCCATTCTGCATGAATTGAAAAGTCTGTATATGGAAAACACTGAGTTTGAGGTACGTTTCTTAAAAGAAGAAAATAGACAATTGAATCATGATGGATTTGACCAAATCGAATTTTACATTACGACCAATCCAGGAGAGCCACTGAAGCCTTTGGTGAAAGTCGCTTCTGGTGGCGAACTGTCTCGGATGTTGCTTGCTTTGAAAACTATTTTTTCTTCTGAGCAAGGTGTGACAAGTATTATTTTTGATGAAGTGGATACAGGTGTGAGCGGAAGAGTTGCACAAGCCATCGCAGATAAAATTTCTCAAATATCGAAATACTCTCAAGTTTTGTGCATCACTCATCTGCCTCAAGTTGCTGCAGTCGCCGACTATCAATATTATATTGTGAAAGCAGTGATTGATGGACGTACGCAAACTTCTGTTTCAGAGTTGAAAACAAAAGAAAGAGAAGAAGAAATTGCACGTATGCTGGCTGGAAGTGAGATTACAAAACTCACACTCGAACATGCAAAAGAACTATTGAAACTCGCAAAAAGGACCTGAGCCACCTCGCAGTGGTTCAGGTCCTTTTCAGCAGCTGATAGCTATATTTTATTTTTACATGACACTCATTACAGCAGTCAATACAACAGATCCAATCGTTAAAATCAGCATTGTCCAAATGACAAATTTTGTTACTTTAGCAAAAGTACTTGTTTGTTTTTTTTCACGCATTGTTTTCAACCTCGTCATTAATTAGTTGATTCAAGTGTACAATCTTTTTGCCATTTCCACAAGAGGGCTTTTTTATAAAAACTTCCCTTTTTTTAAATAATAGGTAGTTACGATACAAATAAATAATGTTAATAGAACTAGCCATATAAAGGCATCATCCCTTTCAGCAATAGGTAACTTAATGTTCATTCCATAGATACTGCCGACGATTGTCGGTATAGTTAAAATAATCGTTAAAGAAGTTAAAATTTTCATAATATTATTCAGATTATTCGATACGATTGCTGAAAAAGTCTGATTCATTTGTTCTACTAGTTTTAATTGAATGCGAGAAGTAGTCATTGCCTGCTCTGTTTCCACCAATACATCACGTAAATGATTTTTCAAAGCATGATTTTCTTGGAAAAGTTTATTTTGCGCTAGTTCTTTCAATGCATCTAAATTAGCAGAAGTCGCTTCTCTGAAATAAACGAGGCTTTTTTGGATATCCATGATTTGATAAAGTTGTTTGTTTTCAGTGGATACTTGAAGTTTGGCTTCCAAAGTATCGCATTGAGATTGAAGCGTAGCTAAATAACTGTTGTAAGAGAGTGTGACCTGCCAAATGAATTGAAAGAAGATATTGAGATTAGGTGAAATATCACTTTTTGGAAAGGTCTGGCTAAAGACTTTCTTTAAAAACAGTGGTTCATGATTCGTAATTGTGATAAGCTTCTTTTTGGGCGTCAAAATGATAGAGAGCGGGTATGTATCCACTTGAAAATAACCGCTAGGACTTGTTTTAGCAAAAGGATATTGTAACAATAATAACGCTGGCTTTGTCAACTTTGATTGATTGAATTCTTCTGTACGGGAATTTTCTGCATCGTCCAATATGGAAGTGATGTAATCTGACGGAATTTCAAATTGATGTGTCAGCTGATGAATCTCTTCTTGATTAGGACGTTCTACACAATACCAGATCGTTTGGTCAGTTTCCTTTCCGGTATTACGCAGTTTCTCATTATCTAATGTAAAATATTTGATCATGATTTTCCTCCTGTTGCCTGTTTCTTTTATTATAACGGATAGGGAATTGGAATACATGGAATGTGTTTGTAAGATATAGAATATAACTGCATAAATTTAAATAAAATGAAACAGTTGTGTAAAGTATATACAGTATACTTGAAGCAACGATAAAAAAGGAGTTTACGTTCATGGGCACATTCACACCACTTATCTTGTTTTGGTATATTTACCCGGTAATCGTTTTGTTTGGTTGCCAATTTCTTGTAAAATTATTTTCGTTAAATCGTCGTTTTAAAATAAAAGCCCCTGATTTGGCGATTCCTTTTTTGTGGGGCGGTATGCATGCATTGTCTAGAAATACAGGGACAATTTCTATCTTGCCGTTTTTCTTTATTTCTGTTTTGCTAATGGGAATTTGTATTGCTGTTTTTCAAGCATATTATTATGAAGAAATTATTTATCCGCGTTATTTCAAGATGACTTGGCGTTTGGTTTTTCTGTTGACAATCGTCTTGTACGCTGTCTTGATCATTGTGAACATACTTTCTTACCTATGAAAAAAATAGAAAAGCTGTAAAAAGTCTTTTAAAAGGCTTTTTGCAGCTTGATTTTTAAAAAAATGTTTATGAATAAAAAAAGTTGTTCCCGGATTTCCCAGAAAAGGTGGTAGAAAGTGGGGGATTGTGGTAGACTAATTTTAGTTAGTGGAGGAATGGGGGGCTTTCAATGTTGATGGGTGAATTCCAACATAATATTGATGCAAAAGGACGTTTAATCGTTCCCTCAAAACTTCGTGAAGAACTTGGCGAAAAGTTTGTTCTGACACGCGGATTGGATGGTTGTCTTTTCGGCTATCCGATGAGCGAATGGGAAAATCTGGAAGCTAAGCTGAACGAAATGCCGTTGGCTAAAAAAGACGCACGTACTTTTGTGCGATTCTTCTATTCGGCTGCCACTGAATGCGAACTTGATAAACAAGGACGAATCAATATACCCAGCACGTTAAGAAATTATGCAGCTTTGACAAAAGGTTGCGTAGTCATCGGTGTATCTAACCGAATTGAAATTTGGGATGAGACACGATGGCAAGATTTTTCTGCAGGAGCAGAAGAGAACTTTGACGAAATTGCTGAAAGTATGATTGATTTCGGACTATAAGAATAGGAAGAGGCTGACTAATGACTGAAACATTTCAACACTATACAGTCATGTTGAAAGAAACGGTAGATGGATTGAACATCAAACCGGATGGCGTTTATGTAGACTGTACACTCGGCGGTGCCGGACATAGTGAATATTTATTAAGCCAACTAAGTTCTAAAGGGCATCTGTATGCGTTTGACCAAGATCAAAAAGCAATCGATCACGCCAAGCTGCGTTTAGCTTCTTATGTCGAACAAGGTATGGTCACATTTATCAAAGCGAATTTCAGAGAATTAGAAGAACGCTTGAGTGAGCATGTAGATAAGGTAGACGGCATTTTGTATGATCTAGGGGTTTCCTCTCCTCAGCTAGATGAAGCAGAACGTGGATTTAGTTATCATCAAGATGCACCGTTGGATATGCGCATGGATCAGTCAGCTCCTTTATCCGCTTATCACGTAATTAATGAATATTCCTACCATGAATTAGTAAAGATTTTCTTCCGCTATGGCGAGGAGAAATTTTCCAAACAAATTGCTCGTGAAATCGAACGAGTACGAAAAACAAAACCAATCCAAACAACTGGTGAGCTTGTCGAAATCATTAAACAAGTCATCCCAGCTCCCGCAAGAAGAAAAGGCGGGCATCCTGCAAAAAGAATTTTTCAAGCTGTGCGGATTGCAGTAAATGACGAACTCGGTGCCGAAGAGGCCTCTTTAGAACAGGCAATCCGGTTATTGAAAGTCAATGGAAGAATCAGCGTAATCACATTCCATTCATTGGAAGACAGAATTGTCAAAAGTATGTTTAAAGAATATAGTACGGTACAAGATCTACCACCGGGACTTCCTGTCATACCTGACGAATTCCAACCAGAACTGAAAGTCATTACTCGTAAACCAATCCTTCCTTCAGAGGAAGAGCTAGCAGAAAACAATCGATCACGCAGTGCAAAGTTACGTATTGCAGAAAAAATAAGAATGAAAGAGGAGTAGAATGATGGCAGAATTAAAGAAAATGCAAGATTACGAATATGATTTACCTGAATTGGTGGATCAGCCAGAACAACAAATGCCTGATTCTTCTTCGAATCAAGAAATCATTCTTCCACAATCACCGGCAAAACGATTGAAGCAGATTTCTGCTTTGGAAAAAATTGCTGTGGCAAGCGTGGCGATTGCTATTGTTGCTTTATGTGTTTTAACAGTTATGCTGCGCACAAATATCAGCGGAGCTGAAAAAGAAATCACGTCAATACAAACAGAAATCAATGATAAAAAGCAAGAAAAAACGAGTTTAGAACAAGAAAAAAACGAACTTTCTCGTACTGAACGGATTAAACAAATCGCAGAAGAAAAAGGATTGTCTATTAATGACGACAATTTAAGGAAAGTGAAGTAAATGAGTCTTAAAAATAAAATTCGGCGGTTTATGGAAAAGAAAAATCTAAATCCGATGAACAATCGCAAAAAAGTAGGTATCATTTTATTTGCTACGAGTATTGGATTGTTCTTTTTATTTGCCGTCCGTTTCTCGTATATCGTTATTGGAGGTCATGTTGCTGGTACCTCGTTAGCTGAAAAAACAAAACAGTTGTACCAAGGAAGTGAAGTAGTAAAAGCAAAAAGAGGAACGATTTATGATCGTAACGGTGTGGCGCTCGCAGAAGATGCCTCCTCTTATTCAATTAAAGCGATACTCTCAAAAACATATACCTCTGGGGATAAAAAACTGTATGTTGAAGAAAAGAATTTTGATAAAATAGCAGAAATCCTGCATAAGAATCTTTCTATAGACAAAAAAGATGCACTGAATATTTTAGAAGACGGCGCAAAAAAAGAGCTGTATCAAGTTGAATTTGGTAGCTATGGGAAAAATATCTCCCAAGAAACCAAGCAAAACATCGAAGCGGACATGAAAAAAGAAGGTGTCGCTGGTCTTTACTTTGTCGACCATCAGGCTCGGATGTATCCAAATGGCGTCTTTTCTTCTCATTTTATTGGATACGCAGTTCCAGACAAAGATGAGAATGGCTTAGTTGGTAAACTAGGTTTGGAGTCTGCTTACAATGATATCTTGAGCGGTAAAGATGGTAAGATTATTTATCAAAAAGATAATTTTCAAAATCCTCTGCCAGGTACAGTGGCAGAAGAAGAAAAAGCTGTCGACGGACAAGATATCTACACGACTTTAGACAGCAGACTACAAAGTTATTTAGAAACACTGATGGATCAAGTAAATGAAGAATATCAGCCAGAAGAATTGACAGCAGTCCTGATGAAAGCAAAAACCGGAGAAATCTTGGCAATGGGACAACGACCTACTTTCAATCCTGAAACAATGGAAGGATTGACTGGAAAAGATGCTATCTGGCGTAATTTCTTGGTACAAGATAGTTATGAACCAGGATCAACCATGAAAGTTTTCACTACTGCAGCTGCTATCGAAGAAGGAGAATTCAACGAGAATGAAACCTTCCAATCTGGAAAAATCCAAGTAGAAGATGCTACGATCAATGACCATGACTTTGGTGAAAAAGGTGTGCTGACCATGCGTCAAGCTCTTTCATGGTCAAGTAACGTCGGGATGGTCATACTGGAACAGCGATTAGGCGGACGATGGTATAACTATTTACAAAAACTGGGATTTGGACAAAGTACTCATTCTGGATTAGATGATGAAGTAAACGGTGCTTTACCTACATCAAATATTGTCGACCGAGCAATGAGTGCTTATGGACAAGCGGTAGGTGTGACGAATTTCCAAATGATGAAAGCTTTCACTTCTATTGCGAATAACGGTACAATGATTCAACCTCGATATATCAGCAAAGTGGTGGATCCCCAAACTGGAGAAGAGCGAACAACTCAAACAGAAGTTCTAGGGCAACCTTTTTCAAAAGAAACAACAGAAAAAGTCCGTGAATATATGAGAGATGTTGTCGAAAGCGAAAACTACGGTAGTGCTTATGGTGTATATAGTGTACCTGGATACAATGTATCGGCAAAAACCGGAACAGCCCAAATCGCTTCTGATACAGGGGGATATCAAACAGGAGATACAGCCTACCTGTATTCGATTGTGGAGATGGTTCCTTCTGAAGATCCAGACTATGTCTTGTATCTAACAATGAAACACCCTAAGACATATGATCGAATGGCCTTGGCTAAAATCGCAAATCCATTGATGAAACGGGCAATGGATTTTAAAGAAACTGAAGAAGATTCAGATACAGAAACAAAAACAGAAAAAGTATCCGTAGCCGATTATCGTAATCTTGAAGCGGACGTTGCAGCAGCTGATGCTCAAAAAAGTGGACTGCAACCTGTAGTGATCGGTAATGGTAAAAAAGTACAAAAACAATCTACTGCCAACGGTGATCAGTTGATCTCTGGAGAAAAACTGATCCTATACACTGGTGGTGATAAGCTGATGCCTGACGTAACAGGATGGTCAAAAGCAGATATCATGAAGCTGGGGAAAATCCTCGGTATTGAAGTTAGTTTTGATGGAGATGGTTATTGTGTCAAACAAGAACTTGCTCCATATGAAAAAATCACTGAAGACAAACTTAGTTTTACTTTAGAAGAATAAGAAGAGAAATAGGAGAGAAAAGAGCATGGAATGGACACAAGCATTGATTCCCATTGTCAGCAGTTGTGCAATGACAATTGCCGCAATGCCGCTATTTATTGGTTACTTTCAAATGAAAAAGCAAGGTCAGGCGATTCGTGAGGAGGGACCAAAGTGGCACAATAGCAAAGCCGGAACTCCTACAATGGGCGGCTTAGTGTTTCTGATCGGCTCTATTTTGACAGGAATTTGGGTTGGAGCTTGGCAAAAACAGCTAACTCCTACTCTTTTCATCTTGCTTTTTGTATTAGCGTTATACGGAGTAATCGGCTTTCTTGATGATTTTATAAAAATATTCAAGAAAAGAAACATGGGACTGAACTCGAAGCAGAAATTGATTGGACAAATTCTAGGGGGAATCATCTTTTATCTTGTTTACCGTTCTGAAGGTTATCCAGGTGTATTGAATTTCTTCGGACTAGATCTACCTTTAGGAATCATTTATGGTATTTTCGCTCTCTTCTGGCTTGTTGGATTTTCAAATGCAGTAAATCTGACAGATGGCATCGATGGATTAGTTGCTGGCTTAGGAAGTATCTCTTTTGCAGCTTACGGTCTAATTGCTTGGCATCAGCATCAGTATGATGTATTAATCATTTGCTTAAGTGTTTTAGGAGGTTTACTGGGTTTCTTCGTCTACAACAGAAAACCTGCCAAGATTTTTATGGGAGATGTCGGTTCATTAGCGTTGGGCGGACTTTTAGCGGCAATTTCTATAATGCTAAACCAAGAATGGACATTGCTTTTGATTGGTTTGATCTATGTTATGGAAACAGCAAGTGTGATGCTTCAAGTTACTTCCTTTAAGCTTACAGGAAAACGAATTTTTAAAATGTCTCCAATTCATCATCACTTTGAAATGTGCGGATGGTCGGAGTGGAAGATTGATACAGTTTTTTGGTTGATCAGCATTGTGACTTCGTTGATCACATTATGGATCGTTTGGTAGGAGATGACGGGAAATGAAAAAAATATCAACATATGAAAATAAGAAAGTGCTTGTCTTAGGACTCGCAAAAAGCGGAGTAAGTGCGGCCAAATTATTACATGAATTGGGCGCACTTGTCACCGTTAATGATGGAAAACCTTTTGACGAAAATCCGGAAGCACAAGAGCTGCTTTCTTTAGGGATAAAAGTAATAACAGGCAGTCATCCAATCGAATTGTTGGATGAAGAATTTTCATTGATGGTCAAAAATCCAGGGATTCCCTACAGTCATTCTTTAGTAGCAAAAGCCCAAGAAATGGGTATTCCGGTAATTACGGAAGTTGAGCTAGCTTACGAAGTAGCGGAATGCCCAATTATTGGGATTACAGGAACGAACGGAAAAACAACGACAACAACGATGACAGGACTACTACTGAATGCAGGAGCAGATCAAGGAATTGCACGTTTAGCAGGAAATATTGGGTATCCAGCAAGTGGTGTCGCGCAAGAAGCGAAACCAGAAGATAAAATCGTGATGGAGTTATCTAGTTTTCAACTCATGGGAATCACAGATTTCCGCCCTCATATAGCGGTGATTACCAATATCTATGAAGCACATATTGATTATCATGGTACAAGAAAAGAATATGTCAAAGCTAAATGGAACCTTCAAAAAAACATGACAGAAAAAGATTATCTGATCCTTAACTGGAATCAGTCAGAACTACAAGAATTAGCGCAAAGAACAAAAGCACGTGTACTGCCTTTCTCGACAAAAGAAGTGTTGGCAGACGGTGTGTATGCTGACGATTACTCAATATACTATAAAAAAGAAAAAATAATGGAAATATCTGAACTTGGCGTACCAGGTAAGCATAATGTAGAAAATGCACTAGCTGCTATTTCTGTAGCAAAATTGTATGGTATATCAAATGAAGCTATACGAGAAACGTTGAATTTATTCCATGGCGTACCACATCGTACGCAATATGTAGGAGAAATCCAAGGCAGAAAATTTTATAATGATTCAAAAGCAACCAATATTTTAGCGACTAAAATGGCTCTAAGTGGATTTGAAACGTCTAAGGTCGTGTTATTGGCTGGCGGATTAGACAGAGGAAATACATTTGATGAATTAATTCCTTCATTAAAAGGAATCAAAGCAATGGTCGTATTTGGCCAAACAAAAGAAAAGTTGATGGATGCTGGAAAAAAAGCAGGCATCGAGACAATAGTAACAGCCGATTCTGTAGAACAAGCAGTTCCTTTAGCATTAGAAAACAGTACAGATGGTGATGTAGTTTTATTATCGCCAGCGAATGCCAGCTGGGATCAATACCCAAATTTTGAAACTAGAGGAAACAGATTCATGGAAGCTGTGAACCGATTAAAATAGAAAAAGTAGAAGCGAGCGATAAAAAATGAAAATTTTGGTTACAGGCGGAGGAACAGGGGGACATATTTATCCAGCTCTTGCCTTTGTCAATTATGTAAAGACTCAAGAACCGAATGCTGAATTCATGTATGTGGGAGCAAAACGAGGTCTAGAAAACAAAATCGTCCCTGATACAGGAATGCCTTTCCATACCTTGGAGATTCAAGGATTTAAACGAAAAATTTCCATGAATAACATCAAGACGGTCCGATTGTTTCTTAAGAGTATCCGTCAAGCAAAAAAAATCCTCAGTGATTTTCAACCAGATATCGTTATCGGTACTGGAGGATATGTTTCCGGAGCGGTAGTGTACGCTGCAGCCAAAATGGGTATTCCAACAATTATCCATGAACAAAACAGTGTACCAGGTGTTACCAATAAATTTTTAAGCCGATATGTGGATCGGATCGCTCTTTCATTTAAAGATGCGGCTTCCTTTTTTCCTGAAAACAAAGCAGTTCTTGTAGGTAATCCTCGAGCACAAGAAGTAGCAGATACTAAAAAATCAGATATTTTGAAAACATTTGATTTGGATCCAGAAAAGAAAACAGTCTTGATTTTTGGCGGTAGTCAAGGAGCACTTAAAATCAATCAAGCAGTATCAGTTTTTTTAAGTGAATATATTCCTTCTTCTTACCAAGTTTTGTATGCTTCAGGAGATAGATATTATGAAGAGATCCTAAATAAAATAAATCCTGAAATACAAAATATTAGTGTCCAGCCTTATATCAAAAATATGGCAGAGGTCATGGCTTCCAGTGATCTGCTGGTGGGGCGTGCTGGTGCAACTTCGATCGCAGAATTCACAGCTCTGGGGTTACCGGCAGTGTTGGTTCCCAGCCCATATGTTACGAATGATCATCAGACTAAAAATGCAATGAGTCTTGTTCACGCAGGAGCAGCAAAAATGATTGCAGATAATGAACTAACAGGTGAATCACTAAGTCAGACAGTCAACGAAATCATGGGTGATGAAGAATTGCAAAAGCAAATGTGCCGAGCTTCTAAAGAACAAGGAATCCCTGATGCTTCAAAACGTCTTTATGACTTAGTAAAACAAATAATCAAAAAATAAAGGCGGTGGTCTTAGTGAGTAAGAAAAAAGAACCAAAAAAATTGTCTCATCCGTCTTCTGATGAAAACAATTTGACTCCTTGGCAAAAGGCTAACCGAAAATATCTGGCAGAACAAGAGATGAAAAACCAAGAGCCAAAAAAAGAAGACATAACATTAGATACACCCCTTTCAGATTCTGAAGAAGAAAAAACGGTTCAAGAGGAACAGCAAGAAGAAAGCCAGTCCGAGAAAAAAATCGAATTTTTTGAAGAGATCAAGCAAAAGAAAAACGGTGGACCATATAACGGTTCTTTTTTGAACCGGCTGCCCAATTTAAAAAGTCAACGGCACAAAGTACTATTTCGTCGGTTAGCTTTGATCATCACTGTATTGGGTATACCGCTGATTTTTTTGATCTATTATGTTTCTCCTTATAGCAAATTACAAGCAGTTGCAGTATCAGGCAATAAGACAGTCAACAGCCAAGAAATCATCTCTGATACAAAATTGTCATTAGGAGAAAATGTTTGGGGACAGTATTTTCATCGATCTACTTATATCGATCGCCTTAAAAAAGCACAGCCAAGAATCGAAACAGCAAATATACATTTCAAAGGAATGAATGAATTCGATTTGGATGTAACAGAATATAAAGAGATTGCTTTGATCGCAAAAAACAATCAATACTACCCAGTGATTGAAAATGGAACAGTATTAGATGAAAAAGTAGCAAATCCTACAAAAAATCTCCCTATCTTGGAAGAGTTCAAAGACTCTGCAAAAATCAAAGAATTAACAAAGCAATACAATCAGTTATCATCAGAATTACAAAAAGCAATTTCTGAAATCAAGTACACGCCAAGAGCAAGCAATAAAAATCTGATCCAATTGAATATGAATGACGGCAATCAAGTTATTGTAAATATCAATAATCTTGCGAACCAAATGAAATATTATTCGCAAGTAGCCAAAGATATGGATGAAAAAGGTGTGATCGACATGGAAGTTGGTATCTTCTCGCATCCTTACGGTAGCACTCAAGAAACGGAAGAATCGGGCCAATCGGAAGAAACAACTGAAAGTGAAGAAAATGCGGATCAAACAAACGAATCAAGTGAAGAGGCAGAAACGCAAGCAGCACAAACACCTGGATCGTCTAACACAAACGGATCATCTGATTCAAATGATTCAAGTGAAACAAGTCAAATAGAAGATAATCCAAGTACAACTCCGTCAAGTTTAAATGAAAATTGATAAAACAACTTTAAAAAGTAAGAATGTACTTTCTAAAAACCAGTAATTTATGGTAGAATTGGAAGCAGTGAATATATCTATTAATAAGTATATTTTAAAACGGACGCTAGTTGTTCGCTTGTATATGGAATAGTAAGTAGGAGGGAATCCCATTCATGGCAAAAACAGGAATGTATGTAGGCCTTGATATTGGAACGACATCTGTTAAAGTTGTCGTGGCTGAATATATCGACAGCCAAATGAATATTATTGGAGTAGGAAACGCAAAATCAGAAGGGATTAACCGAGGCATTATCGTTGATATCGATAAAACGGTCCAAGCGATACAACGAGCAGTACGACAAGCAGAAGAAAAAGCAGGTATCCAGATCAAAGGCGTAAGTGTCGGTTTGCCAGCAAACATGCTTGAAGTAGAAAATTGCCAGGGAATGATTGCAGTTAACGGAGATTCAAAGGAAATCACCGATGAAGATGTCAGAAATGTGGCTTCAGCTGCCCTTGTTCGTTCAATACCTCCTGAACGTCAAATCGTGTCAATATTGCCACAAGATTTTACTGTCGATGGGTTCGAGGGAATCAAAGATCCTCGTGGAATGATCGGCGTAAGATTAGAAATGTACGGTCTGTTGTTTACAGGACCTAAAACGATCATCCATAACATACGTAAATGCGTGGAAAATGCCGGATTAATCGTCAACGAAATGGTGATTACTCCTTTAGCGCTGACTGAATCAATTCTTTCTGACGGAGAAAAAGATTTTGGTACGATCGTCATTGATATGGGTGGCGGCCAAACAACAACGGCTGTTATGCATGATAAGCAATTGAAGTTTACCAATCTTGACCAAGAAGGTGGCGAATTTGTCACTAAAGATATCTCTATTGTATTAAATACGTCATTTAACAATGCAGAAGCGTTGAAAATAAACTACGGTGATGCATACCCAGAACGGACATCACCAGATGAAGAATTTCCAGTAGATGTGATTGGTCAGTCAGAACCAGTGAAAGTCGATGAACGCTACTTGTCAGAAATTATTTCAGCTCGAATGGAACAGATTTTCAACAAAGCAAAAGATGCATTGGACCAAATCGAAGCATTAGAGTTGCCAGGTGGCGTCGTATTGACAGGCGGAGCTGCTAGTCTTCCTGGTGTTGTGGACTTGGCACAAGAAATCTTCGGCGTAAATGTAAAATTGTATGTTCCAAATCACATGGGACTGAGAAACCCGGTATTTACAAATGTAATAAGTATCGTGGATTATTCAGCAAACTTGAGTGAAGTGTATCAATTGGCAAAAATTGCTGTTACGGGTGAAACCTCAGCAGCTCGTCAAATGGTAGTTGAACAAGAAACAACAAACACATATGAGAGCTATGAAGCACCTGAAGAAACAATCTACGATGAGCCGGAACCAAAAGAGTCCGGAGAAAATGTAAAAAATAAAATCAAGGGTTTCTTTACAAATATTTTTGATTAATTCATCCTGGGAGGAATAAGATATGGAATTCTCAATTGATAATAATATCAATGACGGCGCAGTAATCAAAGTCATCGGAGTCGGTGGTGGCGGTGGAAATGCTGTAAACCGAATGATTGAAGAAAACGTTAAAGGTGTTGAATTCATTACAGCCAACACAGACGTGCAAGCATTAAAAAATTCAAAAGCTGAAACAGTTATCCAATTAGGCCCCAAATATACTCGTGGTTTAGGTGCTGGTTCTCAGCCAGAAGTTGGACAAAAAGCGGCAGAAGAAAGTGAACAATCCTTACGCGAAGCTTTAGACGGTGCAGATATGATTTTCATCACTGCAGGAATGGGTGGAGGAACCGGTACAGGTGCTGCACCAATCGTTGCAGGTATCGCTAAAGAATTGGGCGCATTGACTGTTGGTGTCGTGACACGTCCATTCACTTTTGAAGGACCGAAACGTGGCCGTTTTGCTGCAGAAGGTATCGCTCGTTTGAAAGAAAATGTGGATACATTATTAATTATCTCAAATAACCGTTTATTAGAAGTTGTAGATAAAAAGACACCGATGCTTGAAGCTTTCCGTGAAGCAGATAATGTTTTACGACAAGGTGTACAAGGTATCTCTGATTTGATCACAGCGCCAGGTTACGTTAACCTTGACTTTGCTGACGTGAAAACAGTGATGGAAAACCAAGGTACAGCATTGATGGGGATCGGTGTGGCTAGTGGAGAAGATCGCGTAGTAGAAGCAACGAAAAAAGCAATCTCCTCTCCATTGCTTGAAACATCTATTGATGGAGCTGAACAAGTACTTCTTAACATCACAGGCGGTTTGGATATGACATTGTTCGAAGCACAAGATGCTTCAGATATCGTAGCAAATGCAGCAACTGGCGATGTAAATATCATTCTAGGTACATCTATCAATGAAGAAATGGGCGATGAAATCCGTGTGACGGTCATCGCAACAGGTATCGATGAATCAAAAAAGGAACGCAAGTCTAGCCGACCAGCTAGACAAGCACAAATGCAATCACCTGCTCAAAAGACTGTATTAGATATGGATCAAGCTAAACCAACTTCTTCAGAAGAAGAAAACAGTTTTGGCGATTGGGATATCAGACGTGAACAAAATGTTCGTCCTAGAGTTGATGATTCCAATTTTGACAATATCGAAAAAAAAGAATTTGATACATTCAACCGCGAAGAAACAAAATCTCATGGCGATGATGAATTAAATACGCCACCGTTTTTCCGTCGTAAAAAATAAAGGAGAGGAAGAGCACATGATTGCTGACAACTTGCAGAAAATCAAGCAAGAAATTCAGGATTCGTGTGCTCTTGTTCATCGTGATCCGAAAGAAGTTACATTAGTAGCTGTAACAAAATCTGTTGAATCCGCTCAAGCTGAAGAATTGGTTAGAGCTGGCGTTATGAATTGTGCAGAAAACCGAGTAGATAAATTATTAGAAAAGAAACAAGATTTATTTGATTTTCCTGAAATAAAGTGGCATTTAATTGGTAATTTACAGCGCAGAAAGGTAAAATTGATTGTAAATGAAATTGATTACTTTCATGCGTTGGACAGTTTAAGATTAGCAGAAGAAATCCAGAAGCGGTTAGAGAAAGAATTATCCTGTTTTATTGAAGTAAATGTTTCTGGTGAGGAATCAAAACATGGAATTTCACCAGATGAGCTTTTACCGTTTGTGGAATCTTTAGCTGCCTGCACAAAAATCAAGGTTGTTGGGTTAATGACTATGGCGCCTAAAGAAGCTTCTGATGAGCAAATCCATAAAGTGTTTGGTACGCTGAAAGAATTGCGTGATCTTGTTCAAGCAAAAGGTTATGCCCATGCACCATGTAGTGAATTAAGTATGGGGATGAGTCAAGACTTTCAAATTGCGATTGAAGAAGGTGCAACATTTATCCGTGTAGGAACAGCGCTATTCAAAGACGAATAAAGGAGGAACAAAAATGCCGCTTTTAAACAGAGGAGCAATTGCTAATTTTTTCGGATTAGCTGATGAGGAAGAGTACGAATACCAAGATTATCCTGAAACAACAAAAAAGGCTGTACAGCCAACTAAAAAAAATACAACACAGAATCAATCAACTCATTCTGTATCTGCTGCGAATACTCATGAAAAACAAAAAACGGCGACTTCACGTCCTGTAACGCATGAAAGTATTCAGCCGGCTGAAAAGAAAAAAGTAATTGAACTACATCAATCACCTACAAAAACTGTAGCGAAAGAAAGAACAGCTTCAAGAACCTCTACACAACCTAAAGCAAATCTTGCTGGAAAAATCACTGTAATGGAACCAAGAGCTTATTCTGAAGCTATGGCGATTGCTAAACGAATCATTGCTGGAGAAGCAACCTTAGTGAATTTTCATTTAGTAGAAGAAAAACAAGCGAGAAGAATCGTTGATTTTCTAACAGGAACAGTTTATGCACTAGATGGAGATATCAAACGTGTTGGAGATGAGATTTTTCTTTGTACACCGACTGGGATGGAGATTGACAGTTCAACCGCTCAATCTTTTGCAGATGCGAATTTGTTTGATCTGTAAGAGGAGGAACTACGATTTATACTATTGTACTATTACTTCATTTACTTCAACGGGCAGCCTATTTCTATAGCATTATCTTGATGGTATATGCATTGCTCTCTTGGTTTCCAGGCGGGTATCAATCAGGGCTAGGACGATTATTAGCTAAGATCTGCGAACCGTATATCAGTTTGTTCGATCGTCTGCCTTTGAGGATTGGACCCTTGGATTTCACAATTTTAGGGGCAATCCTGATCTTGAACTTAGCCGTACAAGGTTTAGCACAGATCGTTATATGGATAACTGTCCATTTAGTTTATTGATTGAAGCAACAAAATCTTTATTCTCAGAATAGATAGGAGGGGAAAATTTTGGATGCAAATGTATACCAGCACTTTCGGGCAGATGAACGTACATTTATCGATTCGGTAGGCGATTGGATTGAACAAGTTCAAGGACAATATGCACCCTATCTGACCGAATTTCTTGACCCAAGACAATCCTATATTTTAGAAACACTGATTCGACAAAGCAGTGATTTGCGTTTCATGTTTTATGGCGGATATGAACAGGCAGAAAGAAAAAGATGTTTGATTTTCCCCGATTATTACGAACCTGTAAAGGAAGATTTTGAAACAGCATTGTATGAAATCCATTATCCTAGCAAATTTGCCAGCCTAAGTCATGGGAAAATCCTTGGAACTTTAGTGGGAACGGGGATCAAACGCTCTTACTTTGGCGATATCATCTCGGACGGTGATCGCTGGCAAGTATTTATTGCAAATGAGGTGGATCATTTTGTTGCTGCACAAGTAACAAAGATTGGAAAGGTTGCTGTACGCTTGGAACCAATCAAATACACAGAAATGATTATGCCGAAAGATAGCTGGACACAAGAAAGAGGAACAGTTAGTTCCATGCGACTAGACAGTGTGATCTCTGAGATTTATAATATTTCCAGACAGCGGTCCAAGCAGCTGATCGAAGCTGGTAAAGTAAAAGTGAACTGGACAGAAAATACAAGACCTGATTTTGTACTTGAACTATTAGATATTATTTCAGTCAGAGGTTATGGCAGAGTCCAGATCCAAGAACTTGAGGGGAAGACGAAAAAAGAAAAGTACAGGGTACTGTTCGGTGTATTACGTAAATAAAATAAAAAGGTGGTTTACTCATGGCTTTAACTCCATTAGATATCCAAAATAAGACATTCCCGACAAAAATGCGGGGATATAATCAAGACGAAGTAGATGATTTCTTAGATTTAGTTGTTCGTGACTATGAGGAATTGACTCAAAGAAATCGAGAATTAGAAAAAGCAGTCAAACATTCTGAAGAAAAACTTGAGTACTTCAATGAATTAAAAGATGCTTTGAACCAATCAATCATCGTAGCTCAAGATACGGCTGATAAAGTAAAAACAAGTGCAAGCAAGGAATCCGAAGTGATCGTTACTTCTGCACAAAACAAAGCAGATGAGTTAGTTGCGAACGCTGAAAAACGTGCACATCAATTAACAACTGATGCAGAAGAAAAAGCAAGAAAAATCTTGACAGATGCAACAGAAAAAGCAAGACAGCTTGCGACAGAAACTGAAGATCTTAAGAAAAAAACACGAGTATTCCATCAACGTATCAGCTTGATGCTTGAGTCTCAATTAGAACAAGTGAAAAGTCCGGAATGGGATGAAATTTTACAACCATTCTCCAGCTACGTGACTGACAGCCATGAAGTGATCAAAGAAGTTTTAGCAAAACAGCTTGACAATGAAAATGATACTGATGTAAACTCAGACACAGGAGTCATAGAAGCACCTATGACGGCATTTGATACACAGGCTATTGATATCTCGATCGTGCCTGGTGAAAATGAAAACGAGTAGAACAGAAAAGCACTTTGTTATTCTTAAAGCGAGCCGATGAGGGTGGAAGTTCGGTAAGACACTGCATGGTGAAAGATCCTCTACTTGAGACCTGCTTTTCCGAAATTAGAGTAAGAAGCAGCGGCTGACCTCGTTATTGGTCACAGAGAGTTTGCACTAGATAGATGCAACTAAATTTGGGTGGTACCACGGCATGTTCGTCCCTTGCGGCTGAACATGCTTTTTTGTGTCCGGAAAACAAATAAAGGAGTGTATGGTTGAATGAAAATGAAAGAAACCTTGCAATTAGGAAAAACAAAATTCCCTATGCGTGGTAATTTGCCAAACCGAGAAGGCGAGTGGCAAAAAGAATGGGAAGAAAATCGAATCTACCAAAAAAGACAAGAGTTGAACGAAGGAAAACCTAGCTTTGTTCTTCATGATGGACCTCCATATGCCAATGGTAATATCCATTTAGGACATTCATTGAATAAAATCAGTAAAGACATTATCATTCGTTCAAAATCAATGTCTGGCTATCGTGCACCATATGTTCCAGGATGGGATACACATGGATTGCCGATTGAACAAGTATTGGCTAATAAAGGCGTGAAACGTAAAGAAATGTCCATGGCAGAATACTTGGAAAAATGTCGTGAATATGCACTTTCCCAAGTAGATAAGCAACGAGCAGATTTCAAACGCCTAGGAGTTGCAGGAGATTGGGAACATCCTTATGTTACATTAGATCCTTCTTATGAAGCTGCACAAGTACGCGTATTTGGTAAAATGGCTGAAAAAGGCTATATTTACAAAGGATTGAAACCAATTTACTGGTCTCCGTCAAGTGAGTCTTCTTTAGCGGAAGCTGAAATTGAATATAAAGATGTAAAATCTCCATCTATTTTTGTAGCTTTCAATGTCAAAGACGGCAAAGATATTCTTGATGAAGATACAGCTTTTGTCATTTGGACGACAACACCATGGACATTGCCAGCAAACCAAGGTATTGCTGTAAATCCAAAATTTACGTATGTATTGGTGGAAGCCGATGGCCGTAAGTTTGTCGTAGCGAAAGATTTGCTAGAAACAGTCCAATCAGAAATCGGTTGGGAAAATGTAACAGTTCTAAAAGAATTTGCTGGACAAGAAATGGAATATATGACTGCAAGTCATCCATTCTATGAACGTGAATCACTTGTGATTTTAGGCGATCATGTTACTTTAGACGCTGGTACTGGATTAGTCCATACTGCTCCAGGACATGGGGAAGATGACTATATCGCTGGTAGCAAATATAAACTATCTGTAGTGTCACCTGTAGACTCAAAAGGATTGTTTACAGAAGAAGCACCTGGATTTGAAGGAATCTTTTATGACAAAGCAAATCCTATGATCACTGATCTATTAAAAGAAAAAGGAGCTTTGCTGAAGCTAGATTTCTTTACTCATAGTTATCCTCACGATTGGCGGACGAAAAAGCCTGTGATCTATCGGGCAACTCCACAATGGTTTGCATCTATCGATAAATTCCGTCAGAATATTTTGGATGAAGTAGAAAAAGTAGAGTGGGTTATCCCATGGGGTAAAACACGTTTGTATAATATGATCCGTGACCGCGGCGATTGGGTAATTTCCCGTCAGCGTGCATGGGGAGTACCACTTCCGATTTTCTATGCTGAAAATGGAGAAGCAATCATCACACCAGAAACAATCGAACATGTGGCAAAATTATTTGCTGAACATGGATCAATTATCTGGTTTGAAAAAGAAGCGAAAGAACTTCTTCCTGAAGGATTTACCCACCCAGGTTCTCCTAATGGCGAATTTACAAAAGAAAAAGATATCATGGATGTCTGGTTTGATTCTGGTTCTTCTCATGAAGCTGTTTTACGTCAGCGACCAGAATTATCATTCCCAGCAGATATGTATTTAGAAGGATCAGACCAATATCGTGGCTGGTTCAACTCAAGTATCACGACTAGTGTGGCTATCAATGGTGTAGCACCATACAAATCAGTTATTTCTCAAGGATTTGCTTTAGATGGTGAAGGCCGTAAGATGAGTAAATCTTTAGGAAACATCATTGCACCAGAAAAAGTGATCAAACAATTTGGTGCAGATATCCTTCGCTTATGGGTATCTAGTGTAGATTATGAAGCAGATGTTCGTGTTTCTATGGATATCTTAAGTCAAGTGGCAGAAGTATATCGTAAAATCAGAAATACGATGCGTTTCTTATTAGCGAATACAGAAGATTTCGATCCTAAAAAAGATACTGTTTCTTACAATGATTTACGTTCTGTAGACAAATATATGACCGTTCGATTGAACCAAGTAATCAAAGAAATCCGAGAAGAAGGGTACGACAAATATAACTTCATGCATATTTACCGTACAGTTATGAACTTCTTGACGGTTGATCTATCGTCATTCTACCTGGATTTTGCTAAAGATGTAGTTTATATTGAAGCAGAAGATGATTATCAACGTCGTTGCATGCAAACTGTTTTCTATCAAACAGCTGTAGCTTTGACAAAATTATTGACTCCTATCATTCCGCATACAGCAGAAGAAATCTGGTCATTCCTGAAAGAAGAAGAGGAGTACGTTCAGTTAAGCGAGTTTCCTGGTTATGAAGAGTTTGCAAACCAAGAAGAATTGATGGATACCTGGACTGCTTTCATGGACTTCCGTGATAATGTCTTAAAAGCATTGGAAGAAGCAAGAAACAGCAAATTGATTGGTAAATCTTTGGAAGCAAAACTAACTGTTTATCCAAAACAACAAGTTCGTGAAATGTTAAAAGCTTTGGATGCAGATATTGCACAATTATTGATCGTTTCACCAGACTACTTTGAAGTTATGGCAGCAGATGAACAAGTGCCAGATAACGCTATGGTATTTGATGATGTTGCTATTACAGTGGAAAAAGCAGACGGGGAAACTTGCGATCGCTGTCGCCAAGTTCGTAAAGATGTAGGAGTAGATGAAAAACTTCCTCATCTATGCGGTCGTTGTGCAAAAATCGTTGAAGACTTCTATCCTGAAGCTGTAGCTGAAGGATTCGAAGAAAAGTAAAAGGGAAAAGGGGGTGTGACATGTTCTTTGTCACACCCCCTTTTGTTATCAATCGTTTAATTTTCCACGTTCACGATACCAGTTATCTGGTTGCCAGATCCATTCGAATCCGTCTTTTTCAAGTAGTTCGAAAGCTGCTTTAGGTCCCATTGATCCAGCTTTGTAGTTGGGAAAATCCGGTTGTGTTTGGTCCCAAGCTTTTCGAATGACATCCACGATATGCCAAGATTGAGCGACTTCTTCCCAATGAGAGAAGTTCGTTCCATCACCATTCAACGCATCTAATAGTAATTTTTCGTAAGCTTCTGGGCTATTTTCAACCATTTCTGCACTATTTCTAAATTCCAATTTGATTGGTTCCGTTTCAAATCCTTGCCCTACTTCTTTCCCATTCAAGGATAAAGAAAATCCTTCAGTTGGCTGAATATAGATCGTTAGAACATTAGGTGGAAGTGTCGTATCGTCACATGGTTCATCGACAGATGTTTTGAATACATTAACAGGAACTTGTTTGAATACGATGTTGATCCGAGTCCCTTTTTCAGTCAAACGTTTGCCTGTACGTACATAGAAAGGAACACCTGACCAACGGAAGTTATCGATAGTGAATTTGCCTGCGACGAATGTTTCAGTCTCTGATTGAGCATCCACTTTGTCTTCTTCGCGATAGCCCTTGAATTGTACACCATCCAATTCACCTTGAGCATATTGCCCGCGAACGAAGTTTTCTAACACTTCTTCTTCGTTATAAATGCGGATAGCTTTCAATGCTTTGATCTTTTCTGTACGGATTTCTTTTTCGGAAAATGCTACTGGCGGTTCCATTGCAAGTAATGCTACAACCTGTAAAATATGATTTTGCACCATATCTTTAAGTGCGCCACTATGATCGTAGTAACCCCCGCGATCTTCTACACCGAGGTTTTCGCCAAAAGTAATTTGGATATTGTCGATATAGCGATTGTTCCATTGAGCCTCAAAAATATTATTGGCAAAACGGATAGCTGAGATGTTTTGGATCATTTCTTTTCCTAAATAATGATCAATCCTAAAAATATCTTGTTCTGGGAATACTTCTCTGATTTGCTGGTTCAATTCAAAAGCAGACTGGTAATCAGAACCGAACGGTTTTTCTATGATCAAACGATTGAAGCCATTTTTTGTCATAATATTTTGTGATTTCAAATGAGAAACGATCGTTCCAAAAAATTGAGGTGCCATAGCCAAATAATAGACACGATTACCGTTTAATTGATAGTGTCCATCTAATCGGTCAGACAATTCTTTTAATGTCTGATAATGCGTTGAATCATTTACATCATGGGATTGATAGTAAAAATGGCTTGCAAAGGTAGTTGCTTCTTCATCTGAAGGATTCAATGCACGGATTGTTTCTTTGACAACTTCACGGTAGTGCTCATCGCTCCAAGGACGGCGAGCGGTTCCGATTACAGCAAAATGCTCGCCTAAATTTCCTTTTCTGTAAAGGCGGAACAAAGACGGGTACAATTTACGCTGGGCTAGGTCACCTGTACCGCCGAATATCGTAAACAATACATTTTTTTCATTAGACATGTGGATACACTCCTTTATATTTTATCGACAAAAATCGTGCTGGCCGCCTTGAAGCTGACGGGGATTTTCTTTCTATCATTTTGGATAGTGATCGGTCCTTCATAAGCTGCGATGTCAACGATCTCATATTCTTCGTTGATATTCAGGTCAATAGTGACTAAGTAATCCAACAATTCTTTTTCATCAAGCACTCGTGCGATACGCACTTTTGTACCCACAGGATAGGACTCCAATGTTTGTCGGCGTTCTTCATGGACGACTTCCTCTTTTTTAGGAATCGATCCTCCATGAGGACAATGTTCAGGATGATTCAAATAGTTTTCTAAATGATCTGCAAGATGTTCCGAAGTCACATGTTCCAATACTTCAGCATCATCATGGACTTCATTCCAGCTATAGTCTAAATGTTCAACTAAAAAAACTTCCCATAAGCGATGTTTGCGAATCAGACTGCTAGCTTTTTGCAGTCCGCTTGCAGTCAATTGTACACCTTGATAAGGGGAATGTTCTACAAGCTCTTCTTTCACAAGTTTAGAAATCATTTCACTGACAGATGCAGCTGAGACATCTAGACTAGATACGATTTGTTTATTGTTGACTTTCGTTGTATCTCCACCTAGTTCTAAAATGATTTTCAAATAATCTTCTCGATTTGGTGTCATATTCGATCATCCTTTCATGGTAAAAAACCATCATTAGTAAGTGTAACAAAAAAAACGTTAATTGACTATTTTTCTAAATAAAAAACAAAGGATTTTTAGACGTTTTTACAACAAAAAACGAAAGATGATAGAGAAGACTCATTCTTTCGTTTATAAAGGATATATATACATTGGGAGGGATCTATTTTTCAGATAACAACTTATATGAAGTGTCTGCAGATTCGTCATAAAGAGTTTGTTCGGGACAAGAAAAGATAAGATAAAAACCATACTGATCACGTACGACTAAACGATATTCATCTATTTCTACCACAGATGTGCCAAGAGACTGACCGTTGATCAAAAACGTGTAATCAGATGTAATCTGTAATTGTTGTTTTTGCTGGCTATCACTAAAGAACCATGTACCTTGATACTTTGAGAGTCCTTCTGACTTTTCCGCTTGTTTTTTCTTTTTCAAGTAAATAAAACTTGAGAGAACGGTAATGAGTGAACCAAGAAAATAGATCATTTTTTTTATCACCAAATCACTCCTTTATGAGAAAATAATCGCATAGACATATTCTTTCTTCTTTATTTCATTGTACCGAATAAAAGCTAAAATTTCTCTAAGACTTTCGACTGGTTTTTTTACTGTTTTTCTACAAATTATGATAGGATACATAGTAGGAAGAAAGGTGACATAATTTGAAGTATCAGCAAGTGGAAATAGCTTTTTTTATTGACCGCCCGAATCGGTTTATAGCACATTGTATGAAAAAAGACGGAGAAATAATTATTGCGCATGTCAAAAATACAGGTAGAGGAAAAGAGGTCCTGATACCAGGCGCTGAAGTGGCTATTGTATTTGCTCCTGGACCTAAACGGAAAACCGCCTATGATCTGATTGCTGTAAAAAAGAAGGGTGACTGGTTTAATATCGATAGTCAATTGCCTAATCGGCTGGCAATTGATGGTATTTTAGACGGCACGATCCTTTTACCAGGATTAACTGGTCCATTTACGGTATACAAGCGTGAAGTAACTTATCTTCACTCCAAATTTGATATTTATTTAGAGACGGTGGTCGGACAAAAAGCATTTGTTGAAGTCAAAGGTATGACACTTGAAAATAAAGCGATTGGTGCTTTTCCTGATGCGCCCACACTCAGAGGATTGAAACATATAGGAGAATTAACGTATGCCGCACAAGATGGTTATGCCGCTTATGTCTTGTTTATTGCTCAATTCGAACATCTTCATCTGGCAACGATCCATGAAGAAATGCAACCAGCACTAGCTGATATGGTTCGACATGCGCAGCAAAGCGGAGTTCAAATCCTCGCCTATAATTGTCAAGTATCGGCAGATGAGGTAACTGTCAAGCAGGCCATTCCATTTGATGTAGATATCCCTTTTGAAGATCCTATACAATAGAAAGAAGGTAAAATAATGATCAACTTAGGTATTATCGGAACAAATTGGATTACTCATCAATTTGTCCAAGCAGCTTTAAGCACAAAAAAATATGAATTGACAGCGGTATATTCTAGACATTTGGAAAAAGCACAGGAATTTGGTTCTCATTATGAAGGGGATATCGAATTCGCAACAGATTTGAAGACTTTTTTCAATATTACTCATATGGACACCATTTATATTGCTTCTCCGAATAGTCTTCACTTTAGTCAAGCTAAGCAAGCAATTTTGGCAGGAAAAAATGTGATAGTTGAAAAGCCAGCTTTTTCGACGCCAAAAGAAATGGATGAAATCATCCATTTGGCAAATGAACACAATGTGTATTTTTTTGAAGCAGCAAGAAATATCCATGAATCAGGTTTTAAAAAGATTGCCGATTACTTACCATTAAAAGACGAGATAATCGGTGCAAATTTCAGCTATATGAAATATTCTTCGCGCTATGACCAGGTATTAGATGGAGAAGAACCGAATATCTTCTCGACTCATTTCTCAGGTGGTGCATTGATGGATTTAGGTGTTTACCTTGTATATGCAGCTGTTGCTTGGTTTGGAATGCCAAAAGAAGTCCATTATTTCCCAAGAAAGATTTCTACTGGTGTAGATGGTCTTGGATGGGGGATCTTACGTTATGAGAATTTTGATGTATCGATCCAGCCAGGTAAAATCGGTGATTCTTATTTACCGTCAGAGATTTATTTTGACTCAGGAACGCTAGTGATGAATGGAGTCAATGCAATTGAACAAGCACAATTTCATGATCGCGCGCATAAAGAAATCATTGGTTTGGCGGTAACAGCTGCAGAAAATCCAATGGCAGATGAAGCAGAGGATTTTGCCAATGTCATGGCTCATCCGAAAGATCCAGCTTGGGGATTGTTGTATGAAGAGTGGATCGAGCTAGCTAGAAATGTGAACCAAGTGATTTATGATTTAAGAAAAAATGGCGGCATCAAATTCGATGCAGATAATGAGGAAGATTTTTAATGAACGAATTTGTACAAGTATTTCCCGAAAATTGGCAGAAAAAATATGAGGATAAAGGGTTTGTCTCACCTTCTCTTATTCAACGAGCAGTTTTTCAGCCACTAAGTAATAAACAAAGTATAGTAGCGGTTTCTCCTACAGGTTCAGGTAAAACACTGGCTTATCTTTGGCCTCTACTACTAAACGTGGAACCAGGTGAAGCAAGTGCGTTGGTCATTTTTGCTTCTTCTCAAGAACTAGCTATTCAAGTAGCAGATGTTGCACGTGAATGGGGAAAAGACAAAGAGTTGAAAGTCCAATCTTTGGTGGGCGGAGCCAACGTCAAACGTCAGATTGAGGGGTTGAAGAAAAAACCAGAAATCTTGATTGGTACACCAGGAAGAATATTGGAATTGATGAAAGCAAAAAAAATAAAAGCACATCAAGTGAAAACAATGGTATTTGATGAAGCAGACCAGCTATTTGACGCTGGGAACAGCCAAATCATTGATCAAATTCTTCATCAAGCTCCAACAGAGTATCAGCTAGCTTTTTTTTCAGCGACAGCAGATCGTTCCCTTGAAAGCATTGAAAAAATCACTGGGAAAACGTTTGAGACAATTGACGTGACAGCAGAGGACGATTCTCGAAAAGGACTGAGACATTACTTTTTACGTGTACCGATACGAAAGAAAGATGACTACTTGAGACGTCTCACGCATATAGAAGATTTTCATGGTCTGATTTTCTTTAATCAACTGACTGAATTAGGCGTGATGGAAGAAAAATTGCTGTATAGAGGTGTACCGGTAGGAAGTCTGGCCTCTGATCAGAACAAGCTACTCCGAAAAGCAGCGCTAGAACAATTCAAAAAGAAAATGGTCAGAGCACTTTTGACCACAGATGTGGCGGCTAGAGGTTTAGATATTACAGGTCTTCCTTATGTAGTGAATGCAGAAGTTCCGTTAAGTGAAGAAGCTTATTTGCATCGTTCGGGAAGAACTGGTCGAATGGGTAATGAAGGAATAGTAATTACACTCGTACAAGATAATAATCTAAGAGATTTAAAACGGCTTTTACGTCCATCAAATATAACACTTGAAGAGATTTTTTTATACGGAGGTAAGCTGCAAACTGAGCAGCCAACCAAAGAAGATGCAGCTCCTGCAGTAAATAAAAAGTATGCGAAAACTTTTTCTGGAAAGGAGCAGAACCCAGAATATAACAAAGAAAAAATAAGAAAAAAAGTTAAAAATAAATCAAAAAAAGAGAGAAATAAAGGAGCAAGGCGCAAATAGGCGCCTTTTTATGCTATGATTATGAAAACGGGAACAAAATTGGTTGCCAGAGGAGGGGTTATGTGAAAGAACGTCAAGAAGAGATCTTGCAGCTATTGACAGAAAACCAACAAGGATTGACAGCAAGTGATGTAGCTGAGCGCTTAACTATCGATCGAAGCAATGCAAGCCGATATTTAAGTGAACTATACAAGGCCCATCATATTGTAAAAACCGCTGGCCGACCAGTCGTTTACTCTTTGCCAACGGAAAAGTCAAAATCTGATGAAGTGCATGTCGACTCTTCTACGCAAGTGACTTTTGAAACACTCGTTGGAGAAAATGATTCTTTAAAAGTCAGCATACAGCAGGCAAAAGCTGCGATTCTTTATCCACCGCGGGGGTTGCATACGATTATTTTTGGAGAAACTGGTACAGGGAAGTCGATGTTTGCTGAATGTATGTATCATTTTGCAATCGATTCAGAGATGCTTTCTGCAGATGCGCCATTTGTTTCTTTCAATTGTGCGGATTATGCTCAAAATCCGCAACTGCTCTTTGGACACATCTTTGGGATCAAAAAAGGGGCTTACACAGGAGCAGCTCAAGATAGTCCCGGTCTAATAGCCAAAGCAGACGGCGGTATATTGTTTTTAGATGAGATCCACCGTTTACCGCCGGAAGGGCAGGAAATGCTGTTTACTTTCATTGATAAAGGTATTTACCGTCCGCTTGGAGAAAGTGCACAAGTACATGAAGCATCTGTTCAGATCATTGGGGCGACGACTGAATCTTCAGAAAGTTTCTTATCTACGTTCAATCGACGGATTCCTATGGCAATCACCTTGCCGAATCTTGCTTCACGTTCACTGGATGAGCGTTATGAAATCATCTCTCTTTTTATCAAACAAGAAGCGAATCGTTTGAATCAACGTATCGATATCGAAAAAGAAGCGATTATTGCCTTCATGCTTTATGATGCGGAAGGAAATATCGGTCAAGTGAAACGAGACTTGAAACTAGTCTGTGCAAAATCTTTTTTACATTACCGTACTCATCATGAGAAAAAGCTAATCATTCGAAAAGAAGAACTTTCCCTTCAAGTACAAAAAGGATTACTGAAAATCAAGGAAATACCGGAACGTCTCGACCGATTCATGGACAGCAAAAGTCAGTATTTGACATTTGAACCAGGATTTGCTGATGTTGTCTGGTCACAAGATCCAGAACGAAACATGCAGGTCTATAACGATATTGAGGAAAAAGTCACTTCTCTTTCCGAAACCGGTGTGGAGAACATTGATCTAGAGACCCTCATTTCAAAAGATGTGGATGCTTATTTCCAGACATATGTCAAAGAATTGACTAAAAGTTCGATTCCCAAAGATCTTTTGCCAGATGAAATCTGGCGGTTAACCAATCAATTGTATGATGTGGCTGAAAAACGGTTAGACCGTATTTATAATGAAAAAGCTCGTTTTGCTTTTGCTTTGCATCTGCAAAGTACATTGGATCGTGTGAGAGAAGGTCATATGATCGTCCACCCAGATTTGAATAACGTACGGAAAAATTTTAAGAAGGAATTTCAAGTAGCAATCGATCTTTCAACGATCATTGAAGAAGAAGAACAAGTTGAGATTCCTTTTGATGAAATCGGCTTTATTAGTATGTTTCTTTCTATCAATCTAGGAGAAAGTGAGCCTGTTAAAGAAAACAAAGTAGATGTTCTCGTATTGATGCACGGCAGACAGACTGCTTCAAGCATGTTGGAGATGGCACAAGAACTATTAGGAACAAAAGTAGGGAAAGCTTTTAATATGCCACTGGTTATGGAAGTTCAAACAATGTATGAAGAAGTGTTACAATATGTCAAAAACTATCAAGAGCATTTGACGAATGGCCTACTCTTGTTAACAGATATGGGATCATTAAACACCTTCAGTGATTTGATTTATGAAGAGACTGGCATTCGGACGAAAGCTATCACGATGACAAGTACCATGATTGTGATAGAAGCGATACGGATGGCAAGTGTTGGAAGAAGCTTAGAAGACATTTATCAAAATATCCAGCTTTCCTTTGAATCGATCGTACGTGATCAGTTCAAAGCGGAAAAATCTGAAACTTTACAGCGTAAAAAAGCCGTAATCGTGACATGCTTTACTGGTGAAGGAGTAGCTGCCAAATTATATCAGCGTATTATGCCAGTGATTAATCAAAATAAGGTAGAACTGATCCAGATGCAGTTTTTAGAACGTGAATCATTCAAAAAACACATCGATGCCTTATTGGAAGAATATGAGATCAAAGCAATTGCGGGAACAGTTGATGTTGATTATCAAAATATCCCATTTTTTTCAGCCTATGACGTTTTTGATGATGAAAAACTAAATATTTTAAAGCGTATAGCTGATGATGAGATCCCGACAGCTAAAATTGTCGATTCACTTTCTGGATCATTAAGCGATGTCTTTTCTATTGATGAACTGATCCGTTCATTGCAAAAGACAGTTCAGCAGATCCAGACCGATTTGTCGATTATCGTGGAACCTGGAGTAGATACTGGAATCGTTATCCATTTAGCCTTCATGTTAGACGGATTGATCAAACAAGAAAGCCATCGGCAATTTGAGAAACTGTCTATTTTCTCAAAAATTTATCGTTTGGAAATGGATATCGTTCGGGCAAACTTGATGGCACTAGAACGAAAATATCAGGTAAAAATTCCAGAAGATGATATCGCATTTCTTACACAAATGTTTCTTGAAAATAAAATAAAAAAATGAACACACTAATCATACTGATTACACACTAAACATCTGTGTGCGCACTATAAAAAAGAGCTAAAAAGCATGAAAACGCTATTTCAGCTCTTTTTTTTATTGGCATGCTTCTTGCGTTATATAAAAGTGTAAAAAAATAAAAGGAGTGTTAAAAATGGCAAAAAAAACAATCATGTTAGTTTGTTCAGCAGGGATGAGTACGAGTTTATTGGTCACAAAAATGCAAAAAGCAGCAGAAGAAAAAGGGATGGAAGCCGATATTTTTGCGGTCTCTGCCTCAGATGCAGATAATAATTTAGAATCTAAGAATGTCGATGTATTATTATTAGGTCCTCAAGTACGTTTCATGAAAGCTCAATTTGAACAAAAACTTGCGCCTAAAGGTATTCCATTAGATGTCATCAATATGCAAGACTATGGCATGATGAACGGAGAAAAAGTTCTTGCACAAGCAGAAAATCTAATGAAATAAATCAAGTATGCAGTTGGGGGTATAACAACGTGGAAGATCAACAAAATCTAGAAGCCATCATGGGGTTAATCATGTTTGGCGGTAATGCAAAGAGCGATGCAATGGAAGCGATTGCGGCTGCTAAAATCGGTGATTTTGAGTTAGCGGATAGGAAAATCGCTGATGCAGAAGAATCACTTATACAAGCGCATCATGCACAAACAGACATGTTGACACAAGAAGCACAAGGAAATTATATGCAAGTGACATTATTGACTGTTCACAGTCAAGATCACTTAATGACATCTATTGCGTTTACTGATTTAGCAAAAGAAATCATCGAACTTTATCGTCGCGTATACAGCGAATAAATACAACTTCTTTTTTGAACGGAAGAAGAAAAATTTTTGAACGGATTTTTTATTTTGTTATAAGGAGAACTCTCTTTATATAAAAAACTTATAGGAGGAAGTAAAAAATGAACGGACTATCAAGTTGGATGGAGAAATACATCCTGCCGGTTGCCGCAAAAATCGGAGCGCAAAAACATTTAGTTGCTTTGCGTGATGCTTTTATCGGCACACTGCCCGCAACAATGGCGGGATCAGTCGCTGTAATGATCAATGCAATTATTCGTGATTTACCGCAACAGTTTAACAGTACCTATGCTGACAGTTTAGCAGCAGACAAAGGAATTTTTGCCGTATTGAATGTCATCATCGGAATCAATGGTTTTGTCTGGAACGGTACACTAGCAATCGCCGGATTGATCTTTGCCTTTTCTTGGGGGTATAATCTTGCCCGAGCTTATGGAGTAAATGATCTAGCTGGGGGGATCGTTGGTTTAGCTACCTTGATTCAAGGTATTTCCTTTGGTCCAGCATTATCAGCAGCATTAGATGTGAATGTTCCTTCAAATGTCGCAGATGCAATCAATAGTTCTGAGATTGGTGCAATGATTGCAGATGGCACACTGTCAGTTGGATTATGGGGTTGGCTAAAACTAGATCATTTGAATGGAAACGCTTATTTTACAGTTATGATCATGGGAGCTATTTCAGTCATTATTTTTTGTAAATTGATGCTTGCCAACATTACGATCAAAATGCCTGATTCAGTACCACCAGCAGTATCTAAAGCATTTGCAGCCATTTTACCAGCGACGATCGCTTTATACGTCATTGCTATTATCAATTATATCGTAGGTCGTGTAGCTGATGGACAACTGATCATTGATTTGGTGCAAAAATATATTGCAGAACCATTCCTAGGATTATCTCAAGGGTTGGGAGCAGTATTGATCGTCACAGTATTTGTTCAAGTATTCTGGTTCTTTGGTATTCATGGACCAAATGTATTGGCACCAGTGCTAGAGGGAATCTGGGGACAAGCACAACTAATCAATATTGATATTTTCCAAAAAGGTTATAACGGAAAAACTGGTACACCAGCCGTGTTAGATGCAATCGAAGATGGAAAAGCTTATATGTGGGTCCGCGGATCGTTCGATGCTTTTGCATGGTTTGGCGGATCAGGCGGAACGATCGTCTTATTGATAGCTATCTTGATTTTCTCTAAACGTGCAGATTATCTAACAGTAGCTAAATTATCCATTGGGCCTGGTATCTTCAATATCAACGAACCAGTGATGTTTGGTCTGCCAATCGTATTGAATGCAATCATGTTTATCCCATTCTTGATTGCTCCAGTGGTAGCAACAGCAATTGGATGGACAGCTACTTATCTTGGCCTAGTCGCTCCGGTATCGCAGCAAGTCACATGGGTAGTACCGCCGTTCTTATTGTCATTCTTAGCAACAGGAGCGGATTGGCGGGCACCGATCGTAACATTAGTATGTATGGTCGTGACTTTCTTGATTTGGGCACCGTTTGTCATTTCTGCAAACAAAATGGACCCTGCCGCAGGCGAACAACAATAAGATGAATCTGAGGAGCGGGACGCTTTAAGTTTCGTTCCTCATAATGAATTTTCGAGGAGGAACTGAAATGATTACAATTGCCAGTGCAATGCAACAAGATGAAATCAAAGAATTGTTAGAAGGATACAATGAAGAAGGAATGACTTTTACATTTAAAGAAAAACAAGGAATCAAGCTGTTCTTTGAAACAAGTGCAGAAGATCCGGAAGTTGCGGCTAAAAAAGCAAAGGAACTAATCAAAGCACAGCCTTGGGGAACAGTCCTTTATTTTCAATCGACAGCTGTTTAGAAAATGGTTTAAAAAGATAGGATGGTTGAGATGATAAAAAACGGTTTATTTTTATGTAGTATTGGTTCTTTGATCGTGTTGTATAGTTTGAATCCACATTCGCAAAGGTATGATTTGTATAGTATGGTCACAGGTCTTTTTCTAACAGGATTAGGAATCTATTTCTTCATGAAGGGAAAAAAAAGAGAAGAAGCAAAGGAGAAAAATAACTAATGGAAATCACGAAAAAATTAAATATTCCAGCATCGTTTTTTTACGATAAAGTTATGGACTCTGTCCTTTTCGATGTACGTAAAGCGACCGGCAAATCAGTAACTAGAAAACAGCTGAAAAATTTGGAGTACGTCAAACAATTCTCGCAAAATAACCGGGCTCGCATAAAAATCGAAGAAGTCATTGAAAACCAGTCTTATAAGTTTCGTACATCGACAACGAAGAATGAATTCGTCGTTCATTATCAAATCAAACCATTGGACGATTCGACCTGTGAGGTTCATTACACAGAAAAAATGGAGTCTTATGGCATGCTTCAAAAGTTGAATGATATGCTTTTAGGAACAATCTTGATGTATTTTAAACGGAGACGTTTCAAAAAAATGCTAGATATGATCGAAGCAACGTATTAAATCAATGAAGCATGGTACTATTTAGTTATTGAAAAATGAAGTAAGCTAGAAGGAATTTTTCATAGGAAGATAGATCTTTCCTGCGAATCCTCACTAGCTTTTTTGTAGGAAGGGGCAGCAAAATGACAAACAAAGTAAGAGAGCTAGGTGTATCTTCGATTGAGGAAATGTTTGATTTAGCCACTTATGCATTTAATGGGGCAGATACACCTGAAAGGCGAGAACGTTTTCGTACACTTGCGGAGAATTCTTGGAATTACGGATTTTTTGATGAGGAGGATCGGCTAACAAGTCAAGTCATGGCGACCCCTTTTCCAGTGAATTTTTACGGACAAGAGTACCTAATGGCCGGCATTGGCTATGTTGCTTCTTATCCAGAAGCAAGGGGACAAGGCGGGATCAATCAGATCATGGAAAAGATCCTTGAAGATTGCCGTGATCGTAAAGTAAGCTTATCTTATCTGGCGCCATTCTCCTATCCCTTCTATCGGCGCTATGGCTATGAACAATCATTTGATAAAATCAGTTATCAACTAAACAGTCGTGATGTGCCGCTTATCAAAAAAAAATCTGGAAAAATAAAGCGTATGGATTTTGAAGATGCAAAAGCTGCAATCAGAAGAATTTATGAACAGATGCCGGAAAACCAACGAGCTGGTCTGAAGCGCGAAGACTGGTGGTATACGTATAAATTCAAGCAAAAAGGCAATTACCAGTTTGCTTTGCATTTTGATGATAATGAGGAAGCAACGGGATATATAGTTTATCAGCTTGCAACGTCTTCCTTTATTATTGCGGAGTGGGGATTTTTGGATCATGATGCTTTTTGCAGCCTTGTTCGCTTCGTAAGTTCTCACAATGGTGCTTTTGAAACATTTGAATATTCATGCGGCTACGGCGGTAATGATCAAAATTATCTATTAGAAAATCCATTTGCTTCTGTAATGATCACACCTTATATGATGGCGAGGATCGTAGATATTTCTTTGTTTTTGGAAAATTATCCATTTAAAAAGAGACAAGCTGCATTTGCCCTACAAATAGAAGAAGATCATTATGCGAAATGGAATGAAGGAATCGTGGAAGTAACAATCGAAAATGGAAAAAATCATCTCTCAAAAGTAGAACAAACAAAACTCCCAATCGTTCGAGGAAGTATCCAACATATCACGCAGCTATTATTAGGGTATCGTAAAGTGGAAGAGTTGGTATTCCAAGAAAGAATACAGGTGACAAAAGAATATGAAGAAACGTTAAGCTCAATCTTGCCACAGCAACAGCCAATTCTTAATGACTATTTTTGATAAAAAATAGAGCTTGTGGCAGAAATTGTATTCACTAAATTTTGTCTTATTTTTCGAAGAAGTTGCTTCTGAGACGCTTTTTATACGAAAAAAAGGGTTGTGACAAGACTTATGTCACAACCCGTTTGTTTTTTCGCTTGGCATTTGAAGGAAAGTGTTAAAGTAAATCCTCTTTTTTCGTAAATTTGAATTTTTTGTTTTCTTTTGTTTTAGGGTTTTCTTTTTTGTGGTCTTGGATTGCTTCTTTCGTAATCTTTTCCCGATTTTTTTTAGATGAATCTAAGCGTTCTGCGTATACTTTTTCTTTTGGCTTATCATTCATTGGAAAGAACCTCCCTGCATTATTTCATTCTACCTCTAGTTTATCATCTGTTAAGGACTAGTGGAAACGTTTTGCCTAACCTATAAGCTGATTTTTTTAGCAGATAAGCTTGCAAGTAAAAAACAAACAAGCTACAATTGATTTATTGAAATTGTTCCTGTAGCTCAGTAGGATAGAGCAATCGCCTCCTAAGCGATAGGTCGCTGGTTCAATTCCAGTCAGGAACGTACAAATAACCCCTGTATCCTTTGCGGTACAGGGGGTTATTTTGTATAAGTAGACATTGTAGTTTCTAAACTGCTATGTCCTAAACGTTTCGATACGCTAAGTATATTTACTCCTTGATAAAGTAAAATAGATGCATGCGTATGTCTTAGTCCCTCAATAAACAGTCGAAGAGAAAATAGGCAAAAATTGATTACTAAAGAAAAACTTACTAGGTCGACGGTGTAGTTGATTTTCATACTTCAACAGATTCGAATTAAACGATTTCGATTGGCTTATACCAGTCCTATCCGACGAAAGATATATCGTTCTTAACTCTAGCGGTATAACTTGAAGCTTTACGTAAAGCCAATGGGAATGAACTGGAGATGACTTTTTATTATTTTTAGTAATAGCTGATGGGTTAATACTTACAACTTTCCTTTTCAAAGTACCATATAAAAAAACGGTGGGGTTGTTTAGCGAAATAAAGGATCTAAGCCAATAGCTTAGATCCTTTATTCTATGCTTTATATTATTTTTTGCATGTGTGCGAAAGTATACTCAAGCCCAATCGCCATTTCGGAAAATCGGTACTGTAGAGCCATCTTCACGGATTCCGTCGATATCCATCTTGTCAGATCCTACCATGAAATCTACGTGGGTTTGACTTCTATTCAATCCAGCTTCTGCTAATTCTTCATCGGACATTTCTGTACCGCCTTTCACACTGAAGGCATAAGCAGAACCTAGTGCTAAGTGATTCGATGCGTTTTCATCAAATAATGTATTGAAAAAGATGATGCCAGATTGAGAAATAGGTGAAGGGTCAGGTACAAGTGCGATTTCTCCTAAACGACGCGCACCTTCATCTGTATCAAGCAGTTTTGCTAAGACATCTTCTCCTTGTTCGGCAGAAAAATCAATGACTTTTCCATCTTTAAAAGTAAATTTCATACCCGAGATGATGGTGCCAGCATAACTCAGTGGCTTTGTACTTGAAATGTAACCATCTACTCGATGACTGTCAGGTGCTGTGAACACTTCTTCCGTCGGCATATTTGCCATGAATTTTTCTCCACGAGCATTATAGCTTCCAGCGCCTTCCCAAAGATGGTTTTTAGGCAATCCGATAGTGATATCTGTACCGGGAGCAGTATAGTGCAGGGCAGAAAATTGTTCTCGATTCAATTCTTCTGCTTTTTTTGCTAATTTTTCATCATGCTTCTTCCATGCTAAGACAGGGTCTTCTTCATAGACACGAGTCGTTTTGAAAATCTGATCCCATAATGCCTCAACTTGTTTTTCTTCTGGCAGTTCTGGGAAGACTTTTGCTGCCCATTGTTTACCAGCCGCAGCCACGACAGTCCAACTGACTTTATTTGCTTGAGTTGCCTTGCGTAAATTCATTAGTGCTTTGCCAGCCGCTGATTGATAAGACGCTACTCGATGGCTATCTACACCAGCAAATGCATCGGGATCGGCAGAAACAACACTGATCCTGTTTGCTCCTTTTTCAAGCCATTCATCCGCTTGATCGATTTTAGATTGTGGTACATTCTCAATACGATCCGTTGCAGCATGTAAAAGAAATTCTCTTTGGATCTGGTCGTCAGTCCATTGAACGATAACCTCAGCGGCTCCTAGTTTATAAGCTTCTTGTGTGATCAATCGAGCAAGGGGTGCCTGTTCCACGCTGATCTGTAAAACAACTGTGTGTCCTTTTTCTGTGGCTACGCCAGTTTCTGCAATTAAGCGTGCATATTTTTTTAGAAGTTCATTAAAATCAGATAACATAATAAAAATTCCTCCTCACCATTTTTTTCTGGTAACTATTAGCATGATACCATTTAATTATGATTCAAACAATGAGGCCTTTAAATAAAAAAAGGAGGTTATTTTTTTAAGGTTAAGTTTCATGATATATGTTACTACTTGCTATTTCAGCTTGTGAAGAAAATCAAAAACTAATTTTGCATATCAAAAAAAACATGTTACAATGAAATTAATCAATGGTGGAAGCGTTATAAAAAAATTAAGGAGATTAAAAAAATATGGCAAGAAAAAAGACGATTACTAGAGAACAGATTTTGGCAGCTGCTTATGAAGTAGCTGCCACCGATGGATTTACACGATTTACTGCGAGAAACATCGCGAACAAAATGAATTGTTCCACGCAACCGATTTATCTTGAGTTTAAAAATATGGATGACTTGAGACAAGCTCTTTTTGAGCAGATCTATGATCATTTACAATATGAAGTGTTCACTGTTGAGCATACAGGGAATACGATTATCGATCTTGCTTTTAATTATATCCATTTTGCAAGAAGAGAGAAGAAGTTGTATCGTTCACTGTACTTAGAAGAATATGGTGGAGGAAAAGAGATGCAGAATTTCTCTTATACTTACTTTGTGAATACAGTGAAACGCGATCCAGCTTATGTGAATCTTTCAGAAGAGCAGATCGAATCTTTGTATAATGGGACATGGATCATAGCTACTGGGATCGCAGCTTTGATGTCTTCAAGCATCATCCATCCAACTGATGAACAGATTGAAAAGATGATCCAAGACAGTATAGATGCTATCTTGAAATTCAAAGAACCAATCGAAATCGATTGAATATACTCAAAAGTTCCACAAATCAGTAGATAACAAGAGATGTGTCAAAATAAGGAAAAGTTCTTTTTTCTTACAGCGTATGCATTTTTAACTCCCGAAGAACTCTTCCATGAATGCAATGAATAAAAGAGCCGTACAGATTGAATAAATCTGGATGGCTCTTTTATTGCAAGTATATTAAATTTTTGCGACTAGTTCTTTAGCGAAAGCTTCTAAATTTTCGATATCTTCTTCTTCAGCATTCAGATCCACTTTAACATTTTCGGCTCCTTTTGATGCGTCTGTTTTTGCAAAAGCAGCATCGAAATCATCCACCGATTTGCAGAATTCATCGTAAAAAGTATCACCAGATCCGCAGACACCGTAAATTTTTCCCGATAGATCCAATTCTTGCAAGTCTTCATAAAAGTCTACGATCTCATCAGGCAGATCGCCATCATCGTATGTATAAGTAGCTACTACGCAAATATCTGCCTCCTCGAATTCATCTGCATCTACTTGGGTACATTCGTTGATTTCGACTTCGATATCCAGATTTTCAAATGCTTCTGCAACAATATCGGCGATTTCTTCAGTGTTTCCTGTCATGCTAGCATATACGATTTTTGCTAAAGCCATGATGTGCCTCCTCGTTTATAATTATTTAACAATTATGAATTATACCAAAACATCATTGAAAAGAAAATAAAACCTAGAGACACCTGGGGAATGTCATTTGGCTAAATGTATGCCGCTATGTTAAAATGAGAGGGATTTGTAAAAAGGAGACGAAAATATGATTACTTTAAAATCAGCACGTGAAATTGAAATGATGGCAGAATCTGGAGCTTTATTAGCAGATGTACATAAAAATCTGCGTGATTTTATAAAACCAGGAATCACAAGTTGGGATATTGAGGTATTTGTCAGAAACTATATCGAGAGTCATGGCGGAATTGCTGCGCAAATTGGCTTTGAAGGGTATGAATATGCGACTTGTATCAGTATAAATGATGAAATTTGTCATGGATTCCCTCGTAAAAAGCCTTTGAAAAACGGTGATTTGGTAAAAGTCGATATGTGTATCGATTTGAAAGGCGGCATTTCTGATTCTTGTTGGGCCTATGTAGTTGGAGAATCTACACCTGAGATTGACCGATTGATGGAAGTAACGAAGAAAGCTTTGTACATCGGTATTGAGCAAGCACAAGTAGGGAATCGGATTGGTGACATCGGTCATGCTATCCAAACTTATGTAGAAGGCGAAAATCTAGCGATCGTTCGTGATTTTATTGGTCATGGCGTTGGTCCTACGATTCATGAAGAACCAGCAGTTCCTCATTACGGAGAAGCTGGAAAAGGGTTGCGGTTGAAAGAAGGCATGGTTATCACGATCGAACCTATGGTTAATACCGGAACTTGGAAAATGAAAATGGATCCTAACGGCTGGACTGCGTATACAAGAGACGGCGGACTTTCTTGCCAATATGAACATACATTGGCTATTACTAAAGATGGTCCAAGAATTTTGACATCACAAGGAGAAGAAGGCACTTATTGATCTAGCCAGTCAATAGGTACGGGAGAGGTACATGAAAGTTTGGAACAAAATAAAACAAAATGAAAATCTGATGCGCTTTATTGAGACGACTCAAAAGCGCATCACTGATTCAGAAATGAGTACGACCTCTGTCGTCGTTGCTTATTATTTACTCTTGTCTTTATTTCCATTGATTATTGCTTTTGGTAATATTTTACCGTTTCTCCACATCGATCAAGAGACTGTACTGACCTATTTACGAGAAGTGATTCCTGAGACCGTTTACCAGTTTATCGGTCCTGCAATCAAAGACCTTTTGACACAAAGTTCAGGAGGCTTGTTATCCGTTTCTGCATTAGCGGCTTTATGGTCTGCAAGTCAAAGTATCAATGCTTTGCAAATTGCGATGAATAAAGCGTATGGCGTAGAAAATAGAAAAAATTTTTTGATCGTCCGTTTCTTCTCACTAATTGTCATTGTCTTGTTCATGATTGCTATTAGTGGGGTAACTATCGTTCTTGGGTTGGGACAGCTGATTTTGGATGCTATTCAGCCAATCGTACAAATACCTGTGAACTTTATCGATCAGTTCCAAACTTTGAAGTGGCCAATCACATTGGTAGCTTTATTTGTCATCATGTTCTTGATTTATTTAATTGTCCCTAATGCTCAGTTGAAGTTGAAGACGATCATTCCGGGCACGATCTTCGCTACTGTCGGCTGGATGCTGTTATCACAAGTGTTTAGTATCTATGCTAGGTATTTTGCAACGAGGATCAGCGGTTATCAGATCATAGGAAGTTTTATTGTACTCATGCTTTGGCTTAATTTTGCTGCTACGATCATCATTTTGGGCGGAATCATCAATGCAGTTGTTCAAGAATACGTGACGGGTCATCAAATCAAAAAACGTCGAGATCCAAGCCGAAAATGGTTCAATAAATTGAAAACTAAATTTTCTCATAAAAAAAAGTAGAAACAAGAGTTCTTATTGTAAATTTATATCAGTAATTTATAATAATTATGACTCTTAATTAAAGTAGGTGCCCATATGCTTGTTTCTTTTAGTATGGTTATAAGATTTTTTCTGACAATTTTATTATCACTGATATTAACACCTGTATTCAAAATCATTTCAGTACAAACAGGTATGGTCGACAAACCAAATGAAAGAAGAATAAATAAAGTTCCAATGCCTTCAGCGGGCGGACTGCCTATCTTTATTTCATTTGTTATATCGACTTTATTCTTATTCCGTAAAATTATCCCTCAATCGTATATTGTACCGATCTTGATTGCTTCTTTAGTAATCATAGTCACAGGAGTGCTCGATGATAAATATGAGCTGACACCTAAACAAAAAAGTATAGGGATCTTGATTGCTTCTCTTATTATTTATTTTGTAGCAGATATACGTATTGATTCCTTCACGCTTCCTTTTATTGGATATATCCAACTAGGCTGGCTTAGTTTTCCCGTAACGATTTTTTGGATCTTCGGTATCACGAATGCGGTCAATCTGATTGACGGTTTGGATGGGCTGGCGGCAGGGATTTCATTGATCGGTTTAATTACGATAGGAATCATTGGATATTTTTTCCTCCATGCTTCTACAGTGTATATTCCAGTTGTTATTTTCTGTCTTGTAGCAAGTATTATCGGTTTTTTTCCTTACAATTTTTATCCGGCAAAGATTTATTTAGGCGATACAGGAGCTCTATTCCTAGGGTTTATGATGGCCGTCCTTTCACTACAAGGGCTGAAGAACGTGACTTTTGTTTCATCGATTTCTTTGCTGATCGTCATGGGAGTGCCGGTAACAGACACGTTTTTTGCTATCATTAGGAGAAAAGCAAACCGTGTTTCTTTTTCTACAGCAGATAAAAAACATCTTCATCACCGACTAATCAGTTTAGGCTTTACTCATAAAGGTGCTGTCCTGACGATTTATGCGATGGCTTTGATGTTTTCTTTCACAGCTATGGTCATGAATTATACTGGAAGAATCGGAACGATCATATTGATTATTGCCATGTTGTTTGCTGCAATTTTATTATTTGAATTGATTGGTCTGATCAATGAGAAACATCAGTTTATTTTAAAAACATTGCGATTTTTAGGGAATAAAGAGTACCGTACGCAAGTAAAACAGAAATATTTGAAGAAATGGAACCGTCATATAGATGAATAACAAATTAAACCAGCCGATCCTTATTAGTATTGTGACGGCAAACAGTGATAAAATTTTTCGGACACTAGATAATTTTATTTCAACTGTAAAAGATGAAACAGCAGTAAAAATCCGAATTTTTGACAACAATTCACTTCCCGAGTACAAAAAAAGACTAACAAAGTATAGGAAATATCCCTACATCGATATCTATTTTCATGATGAAAATTCCGGATTTGGTTATGGACATAATCACAATCTGATAGCTAGCGATTCTCGCTATGGCATTATTTGTAACCCAGATATTTTAGTGGATGAAGAGACAGTTACAGCATTGGTCTTGTTATTGAAAGAACATCCGGAATGTGCGATGTTAGCACCTAAGATTCTTAATGAAGATGGAACAACTCAGCACCTCATCCGTGAGCAGCTGGCTGTTTTTGATTACGTTTTGCGCTTTGTGCCTTTCAAATGGGTCAAAAAAAAGTTTGACAAACGACTGGCTGTGTTTGAATGCCGAGGATTGCCTACTGATGCTAATAGTTATGTACGGATGATCTCAGGTAGTTTTATGGTAGCTGATATTGATAAATTTAAAGAGATAAAGGGGTTTGATGAGCGTTTCTTCATGTACTTTGAAGACAACGACTTGTGTTTGAGTTTTGAAAAAGCAGGTTACAAGTTATTGTACACACCCTTTTATGCAGTTATCCATTTTTACGGGAAGGGTGCGCATCGAAATGCAAAACTGTTTCGCGTGTTTTTGACTTCTATGATGAAATTTTTCAATAAGTGGGGGTGGCGTTTTTTCTGATGAAACCAGAAATATTAGTAGTCGTTGTGCTTTATCAGCAACTATTCAGTCAATCTCCAGCTTATGGACCATTAAGCAAAGCACTTAGCGAAAAGCAAATTCAGCTTATTGTTTACGATAATAGTCCTCAAAGGCAGCAAAATGAGATGTTTGAAAAAGAAAATATCGTTTACCATCATGATCCGCAAAATCCTGGTTTAGCGGTGGCTTATAATTTTGCGTTGTCTCAAGCATATGAAGGAACACGTTGTCTCGTCACTCTGGATCAGGATACGAGGCTAGACGACGATTATTTTGAACTATTGCGTAAAGTAACCTTTACAGATGAATGTGTTGCTGCAGTTCCGATGATTTTTTCTGGGAGCCGACAAGTTTCTCCCCTATATTCAGATCGTTATATCAATCGTACAGCTCAAGCAGTAGAAGTTGAAGGCCCAACAGCTGAACGAATCATGGCAATCAATTCAGGTGTTGCCTGGTCTGTCAAATTTCTAAAAAAGATTGGCGGGTTTAATCCTGCTTTTTCTTTAGATTTTTTGGATCATTGGCTGTTTTGGAAAGTGGATCAGTTGGAAAAAACTGTGGAGATCCTTCCTGTACGAATGGAACATGATCTTTCGGTTTTAGACTATGAAAAAGTTTCAAGTAATCGATACCGTTCTATTTTACAAGCAGAAAATCGATTTTATCATGAATATGATCAAAGGCATTTATCCAGTCACCGACGACAATTATTGTTAAGAACAGCTAAACAGTTCTTGACCGTCAAAAACCGGCATATCTGGCGGATGACTTTGCGCTCATATGTTAAGAATTGGAAGGTGTGAATTCGTGCGTTCGGTTTGTATAGCTACCTTTAATGGAGGCAGATATTTAAGAGAGCAGTTAGATAGTATTTTATCTCAGCTTTCAGCAGAAGATGAAGTAGTCATTTCTGATGATGGGTCAGTAGATGATACATGGGATATATTAACTGAATACGCAGAAAAAGATAAGCGAATCCAGCTTTTTTCGGGGCCTCGTCAAGGATTGATCACTAATTTTGGTTATGCGATCCAGCAGACGAAAGGAGATCTAATCTTTTTGGCAGACCAAGATGATGTTTGGTTGGAGACAAAAGTGAAAAAGATCACTGACTATTTTGAGCAGAATCCGGATCAGCTAGTAGTAGTTTCTGATTTGATCATTGTGGACAGCGAGCTGCAAGAGATCCATGATTCGTATTTTTCGTTTCGAAATTCCAAAGAAGGATGGCTTAATAATGTGATAAGAAGTCACTATATTGGTGCTGGTATGGCTTTCCGGTCTTCTTTAAAACCCGATATTTTGCCGATCCCGTCAGAAGTGCCGATGCATGATATGTGGATTGGTTTGCTGGGAGGAAAGAAGACTGGGTTCCTAAGAGAACCGTTAACTCTGTACCGAAGACATGATTTAAACGCGAGTGAGATTGAAACACATTCTAAATTACGGCAAAAAATTTCTTGGCGTATTCATCTGATTACGGCGTTGATCAAACGAAAATGGTTTAAACGTTGATAAAAGATGTTTAAATCCTTAATATTTCCATGACAAATATAACAATTGATGAGATAATAACAAAGTGAAATTTGAAATCAAAAAGGAGAACATATATCCATGAAGGGAATCATTCTTGCTGGGGGCAGCGGAACACGTCTGTACCCTTTAACAAAGGCAACATCGAAACAATTGATGCCGATTTATGACAAACCAATGATTTATTATCCAATGTCTACTCTGATGTTGGCAGGAATCAAAGAAATTCTGATTATTTCAACGCCACAAGATACACCACGTTTCAAGGAATTATTTGGAAACGGAAATGATTTAGGACTGCAGATCGAATATGCAGTACAAGAAAGTCCAGATGGATTGGCACAAGCGTTTATCATTGGAGAAGAATTTATTGGAGATGATAGTGTCTGCTTGGTATTAGGGGACAATATTTACTATGGTGGCGGTCTGTCTAAAATGTTGCAACGAGCAGCTTCAAAAGATACAGGAGCAACAGTATTTGGCTATCATGTCAATGATCCAGAACGCTTTGGTGTAGTAGAATTTGATGAGAATATGCAAGCTTTGTCGATTGAAGAAAAGCCTGCTCAGCCAAAATCAAATTACGCTGTAACTGGCCTTTATTTTTATGACAATGAGGTAATTTCTATCGCTAAAGGTATCAAACCTTCAGAACGTGGAGAACTAGAGATTACGGATGTCAATAAAGCATATTTGGATAAAGGAAAACTATCCGTAGAACTTATGGGACGCGGATTTGCTTGGCTTGATACAGGAACACATGAATCATTGCTTGAAGCATCTACCTTTATCGAAACAATTGAAAAACGTCAGAACTTAAAAGTGGCTTGTTTGGAAGAAATTGCTTACCGTATGGGCTACATCGATAAGGAACAATTGCTGGCCCTTGCACAGCCATTGAAAAAAAATCAATACGGTCAATATTTATTGAATTTGGCCGCTGAATAAGGAGTCCTTACAGATGAAAGTAACAGATACAAAATTAACAGATGTCAAAATCGTAGAAATGGATGTCTTTGGCGATCATCGCGGTTTCTTCACAGAAAGTTATTCAAAAGCAAAATTTGCAGAACATGGATTGAAATATGACTTTGTTCAAGACAACCATTCACTATCAGCTGAAGCTGGTGTCCTTCGGGGGCTTCATTTCCAAAAAGGAGAAGCTGCACAGACAAAATTGATTCGGGTAGTCACTGGAGCAGTTTTAGATGTAGTAGTGGATATCCGCAAAGGTAGCCCGACTTATGGTCAATGGGACGGATTTATCTTATCTGAACATAATCATCGACAGTTGCTTGTACCTAAAGGATATGCCCATGGATTCGTTACTTTGACACCAAATGTGAACTTCCTTTATAAGTGTGATAATTACTATAATGCAGAAGCAGATGGGGGCATCGCATTTGATGATCCAGATCTAGCGATTGATTGGCCAATTGATCCATCAAGAGCGATTATGTCGGAAAAAGATCACCGTCATCCGACATTAAAAGGATTTGAAGCAGAAAATCCATTTGTTTACGGAGAAATCTAAGAATTAAGGAGAAATTTTCTTATGAAAAACATCATTGTTACCGGAGGTGCCGGATTCATCGGCTCTAATTTCGTTCATTACGTGGTAAACAATCATCCAGAAGTGCATGTCACTGTTTTGGATAAACTGACTTATGCAGGAAACAAAGAGAACTTGGCTGGACTTCCTAGCGATCGCGTAGAATTGGTCGTAGGAGATGTTGCAGATGCAGAATTAGTGGACCGTCTAGTAAAAGAAGCGGACGCAGTTGTTCATTACGCGGCAGAATCCCATAACGATAATTCATTAAAAGATCCTTTCCCATTTGTACAAACGAATATCATTGGTACGTATACACTTTTAGAAGCTTGCCGCAAGTATGATGTACGCTATCATCACGTATCTACTGACGAGGTTTACGGCGATCTTCCATTACGTGAAGACCTGCCAGGACATGGGGAAGGCGAAGGAGAAAAATTCACTGCGGAAACACCATATAATCCTTCAAGTCCATATTCTTCTACAAAAGCTGGTTCAGATCTGTTAGTAAAAGCATGGGTGCGTTCTTTTGGCTTACGTGCAACCATTTCAAACTGTTCAAACAACTATGGTCCTTATCAGCATATTGAAAAATTTATTCCTCGCCAAGTAACGAGTATCTTAAGCGGTATTCGTCCAAAATTATATGGCGAAGGAAAGAATGTTCGTGACTGGATCCATACGAATGATCATTCTTCAGCAGTGTGGCTGATTTTGACGAAAGGCAGAATTGGCGAAACCTATCTGATCGGTGCAGACGGTGAAGAAGATAATAAGACCGTGATGGAATTGATCTTAGAAATGATGGGCCAACCAAAAGACGCATACGACCATGTAAACGACCGTGCAGGGCACGATTTGCGTTATGCAATCGATTCGACAAAATTGCGAGAAGAGCTAGGTTGGCAGCCTGAGTTTACGAACTTCCGTGATGGGTTGGCTGACACGATCAAATGGTACGAAGAACATGAAGACTGGTGGAAAAAAGAAAAAGAGGCCGTTGAAGCAGCATATGCCAAAAATGGACAATAATACAGAGGAAATTTCACTGTATTAATGGAAAAACACATGTGAGGCAGGCGCTCGCCTGTCTCTTTTTTAAAATAAAAATCAAGGAGCGGATAACCATATGTTTTTATTAACTGGAGGAAATGGACAATTAGGTACAGAATTGCGCCATTTATTAGATGAAAAAAATCTGCCATATGTTTCAACAGATGCAAAAGACTTGGATATCACAGATGCTGAGAAAACAATGGCTTATATTACAGAATTAAAACCCGATGTTATTTTCCATTGCGCAGCTTACACAGCAGTAGATAAAGCAGAAGAAGAAGCAAAAGAATTAGATGAGAAAATCAATGTCGATGGCACAAGAAATGTAGCACTTGCAGCAAAAGCTGTGAATGCACAATTCGTCTATATCAGTACAGACTATGTTTTCGATGGAAAAAACAAAAATGTAGAATACGAAGTAGACGACCAAACGAATCCACTAAATGAATATGGTCGTACGAAATTATTAGGCGAAAAAGCAGTAGAAGAGATTTTAGAAGACTATTATATCATACGAACTTCTTGGGTTTTCGGGATCTATGGACACAATTTCGTCTTCACGATGCAACGCCTAGCGGAAACCCGCGACAAACTGACTGTAGTAAATGACCAGTTTGGGCGACCAACTTGGACACGTACTTTGGCAGAATTTATGGTATATGTCATCGAAGAAAAAGCACCATTTGGTATTTATCATTTGTCGAACGAAAATAGCTGTTCTTGGTATGAGTTCGCAAAAGAAATATTGAAAGATACAGATGTAGAAGTTGCACCTGTTACGTCAGAAGAATTTCCGCAAAAAGCAACACGTCCGCAGTATTCAGTCATGAGCCTGAAAAAGACAGAAGCGTTAGGTTTTGTCATACCAACTTGGCAAGAAGCACTTGCGCAAATGCTGGAAGCTGCCAAAAAAATGAATAAGTAATTTCCTTTTTATCAAATAGAATTTGGAGCATGATATGGAAAAACAAACAAGAAGTGCACGACGAAAAGAAAAGCCAAAAGCGAATCAGGCAGATTCGAATTTGGTGCTTGACCTGTTTCTAAAACTCCGCTATCTTATTGGCGTTTTAGTCATCGTGGTCATCGTTACTTTTAATTTAAACGGAAGTTCACTTGGTGTTTGGGATAAATATGTGTCGCAAAGAGACGATGGGAAAAAAACTGATGTGATTTTTGGACAGAATCGGGAAGTGCGGTCAGACGAATGGCTGGTGCAGACACCTTTTTACCTCTCACAAGCTGAAGAGGACTTTCCGTTGGTGAACGAGGATTATTCATTAAACGGACAAAACATGATCATTGCGTATAATTCTCCTGTAAAGGATATTACGGTTATCGGAAAACCATTCAACTGGGGATTCTTTTTCCTCGGAAGAGATCGAGGACTTTCCTTTTATTGGGCGATGAAATTAGTCGTCATGGTCTTGCTTGGATTCGAAGTACTGATGATATTAACGAAGAGGAAAAAAGCTCTATCGCTAATCGGTGCATTTGCGCTGACATTTTCTCCAGCAGTCCAGTGGTGGTTCATGCAACATGTGGGCGATTTGATTTTCTTTACTTTGGGACTGATGACTGCTTTTTATCATTATTTCTACAATCATGATAAAAAATGGCTACGAACGTTGATGATGCTTTTGGTGGTTATTTTCGGTATTGGGTTTATTTTAGTGATTTACCCAGCCCATCAAGTGATGCTGGCGTACTTGCTGATTTTTTATTTTGTTGGCCTGCTTATTTACTATAGCAAGAAAGTTTCATGGGATCTGTTGGATGTAGTGTTGATTGGAGGGGCAGTTTTATTTATTGGCGGAGTCATGGTTCATTTCTGGCTAACGTCAAAAGACGCATTGTTAGCTTCTTTGAATACCTTATATCCAGGAAAACGGGTAAGTACTGGAGGAAAGTGGACGATTGGCGAATTTTTTTCTTTCCTTACAAATTGGAAAATTCCTTTTGAAGATATCAACTATTCGAATAACTCTGAAGTGGCCCTGTTCTATCACTTTTTTCCAACTGTATTCCTAGCAAGTCCATTTGTGTTATTTGGCAAAAAAGATAGCGAACAAAAGTTACTGGGACGTATTTTGATGATTTTTTGTCTGTTTTCTATCTTTTGGATTACCGTTGGGTTGCCAAAATGGCTAGCAGGAATCACTCTGCTGTCTTATGTTCCTCCATTAAGAGCCATCCTTACTTTTAGTTTTGCGGCTTGTTTATTATCGATCTGGTTTATCGCTTATATTTGGAGAGAAGATGTTATTCCTATTTGGTATAAATTCATTTTGTTGGCAGTAAATGCATGGTCTTATTTCTATGCGATTACGCATTCGAAAATGGATAATTATTTTTCGGATTTTGAAACCATCGCAGTTGCTGTGTTGGGAACAGTGATTTTAGCTTTTGCATTATTTGGCTGGAGACGCTTGTTTTACCTCGCTTTTGTCGCCTTAGTTATCGTATCTGGCTTTTTCGTCAATCCAGTCGTAGAAGGTACAGGAGCGATTTTTGAAAAAACACTGGCAAAAGAAATCCAAAAAATCGATCAACAAGATCCTGGTAAAGTTTGGTTGTCTGAAGATGAATTATATAACTTCACCCCAACATTGGGAGTGAAATCCTTCAATACAGTACGCTTTTATCCAGATATAGCTGCATGGAAGAAAATCGATCCGAAAGAAGAATACGAGAAGTATTATAATCGGTATGCTCATACAAGAGCTTTTATCGCTAAGGAAGATACAAAGTTCATTTTAGATCGTCCAGATATGTTTTCGGTCACGTTGAATTTTGAAGACGCAGAAAAATTAGGGATCGACTATGTGATCAGTAAACGACCATTAACTGATTACAACCAATTATATGAAGCGCAGTTCACGCAGCTATATGGACCGGATAAAGACGGTTATATGATTTTTAAAGTAGAATATCCGGATTATCCAGATGTACCACAAACACAAACTCAGGAAAATCAGCTAGTCGTACAGTAATAGGCTAGCTGAGAATAATCCTGAAATATTAGTAGAAAGGAGAGTGGAGATAATTCAAGCAATCGTACAAAAATTTGTCAACAAAATGAGTGTCGGTTTCTTGCTTTTGTTGCTGACGCTAGTCTTTTTTGTTTGGACAGCAGGGTTAGGTTTTCCAGCAACTTTGTTTATATATAACAATAGTTCATTACTTATCGCTTTTAGTGTGGCTATTTTGCTCATTTTAAATGTTTATAAAGCAAAAGGCGTCGATTTTCTTTATCTAGGTGTTGCGCTTGCCCTTTTCATTTTCTTTTCTTACTTTCGGGAATTAAGAAATGAGTCTTTATTTGGAGACTTACTGTTTCCTTTGATTATTTTATTTTGTTTAGTAATTAAATGGATCGAGTGGACAAAATGGGATCGCGGTATTTATCTGATTGTCTTTACGGTCTTCCTCGGAATCACGTTATATCGTGTATTTACAGAGATCCAAGTACCAGAAGGACAAAGCATCTGGGCTCCAGGCAATTCGCTTTCTGATATTTGGATCAATACGAATACAATCGGAAGTTCTTTGATGACTCTTGCTTTATTGATCAGTGGATTTGCCAGTTCTTTTGAACGATGGTATGTTCGAATCATCGGTGGGATAGCAGTCGTTGCAGCCTTTTTAGGTATTTGGGTCTGCCAATCTAGAGGTGCATTAGTCGCGTTGATTGTTTTTGCGATATTGGATCTTTTACCTAAATCGTTGATGCGTGTCATTCGTGCGCCATTTATTGCCTACACGGTTACGATTCTTTTAGCTTTGCCGATTTCTTATCTGGCGGCTGTCTCTGAAAAAGTCAATTTGTTTACCGGTCGAGAAGATATTTGGCATAAATTCTATCAGACGCTAGGAGAAAAATCTGAACAAGTTTTACTAGGAATGAAAACATTTATCTTCCAGCGAGGAAACCAATTTTTAGGAAACCACAATAGTTATAATTCTATTTTGAATATCTATGGATTGATAGGATTTGGGATTGCTGCTTTGCTGCTTATCCTTTTTATTGGTCGCTTAACGTTGAAAGCAGATTTATCCAACGGGCAGATGACTTTTATCTGGGCCTTTTTTGCGGTGATGATGCAGTCATTTATGGAGGATACATTGACTTCATACCCATGGGTTCCGATTATTTATATCCTGTTGGCTATGGCCGTTCATCGATATGATGAACCAGAAGTTACGGAGGAATTCTATGTTATGGAAGAGGCATATGACGATATGACTTATGATGATACATCTTATGAGGAACAACCAGATAGCGCTCATTCTTCCAGGATCCAACGCTATCATTGATAGGCACAAAATACGAGAGAGGCTGTGACAACCGTCGCAGCCTTTTTTGGTTTATTGCAATTGTCTAGCATCTTCTGTAAAATAGAAACGTTAGAGAAAATCTTGTATCATAGAAAATTAAGAAAGAAATAAGAACGCAGCTCGGTACCAAAAATATGGTAAAATGGCACTTGACTGTAATTCACTGAAAATCGCTTGGAGGAACACAAATGTTTAAAGATTTGTATTTATTTATGAAGGACATTTATCAGAACAGAAAATTACTGCTACAGTTTTCGATCAATGACTTCAAATCAAGATATGCAGGATCGTTTTTAGGAATCTTATGGGCGTTTATCAATCCGCTATTTACTGTATTGATTTATTGGCTGGTATTTGGTGTTGGACTGAAAGCACAAATGATCGATGCAAAATACCCATTTATCGTATATTTAGTTACCGGGATGATTCCCTGGTTCTTCTTCTCAGATGCATTTGCATCAACTACGGTTGTTTTTCGGGAATATACTTATTTAGTAAAGAAAGTCGTATTCAATATTCGTATCTTGCCCACGACGAAAATCCTATCCAATCTGTACACCCATTTATTCTTCATTCTGATTGGCATAGCTGTCGCGCTTATAAATGGTATATATCCTTCAGCAATGTCTTTACAGCTGATTTATTATTTATTTTGCATGTGTGCTTTCTTGACAGGATTGACTTGGCTGACGGCATCGATCCAACCATTTTTACCTGATATCATGCAATTAATTACGATCGTGCTGCAGTTGATCATGTGGACATTACCGATATTATGGAGCCCTAATCAGTTTGATTCAGGTCTTGTAAGCATATTGAAATTAAATCCGCTGTACTATGTTGTTCAAGGTTATCGTGAGTCATTTTTAAGTGAAGCTTGGTTCTGGGAGCATGGAACATATACTTTGTATTTCTGGGTTTTCACGTTAGTAATGTTCGTAATCGGCTCTGCAGTGTTCCGTAGATTGAAACCACATTTTTCAGATGTGCTGTAAGGAGAATAGCTATGACAGAATATGCAATTAGACTAAAAGATATCACAAAATCTTATAATATGTACGCAAAACCTTCGGATCGATTTCGTGAAGCCCTCAATCCTTTTAAGAAATCCTATCATGATGTATTTTATGCGTTGAAAAACGTGAATGTAGAAATAAAAAAAGGTGAGATGATCGGTTTCGTGGGAGAAAACGGATCGGGAAAATCTACAATGTTGAAAATCATTACGGGAGTACTGACACCAACATCCGGCACGATGGAAATCGAAGGAAAAATCTCAGCTTTGCTAGAACTAGGATCAGGATTCAATCCTGAGTATTCTGGCTATGAAAATATCTATTTAAATGGAATGGTTCTAGGATTTTCAAGAGAAGAAGTCGATGAAATGGTCGATGATATCATTGAATTTGCTGATATTGGCGACCATATTTATCAACCTGTAAAAACCTATTCAAGTGGGATGTTCGTTCGTCTAGCTTTTGCTGTAGCGATCAATGTGAATCCTGATATTTTGATTGTGGATGAAGCATTGGCAGTAGGAGATCTTGAATTCCAACTGAAATGTATGGAAAAATTTACAGAAATTAAGAACTCGGGAAAAACGATTTTATTCGTTTCTCATGATATTAGTTCGATTCGCCGTTTTTGTGATCGTTCCTATTGGTTGAAAAATGGAGAAGTTGTCGAATATGGTGATACGATGGAAGTAACGACGAATTACGAAAACTTTTTGAAGAAAAAATCAGTTAAAACAGTAGATCGAAATAAAAACCAAGTAGAACGCTTCGCAGCTCCAGATATCGTAGACGTGACGAAAGCCGAATTGTTGGATAAAGATAAAAATCCAGTGGATATGCTGGAACAAGGAGAAAAACTATACGTTAAAGTAACCTATGAAGTAAAAGACGATACAATCAAAAATCCAGTTTTAGGAATTGCTCTGCGTACAGTCGACAATTTTTATGTGTGCGGACTCAATACTCTACTAGATGGTATCAAGATCCCTTGGAAAAAAGGTGAGAATATCTTTTATCTGGAGTATGAAAAGTTAGGTTTGTTAGCTGGTGAATATTATTTTGACGTTGCGGTCTTTGAAGAAAATGCAACGGTTCCTTTGGTATACAAGACAAAATACATGAACTTGTTTGTCAGCGGTTCTTATATCGGAGAAGGCATCGTGGTCTTAGACCATAAATGGGAAGAAGGGACTCATAGCAATGAAATATGATTTTGAAATGGACCTAGATGAACAAAGCAGTGTGGGAAAAATTGCCGCACAGATCAAACCAGGAAGTAAAGTTTTAGAGTTTGGTCCTGGAAACGGCCGATTAACGAAACATTTGATCGGAGCAAAACAATGTGAAGTGAGCATTGTCGAGCTAGATAAGGAATTGTTCGATTTTGTCAGCGAGTTTGCCCAAGATGGATTTTATGGAGATATCGAAAGTTTTGAATGGGCAAACTATTATGCTGGACAAACATTTGATTACGTTTTGTTTGCCGATGTTTTAGAACATTTGGTAGATCCTGGAAAAACGTTGAAGAAAGTTAGAGAATTTTTGAATGAAGAAGGAGAAATTCTAATTACATTCCCTAACTTGGCGCATAATTCTGTCATGATTGATTTGTTCAATAATCAATTGCCATGGGCTTCTTATGGTTTGCTAGATGAAACCCATAATTCTTTTTATACTCATGATGGCTTCCAAAAAGTTTTTGAAAAAGCAGGATTATACATCAATATTGAAGATTATTTGTACTTAGCTGTAGGTGATACAGAATTAAAATCAACTTATGAAGAATTGCCGGAAGCTGTACGTTATGATTTCAAAATGCGACCATTTGGCGAAGTCTACCAATACTTCTTCTCATTGATGAAACATCCAGTAGCACAAAGTTCCATTGCGCAGCCACAAAATTCTAATTATGTGAAAGTATTAGAAGTAATCCAGCAAACGAAACAAGATGAAATAATTCAACAAATACCATTCAATAATTTCACAGGGGAAAATGAGACACTAAGTTTCCATGTATCAGAATTAGCAGAACGAATGGTGTTTCGCTTCGCGCAGCAACCTAGCTTTATCGAATTCAGCGCAGAAGCTGCTGGAGAAAAACTCACATTTATCGATTCAAATGCTGTAGTCAAAACAGTAAATGATTGTTATTTGTTTGATGGTAAAGATTTACCAGAGTTTTTTTTAACGGATATTGCAGGGAAAGAAGTGACTATCCATTGTCACTATCGTTTTATCGGAGAATTGACACCAACAATGAAAGAATTGCTGGAAACAATCCGTCCAATGGCTGAAGTTACAAAGCAGCTTTCTGAGAAAAATGATGAATTAGAAAGAGAAAATCATCATCTTATTGAGAATAATACAAGATTAGATCAGACGTTGAAAACAACCATAAATCGCTATTGCACGTTGTTGGAAAGTGGTGAATGGACAATCAAACATAGATTAGGGCGACGTAAGAAAGAAACATCGAAAAAAATCCAAGAAAAAGAGCTTTCTCTATGTATTGACGAAAAAATCTGGGATGCAGAAACAAAGATATTGAAAATCATCGGGTGGGGAATCGCTAATTCGGATCGCCAACCATTGTCCTATAAGTTATCAGCCGACCAATCACCATTTTTTGAAGCAATTCCTGTTTTACGAGAAGAAGTCAATCAAGCAAAACAGCTAGCTGAAGGAGCAAAAGCAGGATTTGAACTGCGGATCCTTTGCGAGAAGGAACGTTCATTCTTAGTGGAAGCAGTGGCTCAAAATGGTCAATCATGGATCATTGAAATGTAAATAATGATTAACTTATAAAGATAAGGAGTAAACGAATCGTGCAAAAAAAAGAAATTGCCGTATTTATCGATCAAATCACTCGTGAACGGACCACTGGCGATTTGCTTATTGTGGGCTGGGCAATTGATGAAGTGACCAAAGAAATCCCTACGATAAAGGTAGAAAAAGAAAATGTGATTGCTGAAGCAACACATGTCGTAAGATTGGATATCAATCATTTATATAATCTTGATGTTAAGACCCAAAGCGGTTTTAAGGTACGTTTATCAGGGAAAATGAGAGGAAAAGCAATCTTAGACTTCCAAACAGCAAGACATCAAAATGGCATAGCTGTGAAATTAAACGGTAAATATCCTTATGATGACGGCATTGAATCTTCATGGGAAAGAAAAAAAAGATTACTGAAAAAAGGGATAAATTATGCAAGGACTCATGGAGTAAAAAAAGCAATCCGCCGGGTCAAACTGGAATTGAAACCAGGATCGATCGACTATGCAGAGTGGATCAGTCGTCATGAGAAACCTGATCTGAAAGAGCAAAGGAAGGAAGTACAAGGATTTGCCTACCGCCCATTGATTTCCATACTTATGCCTGTCTATAACGTTGAAATCAAATGGCTCGAAAAATGCATTGATTCGGTACTTGATCAAACGTATGATCACTGGGAACTATGTATCAGTGATGATGCTTCTACTGATCCAGCTATCCGAAAGTGTCTGGAATCCTATCAAGCAAAAGATGATAGAATCAAAGTCGTTTTCCGACAAGAAAATGGACACATCAGTCTGGCAACTAATTCTGCATTGGAAATGGCAGAAGGAGAGTTTATAGCGCTCTTAGATAATGATGACGAATTACCCCCATTTGCATTATATGAAGTGGCAAAAGTGCTAAACGTACATCCAGAACTGGATTTGATCTACAGTGACGAAGATAAAATCGATGCAGATGGGAATCGCTTTGACCCGCACTTCAAAGCAGACTGGTCTCCCGATACATTGATGGGAAATAATTATATCTCTCACTTAGGCGTATATCGGACAAGCATTGTTAAAGAACTTGGCGGTTTCCGTAAAGGATATGAAGGCTCTCAAGATTATGATTTGGTTCTTCGTGTGACAGAACAAATTCCTGCAGAACACATTTACCACATTGACCGTGTCTTGTATCACTGGCGGACGATCCCGGGATCAACTGCAAGCAATGGAGAAGCTAAAAGCTACATCTATGATTCTGGAGTGAAAGCATTGACAGATGCTCTATCTAGAAGAAATATCAAGGGAAGCGTACATCCTGGCAGAATTTCTGGTTTTTATGAAATCACTTATGATGTTTTGCAAGAAGACTTGGTCAGTGTGATCATTCCAACTAAGAATGGCTATGAAGATCTAAAAACTTGTGTGGATTCGATCATCGAAAAAACGTCTTATCCAAATTATGAAATCATTATTGCAGATAATGGAAGTACAGATCCTAAAATGCAAGAATTATTTGCAGAATACAAGCATCAGCTGAAAGACCGATTTATCGTCGAATTAATTGACATTCCATTCAATTATTCACGTATCAACAATCTGGCAGCAGAAAAAGCAAACGGCAAATACTTTTTATTCTTGAATAACGATACAGAAGTGATTGAACCTGACTGGATGACAGCGATGGTTTCTTATGCACAGTTTGATCGAATCGGCTGTGTAGGAGCAAAATTATTTTATCCGGATGATACAACGCAGCATGCAGGTGTATTATTAGGGATCGGTGGCGTTGCAGGACATGCATTGAATAACTATGATCGAACACATTGTGGTTACTTTGGCCGATTGGTCATTGACGTCAATTACTTAGCAGTCACTGCAGCTTGTATGATGGTCAAGGCAGCTGACTTCAATGCTGTCAATGGATTTGATGAAACATTAGAAGTAGCATTCAACGATGTTGACTTGTGCTTGAAAGTTTATGAACTGGGTCGTTACAATGTCTATGCACATCAAGCAGAATTGTACCATTTCGAATCTAAATCAAGAGGTTATGAAGATACACCAGAAAAACAAAGACGTTTTGCTGGGGAAATCAAAAAAATGCAAGATAAGTGGCCTTCTTATATTGCTCATGACCCATTTTATAACGATAATCTAACTAAAGAAGGAATCGGCGATTTTTCGTTGAGACCTGATTGATTAAAAGAACTGTATTTTCATTTTTATTAATGAAAATACAGTTCTTTTAATTTAATTATATGAATATTGTAACTTGTGAATAAGGAATTAGCAGGAGAATACTAGTTCAGCATAAAGGAAGTGATGGGACTTCTGAGACAACTTTCTGTTATGCAGAAATACACATATAAACAGACAATAAACGCTTTTCCCCGTTTCTTTTAATTTCCTTTACAATTTGGTTATTCACTAGGTTTTTAAACTTTGCTATGGTAAGATGATAGAGGCATTATTTTATGGTTAGGAGTGTATATATGAATAAAAATGGGGAGTGGAATGCGGCACGCAGAATATTCATTATTCTTATGGATGTACTTGTATTAAATGTGTCGATCTATCTTAGTTTTTTGCTGAAATTCCAGGGAGAAGTACCAGTGAGAAACTTAGAGACCTTTCAGCATTCAGCAATTTTTATTTCCATCATCTTTATTGCGTTGAATATTTTGTTAGGAGCTTATGTATTCTATAACCGAATGATCAGTGATATTGTCTTCATTACTGTTATTGGACAAGTACTAATAGCATTGGGGATCATGGTAGTTACTTTTGCTGGCCGATGGTTTGCATTTCCGCGTGGCGTCATTTTGATCTCGTTTATCCTAGGTACGATATTACTTAGTGTTTACCGGATAGTCGTTTACAAACTGTACTTAAGAGTCAGTCGTGATAAGAAAGTCCTTATCGTAGGTTTGGAGAAAGATGTCGCACCAGCTATCCAAAATTTTCAATCTAAGAAAAACAATAAACATAAGGTTGAAGCAGTGGCAATCGATAATTATTACGAAAATACAAAAAAATTGATCGATGATATGGATATCGTCTATTTGGCTTCTAAAATCCCAGAAGATGAAAAAATCAACATTTATCAATTAGTGACTAAAAAAGAGAAGAAATTATTTTTAAATACGACTTTTGAGAATCTGACAATGATAAATCCGAATATTATGAATTTTGAAGATGAAAGCATCATTGAAGCTTCTGGGTTCAGAATCCAACCAGAATACGAACTATTCAAGCGTCTCTTTGATATCATCGTTTCGCTTATTTTACTGATCCTCGCCTCACCTTTTATGCTAATCACAGCGATTTTGGTAAAAACAACTTCACCTGGACCAATCATCTATAAACAAGTACGTATTACGAAAAATCAAAAGGAATTTTCAATCTATAAATTCCGTTCCATGAGTGCGACAGCTGAAGCAAAATCAGGACCAGTCTTGGCTAAAAGTAACGATGCACGTGTGACACCAGTAGGTAAATTTATCCGTGCTGTACGTTTTGACGAATTACCTCAAATCTTTAATGTATTGAAAGGCGATATGTCGATTGTCGGTCCAAGGCCAGAAAGGCCATTTTTCGTTGATCAGTTCAATGAAGAAAATCCTTATTATTACTTAAGACACAATGTACGTGCGGGAATTACCGGATATGCACAAGTATACGGAAAATATGTATCAGATTATAACAGTAAACTACGTTTTGATTTGTTGTATATCAAAAAATATTCATTACTATTAGATTTGAAGATTTTACTTCAAACAATCAAAATCTTATTTGATAAGATGTCATCTCAAGGACTAGATGAAGATGAAAATATTAGTTCATTAGCAGAAATCGACTTTTCACAAGAGAAAATTTATCGCTAGATTGGAAAAATTTTGAGCAAAGAAGTAGGAGAGAACATTGGAAAATAAAAATGTAAGTATGCTGCTTTCTTTATATGATAAAGAAAAGCCAGAGTATTTAAAGGAAGCATTAACTAGTATTTTTGAGCAAACAGTAATGCCAAAAGAAATTGTATTAGTTTATGACGGCCCTATAAATGAAAAACTTCAAGTAGTTGTCACTTATTTCCAACAAAAAGATCCTCACTTGTTTACAGTTGTAAAATTAGAAAAAAATCAAGGATTGGGGATTGCTTTAGCAATTGGATTAGAACATACGAAAAATCGCTTAGTAGCCAGAATGGATACAGATGATATAATGGAACCCCAACGATTAGAAAAACAATTAGAGATCTTCCAAAAAGATCCAGAAATAGCGATTGTTGGGAGTAATATTGAGGAATTTACTGGCACGCTTAGCAATGTTATCGGAAAAAGAATTGTACCTGAATATAACAATGCAATTCGTGTATTTTCTAAAAGAAGAAATCCCTTTAATCATATGACCGTTATGTTTGATAAAAAAGCTATTTTGGAAGTGGGAAATTACCAACCATTAAGTGGGTTTGAAGATTATTATCTTTGGGCAAGATTATTAAAGGCAGGTTATAAAGGATATAATATTCAAGAAACATTAGTCTATGCGCGAACTGGCAAAGATATGTATGCAAGAAGAGGCGGAATGAAATATCTTGGTTCTGGTCTTATAGGTCGTTATCGTATCTGGAAAGACGGTTTAGGGTCAGTAAAAGATTTTATAATTGTTTCTTGCGGACATATTTTTATTAGCTTACTACCAAATCAATTAAGAGGAAAATTTTATCAAACGCAATTAAGAAAATAGGAGGTTTTTCTTTGTATAGCACTGATCCAAAAATGAAAAAAATACAACAGATTACGTTGAAAATGTCTCAAGAGATTGTTGATTTTTGTCTAAAAAATCAACTTCTTTGTTATTTCTGCGGTGGTGGTGCCATCGGTACTGTGAGAGAACAAGGGTTTATTCCATGGGATGATGATTTAGATTTCTTTATGCCTAGAGAGGATTATGAAAAATTTTATCAACTATGGGTTAATTCAGAAAAAAGTAAAAAATATCCCATACAGAAGGCTTCTAAAAATTATAATGATCATAATTCTTTTACAACTATCCGCGATGCAGATACTACATTTATTAAAACTTATCAAAGAGATTTAGATATAGTCCATGGAATTACTATTGATATTTTCCCGTTAGATGTTGCCCCTGTTTCGAAATTTAGCCGTAAAATTCAAAAACTATGGGCTTTAGTATATGCTTTATTTTGTTCTCAAGTCGTCCCTGAAAAACATGGTGGAATAATGGCTACAGGTAGTAAGATACTCTTATCTATTTTCCGCTCACCTCGTATGAGATATAAGATATGGTCTTTTGCTGAAAAACAAATGACAAAATATAATAATGAACCAACGGGCTATGTGACTGAACTTTGTGTCGGACCTAAATACATGGGAAATGTTTATCCTGCAAAAGACTTTGAATCTGCTGTGTGGGTGCCATTCGAAGATACAGAGATGCCAGTACCAGTTGGTTATGATAATTATTTAAGTCAAGTTTTTGGTGACTATATGCAGCTTCCGCCTGAAAAAGATCAGGTTTCTCATCATGAAGCAGTTTATATTGATCCAGAACATCCATACACAATGTACAAAGGAAAATATTATTTAACTAAAGGAGCAGAAAAAAAATGATTACAGCTATTATTATTGCCGGTGGTGTGGGTAAACGAATGGGACAAGATATCCCAAAACAGTTCATTACAATTGAAGGAAAACCTATTATTATCTATACTTTAGAATCATTTCAACACCATCCTCAAGTTGACCGGATTTTAGTCGTTTGCAAATCTGGTTGGGAAGAAACGATGTGGGCGTATATCAAAGAATTCAATATTAGCAAAGTCAAATGGGTCATTACAGGTGGATCAAAAGGACAAGAGTCGATCAATAATGGTGTTCAGTTTTTGAAAGACTATTCTGAAGATGATGATACGATCATCATCCATGATGGAATCCGTCCACTAGTAGACGAACTGGTATTGTCAGATGTAATCGTTAAATGTAAAGAATTTGGTAACGGTGTAACCTCTCTACCTTACAACGAACAAATTTTTATCAAGAAAACAGAAGAAACGACGGAACAGTATGTCGATCGTAACACATTGAGGCGTGTCTCAACTCCACAAGCTTATCAATACGGAAAACTACGGGCAGCATATGACCGGGCAGTGAAAGAAGACATCGGTATGACTGATTCTTCTTATACGAATACCATGATGGTAGATTTGGGAGAAACTTTATATTTTGCTGCTGGTTCTGATAAAAATATCAAATTGACAACAACAGATGATCTAGAATTGTTCAAAGCATATTTAAAAATGAAAGACTAGGTGAAAGATGATGACGTTGATTAAACAACCAATGTACCAAGAAGATTTGGCAAAAGTAATCAATCATACACCAAAAATAAAACAGCTACATGGAAAATCCGTTCTGATGATTGGTGCTTCTGGAATGATCGGCTCTTTTTTGATTGATACGTTGATGGCTGCTAATGAACAACTAGGCATCAAAATCAAAGTTTATGCAATGGGCAGAAACCGTCAGAAGCTTGAAAAAAGGTTTGCCAGTTATCTTGAATTAGATACTTTCGAAATTGTTGAAGGTGACGTCACAGAACCCTTACCAAAAGAAATTCAAGCTGACTATTTGATACACGGTGCAAGTAACACACATCCTAAGGCTTACGCAACTGATCCAATCGGTACGATCATGACTAATCTTGCAGGTACAGAGCAAGTATTGGAACATACAGTAGCAACCCAACCGGTTAGAGTATTATTTTTATCAACAGTAGAAATCTATGGCGAAAATCGAGGCGATATAGAAAAATTCACAGAAGATTACTGTGGATACATCGATTGTAATACACTGAGAGCAGGCTACCCTGAAGGAAAAAGAGTCAGTGAATCATTATGCCAAGCCTACATCGCAAAACACGACCTCGACATCGTGATTCCAAGGCTTTGCCGTACGTTTGGTCCGACGATGCTTTTATCTGATACGAAAGCATCCTCACAATTTATTTTAAATGCAGTCGAACAAAAAGATATTGTTTTAAAAAGTGAAGGAAACCAATATTTTTCGTATGTATATGTTGGAGATGCTGTTTCTGCTATTCTTCATTTACTGCTTGAAGGAGAAAAAGGAGAGGCGTACAACGTTTCTTCAGAAAACTTTGATTTACGACTAAAAGAATTAGCCCAACAGCTAGCTGATATCAGCGGTAAACAAGTAATTTTTGAATTGCCGGATGAGATTGAACAAAAAGGTTTCTCAAAAGCTAGCACAGCGATACTTGATAACAAGAAAATCAAAGAAAATGGTTGGTATCCAATATTTGAATTGAAAGAATCATTGATACACACAGTAGAATTAGTTAAAGGTGAGAAGCAAAATGTGTGAGATTAGTATTATTGTTCCTGTCTATAAAGTAGAACCTTATTTAAGAAAATGTGTAGATTCAATCTTAGCACAAACATTTACTGATTTCGAAGTGATATTAGTAGATGACGGTTCTCCCGATAACAGTGGTAAAATATGTGATGAATATGCATCAAAAGACAGTCGTGTCCGTGTCATCCATAAAGAAAACGGAGGATTAAGTAGCGCAAGAAATGCCGGGATTGATGTGGCACGAGGAAAGTATTTAGGTTTTGTTGACAGTGATGATTATATTGCTGAAGATATGTATGAAGTTTTGTATGAGAATTTGAAAAATTATGATGCTGATATCAGCTCTGTTGAGTTGATTCCTTTTCATGACGATAAGTATAAGAAAGCTAACAAAGAAAAAAAAGTAATTCTATTAAATAAAAAGGAAGCAATAAAATCTGTCTTAGAAGGAACACAATTTTATGCATACGCATGGAACAAACTTTATCGCAAAGAACTTTTTTATAACAAGCGATATTTAGATGGAAAAACTTTTGAAGATGCTTATATAATTATAGATATATTGCTTGAATCTGAGAAAATCATTGTATCAAATGAAGAAAAATATTTTTATCTACAAAGGAATGATAGTATAATGGGTAAAAAATTTTCTAAGAAAACTTTTGATGTTATAGAAGCATGGCAGTATAATCAGAAAAAAATATTGAGATATTTTCCTGATTTAAAAGATTCATATCAGCGTAGAGTATGTTGGGCATATTTTTACGTTTTGGATAAGTTGATTTTATCTAGTGATTATAAGCAGATTCCAGAGACAAAAGAAATCATTGGATTTCTGAAAAAAAACAGAAGATTCATATTATTTTATCATGGCTTTACTAAATCAAGAAAAATAGCAATTGTCGCTTTAAGCTTTGGAAGCATATGGTACAAAAAACTGGTTGAGATTCAATTAAAAAAACTTGATTAGTTGAGTTTGTAAAAATTAAAGCGGAGGAATTATATGAAAAAATCACGACTTTACTATTCACTAATGAACTCATCTATTTCTACTATAGTATTTTTTCTAAAATTAGTTATGCAATTTGTGGTAAGAACATTCTTTATAAGGTATCTAGGCGTAACTTACTTAGGATTGAATGGTCTCTTTTCTAATGTACTTAGTATTTTGTCTTTAGCTGAATTAGGAATAGGTACATCTATTGTATATTCTATGTATAAACCTATAGCAGTAGGGGATAGAGAAGAAATAAATGCATTGATGGATTTGTACAAAAAAGCTTATCATTATATAGGAATTGGAGTTGCAGTTATAGGTGTCAGTGTTATCCCCCTTTTTCCTTATATTTCAGGGAATTATTCAATTACTAATGAATTTATTTTGTACTATCTGTTGTACTTATCAAATTCAGTTTTAAGCTATTTCTTTACTTATAAGCGGTCATTATTGATTGCGCATCAACGAACGTATGTTGTAAATTTAAATGATTTTATTTTTTTATTGCTAAGTAATATTTTTCAAATATACTTACTTGTACATTATAAAAGTTTTTCATTATATTTACTTGTTCAATTAGTTTTTACACTATTAGGGAACCTAAGTATTTCTTTCAAAGTTGACAAGGACTATAGTGAATTAAAAAGATATCAAAAAAAGCAGCTGTCTAAGAAAAAAATGAGTAACATTAAAAGAAATGTAATTGGGAATATGAGCTCTAAAGTTGGCGGGGTTATTGTTATGGGGACAGACAGTATCTTAATCTCTAGTTTTGTAGGTCTCTCAGCAGTCGGATTTTACTCCAACTATACAATGATAATTAATAATGTTCAAAATCTCTGTAAACAGGTAACTAACTCAATAACTGCTAGTATTGGTAATTATATTGTTAGTGCAAACACAAAGGATGCATTGGATTTATTTAAAAAACACTTGTTTGTAAATTATTCAATGTTATATTTTTCCACTTTAATCCTTGCTTCAGTGCTTAATCCTTTTATAATTTGGTGGATTGGCGATAAATATGTTTTGCCTTCTTTTACCGTTTCTTTAATTATTATTAACTTAGTGGTGCAAATATTTAGAAATACAAGCTTTGTTTTTATAGACTCCTATGGTCTATATTGGATTCAAAGATGGAAATCCATTATTGAAGCCACCATTAACTTAACGTGCTCATTAATATTACTAATATTTTTTGATATGGGTATAAATGGAGTACTCTTAGGTACATTAATATCTTCACTAGGATATGTGTTATGGGTAGAAGTATTTTATATTTTTAAGTATGGTCTTAAGGTAAGTATATCGGTGTACTTAAAGTTATTTACAAAATATTGCTTTTTGTTAGTTTTAGCTACCCTAGTTACCCTTTATTTACAATCCTTTATTGTTTATAGTGGCTTAGTTAGCATAATATACAAAGCTATTATATCAATTTGTAGCGGGGGAATTCTATACTTGATTTTTTACTCGCGATCAAGTGAATTTAAATATCTACTCAATATAGCTAAAAAAGTCTTAGGGAGGAAATTTTAATGAATATTTGCATAGTCAGCCCTTCGTTTGGTTATGGAGGAGCGAATATCATCGCTGCAACGCTTGGAAAGGAACTAGATAAGACTCACAATTTAGTATATTATTCTTACAAGTATACAGATAATTATTCTAATCTTCCCGAAGAAAAAATATTTTTTTTTAAAGGGACGCATAACAAATTATTGGACAAGTTTAAAAAAAGTACAGAATACATTTTTAGTGGTGGAGAATTTACCCCGTACAAATACTATAAAGGAGAAATTGAACAGCTTTACGAATTAATTGAAACATTTAATGTAGAGTGCATCATTCTAAATTCTTTTACTGCAGTGTCAATATTTGCAATTCCTTTGAATAAAAAATATCCTAAGGTTAAACAAATAGCGTGGATGCATGAATCTGCAGAACAGAGTTTTGGCTCTTTAGTAAAAAATTATTTAAGATCATATGAAAAATCTTTAGCAATAGTAGATAGAGTAGTGTGTTTGACGCAAACAGATCTAAAGACTTATAGACAATACAATAATAATTCAGTAGTAATTCATAATCCTGTTACTTTTAATACCAGTGAAGAGTCTAATTTAGAAGAGAAAGTAATTTCTTTTACTTCTAGATTAGATATAGAGATTAAGGGACTTGACTATCTAGTTGAAGTAGCAAAAAAGATACCAAATAATTGGAAAATAAGAGTTGCAGCAAATGGTAGAGAGGACCAAATAGAAGAGTTTTTAAGGCTTATAAAAAAGAATGGTGTAGAAAATGTAATTGAATATGTTGGTGCTTTGAAAGGAGAAGCATTAATCGAACATTATGTAAATAGTTCTATTTTTATCTCCACTTCACGAATTGAGTCATTTCAGCTTGTCTTAATCGAAGCAATGGAATGCGGGTTACCCGTAATCAGCTTTAAACATAGTGGGGCTAAAGAAATTTTAGATAATGGTAAATATGGTATTTTAATCGAAAACTACAAAATTAATGAAATGTCTAGAGAAGTAAATAAACTATGTAATAGTTATGAAGAGCGTTTAAAATGGCAAAACATTTCATTAAAAAGAGTTAATGATTTTAATATGGACGAAATAAAAGAATACTGGATACAACTTTTGGACAATTTAGGAGTGAAATAATGGATAATCTTAAAAATAAACCTTATCTGGAAAAATCATATTTACTTATTTTAATTTTTGCGTTAATCATTCGATCTATGAATATATACAGTTTGCTACCTTCCACATTAGATAGTATATTATTTACTTTTTTAGCTTTTGTTGGTTTTATTGTGGTTCTTTTTGAATTATACATTTTTTTAATAGAAAAACATAAAGATTGGACCGATTGGTTAATCGTAATATTTCTGGCAGCATTTCTGATATCTACGATATTAAATAGAAATTATGGAATAACTAGTAATTTAAAACTACTAGTATGGAATAGTATTTATACAATCGGAATATATCAATTTATCAAAAGACAAAAGAATAGTTTTTCTATAATAGATTATATAAATTACATTGTGATGATAGGAATGTTTCTACTATCATTTGTATCTCTAGTAATGTATATTATTCAATATAGTTATGTATTTGTCTATGGACCTGGACCAAGAGATCACATAAGAATCGGCTTTTTAGAATCTAGACTATTTGGAGTCTTTGGAGACCCAAATTACGGTGCAACTACTGCTTTGGTTACTATTGTATTATGTTCATACTATTTGTTTAAGTATTTCAATACAAAAAATTTCTTTATCAAAACATTTTTTATAGTTAATATCGTAGTACAATACTTCACCTTATTGCTAACAGGTTCGAGAAGCGCTTTACTTTTAAGCTATTTAGCTTTCGGATTTATTGCATTTTCTATAATTTTTTATAAACAAGGATTAAAAAAGACCTCTACTTTTAAAAATTTTTTATATTCATGTGTGTTGACTCTATTAGTACTATTTGGATATTTGATAGTTCAAAATGGGACAAAAGATGTGTTAGTTACTATACCTAATAAGATTTACTCAACATTGTATAAAACAGAAGAAAGAAATAAAAAAACTATTGAAGAGAAAAAAGAACCTATAAGTTTAGACCGTAAAGATGTTGTAGATAATTCTGATATTTCAAATATGCGTTTCTCAATTTGGAACAGTTCAGTTGAAATATTCAAAACTTCTCCTATTTACGGTACTTCTCCGAGAAATTTATTACCATATGCTCATGACAAATTACCTAATACTTTTATTTCTCAGAAATCTATAGTAGTGCATAATGCTTTTTTTAATGTCTTGACAAGTGTTGGCTTACTTGGCTTTATCCCCTTTATGGTATTTTTGGTATTTAATGGAGTAAAAATTATATTTTGTTATTATTCCTATCAAAAGGAGCTAAGTTTACAATTCTTAACTTTACTCACCGTTGAAATTGTTTTAGTTATGTCCGGTATGTTTAATAATGAAATTATTTTGGTCAATACAGTTGGTTCTTTCTTATTTTGGAGTTATTTAGGCGCACTAAATGGAAATTTAAAGGGGGCGTTAAGAAATGAGTAAAATGGAGCGAAAGATGAATCTGACAGAAATTAAGTCGGCTGCTTTAGAAATGTTACTTTACGTTGATTCTATTTGTAAAAAAGAGAAACTACGCTATTCAATCTATTATGGAACTCTTTTAGGAGCTGTTCGCCATGGAGGTTTCATTCCATGGGATGATGATGTAGATATAGTTATGCCTAGGAATGATTATATAAAATTATTGAAGATTCTTGAAAATGACAAAAAATATATTTTAGCTAGTCCATATAATCGTAACAATTATCGTTATACTTTTTCAAAGTTATTTAACCCAAAAACTAAATTAGTATCAACACAAGTGTTTAATTACGAAGAAAAGGACTTGGGTGTTTTTCTTGATATTTTTCCGTTTGATGGGTTACCAGATGATCCTGTAAAACAAAAAGAAATAGGAGAAGAGATGGATGAATTAAAACTGAATTTTATGAATAGTATAGGAAAATTATATGCACGTTCTTATTCATATCCAAGAAGTATAGCTAAATTAATTATTAAGTATCCTCTCCATAGAAATTTAGTGAGAAAAGGAGGATACAAGTTTTGGAATGATTTATATGAAAAAAAATCTTTAGATTATCCTTTTGAAAAAAGTAACTTTTGTGGACATCTAGAGTATGTTAAGTTTTCAAAGGCTGTTTATCCTACTGAGTGGTTTGAATGGGATAACTTAATTCCTATTCAATACGAAGGCCATGAATTGCAATGTATTAAAAATTACGAGGATTTTTTAACACAATACTATGGAGAGTATATGCAATTACCTCCAAAAAAAGAACAGATTTCAAATCATCATTATGTAGCATTCTGGAAATAAGAGGTGGAATTAATATGAAGAAAGTTATAACGTACGGTACTTTTGACTTATTGCATTATGGACATATAAATTTGCTGAGGCGAGCGAAAGAACAAGGTGATTATCTTATAGTTGCATTGTCAACTGATGAATTTAATTGGAATGAAAAACAAAAGCGATGCTACTTTGACTACGAAAAAAGAAAGCAGCTATTAGAGGCAATAAGGTATGTAGATTTGGTTATTCCTGAAAATAGTTGGGAGCAAAAAATTAATGATATTAAAGAGTTTAAAGTAAATAGATTTGTAATGGGTGATGATTGGGCTGGAAAATTTGACTTTATTGAAAAAGAAACTAATGCTGAGGTAATATACCTTCCACGAACACCTGAAATCTCTACTTCTCAAATCAAAAAAGATTTATATTATAAATAATCTCTAGTTGCAAAATTGAGTTTATCAAAATAATTTTAAGATTCTAATAGTATTTAGAAACATTGAAAATATAATAAGATGAGAAGGTATAATCGCTGACAAATGATTTTACCTCCTCATCTTTTTTCTTATAATAGGCACGAGACAATTATTATAGATTGAATTTTCAAAGTCTCTAAATAAAGTATTTGGGAGATCTTTTGCTTATATTCTCCAGAGGCATCTTAAGGTATAGTTAATACCCGTGGTGCTAGTTAATTTTAATATCCTAAAGAATATCTCAAAGTTCCTTCAAAACGTCGTTGTGCTCGACTTAATAGAACACTGTAAGCCAGTAATATGCTTTCAAATCTACTCTCTAGCCCTTTAACAGAACGTGAGTTGAAATTTTGACAACCTAATTTTTCTAAGGAAGAAAAAACAGTCTCAACTGTTTTTCTTTGTTTTCCAAGTAAGCTGTGGTCTAGTTTTTCTGATTTATCCATGTTTTTACGTGGCGGAACGGATATTGTAATGCCCTTAAGGGCAAGCTTTTCATGGATTTTATGGCTAATATATCCTTTGTCCCCTAGGATATTGGGAAGATTCGCTTCTTCCGATAAAGTCTCTAACACTTTCACGTCATGGACACCTGGATTCGTGATTGAGTAAGTAATCGGAAAGCCAGTCTTAGTAACGATCATATGAATTTTAAGACCATAAAAATAAGATTTTTTTGTTGAGTTATAGCCAACTTTGGCTATTTGATTCAATAGTTTTGCTTGTCTATTTCTAACTGGTTTACATAATGGACTAGGAAAACTATCTATAATTCCGACTAGTTCACCTTTGGTGAGCTTCTTGATGAAAAAGTATCGAATAATCTTGATAGTGTAAGCTAAGTTTGAACTTAAGCGAGTGAATCGACTCCTACTAGGAAAGTCACCATTAGGAAATAAGACGGAACAAACCGCTCTATACGTGGCTCTTTGGCTAGTATAGCCATTAATTATGCCCCATATAACACAAGTAATAATCACTGTATCGCGTTGCTTCAGTTGATCAGTATTTCTTCGGTTTTTAATCTTATCTGGTACACAATTGTGGTATATGTTAGAAACAGTTCTCATAATTTCCTTGAATGTTATAAAAGTATCTGTATAATGTTCAGTATATTTTGATGAACGCATATGTAGTCCTCATTTCTTGGGAGTTTTGAGACTACTATATGCGTTTTTTTGTTGATTTACCAACATGTTTAGACATTTTCCTCTAGGAAAAAATTAACTAGCACCACGGGTTAGTTAATATATTTGTATATTAATAAGGGAGCGTCAATAATTTTGTGTAAATAAATTGTCCTCCTGCAAAATAATTAGTTACTCAGTAAACATTGAAACTAATGTATCGGTTACCTGTTGAAAACCTTTATGGCTTCTGTTTAGAAATTTTTGATTGTATGTATCAAAAATGCTGACTAGAAAGCGTTCTAGTGATTCTTCATTTTGAAACTGCTCTTTTCTACGGCTGTATCTTTTAATTTGCTTATTGAAAGACTCGATTAGATTGGTTGAGTAAATGGTTCTACGAATGCTAGGTGGAAAATCATAAAAAGTTAATAAGTCTTGGTTTTCTATGAGTGACTGCGTCACTTTAGGATAGTTTTTCTTCCATTTCTCAATCATGCCGGATAAGAAGGTATTCGCTTCTTCTTTTGAGTTAGCTTGATAAACAGCCTTAAAGTCATCACAGATTTCTTTTCGGTCTTTGACACGTACTTTATGAGCGATATTACGAGATACATGGATACAACAATGCTGATATTTTGCTTTAGGATAAATTTGATGGATAGTATCTTTCATGCCTTTTAAGCCGTCCGTAATAAAAAGCAAGACTTCTTGAACTCCTCTGGAGTTAATATCCTGTAGCAGCTCATTCCAAACGTATGTTGATTCAGTTGGAGCAATCGCATAACTCAGTACTTCTTTAGTGCCGTCTTCTCGTATACCAATGGCAATATAAATCGCTTCTTTGGATACAGTTTGACGTTTTAGTGGAATGTAAGTAGCGTCCATAAAAATAGCGACATACTTATCATTTAAGGCTCTGGATTTAAAGGCATTTACTTCTTCAGTCAGAACTTTAGTCATGTTGGACATGGTTTGTGGAGTATAGTGATGACCGTACATTTTTTCGATCAAATCAGCAATTTCAGACATCGTAACACCTTTTTCGAATAAATGGATAATAGTGGTTTCCAATGTATCGTTTGTTCTTTTGTAGGCTGGTAAAGTTTGTTGTTTAAACTCACCATTACGATCTCTAGGTATTTCCAATGTTAATTCACCATATTCGGTTTTGATTGATCGAAAGTAAGAACCGTTTCTCGAATTACCTGAATTAAAACCAGTGCGATCATATTTTTCGTAATCTAAAAAAGCCGTTAATTCAGTCCGTAGGAGTGTGTTTATCGCTTTTTCTAAGTGCGAACGGAATAATTCATTTAAATCGCCTTTAGTGACTAGAGTTTGCACAATTTCTGTAGTAAAATCATTCATAGGGAAGTCCTCTTTTCTGTGAATTGGTTGTCGTTAACTTTATTCTACAGAAGGGACTTCCTTTTTTGTATGGATTTTTTCATTTACACAAAATATTTTATACTCTCATTAATAACTAGTATCTCTTTTTTTTATAATTATAAAAATCATTATTTAGTCCCTTTTATTATATGCTATAATTACAATAACACTAGTTTACTAAGTGTGTAGAAATAGAATTAAGGAGATACTTATGAAAAGTACAATAGCTATCTTTATTAATATTGTCATATTGGTAGCCTCATTATTTACTTCAACAAATTATTCCATAGCAGATACCCAAACTTATAATCAGACTGAAATTAGCAGTGATGTAGGCATGTATAGCTACGAAAGCAGTGATGGGAAAAATGAAGAAGCAATATCTGAATCTTCTCAATCTATTATTAGTAGAGAAGAAACTGATAGCTCCAGTAGTTCGTCAAGATATATTTATTCGTCAGAATCTACTTCTAAAACTTCTGAAGCAAACTCTGACACTGAGGAAGCAAATTCTGATACTGAAAAAACAAATGTAATCCAATACGACACAATAAATGAGTATCCATCCAATAGATCTGATTTAAATTATAGTTCTAAAAGAAATAGAAGCAATGTCGCCATTGATTCACTAATAACACCTTCGGATAAGAATCCGGGAACAGATTTTATTGATGTGTCTTCACATAACGGACCAATAACTGTGGAACAATTTAAAAAAATTAAATCTTACGGGATAAAGGCTGTTATAGTTAAAGTGACTGAGTATACAACTTACATCAATCCATATGCTCACACCCAAGTTTCTAATGCCAGGGCTGCGGGAATGAGAGTAGGTGGCTATCATTATAGTTGGTATGAAAACGAAAATGAGGCTAAAGCTGAAGCAAATTATTTTGCTAAAAATGCTAGCGATGTTGGGTTAACAAAAGCAGATGTCATGATAAATGATCTAGAAGAAAATAGTATTTCAGCTAATCCAAATCATACTAAAAATGCTCAAGCTTTCGAAAATCAGCTTAAATTGCTTGGTTATTCTAATATACAACACTATATAGGGTTAAACTGGATTAATAATGGATTGATTAATCCTCAAGTTTTGGGTGAAAAAAATATGGGTAGCTGCTTACCCTTATACTGTCACTGATGAAAAAAAATATCAACAATATAGTGCTTGGCAATGGACGTCTCAAATGTCTTTTCCAGATGTCCCAGGGGTTTTCGATGTATCTGTTGACTATGAAAATAAAATCAGTGGACTACCACAAGGTATCCCTCTAACCGATAATCGGTATGTGACCATTACAAAAAAAGGATACAATTTATGGTCAAACTTTAATTGGAGTAAGCGTAATAGTACAGATAATTTATACAATCAAACGTTTGAATCAAGAGTGAAGTATAATCATATTAACGGTTCGACCTACTTATCTTTGTATGATTTCAATGGGATATGGAAAGGATATTTGAACGCAGAAGCTATAAACCTTATAAAAAATTGATTTTTATAATATAACGAAATTTTAACTGGAGTGAATTTGATGGATACTATATTGATTACTGGCGGAGCTGGTTTTATCGGTTCAACGCTAGCGAATTATTTGGGAAAAGAAAACAAAATCGTAGTAGTCGACGATTTATCAATGGGAAAAAAAGAAAACTTGGATATGGAGAAACAAGTGACTTTCATTGAGGGGGATGTATCAGATCCTCAATTGATGGAAAGAATCATGAAACAGTATCAGTTTGCCTATATTTTTCATTTAGCTGCTGTAGCTAGTGTGGCAGATTCTGTAGAACGTCCTCTAGAAACTCATCGTGTAAATTTTGACAGTGCGCTTTTATTGCTTGAATTGGTACGAAAATATCAATCTGATTTAAAACGATTGGTATTTAGTTCATCAGCTGCAGTTTATGGCGATGAACCAACGTTGCCAAAAAAAGAAGAATCGGTCATCCGTCCTTTAACACCATATGCCATCGATAAGTTTGCAGCAGAACAATATGTTTTGGATTACTGTCATTTATATGATGTTCCGACTAGTGCTGTCCGATTTTTTAACGTTTATGGTCCAAATCAAAATCCTAACTCTCCATATAGCGGAGTTATTTCGATTCTAGTGGACCGATACAAAAAACAATTGGCAGGAGAAAAAACAGAATTTACTTTATTTGGTGATGGTAGCCAATCTAGAGACTTCGTTTATATAGAAGATGTTATACAAGCACTTTTACTTGTTGCTAAGGAAGAAAAAGCTTTAGGACAGCAATTCAATGTCGGTACAGGAAAAAGCACTACGCTACTTGAATTGATTCATTCAATTGATCAAATCTTAGGAACAGAGCTAGCGCTTAAATATGAAGCGGAGCGTTCAGGGGATATTCGTGATTCTTTAGCGGATATTTCAAAGATCCGTTCTTTAGGTTATCAACCCAAATTTGATATATTGAACGGAATGGAACGTTATTTAAAGACAGAAATCGATTAAAACAAAAAACCAGCATCCTGCTGGTTTTTTTGTTTCGACTTAGCTTTTTAAATTAACACCTTCCATCAGTTCGTAAATCTGATTTCTTAAATCAGTGGCCGGCAATTTGATGTTTTTATCAGATTGGATATTACTTTCCATGACGATTGCATCTTTTGTGTCTTTTTTCATCGCCGCTACTGCATGGAATCGATTGATATTTCCCTGAGCAAGGATATAATCATTTCCACTGTAAACACCGCCGCTGTAAGGATGTTTATCACCATTATTTTGCCACAATGAGAAAAGTAGTTCTTTTGGTATAATATCGCCAGACAGAACACTGGTAAAGAATTTGTTCAAGTCATAAACAGACATACTTATATTTCCTGTGCCTAATTCATTTCGGATGTCTGTTTCAGGCTCGACCAATGCTTTTGAATAATCGTCAGTTGCAGACATTTGGTAAGATACAGCATGCTGAGGGGAATTTTTTACATTTTCATAAAAATCTGTATGTTCTAGATGGAGTGGCCGAATGATTTCTTTTTTTAAAAGAGTTTCATAAGGCTGATTCGTTAGTTTGATCAATACCCCTGTAAGCAATGTATAATTTAATGGTTCATAATGATACGTATCATAATCAGTAAATTTCAAATGATGAAGGGCAAACTGAATGATCTCACTATCTGACATAGGTTTTTTTGGAGAAGCGGTTCGATGAAGACCAGAGCGCATGTAAAGCATATTTTTGATTGAGATTTGCTGACTTCCAGGAATCTGAGGATAAAATTCAGATAGCTTTGTGTCAAAAGTTATCTTGCCAGATTGAATTTGTTTTAGGATAAGTAAAGCAGTCATCGCTTTTTGGATCGAACCGATTTGATAGTAAAGAGAAGGAGAATTCGATTCTTTTATGCGTAGATTTGCGTACCCATATCCTTTTTCTAATATCACTCGATTATTTTTGCGTACATAAATCGAACCGATATAATCTGATTTTTGCAGTAATTGATCAATTTTGCTGGCAAGCATCTGCTCATTAGATGTTAAATTGGAAGCAAGTTGTGCGGGTTCCGTTTTATAAATTTGTGGTTGAGGTTGTTTTGTTAATTGCCATCCTGTAATGATGCCTGTTGAAAAGAAGCTGACAGCCAGCAACAAAACTGCGAGAAAAGAAAGAGAGATCTGCTGTTTTTTTTGATGTTTTCCTTTTGCCATGTTAATTCCTTTCTATCCATTTTTAACTATTTTTCATTGTAATCCTCAAAAAGAGCATTTGCCACTTACAATTTTGACATAATATTTGGTAAAATAATTCACGGCAGTAGAAATTTCATGTATAATAAACAGAGTTACGAAGATGATAGTAAGGAGGAGTTGTTTTGTCAGGAAACAAACAACACCCAAGCAAAGACAAAAAAGAAGCCAGTAAGGCAGCTACAGCAGATATAATCGACAAGCGGAGAAATCTGCGTAAAAAAGAAGATAAGATCGTGAGGAAGATCATTTTAGTGATCGCTCTTACATTATTGATTATTGGCGGATTTCTCGGGTTTACCGTATATCGTTATGTAGATAGCGGGTTGAAGCCTTTAGATAAATCGGACGACCAATTAGTCCAAGTGGAAATCCCAAGCGGCTCTTCTAATAAGCAGATTGGCGAAATTTTGGAGAAAGACAATATTATTAAAAGTGGGATTGTTTTCAATTATTATACAAAATTTAAAAATTTAACTGGCTTTCAAGCTGGTTATTATCAGTTAGCGCCTAATATGACTCTTGATGAGATTGGCAAGCAGTTGCAAGAAGGCGGCACATCTGAGCCAACAAAAGTTGCAGATGGGAAAATTGCCATTCCAGAAGGCTACGACATCGATCAGATTGCTGAGCGGGTAGCGAAGGTAACTGGTAAAGACAAGAAAGAATTTTTAGATTTAGTAAATGATGAGACTTTCTTTAACGAGTTGTATCAAAAATTCCCAGAATTGTTGGAAAGTGCCTCTAAAGCTGAGAACACAAAATACCGTTTGGAAGGCTACTTATTCCCAGCTACTTATGATTACTACACGAGTACTTCGCTTAAGGATCTTGTGATTGAGATGGTGAACAAGACAAATACGGTCATGCAAAACTATTATTCAGCTATCAAACAGAAAAATTTGACTGTACAAGAAGTTTTAACTTTGGCTTCTCTAGTTGAAAAAGAAGGCGTAAAAGAAAATGATCGTAAAAATATTGCACAAGTCTTCTTTAACCGAATCAAGGCAAATATGCCACTTCAGTCAGATATCTCTGTTTTATATGCATTAGGAGAACATAAAGAATTGGTGACGTATGAAGATACAGCTGTAGATTCACCATACAATTTGTATACCAATACCGGCTATGGGCCTGGTCCTTTTGACAATCCAAGCGAAGAGGCAATCAAGGCAGTATTAGAACCAGCAGAAAATGACTATTATTATTTCGTAGCAGATACGAGCACTGGAAATGTTTATTTCGCTAAAACGTATGAAGAACATATGGAACTAGTGCAAAAATATGTAAATAATTCTTAGAAAAACAGGGGCTAGTCATTGATCATTTTTAGAAAAACATTTACATTTTAAGAAAAGCGTGGTAATCTTTTTTGGACTATATTCCTCAAAAGATTACCTTTTGCGGTATTTTATCGAAAAAAGGAGACGTTACACATGGTAGAGAAAGTTTATCCAATGACTCTAGAAGGTAAAGAAAAATTAGAAAAAGAATTAGAAGAACTAAAAACAGTTAAACGCGGAGAAATCATTGAACGAATCAAAATCGCTCGCGGTTTCGGAGATCTTTCCGAAAACTCCGAATACGAATCAGCTAAAGATGAACAAGCATTTGTTGAAGGAAGAATCACAACAATTGAAAATATGATCCGTTTTGCACAAATCATCGATAATGACGGCGTAGATGCAGATGAGGTATCGATCGGTAAAACAGTTACGTTCATCGAGTTGCCTGATGGAGATGAAGAAGAGTACACGATTGTCGGAAGTGCTGAAGCAGACCCGTTTTCTGGAAAGATTTCCAATGATTCTCCTATCGCGCAAGCATTGATTGGCAAACGTAAAAATGATGAAGTAACCATTGCTACACCAGGTGGCGATATGTTAGTTAAAATCGTCAAAGTAGAACAAGCGTAGTCTGACTGAAAGATCTAGAGAGTTCATCTTACTGATGACGCACTCTAGATCTTTTCTCTTTGAGTATTGCAGGTTTCACTGAACGATCTTACATCTAAAGTCCTATAGCCAACAGTCAAAAAAATAGGTATGATGAAATGAGAATGTGTCAGGAGGGAGAAAAAGCGATGAATAGTTCTTGGCGTTTTTTTGTGGTAGTCGAAGCACTGCTGCTGTTATTTGCTGTTTGGCAAATCGTAAACAATACTGGACTTTTGCTTTTAGTAATATTCGGTATTTTCAATATATATCTAGCTATGCGCAAATATCCTCGTACTAAATTTCAAAATTTTCAATTGATCTTAGGGAGCTTGGTCATTTTTTTTAGCTTAGTCAACAGTCCTGCTTTATGGATGATGGTTGTATTGGCCGTTTTATTTATCGGGCTGAAAGGTGTAGAGATTTCAGGAATAGATTTGACAAAAAATGCTTTTTGGCGAAAAAAACAGATCATGATGGTCCAAACAGAGCAATTAAAAACACATAATAATGAGCGTAAAAGACAGCAATTATTTGGTAACCAACGTATTGGAAACGACGTCTATGAATGGGATGATATCAACATTGCCATCATTTCTGGTGATACTATCATCGATTTGGGCAATACACTTTTGCCAAAAGATGATAATATTGTGATTGTAAGAAAAGGGATAGGCAGAACACGGATCTTAGTACCCCTGGGAGTGGCTATTCGTTTAGAGCATGCGACATTAGTAGGAAATGTCTTGTTTGAAGAAGAGCAGTTTTCCTTAAAAAACGAACAGATCAAAATCTGCAGCAGTGATTATGATGAAAATCCTCGCAGATTGAAGATCATTACCAATACCTTGGTTGGAGATGTCGAGGTGATACGAATATGATGGGAAGAATATCCAAAGCAATGCTAGCTGTTTATTCGGGGATTGCGGCTTTCCTTATTATTCTATTTTCACTTTTCACTTATTTTTATGCCAGTAACCAAAGTCATTGGTGGGGAGAATTGCTGCGTGCGCGTTTATTATACGTTCCGCTTATCTTCCATTTGATGGCAATTTCATTAGGTGTAGGATTGATCGTATTTCTATTGTTATCACTTATTCAAAAGGCAAAATACGGGAAAATCGAAGAAAAGCTTCGTGCACTTTCTTCTGGCAATTATGAATCCAAACTTTTGCATCAGCCGATCCCAAGCGCGTCGGATGATCTGTACATCAAAGATATTGATATGGAAATTACTAAAATAAAAGAAAAAATGATCGAAGTATCCAGTGAATTACAGATTATGACTAGCCGTCCTCAATATGTAGATGGACAAACCAAAGAAGAGATTTTAGAATTAGAAAGGCATCGATTAGCTCGTGAGCTTCATGATTCAGTTTCACAGCAATTATTTGCAGCGATGATGATGATGTCGGCATTGACGGAGCAAGCAGAAAAAAGTGAGACACCAGAAATGTTCCGTAAGCAGTTGAAAATGGTGGCAGAGATCATCAACGCTTCCCAGTCTGAGATGCGTGCGCTGCTTCTTCATCTGCGTCCAGTCAATTTAGAAGAAAAAAGTTTAAAACAAGGCATTGAGCAGTTATTGAAGGAATTGCAGAATAAAATCCAGATTTCGCTAAAATGGGATGTAGAAGATGTAAAATTAACTAGTTCCATTGAGGATCACTTGTTCCGAATCGTTCAAGAATTGTTATCAAACACATTAAGACATGCTAAGGCTAATGAATTAGAAGTCTATTTGCATAAAATAGATAACAATCTTTTATTACGTATCATTGACGACGGGACAGGATTTAATATGAATGAAACCAAAACGGGAAGTTATGGATTGAACAATATCAAAGAACGAGTAGCTGGTATTGGTGGAACAGTAAAAATCATTAGTTTTAAAGGGCAAGGTACGAGCGTGGAGATCAAGGTCCCTTTGATGAAGGAGGCATAGATAAAGATGATAAAAGTTTTATTAGTAGATGACCATGAAATGGTACGCTTAGGCGTCTCTTCTTATTTATCTATCCAAGAAGACATTGAAGTGATTGGAGAAGCTGAAAATGGACGTCAAGGCTATGAAAAGGCGATGGCACTTCGACCAGATGTCATTTTAATGGATCTAGTCATGGAAGAAATGGATGGCATCGAATCAACAAAAGCAATCTTAAAAGATTGGCCAAAAGCCAAAATCATTATCGTCACAAGTTTTATTGATGATGAAAAAGTTTATCCTGCAATTGAAGCAGGAGCAGCAGGATATTTGTTGAAGACGTCTACCGCACATGAAATAGCTGATGCTATAAGGGCTACGCAACGCGGCGAGCGAGTATTGGAACCTGAAGTGACAACAAAAATGATGGAAAAAATGAGTCGGCGAAATGATCCAGTATTGCATGAAGAATTAACGAATCGAGAAAATGAAATTTTGATGCTGATTTCTGAAGGGAAAAGTAATCAGGAAATCGCGGATGAATTGTTTATCACACTGAAAACAGTTAAAACGCATGTGTCGAATATATTAGCTAAGTTAGAGGTAGAAGACCGAACTCAAGCAGCTATCTATGCGTTTAAACATGGTTTGGTGAAATAAAAACGATGATAAAGAGGATAATCAAAAGCTGAGAAAATAACTATTATTTTTCTTGGCTTTTTTACAATAATGATGCTTGCTTTTGTTTTTGGAAAGGCTTTGTTATACTGAGAAAAGAAGATACTAAAGGAGGAAAATGGTGAAACAAAATTTTGCAATTGTAGGCCTTGGACGATTTGGCGGAAGCATCTGCCGTACACTGATCGAAGCTGGACAAGAAGTACTGGCTATTGACAGTAATGAAGATCGAGTCAATGAATATATGAATATAGCCACTCATGCTGTTGTGGCAAATGCACAGGATGAGATGACACTTCGTTCATTAGGTATAAGAAATTTCGATCATGTAATTGTCGCTATTGGAGAAGATATCCAAGCCAGTATCTTAGTTACTCTGATGGTAAAGGAAATGGGCGTACCGAATATTTTAGCAAAAGCCCAAAATGAGTACCATGCCCGTGTACTAGAGAAGATCGGAGCAGATCGTGTCGTACACCCTGAGCGAGACATGGGGATACGGATTGCACATAACTTAGTATCAAAGAATATTCTAGACTACTTAGAGCTGTCAGATAAATATTCTTTAGCAGAAATCCGAGTCTCCAATCCTAAATTTTTCAACAAAACATTAGCTGAATTAAATTTCAGGCAACGTTTTGACTTAACAGTAGTCGCCATACGAAGAGTAGATCAAACGGTTATCGCTTCTCCTGCAGCAGATGAATATGTTCGCGAAAATGATAATCTACTGGTGATTGGAGAGACAGGCGATGTGGATATTCTAGACGATAAGATGAATCAATAGAAAGAAAAGAGAAAGTAGGTTGTTGGGATGGAATTAACGGTAACGCCAAAAGCACAAAAGTGGTTTGACTCAGAAATTGATCTGCCAGAAACTTACGGAATACGTTTTTTTGGAAAAGTCTACGGCAAAACAGAGGTTCATGATGGTTTTTCGATTGGAATGTCAGTTGAACAGCCAGAACATCCTGTAAAGAAAGTGGAAATGGATGGGACACTTTTTTTTATCGAGGAAGCAGATGAATGGTTCTTTAAAGGATATGATTTACTTGTTGATTATGATCCCAACCTGGAGGAGCCAACCTATCACTTTAAAAAACAATAAAAAAAGAGAGGGTGACACAAGTTTTGTCACCTTCTCTTTTTTCTTTTGAAAATATTGTTTTCAGCTATTAATATCCTGCAGACAATTTTACTTGATTGGTTTGAAGCTCATGGGTGGCAAAGTAGCTTTTCAGATTGGTTAAAAAAATAGCCATTAATTTCTTTTGAAAATCAGGTGTCAAACCTGCAATGTGGGAAGTAATCAGTACATTGTCCATTTTCCAAAGAGGATGATCTTGTGGAAGAGGCTCTTCCTCAAAAACGTCTAATGCTGCAAAGGAAAGTTGCTGGTTATTTAAAGCCTGCACCAGATCTTGTGTCTTAACAGAAGCACCACGGCCAACATTGATGAATACAGATTTTGGATCAAAGTGTTCAAACATATGCTGATCAAAGAGCCCAGTTGTTTCCTCCGTTAGAGGTAAGATATTGACTACGAAATCTACTTCAGGAAGAACTTCCTTTAGTTGATTTAAAGAAAAAGTCTTTTCCATTCCTTCTGCTGGATGACCGGATGTATTGATTCCATAGCAGTTCATGTCTAATGCTTTGCATTTTTTTGCAATCATTTTTCCAATATGGCCAGTTCCAATGATTAGTATTTTTTTTCCTTGGATAGATTGGTAATGGACCGATGAACCTAACCATTTCATGTCACTCTGTGCTTTTTGTGCTTGAAAAAGACCACGAGAATACCCAAGGATGATTCCTAAGACATGCTCCGTAATCGATTCACTGTGGATGCCACTACCATTTGAAAGTAAAATATGTTTCTTTGAAAAAGTCTCAAGGGGTAGCTGATCAACACCAGCTGAGATAGATTGGACCCATTTCAAGGTAGAAGAGGCTAATAGTTTTTCTTGGTAGTCTGAGTTCCAGCCCAAACTGATCTCTACATTTTGTAGATCCTCTGGTTGTAATTCTGTTTTAAAGATATAACCAGGCGCTATAGTATGGATTTCTTCGATAAATTCATCACGAAATGGACGATCTGCATAAATGATTCTTTCTGACATAGTTAATTTCCCGCCTTTCTTTACTCTAAGTGTAGCGCATACAAGAAGAACTTTGAAGCGCCTTGCTTGTTTTTTGAGAAAGAAATATTTTTCAAATAAAAAAGGGGCTGTGACAAAAAAATGTCACAACCTCTAAAAGGGTCTATTGAAGTAGAAATAACGAGTTGTCTTTATTTCTTAATTGATCGATATTTTTGCCCATCCTTTGACAGCTTGAGCAAAAATAAAGATTCCTGCAAAAGCAATGAAGGCGCTTGTGTCAAAAGAAGGAAGAAAGACCATCAAGATTGTTGCAATTATAGTAGGCAATGAAATTGAATAGATCAATGTTTTTAAACAATCAAGAAAAGTAGCTTTTGTTAGTCGAAAGCGTGCATAGAGAAAAGCAGCAATGTTGGTAAATAGCAAAGTGATCAGCAGATTCAGAAAACTAGGATAAATAGAAAATATAAATGTCAGGACTTTTATCCAAAGTGGTATAGATGCTTTACTTAAAAAAGAACGGAGCTCCTTACCTGTTAAGTTTTTTAAAGATTCATTGGTGTAGGGAAGTTCTAATTGGTTATTGTTCAACAAAGCAGAAGTCGTGCCTGTATTAGGAAGAGCTATGATAAGTTTGTTTTTTAACATCCCGACACTAACAAAATTCCCCATCAAATCAGTAGAGATGTCCTGTTCTGTTCGTTTTCCCTCTGGATCAAATGTGAAGATAATGGAGTTTGTTTGGTAAATGAATCCTTCTTTTTCTTCGGTTTGAAGCTGCCCGTTTTGGATTGTAAAATCAGGAATGCGAGTAGCAATCTTTTGCCCATCCAATTGAATGTTGTTTAAGACTTGAAAAACTTGAAAAGAGATTGGCAAAGCCATAATTATACTCAAAACTAAAAGATAGACAATGGCTTTCCAAAATGGGACATTTCTCGCCTCCTTTAGGTCTTTGAATCGTATAAAGGAACTGATAATTAATTGTTTTGTTGTCATAAGTACTCCTCATCTAGTAGTGTCATCACTTGCAATTCTAGCGAAGTATCAAGTGAAATACAAGTGCTTTAGGGAAACAGCTGAATGATTGGTGAAATATCAAAAAAATGTTATTCTTGTCTAAAGACTATCCAATATAAATAAAATGGAGGAAGGAATAGTGCCTACACAGCCACAGAGATCATCAAAAAAACTATTTGGAGTAGTGGTTTTGAATGCGGTGATCACTTTATCAGAATTTATTGGAGGGATTATGTCAGGGAGTTTGTCTCTTGTTTCAGATGCTTTCCATAACCTTAGTGATACATTGGCAATTATTTTTTCTTACGGGGCACAAAAAATGGCCCGAAAAGAAGCAAATAAAAAACGTACGTATGGCTACCAGCGTTTAGAAATATTGAGTGCTTTCATCAACTCATTCATATTGATCATATTATCCTTGTTTTTAACCGTTGAAGCATTCAAGCGGTTCACTTCACCAGAAAAGATAAATAGTCATTTGATGCTAACAGTAGCAGTTATTGGATTGCTCGCGAATTTGTTCTCAGTATTATTATTACGACAAGAAGCAGATGAAAGTTTGAATATAAAATCTAGTTATTTGCATTTGTTAAGTGATACACTGTCTTCGGTAAGTGTGATTATCGGAGCAATTTTGATCCGTTTTTTCGATATCTACTGGATCGATCCAGTTATTACACTGATCATTTCGATATATATATTGATAGAAGCGATAATGGTGATCAAAAAAGCTGCCGCTATTTTGATACAAAGTGCACCTGCTATCGACTATGAAAAAATGGAACAAGAAATTGAAGCAATCGATGGGGTAAAGGATGTTCATCATGTCCATATTTGGCAGTATAGCGAAAAGATAATTATTTTCGACGGACATATTGATTTTGAAGATCAGCTACTAAGCGAGATTGAAAAGATATATCCTCGTATAATTTCTTTATTAAAATTAAAATATGGTATTACACATGTGACGATCCAAGCAGAGACAAAGGGAGCGTCAATAATTTTGTGTAAATAAATTGTCCTCCTGCAAAATAATTAGTTACTCAGTAAACATTGAAACTAATGTATCGGTTACCTGTTGAAAACCTTTATGGCTTCTGTTTAGAAATTTTTGATTGTATGTATCAAAAATGCTGACTAGAAAGCGTTCTAGTGATTCTTCATTTTGAAACTGCTCTTTTCTACGGCTGTATCTTTTAATTTGCTTATTGAAAGACTCGATTAGATTGGTTGAGTAAATGGTTCTACGAATGCTAGGTGGAAAATCATAAAAAGTTAATAAGTCTTGGTTTTCTATGAGTGACTGCGTCACTTTAGGATAGTTTTTCTTCCATTTCTCAATCATGCCGGATAAGAAGGTATTCGCTTCTTCTTTTGAGTTAGCTTGATAAACAGCCTTAAAGTCATCACAGATTTCTTTTCGGTCTTTGACACGTACTTTATGAGCGATATTACGAGATACATGGATACAACAATGCTGATATTTTGCTTTAGGATAAATTTGATGGATAGTATCTTTCATGCCTTTTAAGCCGTCCGTAATAAAAAGCAAGACTTCTTGAACTCCTCTGGAGTTAATATCCTGTAGCAGCTCATTCCAAACGTATGTTGATTCAGTTGGAGCAATCGCATAACTCAGTACTTCTTTAGTGCCGTCTTCTCGTATACCAATGGCAATATAAATCGCTTCTTTGGATACAGTTTGACGTTTTAGTGGAATGTAAGTAGCGTCCATAAAAATAGCGACATACTTATCATTTAAGGCTCTGGATTTAAAGGCATTTACTTCTTCAGTCAGAACTTTAGTCATGTTGGACATGGTTTGTGGAGTATAGTGATGACCGTACATTTTTTCGATCAAATCAGCAATTTCAGACATCGTAACACCTTTTTCGAATAAATGGATAATAGTGGTTTCCAATGTATCGTTTGTTCTTTTGTAGGCTGGTAAAGTTTGTTGTTTAAACTCACCATTACGATCTCTAGGTATTTCCAATGTTAATTCACCATATTCGGTTTTGATTGATCGAAAGTAAGAACCGTTTCTCGAATTACCTGAATTAAAACCAGTGCGATCATATTTTTCGTAATCTAAAAAAGCCGTTAATTCAGTCCGTAGGAGTGTGTTTATCGCTTTTTCTAAGTGCGAACGGAATAATTCATTTAAATCGCCTTTAGTGACTAGAGTTTGCACAATTTCTGTAGTAAAATCATTCATAGGGAAGTCCTCTTTTCTGTGAATTGGTTGTCGTTAACTTTATTCTACAGAAGCGACTTCCTTTTTTGTATGGATTTTTTCATTTACACAAAATATTTTACACTCTCGAGACAAAGGCAAAGGATCAAAAAAAATTAATTTTTTTAAATAAAGATGAAAGTTATTGAAATATAGAGTATGATAAATAAGAATTTTTAATAAGGTAGGTTGGCTCATGAAGCAGTATCGACAGTTAAAAGGATATTTAGAAGCAAAAGGATATTGGGAGATACTAGTCTATCTCTTTTTTGGTGGTTTGGCTACGATTGTAAATTTTGTTAGTTTTGCTCTCGCACGCCAATATTTTGATTTAAGTATGGCCTTATCCAATTCTATTTCGTGGTTTTGTTCTGTATTGTTTGCTTTTGTAACGAACAAACTTTGGGTATTCCATTCAAAATCACCGAATTTTACACATGCACTTATTGAATGCGGTAAGTTCTTCTTCTACCGTATCCTTTCTTACGGATTGGACATGGGGGCAATGGTATTGTTGATCAATGTTATGAACAGCAATGAGTATGTGGCGAAAATCATCACTCAAATTATTGTTATCCTAGCGAACTATATTTTCAGCAAGTTGTTTATTTTTAAAGAAACTGAGGTTTTTGAAGAAGAAGTAGGTCAAAGTGAAAAAGACGACTAGGCATAACAATTGAAGAATTTCCTTCTCTTTGTTACTCTTTGTAATGTAGACATTATTAAGAAAACATTGAGGAGGAATTTTTTTATGACTTACACATTACCAGATCTACCTTATGCATATGACGCATTGGAACCTTATATTGACGAAGAAACGATGCATCTGCATCATGATAAGCATCACAATACTTATGTGACGAATTTAAATGCAGCAATTGAGAAATACCCAGAATTAGGCGAAAAAACAATAGAAGAATTATTATCTGATATGGACGCTATTCCAACAGATATCAAGACAGCTGTACGTAACAATGGTGGCGGACATGCTAACCATTCATTTTTCTGGGAAATCATGGCACCAAATGCTGGTGGCGAACCTACAGGAGAAATAAAAGAAGCGATTAATGAAGCTTTTGGTGATTTTTCTTCTTTTAAAGAAGAATTCAAAAAAGCAGCCGCTGGACGATTTGGTTCTGGATGGGCTTGGCTTGTAATGGAAAATGGAAAATTAGCTATTACCTCTACTGCAAATCAAGATTCTCCATTGATGGAAGGAAAGACACCAATTCTAGGTTTGGACGTTTGGGAACATGCTTATTATTTGAAATATAAAAATGTCCGACCAGATTATATTGCAGCATTCTGGAATGTTATTAATTGGGATGAAGTAAACAAACGTTTCGAAGCAGCAAAATAACCATTTCCTCCGTCATATCAGTCTTAAAAATAATTTGGAAAATAAAAGAGCGAAAGCTTGCTAGCGTTTTCTAAATTGGGTATAATGTTCTTGCAAGGTTACTTGCAAGAACTTTTTTGGAGGCTATACATTTATGGAACACGGAACGGTTAAATGGTTCAACAATGAAAAAGGATTTGGGTTTATTACAGTAGACGGCGGAGATGACGTATTTGTTCATTTCTCAGCAATTCAAGGAGACGGCTTCAAGAGCCTGGAAGAAGGTCAAGAAGTAGAATTCACGATTGTTGAAGGTGCACGCGGACCTCAAGCTGCTGAAGTGACTAAATTATAATAATTTGTTGAATAAAGACACGACTTCTTAGAGAGTCGTGTCTTTTTGTCTATTTATGAAGTTTTTAGATTTTTTGGCTAAGTAAATGCATTTGTTCACTTGACATGTCCTAACTAATTATCAAGCAAGGAACATTTTCTTCGTTAGTAATGGATTTTAAAGAAATTTCAGTTTTTTGGATGTTGAATAAAAGACCATTTGTGAAACCACTAGTATACATACTCATTCTCATGTCAATTCTATTACTTTAAAAGAAAATCGTTTTACTTTGAAGAGGAGCATATCTATCCATTAAAAGATGATGGTAATGCAATCACTAGTTCGAGTCATTTTAATAGCCATGCAGTGAGCTGGAAATAAAACGAATAGAAGATGGGTTTAACAAAAGGAACAGTCATAGGAAGAAATTTTCGTGAAATCGAATGATAATCTGAACGGTAGGCAAAGACTGTTAAAAAGATGAGAAAGGTATGTGCGATTATTTTACTGCACGATTATTTGGAAAATACCTTGTTGTTCGCTTTTTCTGGAAAAAATACATAAAAAAAGATAAAACGATTGCGAACTGCGTGTATTCGGTCTTTCGATCTTTTTCACGGTATGGTATGATAGTTAAGAATTTTGAGAAATTTTAAAAAATAATAATCGTTACACAAAAATGTTTTTTAAAGTTTTCTTATGATTAAAAAGTGAATTTGCTGATTGAACAGTTATATGAGACAATATTTTAGAAAATGTGAAACAGAGGTGTATTATGAAGCGATGGCAAAAAGTTCTATTAACCTTGTTAGGGGTATTCGTTTTGCTGATTGCCGGATTATCAGCATACGGAATCAGATTTATGGGAGAAGCGAGCCAAACAGTAAACAAAATTTCTAAAAACTCTAATCGAATATCCTCCAAACGTTCTGAGAGAGTAAGCATTGATGACAAAGAACCTTTTTCGGTTTTGCTATTAGGTTTAGATACCGGTGGATTAGGAAGAACGGAACAAGGACGTTCTGATACGATGATGGTAGTAACAGTTAATCCGAAACAAAAAAAATCAACGATCATCAGTTTGGACCGAGATATTTATACGAATATCGTAGGTTATGGAACGGTAGATAAATTAAATCATGCCTATGCATTTGGTGGTGTCGAAATGGCCATGGATTCAATTGAGCAACTGCTCGATATTCCTATTGATCATTATGTAACGATCAATTTGGATGGCATGGAAGATTTGATCAATGCGGTCGGTGGCATCAAAGTGAATAATAAAATTGACTTTACTTTGGATGGTGTCCATGTACCAGTAGGTGAACAAACATTGAATGGAGAAAAAGGTTTAGCCTATTCTCGAATGCGACACGAAGATCCAGAAGGCGATATCGGTCGACAACGTCGTCAGCGGGAAGTAGTGACGAAAATCGTCAATAAAGTTTTAAGTTTAGATGGCGTAAGCAATTATAGAAAAATTTTAAAAGCAGTTGAGAACAATGTGACGACGGACTTAGATTGGGATGACATGCTTGATGTAGCGACGAACTACACCCCGGCGTTTGAAACAATCAAACAAGACCAGTTGCAAGGCGAAGGACAAATGATCAATGATATCTACTATCAAATTTTAGGAAAAAATGATCTTCTTTCGATCCAAAATGAACTGAAGAAACAATTAAATATAAAAACAAGCGATACATTACCTAATTTGAAAAATGAGAATGCTTCAATGATGTTCTTTGATGATTCGGAAGATGGCGATTCGACAAACGGTGATGGATCGAATAGTGAAGGGTACACCGATTATTCTTCCTATTCAGAAAACACATATGATCAGTACCAAGATCCGAATACCTATTATCAGCAAACAGAAGATACAAGTCAGTACTATACACCAAGTCAAGATACTCAAAGTTATGATCCTTACGCTGGACAGGAACAAAATGGTTATGGTTATGACCAGAATAATGAGTATGGAACAACAAGTGGGTACTAGAAAAAAATAGTTTGGTTAATAAAGAGTGCCACCTAAATTAGACAAAAAATCTAACTTAGGTGGCACTTTTTCTATGTGTTAAATTACAGGACGTCTCTTTTTAGCGCTTAGTTTAAAAAATAAATTGGATTTGAGTCAATACCTCGGACACGATTTGTGAGAATTTTTTCGAGATTCCAGCGGGTGAGTATCTCATCGTTTCGACCAGCGGTCAAACCAAAACCGTTTGACCGCTGATCGAAGCGATGAAGTTGAAACCCTGTGGAAATCTCGCCAAAAAAATGTAGGTGGTAGCTAGGAACTAAGCTTGCAATGCCAACTCCTCCATCTGATTTGGTGTTAAATAGTTGATACTACTATGGATTCGCTTGCGATTGTAAAATCCTTCAATGTATTGAAATAACGCTAAATGAGCAGCTTCAAAGTTTTCATACGCTTTTGATGGATAGACTTCTTCTTTTTTGAGTGAGGCGTGAAACGATTCGATACCGGCATTATCGTAGGGACAGCCCTTACGACTGAAGGAGTGCCGAATGTTCAATTCATTCAGCTTTGCCTCATAGGCTTCGCTAGTGTACTGAGAACCCAAATCTGAGTGGATGATCAAGTTCTCGGAGGGTGTTTGGTTTAAGAGCGCATTGTCAAGGGTTTCGATAACCAATTCTTTCGTCATCTGCTTGCCAAACTTCCAACCGATGACTTTCTTTGTGTGGAGGTCTTGAATAGTGGAGAGGTAGGTCCAGCCATCTTTTAGGGTATGAATATAGGTAATATCTGTCACCCATTTTTGATTGATCGACGTAGTGGTAAAATCTTGGTTTAACAGGTTTTTACGTCCTTCACTTTTAACTTTCGCTTGTTTGCCAGGCTTGTACTTCTTGAGGGTGACTGAACGCAAGCCTAATTTTCTCATCAGTATTTGTACTTTCTTTAAGGACAAGGTCTCGCCACGGCCAACAAGAATCTTATGAATTTTAGGCGCACCATAGATACCCTTGTTTTCAAAGTAGATTCCTGAAATCAAGCGGTTTAAGCGTTTGTTTTCTGATTGGCGCTTGGAAGGTTTCTTTTTCTTCCAGTCATAGTAGCTGGATTTCGGTGCTTCCAAAACGGTACACATTTGTTTTACGTCATGATCATGAACATTTGATTGAATAAATTCGAAGACATCACTCATTTTTACTTTTGAGCGAATATGGTTAAAGCCTTTTTTAGGATAGTGTTTTCCTCCTGCATGCGGGCCATTTCCTTTTTCATCGCTAGGATTTCTGCCTCAGTCATGCCGGTTGCTACATTCTTTGTATGAAGCTTCTTCCAACGATAAATCGTTTGTGTAGCGATACCATATTGCGCTGCCAGTTCTTCGACCGATTGGCCAGACTGGTTTAAATCTAAGATCATCTTCTTAAAGTCTTCATCAAATTTTTTCTTGGCTTTTGCCATCGTGGACACGTCCTTTTCTTAGTAGTTAGATTCTACCAAATCGTGTCCATGAAATCATCCTAACATCAAATTGAATAATTCAATAGAGTTGCGAATAGTACCCATAAATAATAAGGAATCATGAGCCACATTGCCAGGCGATGATGCCGCCACAACTGATACATAAGCACTGACAAGAAAATAACTAAAAGTGTAATATCGATTGCTGCAATGAAAATATTTCTTAAATTAAAAAATAGAGCAGACCATATAAAATTAAAAATGAACTGAATCACAAAAAGACCGACAAGATTGTTTCGCTGTTTTTTGTTGTTGTGATTAAGTAACAAATAAAGAGAAATACCCATCAATATATACAGTAAGGTCCACATCGGCCCAAATATCCAGCTAGGTGGTGCAAATGGTGGAAGTTGCAAAGAATAGTAATATTCTCCGGGATTTCCGCTAAGCAACCCTGATAAAAAGCCTAATATGACAATTCCTATAACACAAACCCAAAAACGAATATCTTTTATCATCTTCATTTTACTAACTCCTTTCTATAATAGTAGTTTACCATGAAGGCTCACAGCAAGACCTGTATTTAGTTTGTGAAGTAAGAAAAAAATTGATAATTGTTGTTATTAAAAAGTTGAACATTTGTTTATATGAATGATGTTTTTGAAAAAGATCATATGATTTGATTCTCATGTTTTCTATTTGTACTTTTCTCGTCTACTTCTGTTATAATCTGCATCTTACTTTTTTCACCTTTTTTACTTCAACATAAAATTATAAAATCATAATGTTTGTGTTAATGAAATAAAGCGTTTACAATGTGGTTATCAAATGAAGGAGGTTTCTACATGAAAAAGATTAGTACGTTATTGTTTATTGGGTTAGTTAGTTTAGGGTTGTTCGGTTTTAGCATTCCAGGTTTTGCGCATGGTTATATTACTTCTCCAGGAAGCCGTGCATACCTAGGAACATCAGCAGCAGGAAACTTAAATCAAAATGTCGGAAGAGCACAATGGGAACCGCAAAGTATCGAAGCTACCAAAAATACATTCATTGATGGAAAAATTGCTAGTGCAGGAGTCAGCGGCTTTGAGCCTTTAGATGAACAGACATCTAACAGATGGCATAAAAACATGGTTAATCCAGGAACATTAAATATTACTTGGAATTTAACAGCACAACATCGGACAAGTACTTGGGATTACTACATTACCAAACCAACTTGGAATCCTAATCAACCTTTGAAATTTAGTGATTTTGAATTGATCACAAAAATAGACGACAAAGCAACTGTTCCACCAAAAACAGTCAACCAAACGATCACACTTCCGCAGGATCGAAAAGGATATAATGTGATTTTAGCAGTATGGAATATCAGCGATACGACAAATGCATTTTATCAAGTGATAGACGTGAATATCCAATAATAATCAAAAAGGGCTGTGACAAAAACTATGTCACAACCCTTTTTTTAAATAAATAGTGTCCTCCTGTTAACTCTTCGGTCACAAGTACAGTATTCATAAAACATGAAGAGCTATTTTTGTTTGGCTGTTCTTATTACTTGATACAGGGCAGACTTTTTCACAACCTCTTTCATTTAGTCAGCGAGTCTCGTCATCTTCACGACAACTTCACAACGTGCAGTCTGAGGAAACATGTCGACAGACTGTAAATATTCAATCTTGAACTTTTTACTTAAATCAACCAGATCTCTGGCAAGTGTAGAAACATTACAGGAAATATAAACAAGTTTTTTTGGAGGGTATTTCAATAATGATTGGATCAATGCGTTATCCAAACCCGTACGTGGTGGATCTACGATGATACCATCAGGCTGAAAACCTTCATTCAACCATTTAGGCAGAACTTGCTCTGCTGTCCCGACTTCATATCGAGTGTTGTGATATCCTAATCTTTCCGCATTTTTTTTTGCATCAGCGATTGCTTGAGGAACGGTATCCATTCCCCGTACTTCTTTGGCTTGTTTTGCTACACTTAAGCCGATCGTCCCAACTCCGCAATAAGCATCCACGATCGTTTCATTAGGCTGGACATCTAATGCTTTAATTCCTTCGCCATAAAGCAATTCGGTCTGCTGAGGATTGAGTTGAAAGAAGGCACGAGGAGAAAGATCGAAAGTCACTTCATTGATTTGTTCTTCAATGGCTTCTTTTCCCCATAAGTGGATCGTTTCATCCCCCATCACGAGAGACGTTTTTTGTGCCTGGACATTTTGCATGATTGAAACAACTTCGGGCAGTCGTTCATTGATCTCACGGATCATTGCGTTTTTTTGCGGGAATTTTTTACTGCGAGTAATAAAAACAACTTGTAACTCCCCAGTTTTGACACCGATTCTAACCATGATTGTGCGGAAGATTCCACTGTTTGTCCGTTCATCATAGATGGGTGCATCAAATTTATTCAATAGTTGAACAACAGTATTCATTACTTTTTGTGTTCGAGGTTCTTGAACCAAGCAGTCTGTTATAGGGACTAACTGATGAGAGTTTGCTTCGTATAAACCAGCTTCAATTTTTTGAGTCTGCTTATTTTTTCGTAACTGAAATTGTGCTTTGTTTCTATAATGCCAAGGCTCATCCATCCCGATCGTCGGCAAAAGTTGATAAGATCGAAAGCCTGCTGGTTTGAATTTTTCCAATGCTTGCAAAAGCAGATCCTTTTTAAAATCCAATTGGGCTTGATAAGCTAAGTGTTGTAATTGACAGCCACCGCATTCATAGTAAACAGGACATGGTGCCACTACGCGATCTTTGCTTGTTTTTTTGACTTTTATTAATTCTCCTTCTGCATAGCGAGGGGTTGCTTTCGTGATTTTCACTAGTACTTCTTCTTTTGGTAGTGCATATGGAACAAATATGATCAACCGTTTGAAATAACCGATTCCTTCACCATTTATGCCTAAACGCTTGATTTTCAAAGGAACCGTTTGTCCAGTTTTGACAATTGTTTCTGCCATAAGTATCTCCCTTTTTTCTTTTTTCTGTGGTTTATTCTAACATATAATACCTGATTACGGGGATTTTCTGTGGTATGATAGAGAATATATGTTCGAGGAGGATGTTTATGTTAACCGTTACGAGAATCAGTAAAGGCAAAGGCCCTTTCTATCGCGTAGATTTATCTGAAGGAGAAGCTTTACAAGTATCTGAAGATGTATTAGTACGCTATCGATTATTAAAAGGACGGGAATTAGACGAAGAAACTATCCAAGAGATCAAGAAGAGTAGCGGAGCTGATTTCGGTTTTCACCTAGCAATGAATTACTTAAGTTATCAGTTGCGATCGGAAAAAGAAATCCGAACATACTTAAAAGAAAAGGAAATCCTTCAAGAAGATCGAAATAAAATCGTAGCCCGCTTAAAAGAATTGGACCTTGTCGATGATTTGGTCTATGGGGAAAGTTATGTGCGCACGAATATACGCTTAAGTGACAAAGGACCAAAGAAATTAGCGCAGCAGATGCAGCAAAAAGGTTTGAAACCTGAAATCATTGAACAAGCGCTCAGCCAATATACATTTGAAGACCAAGTTCAAAATGCACATCAGACAGCCGAAAAAGCGTTTGGAAAAAATCACGGAAAAAGCCAAAAAGAATTATTGAGAAAAATCCAACAAACATTGATGACGAAAGGCTTTTCTCAAGAAGTGATCCAACAAGCGATGGCTGATCTTCCGCAAGAAGCAGATCAAGAAATAGAATATGATTATTTAATCAAACAAGGAGATAAACTATGGCGAAGAAATTTAAGATTTGAACCTAAAAAAAGAAATCTAAAAGTAAAGCAAAGCTTATATCAAAAAGGATTTGATTTGGATATGATCCAGCGATTCATTACGGAAAAGGAAGAGGAAAGTGAATAAAGAATGGGAAAAATGGACAGATAAAGAAACAAAAGAATTTCAAGATCAGTTCATTCAATGGTATGAACAAGAAAAAAGAAACCTGCCTTGGCGCTATAATCGTGATCCTTATCGTATCTGGATCTCTGAGATCATGCTTCAGCAAACCAGAGTAGACACAGTGATCGATTATTTTTATCGTTTCATGGAATGGTTTCCTACAATTGAAGAGTTAGCAAATGCTCCAGAAGAAAAGCTTTTAAAAGCATGGGAGGGCCTTGGTTATTACTCAAGAGCCCGAAACATCCAAGCTGCTGCTAAACAGATCATGTCTGAATTTGACGGAAAAATGCCGCAAACGCCTGAAGAAATCAGCTCATTGAAAGGAATAGGCCCCTATACGACAGGAGCGATTGCAAGTATCGCATTTGGACTTCCAGAACCCGCAGTTGACGGCAACGTGATGCGAGTAGTCAGCAGATTGTTTTGCATTGAAGCAGACATCGCAAAAGCTTCTAGCAGGAAAATCTTTGATGAAGCGATGCGGAAAATCATTGATGAAAAGCATCCAGGTGAATTCAACCAAGCAATGATGGATCTAGGTTCAGCTATCTGTACACCAACTTCTCCAAAGTGTGAGACTTGTCCGATCCAAGCCTTTTGTTTAGCTAACAAACGAGGAATCCAAACGAGTTTTCCTGTAAAAACAAAAAAAGCAAAGCCAAAAGACGTTTATTATATCAGTGCGGCTCTTCAAAATCATTCTGGAGCGTATTATTTTGAAGAAAGAGATAGCCAAAAATTGCTGGCGAATATGTGGACATTTCCAATGATGGAAGTGACACAAGAGGAGTATGAGCGATTGAAAAAAGAATGGGAAACAAAGCCAGAAATCGATCTGTTTGATGACCTAGTAGCAGAAGAAGAGCAAAATCTCCCATTTGAAAAGCAGGAACTCTTTGTTTGGCAGACACGACATTTAGGAGAAGTTACTCATATTTTTAGTCATCTGAAATGGCATGTTCTCCTTTTTTACGGACGGGCAACCGAGGGAGCAGAACAAGAATTTACCGAGAACAAAACTTCGAAGTGGTTGAAGCCTGATGCATTTGATTCGGTCGTTTTTCCTAAGGTCCAAATGAAACTGGTAGATCAGTTAGAGAAAAATCGAAACAATAGGAATCCTTTCTAGGCAAAGCTCATTTTTATTGATATAATAATTATGATGTCGGTGTAATGAACACCCAAACACAAAGCACAAAATGCTGCTTAAGGAAGGGTTGCTATGGGAGTTCCAAAAGAAGGAGAGTTTGTGACGATCCAAAGTTACAAGCACGACGGCAAATTGCATCGAACGTGGCGAGATACCATGGTATTAAAAACAAGCGAACACTCTATGATCGGCGTGAATGATCACACATTAGTCACTGAATCTGATGGACGCCGATGGGTAACGCGCGAACCAGCGATTGTTTATTTTCATAAAAAATACTGGTTCAATGTAATAGCAATGATCAGAGAAAAGGGGGTTTCCTATTATTGTAATCTAGCTTCACCTTTTTTGCTGGACGATGAGGCCTTGAAATATATCGACTATGACTTGGATATCAAGGTATTTCCTGACGGCGAGAAACGACTATTGGATGTCGATGAATATGAGATGCACAGCAAAATGATGAATTATCCGAACGATATTGACTTCATCCTAAAAGAAAATGTGAAGATTCTGGTTGACTGGATCAATAATGGAGATGGCCCGTTCTCGGAAGGCTATATTGATATTTGGTATAACCGTTACAAGCAATTGTCGCGTAAGTAAACACAAAAAAGAACAGTAAGCCAGTGAGAGATTTTTCTCAAAAGCTTGCTGTTTTTTGCTTTTTTCGAAATAAATTTTTATAAAGTCTTTTTCATATAAATATGAGGCATGCCAGCATCTTCAAAAGGATCGCCGTAAGCTGTATATCCTAGTTTTTCGTAAAAAGTTTCAGCTGTGGACTGTGCCCCTAATAAAATCGTATTATAGCCTTGATTCTTAGCAAAGTTTTCTGCTTCTTCAATCAGTATTTTTCCTAACCCTTGGTGTCTGTATTCAGAAAGAATCGCCATCCGCTGTAATTTCATTTTTCCGTTTTCTAAAGGCAAAAGACGTACAGTTCCTTGCGGTTCTTTTTTATCTGAGTACAGGACGAAGTGGATACAATGGGCTTCATCTTTGTCTATTTCTCGAGACAAAGGCACACCCTGTTCGACTACAAAAACTTGATGCCTGATCCGTACAGCATCTAAGTAAATATTGCTCATTGTATCTTTTGTTTGTACAACTTTCATGGTCTAGCCACCTTCCTTTCGTATAGTATACTGGAAAATAAAACAAATAAAAAGTATGGCAAGTTTTCAAAAATAAAAAAAGAATAAAAGAATTTTTAACGAATATAATATATACTAGTAAGAAAGAAAGGAGGAAATCTATTGTTTGAAAAACTTAGACAGTCTAAACTAATGTTTTGGTCGCTTGAATTATTAATCATAGCTGCATTGATCATGATTTCATCAGAAATAAACTTTATTTTCGAACCGATCGGGACATTTTTTTCCACGTTATTTGCACCTGTACTGATTGCAGGCTTTCTTTACTATTTATTGAATCCTATTGTCAAGCTGTTGATGAAAGCAAAAATCAAAAGAATATGGGCTGTCGCAATTGTGCTGCTCCTTTTAGTTGCAGCAATTATTTGGATTTTACTTAGTGTCATCCCAAGTCTAGTACAGCAAATTTCCTCATTGGCATCTAATATGCCTGATTTCATCAAACAGGTAGAAAGCTGGTTGAAAGAGGTAGCCGAATTGCCTTTGTTCAAGGAAGTAGATATTAATAAATATTTTGAGCAATTAGACATTTCTTACGGGACAATCATTCAGCAATTCCTTAGTGGAGTATCCAATAGTTTAGGTTCGATCGTTGGAACGATCGCTTCGGCAACCGTAGTAATCATTACAGCACCATTCATCTTGTTCTATATGTTGAAAGACGGAGAAAAACTAGTGCCAAACATCCAACAGTTTTTCCCAGAAAAAAGAAGAAACCAAATTGTGGAGTTATTGGGGCAACTGAATAAAACATTGGCTAATTACATTAGCGGACAAGCAATCGAATGTTTATTCGTTGGTACCTTCACATTTTTAGGATATATGGTAATTGGTGTGGATTATGCTTTCTTATTTGGGGTCATTGCGGGATTGACAAACCTAATCCCATATTTAGGACCTTATCTAGGACTAGCACCTGCATTTCTAGTAACAGTCTTCAATGATCCGGTAAAAGCATTACTTTGTTGTGTGGTTGTGCTAATCGTCCAACAGTTGGATGGGAATATCATTTATCCTAATGTAATTGGGAAATCACTGAAAATCCATCCATTAACGATCATTATCGTTCTTCTAGTAGCTGGAAATATTGCCGGATTGCTTGGTATCTTCTTAGGTGTTCCTTTTTACGCAATCTGCAAGACGATCATTTCCTATATAATCAAAATCGTCAAAGAAGACAAGCAAAATGAAAACAAGAAGAAAATTGCTACGACCTCGTAGGTAGTTTTAGTACACTTGTTTTTATTGCAAAGAAAATTGCTTTGTGATACCATTTTAACGTGGCTATAGTGCCACGTTTTTTTCTATCGTAAACTAAAAATTAATTTTATAAGGAGAGAATGCGATTATGAATGCTGACCCTGAGAGTCAGTCGCTGTTAGCGCAGATTTTATTATTGATCGTTTTGACATTGATCAATGCTTTTTTAGCAGCTTCCGAAATTGCTGTTGTTTCGATCAATAAGAATCGAATCGAGCAAAAAGCTGATGAAGGAGATGTGAAATCTCAAAAGCTTTTAAAAATATTGCAGAATCCAAATAATTTCCTATCGACAATCCAAGTAGGAATCACTTTGGTCAACATTTTGTCTGGTGCTTCACTAGCTAATACTTTATCGGAACGGTTAGCTCCGGTATTAGGTGGCGGCACAGCGGCAAAAAATATTGCAAATATCATTGTGCTGGCTATTTTGACCTATGTATCGATTGTTTTTGGAGAATTGTACCCTAAACGTATTGCTTTAAATAAATCAGAAGAAGTCGCAAAGTTCACTTCAGGGCTGATACGCTTGATTGGTGTAGTAGCTAAGCCCTTCGTCTGGCTGCTTTCTGCTTCCACAAGTTTATTGGCGCGTATCACGCCGATGACTTTTGATGATGAAGATTCAAAAATGACCAGAGATGAAATGCGTTATATGCTTGAAAACGAAGGCGTATTGAATAATGAAGAATTAGAAATGCTCCAAGGGGTTTTTTCTCTTGATACGAAAGTTGCCCGAGAAGTCATGGTCCCACGAACGGATGCATTTATGATTGATATCAACGACACTGTGGAAGAAAATGTGAATGAAGTTTTATCCGAAAACTATTCAAGAATCCCTGTTTATAACGAAGACAAAGATAAAGTAGTCGGAATCCTTCATACAAAGAATTTACTAAAAGCTGCCCATAAATTCGGCTTTGATAATTTAGATATCAAGAAAATCATGCAGGAGCCTTTATTCGTTCCTGAAACGGTCTTTATTGATGATCTGTTATATGAAATGAAAAAGACGCAGAATCAGATGGCTATTTTATTAGATGAATATGGCGGCGTCGTTGGGTTAGCAACACTAGAAGACCTTTTAGAAGAAATCGTCGGAGAAATCGATGATGAATCAGATGAAGTTGAGAATCTTTATGAAAAAATCGATGAACACGAATATATCATCCAAGGACGTATGCTGATTGATGAGTTCAATGAAGCTTTTGACAGCGATCTGCATATGAGTGATGTAGATACGATGGCTGGTTATTTGATTACAGCATTAGGCATGATTCCGGATGAAGGCGAAAAGTTATCGTTTGATGTCGATAATATTACGCTGGTTTCTGAAGAAATGGAAGGTTCTCGAATCCTTAAAATCCGTGTCATTTTTCATGATCCGGAAGAAACAGAAGCGGAACCTGAAGAAGAACGAAGATACTTCAGAAAAGAATTCGAAGATGACGAGCCAAGAAGATAATTGGAAACTTGGTTATGAAAGACGTGTTGCTTGAATAAACAAGCAACACGTCTTTTCTTTTAGTCAGCTGACAAAAAAATATTTGACTCTTATGGTTTGGTGGCTTTTTCATTCGCTGAATCCATGCTATACTGATTCAGTTGTAGTAGTTGACAAAGGTTGTGAAAAAGCTATCCTGCATTAAGTAATAAGAGCAGCCAAGCAAAAACAGCTTCTCGTGTTTTTGGCTTGGGCGGGCTTATTGCTGATAGGCTGTCTCTAGAACGCCGTTTACTCGGAAAAAGAGACTGCTACACGGCTTTTGTCACAGCCCTATATGAAATTGTCTTTCTTTAAGAGATCGGACAATCTGTGCCTAGAGAAAATATAAATAATTGAATGGAAGAAATGGAGTTAGGTTATGAATAATCCAGAATTAAAGCAACAAGTGGACAATCGCAGAACTTTTGCGATCATTTCCCATCCGGATGCTGGGAAAACAACGATTACAGAACAATTACTATTGTTTGGTGGGGCTATCCGTCAAGCCGGGACCGTAAAAGGCAAAAAAACAGGTAATTTTGCCAAATCAGACTGGATGGAAATCGAGAAACAACGTGGGATTTCTGTTACTAGTTCTGTTATGCAGTTTGATTATCAAGGGAAACGAGTAAATATCTTGGATACACCAGGACATGAAGATTTTTCTGAAGATACTTATCGTACTTTGATGGCCGTGGATAGTGCGGTTATGGTAATCGATAGTGCAAAAGGGATCGAAGCACAGACAAAGAAATTATTCCAAGTTGTAAAAAAACGTGGCATCCCGATATTTACTTTTATCAACAAACTAGATCGTGATGGTCGTGAACCATTGGAATTGTTAGAAGAATTAGAAGAGCTATTAGATATCGAATCTTATCCGATGAATTGGCCAATCGGTATGGGTAAAGGGCTAGAAGGTCTTTATGATATCTACCATAATCGTGTAGAGTTTTATCGTCCGGAAAATTATCAGGATGAACGATTAGTAGAATTGGATGAAGATGGACTGCTTCCCGAAAATCATCCTCTAACTGAAAATTCCTTATATGAACAAGTCTTAGAAGAAGTAGAACTAATCAAAGAGGCTGGAGATGCATTTAATCAAGAAAAAATTGCTCGTGGCGATCAGACACCAGTATTTTTTGGTTCTGCATTGACTAACTTCGGTGTACAGACTTTTTTAGAGACTTTCGTTGAATTGGCACCAGCTCCTTATGGACACAAAACACAAGATGATCAGATGGTAAGTCCTTATGAGGAAGAATTTTCAGGTTTCGTATTCAAGATCCAAGCAAATATGAATCCAGCCCATCGTGACCGAATCGCTTTTGTCCGAATCTGTTCTGGAACATTCGAACGAGGAATGGATGTCTGTTTGGAACGTACAAATAAAAAACTGAAATTAAGCAATGTCACACAATTTATGGCAGATTCGAGAGAAAACGTCGAAAAAGCAGTAGCAGGCGATATCATCGGTGTATATGATACAGGTAATTATCAGATTGGGGATACATTGTTCGAAGGAAAACTAAAAGTTGCTTATGAAGAACTCCCTTCATTTACTCCAGAGCTATTTATGAAAGTGACTGCAAAAAATGTCATGAAGCAAAAATCCTTCCACAAAGGAATCTATCAATTAGTTCAAGAAGGAGCGATTCAGCTTTATAAAACATATCTAACGGAAGAATATATCATTGGAGCTGTTGGTCAGCTACAATTCGAAGTATTCCAATATCGTATGTTAAATGAGTATAACGCCGAAGTAATCATGTCTCCAATGGGACACAAAATCGCTCGCTGGATCGATCCAGAAGATTTGGATGAGAAGATGAGTTCAAGCCGCAATATCTTGGCTCGTGACCGTTTCGACCAACCATTGTTCTTATTCGAGAACCAATTTGCAGAACGCTGGTTTGCGGATAAATATCCTAATGTAAAATTAAAAAGTTTGATGTAAAGAAGTCTTGACAAGCTGCCCTGCATCAAGTAATAAGAATAGCCAAACAAAAACAGCTTCTCATATTTTGTTTAGAGCCGTGACGGATTTTCCGTGACGGCTCTTTTTACTATTTAAAATCATAGAAATGTCTAATCAAAAAAATATAAAAATTATTTTGCGTACATATGATTAAAGAAAGGAGAGTGTGACACATGGAAACAGAATGGCAAAGACGTGAAAGAAAAAAACAGAAAAAAGAAGAGATGTTACAATTATGTCAATTATTAGATGTAAAAGACTGGGACAAAAACGAGCAGATTGCACAAAAAGTACGATCAATCATCCATAAAGAGAAAAAAGTTAAAAATAAAGACACGCGTAGAACTGAAAATGAAAAGAGAAAAGTACAAAAGAAAAGAGAAAAATCAAAAAGCTAGAAAGAAAAAGAGGCTGGGACAGAAGCGTTTAACTCCAAGAAATAAGAAGGAATTCACGAAAATTGCTTTTCAAATTTTTGTGAATTTCAGCTTATTTCCGAAGGAGTTGCTTCTGCTTCCGCCGTTTATACGTGTTTAGAGCGTGAGACAAAAGTGTTCTTTACTTTTGTCCCACGCTCTTTAATTATTATGTTCAAAATTTGTTTACACGGCTAATGTAGCGCCTAATTCATGTTTTGGAATCGAGATCTCAACAAGGCCTGCCAATTCGATTACTTTGATTTCATCCTCGTGGTAAACGGCGTCTTTGATTTTATCTAAGAAATAATTTTTAGCATCTTCGATTTCTTTCGGCTGGATTTTACGTTTGTCATTGATCAGCAGAATTTCATTATGTTCAGGGGCTTCAGTGTAGACAATAGTGGTATTTCCGGCTGTGTAGACCTTGACTAGATGGGCATCAGTGTTTTCAAGCTGGTTTAATACAAGACGGGAATGGCTGTTTGTTACATTTACCAATTTCATGGCGCTCACCTCTTTTATGTATTTTTAATTGCTTGTTTCTCTTATTATAATTTCTTTTTTATAAAATGAACAGTATTTTGACTTTTCTGAAAAAAGAATGAGACGGCATTTCTCAAAGAAATACCGTCTCACGCTATAAAACTGGATTTATTCAGCCGTTTCTTCGGCTGATTCTTTTGCCAAACGTTCTGGTTTAGAAGTAACGATGATTTTTCCATCTTTATCCAGTTTTGCTTTCAACTCATGGATAGAAGGGTGATCAAGATAAAATTCAGCGATACCATCTTCGATTTGTTCTTGGATCGTGCGTCGAAGAGGACGAGCACCCATAGATGGATCATAGCCTAAGTCAACTAATTTTTCTTTGACATTCGTAGGAACTTCGATGTGAAGTTGCTGTGCTGCCAGCATTTGGTTGACATCGTCTAGCATTAGTGTGACGATTGTCATCAAGTTTTCTTTTGATAATGCACTGAATTCGATGATCCCGTCAAAACGGTTCAGAAATTCTGGTGTAAAGTAGTTGTTTAATTGGTTCAATACAGAACGAGTAACACCTTCGCGTGCCGCACCAAAACCAACGTTTGCTTCTACTTTACCAGTTCCGGCATTACTTGTCATAATGATGATCGTATCTTTAAAGCTGACCGTTCTTCCTTGTGCATCTGTCAATCGACCATCATCTAAGATTTGCAAGAACATATGCAAAACATCTGGATGAGCTTTTTCTACTTCATCTAACAAGACAAGACTGTAAGGATTTCTCCGTACTTTTTCTGTTAATTGACCAGCTTCTTCGTATCCGACATAACCTGGAGGAGAACCAATCAATTTAGAGACACTATGTTTTTCCATATATTCAGACATATCGAAACGAATCATTGAATCTTGTGAACCGAATAGTTCGTAGGCAAGTTGTTTCGCAAGCTCTGTTTTACCTACACCAGTTGGACCAACAAATAAGAAGGAGCCGATTGGACGATTCTGTTTGTTTAATCCAACACGGTTTCGGCGAATCGCTTTCGCTACTCGATCTACAGCGTTATCTTGTCCGATGACATGAGCTTTCAAGTCATCTGCTAAGTTTTTCAGTTGTGTCTGTTCTTTTTCTTTTAATTCACCCACTGGAATACCTGTCCGTTGTTCAACGATTTTTTCCATATCTTTTTCGGTAATCACAGGTGTTTCCTCTTCAGTGAGCTGACGTTCTTTCATTTTTTGAAGTTTATTGATCTGATCGCGATAATAAGCTGCTTTTTCGAAATCTTCTTCTCGAGAAGCTAAAACTTTTTGTTCTTCTGCTTCTTGCAGTTTTTTCTCGATTGTTTTAGGATCAACGATTTGGATCGTCAAGTTTTTCTTAGAACCTGTTTCATCTAGCAAATCGATGGCTTTATCCGGCAAGAAGCGATCTTGGACATAACGATTGGATAAAGTTGCGGCTGCTTCGATGGCCTCATCAGTATATTTTACATGATGATAGTCTTCATAACGTTTTTGCAAACCTTTCAAAATACTAATCGTTTCTTCGACAGTTGGTTCATCTACCCGTACAGGTTGCATACGACGTTCTAAAGCAGCGTCTTTTTCGATGATGCGGTACTCGTTTAAGGTAGTAGCACCAACCATTTGCAATTCTCCTCGAGCTAAAGCTGGTTTTAAAATATTACCAGCATCCATATTTCCATCACCAGCAGAACCAGCACCGACGATTTCGTGAACTTCATCTATGAATAGGATCACATTTTCTGCTTGACGGATCTCTTCAATCAATTTTTGCATACGTTCTTCAAATTGTCCTCGTATACCAGTACCTTGGACTAAAGATACGACATCTAAACGAATGACTTCTTTGTCCATTAATTTTTGCGGTACATCACCATCTACGATTTTTTGTGCTAAACCTTCAACAACGGCTGTTTTACCAACACCTGGTTCTCCAATCAAGACAGGATTGTTCTTGGTTCGGCGATTTAAAATTTCAATGACTCGTTTGATTTCGTCATCGCGTCCGATCACAGGATCGATATCACCTTGTCGTGCTTGTTCTGTGATATTGATTCCATATTCTCCCAATAAACCTTCTGTATTGCCTTGAGGTGGCTGACCACCATTGAAGTTGTTGTTTCCGCCAAATTGTGTTGGTGGTGTTTGCTCATAATTTCCTTGCTGTTGCATTTGGCGAGACATGGAACGGAAAAGATCGTCCAAACTGCCAAATCCAAATGGATCGTTTTGGGCCATATTAGTCAGACCTCCATTTTGTTGATTTTTGATTTTTTGATAACAGCTCTGACAATAATCAAGTTGTGTCCGCTGACCATTGACAGTGGCATACAAGTGAATCGTTGCCTCATTCTTGCCGCAGTTTTGACAAAGCATGAATCATTCACGTCCTTTCACAAAAATGGGTACATCCATATTTTACATCTCGTTTTTCATGAGGTAAAAGAATAACCCCTAGTTTTTTAAGAGATTTATGAGGTAGAAAAGGTGAAATTTCTATTGACCATTCCTGACCTTTGACTCTTATTATACTAAAAATAAAAAGGGAAGCAAGTAATTCGTTTCATATGAAAACAAAGAGGGTCAAAGGAAAGAATGATAAACGTCAGGAGAAGAGAAAGCGACAAGAAAAAGAAAATAAACATGTTTGTTATAAAATGTGAAGAAAAGGATGAAAAAGAATCCGGAATAATTTGAATACTTTTATCTGAAATTGAATGAAAACTGTTGTATCTAACGAAAAAAAATGTTAATCTTTACAGATGAAAGGGTGGCATTTGTTAGGATTCTCTGAATTACTAAAAAAGAAAACCCTCACATAAAAACAACACTCACTTAAAGGAGACCGATTAATATGGAAAAGAAAGAATTTCACGTAGTAGCAGAAACTGGGATCCACGCTCGTCCAGCTACACTATTAGTACAAACAGCAAGCAAATTTAACTCTGATGTAAACTTAGAGTATAAAGGTAAATCAGTAAACTTGAAATCAATCATGGGCGTTATGTCTTTAGGTGTAGGTCAAGGTTCTGATGTTACTATTACTGCAGAAGGTGCTGACGAAGCTGATGCAATGGCAGCAATCGTTGAAACAATGAAGAAAGAAGGCTTATCTGAATAATGGTTGAAATGCTAAAAGGGATTGCCGCTAGTGACGGTGTAGCCGTTGCAAAAGCTTACCTGCTAGTTCAACCGGATTTAACATTCAGTAAGGCAACAGTAGAAGATACTGCGGCTGAAGAAGCTCGTTTGGATGCTGCATTAGCTAAATCTACTGAAGAATTGCAGCAAATTCGTGAAAAAGCAGCGCAAAGCTTAGGTGAAGCAGAAGCGCAAGTATTTGATGCCCATTTGATGGTTCTTTCAGATCCAGAAATGGTAGGTCAAATCAAGCAAAATATTAAAGACAACAGCGTAAATGCTGAATCAGCGCTAAAAGAAGTAACGGATATGTATATCGGTATGTTCGAAGCAATGGAAGATAATGCTTATATGCAAGAGCGTGCTGCAGACATTCGTGACGTTGCTAAACGTATTTTAGCGCACTTATTAGGCGTTACTTTACCAAATCCATCAATGATCGACGAAGAAGTGGTCGTTGTTGCACATGACTTGACTCCAAGTGATACAGCACAATTAGATCGCAATTTTGTAAAAGCGTTTGTAACAGACATTGGTGGACGTACTTCACATTCTGCTATCATGGCACGTTCTTTAGAAATTCCAGCAATCGTTGGGACAAAAGAAATTACTGCTAAAGTCAAAGAAGGCGATATTTTGGCTGTCAACGGGATCGAAGGCGATGTAATCATCGATCCTACAGATGAACAAAAAGCTGAATTTGAAAAAGCAGGTGCAGATTACGCAGCACAAAAAGCAGAATGGGAAAAATTAAAAAATGCAGAAACTGTCACAGCTGACGGCAAGCATTTTGAATTAGCTGCAAACATCGGAACACCAAAAGATCTAGTTGGTGTCCATAATAATGGTGGAGAAGCAGTTGGTCTGTACCGTACTGAATTCCTGTATATGGATTCTCCAGACTTCCCAACAGAAGATGACCAATATGAAGCTTATAAAGCTGTATTAGAAGGTATGGAAGGAAAACCTGTAGTTGTTCGTACAATGGACATCGGTGGAGATAAAGAACTACCATATCTGCAATTACCTCATGAAATGAATCCATTCTTAGGATATCGTGCATTGCGTATCAGTTTATCTGAACAAGGCGATGAAATGTTCCGTACACAAATGCGTGCATTGCTTCGTGCATCTGTTCATGGTAACTTACGTATCATGTTCCCTATGGTAGCTACACTCAAAGAATTCCGCGCAGCAAAAGCGATCTTTGAAGAAGAAAAACAAAAATTGATCAGTGAAGGCAAGGAAGTATCTGATACGATCCAAGTCGGCATCATGATCGAGATTCCAGCAGCAGCAGTCTTAGCAGACAAGTTTGCAAAAGAAGTAGATTTCTTCTCTGTAGGTACAAACGATTTGATTCAATACACAATGGCAGCAGACCGTATGAACGAACGCGTTTCTTACTTGTACCAACCATATAACCCATCAATTTTACGTTTGATCAAAAATGTAATTGATGCAGCACACGCTGAAGGAAAATGGGCAGGTATGTGTGGAGAAATGGCTGGAGATCAAACAGCTGTTCCATTGCTAGTAGGTATGGGTCTAGATGAGTTCTCAATGAGTGCGACATCTATTCTTAAAACGCGTAGTTTAATGAAACGCTTGGACACAGCGAAAATGGCTGAACTTGCTGATCGTGCATTGAAAGAATGCGATACGATGGAAGAAGTCGTTGAACTTGTTCATGAATATGTAAAATAAACAACGTATCAAAAGCTGGTGTGGCTTGTAAAAGAGCTACGCCAGTTTTTTTGTTCTTTTTTAAGAAAACGTTTTCGTCAGTAAGAATAGACAAAAATAGGGCTTAAGTTTGAGTGACAGTTTGTAGGCTATGTTATACTATATAAGTGAAGGGGGACGTAAGGTGAAGGTATTATTATATTTTGAAAGTGAAAAGATGCTTGCAAAATCTGGAATCGGGCGTGCGCTTGATCATCAAAAACGTGCTCTGACGGAAGTCGGTATCTCTTATACACTAGATGAAAAAGAAGATTATGACATCCTGCACATCAATACATACGGAATCAATAGTCATAACATGGTCAATAAAGCCAGAAGAGAAGGAAAAAAAGTTGTCTATCATGCGCATTCTACAGAGGAAGATTTCCGAAATTCCTTTATCGGATCGAACCAGCTTTCTCCTATCGTAAAAAAATATCTGGTAGGATTGTACCAAAAAGCGGACTATCTGATCACGCCAACACCTTATTCAAAACAGTTGTTGGAAAGCTATGGTATCCGTGTGCCGATTCAAGCTATTTCCAATGGGATCGACTTAGAGAAATATCGCCCTGATCCAATGAAAGAACAAAAGTTCAGAGAATATTTCAAACTGTCTCCGGATCAAAAAGTAATCATTTGTGTCGGTTTGTTTTTCGAACGTAAAGGAATCATTGATTTCGTAGAAATTGCTAAGAAGATGCCCGAATACACATTTATTTGGTTTGGCCATGTTCCCATGTACTCGATTCCTCGGAACATCCGGAAAATTGTAAAAGAAGATCATCCTGAAAATGTCCTGTTTCCTGGATACATTCGTGGAGAGATCATAGAAGGTGCGTATTCAGGTGCAGACCTATTCTTTTTCCCTTCTTATGAAGAGACAGAAGGGATCGTTGTTTTAGAAGCTTTAGCAAGCAAACAAAACGTACTTGTTCGAGATATTCCAGTGTATAATGGCTGGTTAGAAGATAGCAAGAACTGCTATATGGGGAAGACAAACGAAGAATTTATCCGACTGATCCAACAGATTACCAATCAAGAACTACCGAGTACGACACAAGCCGGTTATCAAACAGCAAAAGAGCGAAGTATCAATAAAATCGGTGAAGAACTTAAAAATGTATACGAAAGTGTACTGAATGAAAAAGTCTCTAGCAAATTAAAAAAAGTAAATCAGATCAAGGACTAGTTTGGAGGCGAAAAACATGAAAATCGGCTTTTTTACCGATACCTACTTTCCGCAAGTCAGCGGAGTTGCTACATCGATCAAAACATTAAAACAAGAATTAGAAAGACATGGGCATGAAGTCTATATTTTTACAACGACCGATCCTAATGCGGATAAGTTGGAAAAAGATGTGATTCGAATGCCAAGTGTACCATTTATTTCTTTCAAGGATCGAAGAGTTGTTGTTAGAGGCATGTGGTATGCTTATTTGGTTGCCAAAGAACTAGAACTAGATCTTATTCATACCCATACAGAATTCGGAGCAGGGATACTTGGGAAGATGGTAGCTAAGAAGCTGAAAATACCTCTGATCCATACTTACCATACGATGTATGAAGACTACCTTCATTATATCGGTAAAGGAAAAGTGATCAGGCAATCCCATGTAAAATACTTGTCTAGATTATTTGCAAATCATACGACAGGTGTAGTTTGTCCAAGTGAACGTGTTATTGATACATTACGCAGCTATGGTGTAATAGCACCGCTTCGCGTGATTCCTACTGGTATCGACATTGAAAAATTCAAACGTTCTGATATCACTCAGCAGGATATCAGCAAATTAAGGGAGTCACTAGGTCTTCAGGAAAACCATTTGATGATTCTTTCTTTAAGCAGGATTTCTTATGAGAAAAATATCCAAGCCTTGATTAATGGGTTTCCTCAGGTCATCTCCGCTTATCCTAACGCCAGATTAGTTATCGTAGGAAAAGGACCTTATGTAGAAGAGTTAGAGGAATTGATCTCAGAACTGCAGTTAGAAGAATTTGTGCAGTTCACAGGAGAAGTGGACAACAATGATGTAGCACTTTATTATAAAGCGGCAGATTATTTTGTCAGTGCTTCTACTTCAGAAACACAAGGGCTTACTTATACAGAAGCGATGGCAGCCGGAACACCTTGTGTCGTGGAAGGAAATGCTTATTTGAACCGATTGTTCGATCATCCTTCATTAGGGAAAACTTTTGAAACCGACGAAGACTTTGCACCAGCACTTATTGATTATATTTCCAGTGAAGTTCCTAAAGATCCAAAAGTTTTAGAAGCTAAACTTTATGATATTTCATCTACACATTTCGGCGAAGCTATGATCGAATTTTATCAAGACATGGTTGTTTATCATGAAGAAGAGATGCGAAGAAAAGAAGAAGAAGACTCGATTGAACGAATCAAAATAAAATTAAATTCATTTAAAAGATAAAATTCAAACATTTTTTATGAAAAAATCCTTGTTTCTAGCGTATACTAGCATAGAAGCAAGGATTTTTGATTTTTAGGAGGTCGAAAAAATGAAACTTGGTTTTATCGGAACAGGCGTCATGGGAAGTGCTGTCGCACGCCATCTACTAGAAGCAGGACACGAAGTAGCTGTCTATAATCGGACAAAAGCAAAAGCTGATCCTTTAGTAACAGAAGGAGCTATCTGGGCAGATACACCAAAAGCGGTAGCAGAACAAAGTAATATTCTCTTTACAATGGTAGGTTACCCCAAAGATGTAGAAGAAATCTACTATGGACAGTCGGGGATTTTTTCTGCAGATATCTCAGGACATATTTTAGTTGACTTGACTACAAGTACACCAAGCCTGGCAGAAAAAATTGCAAAAACAGCAAAAGAAAAAGGCGCAGATGCGTTAGATGCACCGGTATCCGGTGGTGACTTAGGAGCAAAGAATGGTACACTGACGATCATGGTCGGTGGAGAAGAAGCCGTTTATGATCAAGTACTGCCTTTATTCAAAGAATTTGGTACGACATTTACATTGCATGGTTCTGCTGGGAAAGGTCAGCATACAAAAATGGCTAATCAGATCATGATTGCAGGTACGATGACAGGAATGACGGAAATGCTTGTCTATGCACAAAAAAACGGACTTGATTTAAAGAAAGTGATTGAGACGCTTTCAGGTGGAAGTGCAGCTAACTGGTCTTTAAGCAATTATTCTCCTCGTATTTTAAAAGAAGATTACACACCTGGTTTTTTTGTCAAACATTTTATCAAAGATTTAAAGATTGCATTAGAAGAAGCAGAAAAAATGGACCTTGTATTGCCAGCAACTACCCAAGCATTGAAACTATATGAAGAGTTGGCAGATAAAGGTTTTGAGAATGACGGAACCCAAGCTTTGATCAAACTTTGGTGGCCTGAAGGAAAAATACCAGAAAAAAAATCATAAAAAACGAGTTTTTTTAGAGAAAATCAATGCAAGTAGGCTATGCTTTTGATACAATATAACAGAAATAAGAAAAGGAGGACCTCCGATGACACATTCACAATTAGTCGCAATCATAAAACGACTGGAGGCTATGGTCGAGTCAGCAGATAATGAACTGCAAGTTCGCCGTTTTGAAAAAGAAGGCGTAGAGAAGTGTACAGTAACTTATGATAAAGCGACCGATACATTTGAATTAACTGAAACAGATACTCATCAGCAATACGAATTTGATAATATCGATATCGTAGCGATGGAAATCTATGACTTAATCCAATAAATTTTAGGATAATTGACATTTGAAGTTGAAGATGCCTAAAAGAAGCCGAGAAGCAACTAATTTAGTTGCTTTTCAGCTTCTTTTTTGTTTAACAGTTCAATTTCAGACTGTTCTTTTTCTAATTTTTTGCGGTAACTGATCAAGATTTGTACAGGATCGATTTCTTCTTTTGATAATTGACGTTTCAAAGATAAATGAGCTTCTTTCTTTTCATAATAGAAGTCAGGAGAAACATCACCAGAGGCAATCATTGTTTCTACAAGTTGACCATAACAAACGAGGTAGTGCTTTTTCTGACTCTCATCTGCTGCTAATGGCATGCTGAAGGTGAGCGATGGTGTTCTTAAAAACTGCTTTTGTTCCTGGATCCGTCTAATAAAATAAGTAACTAATTCGATATCTTTTTGAAGCATACCGGCTTTTTCGAAATTCAACTGATAGATGAAATGTTGTTGTCTTTTTTTCAAGTAAGTCAGTAGCTTTTTGTTTCGGCCTTGAAACAGCCCTTGGAGTTCCTTTTTTTTCTGTTCAAAAGTCATTTCCTGTAGGTCAGGAAGCTGGACACGCAAAGCTAACAAACTAATTTCAGACAACCAAGGCATTTGATAAGTTTCTTCCATTATACGCAAAATAGACGGCATTTTTTTATAGAGACGAAAAGGCCCGTATGTTCGAGCCGTAGGAGTATCTGTTAATACAAATCCCTTATTGGTAATATGTACATAATTATAATTACTGAAATAATTCATTTGTCGGTTATAAAAAGGTCGGTAATGTTGGATCAATTGACACTCGAGCAATAAAGCATCTAATTCCGTGTCTACTACGACGAAATCAAAATCTGTTATATGATGAATCATGCGTAATACTTTTTTCGAATGCTGTTTATTCTGATGAAAATAGCTGCTTACTCTATTTTTGAGCCGTTTTGCTTTACCAACATAGATGACCTTACCATCTCGGTCTTTCATAAGATAGACACCCGGCAGCATGGGGAGAGTTTTCATTTTTTCTTTTAACATAGGATCTCCTTTTACGCTTTGAATAAAAAGACTATAACAAATTTTGAAATAATGGACAAGTTTTAGGGAATTCTATAGTTCTGTTCACAGAAAATACTTTGATAATCAAAATATGTGAGATAGATGATTTTTCTAATAAAAGAAATTATAAATGCTGATTTATCAGTTGTTTTAAATGAATAAAATCTTAAAAAAAGCTCATATAGTAAAAAAATGATCTTTTAAGGTTGCATTTTGAAAAAAGTTAAGATATAGTTTGAACATCAAAAGATTTGATAATCAAACTAATTAGTGGGCGGTGGAACATGGAACCAGATTTAAAAACAGTAAATGATTATCTTGTTAGTGTCTTCAATGATATTTTGACAATCGAAGAGTCTGAGCTGAAAAAATCTCAATTCAAAGATCTGTCAATCACAGAGATGCACACGATCGAGGCAATCGGGATGTACAAGAAAAAAACAACTTCAGAAGTAGCCAAAGAACTATCAATTACTGTTGGGACCTTGACCACTGCTATTAACAAGTTAGTAAAAAAAGGCTATGTCGAACGTATCCGCAGTGAAGATGACCGCCGCGTTGTAAAGTTGGGACTAACGAAAAAAGGAAAGTTACTATTTCGGGTCCATCAGCATTTTCATCGTGAAATGGTCAAGAACATCTTAGACGGAATGGCTACGGAGGAACAGCATGCCTTGCTGGATGCACTGAAAAACTTGCACGACTTCTTGCAAGACTATAAGTGAGGATATTTAATGGAACAATTTGGAATGATTACTGCAACAGCCAGCGTCCTTCCTGAAAAGATTATTACTAATAATGATCTTTCCAAGATGATGGATACCTCTGATGAATGGATTTCGTCAAGGACGGGTATTCGTGAACGAAGATGTGTAACAAATCAGGAGACTTCTGATTTATGCATTTTAGTGGCGGAAAAATTGATAAAACAGAAAAATCTAAACCCTAAAGATTTGGATTTTATTTTAGTAGCAACAATGTCGCCCGATTACACGACACCATCTGTAGCAGCACAAGTACAAGGGAAATTGGGAGCAACTCATGCTATCGCTTTTGATATCAGTGCTGCGTGCTCAGGATTTGTTTATGCGTTAAGTATGGCTGAAAAAATGATCCGCTGCGGCTCAACTAAGGGACTGGTGATTGGTGGTGAAACACTATCTAAGCTAATCGATTGGTCTGATCGTACGACTGCTGTGTTGTTTGGCGATGGAGCAGGTGGGATTCTCTTAGAAGCGAATCCACAGAAAAAATTGCTGAAAGAAAAATTAGCAGCTGACGGAACCAGAAGTAGCTCATTGACCGCTGGCTACCAGCAAAATAAAAATCCGTTCTATTCAGAAGATTCAGAAGGTTCGTATTATTTGCGAATGACTGGCAGAGATATTTTTGATTTTGCCGTACGAGACGTTGCAAACAATATCCAAGAAGTCATGAAAGACAAACCAGTTGATTATCTGCTTTTGCATCAGGCAAACCTCAGAATTATTGAGAAAATTGCCCGAAAAGTAAAGATGCCGCAAGAAAAGTTCCTGACCAATATGGATAAATATGGGAATACATCTGCTGCAAGCATCCCTATCTTATTGGATGAAGCAGTTTCTAGTGGAAAGATCACCTTGGGAAAACAGCAGAAAGTAATATTTACAGGCTATGGCGGAGGTTTAACATGGGGAAGTATTCTCATGGAGTTGTAGACTGTTAAATTATAAAAATAAAAAGCAAACAATATCGGAGGAATATATTATTATGGTATTCGAAAAAATTCAAGAAATCATCGCAGAAGAATTAGGAAAAGAAACTGAAGAAATCAAATTGACTACTGACATCCAAGAAGACTTAGAAGCTGACAGCTTGGATTTATTCCAAATCATCAATGAAATCGAAGATGAATTTGACGTGAAAATCGAAACAGAAGACGGAATCAAAACGGTTCAAGATTTAGTGACTTACGTAGAAAAACAAACTGCATAATCATTAAAATTAGGTTGGGGGCTGGGACATTTCCTGAAATAGGAATGTCTCGGCCTTTTTGAATAAAAAGAATCAAACATATATTCTGGATATATTGGAGAAAAACATGAAAACAGCATTCTTATTTAGTGGCCAAGGTGCACAATATCAAGGTATGGGAAAAGATTTGTATGAAGAAGTCATTGTAAAGCAGACATTTGATGAAGCAAGTGAAATTCTTGGCTACGATATGGCTGAACTTTGCTTTACAGAAAATGAACATTTGGATCAGACGCAATATACACAGCCAGCTATTCTAACAGTCAGCATCGCATATTATCGCTTATTGAAGGAGCACGGAATCATCCCAGATGCAGCTTTAGGACTGAGTTTAGGAGAATATTCGGCATTAGTAGCTAGTAATGCGTTATCCTTCACTGAAGCAGTTGCGTTAGTAGCAAAAAGAGGCGCTTATATGACAGAAGCGGCCCCAGCTGGAAGCGGGAAAATGGTTGCAGTGATGAATGCGCCGATTGAAACGATCGAGGAAAGCTGTCATGAAGCTAGTAAGTACGGCATCGTATCTCCTGCAAATTATAATACACCTCAGCAGATCGTGATTGGTGGCGAAGAAAAAGCAGTAGACGAGGCTGTTTTACTATTAAAAGAAAAAGGGTTCAAAAGAATAATCCCTCTAAATGTCAGCGGGCCTTTTCATACAGCTATTTTAGAACCGGCAGCAAAAAAACTGGCGAAGGACCTAAGTCAGATTCAATTCTCTGAACCTTCTTTTCCTATCATAAGCAACACAACAACGGAAATAATGAAGAAAGAAACGATCGCGGGACTACTTGAACAGCAAGTCATGCAACCTGTTCGTTTCTATGAGAGTATCCATAAGTTAAAAACAATCGGCATCGAGCAAGTCATCGAAGTCGGCCCCGGAAAAGTATTAAGCGGATTTATGAAAAAAATCGATAAAACAATACCAGTTCTGCGTGTTGAGAATAAGCAGACATTTGATGAAACAATAGCAATACTATAAGGAGGAACGTTATGGATGTAAAAGGAAAAAATGTATTTATCACAGGTAGTACAAGAGGAATCGGCAAAGCGATGGCCTTAGCTTTTGCAAAAGCTGGAGCAAATATCATTTTGAATGGTCGCGGAGAGATTCCAAAAGAAAAGATAGAAGAAATCGAAGCATTCGGTGTAAAATGCGTAGGAGTTTCCGGTGACATCTCTGATTATGAGAAAGCGGGACAAATGATCAAAGAAGCAGAAGAAAAGCTTGGATCGATCCATGTGTTAGTAAACAATGCCGGAATCACAAATGACAAACTTGTGATGCGGATGGATGCAGAAGATTTCAAAAAATGTCTTGATATCAATTTGATTGGAACCTTCAATATGACGCAGCACGTATTGAAAAAAATGATGAAGCAGCGAGAAGGGGCCATCATTAATCTCTCTAGTGTATCTGGGTTGATTGGAAATATTGGTCAAGCAAATTATGCAGCTAGTAAAGCTGGCGTAGTAGGATTAACAAAATCTGTGGCACGAGAAGCTGCAACTAGAGGCATTACATGTAATGCCATTGCGCCAGGATTCATCACAACTGATATGACGGAAGTTTTAGCAGACAAAGTCAAGGAACAAGCGGAAAAGCAAATTCCGATGCAGCGTTTCGGACAAGTAGAAGATGTTGCACAAACAGCAGTTTTCTTAGCACAAAATCCATATATCACCGGACAAGTCATCAATGTCGATGGCGGATTGGTCATGCACGGATAAGAAAAGGAGAGCAAATAAATGAATCGAGTGGTAATTACTGGCTATGGAGTCACTTCACCTATTGGAAATGACGCAGACAGCTTTTTGAATAGCTTAAAAGAGGGTACGAATGGCATCGCACCGATCACTAAATTTGATGCTTCAGAAACAGGGATTACCTTAGCGGGCGAGGTCAAAGATTTTCCTTACGATAAATATTTTATTAAAAAAGATAGCAAACGAATGGATATGTTTTCAATCTATGGAATCTACGCTGCTTTAGAAGCAATGGAGATGAGCGGTTTAGATAAAGAAAAAATGAATCAAGACCGGTTTGGCGTCATCATCGGATCTGGGATCGGTGGTCTTCCAACAATCGAAAACCAAGTTATTCGTCTACATGAAAAAGGTGCAAAACGAGTTTCTCCAATGTTCGTGCCAATGGCGATTGCCAACATGGCAGCTGGAAATATTGCTTTGCGCGTAGGTGCAAAAGGTATTTGTACAGCTATCGTAACAGCTTGTGCTAGCGGAACGAATTCAATTGGGGAAGCATTCCGTAACATCAAACATGGCTATTCAGATGTCATTCTTGCTGGAGGAACAGAAGCAACGATTTGTGAGATGGGGATTGCTGGATTTGCAGCTTTAACAGCACTCTCAGAATCAACTGATCCTAATCGTGGTTCGATTCCGTTTGACGAAAATCGGAATGGTTTTGTGATGGGTGAAGGAGCAGGTGTTCTAGTTCTTGAATCTTTAGAACATGCACAAGCTCGCGGTGCCAAAATCTATGGAGAAATCGTTGGATACGGTGCAAACTGTGACGCTTACCATATGACAGCTCCTACTCCAGATGGTTCTGGTGCATCTAAAGCAATGAAGCTTGCGATGGAAGAAGCTGGTGTACAGCCGGAACAAGTCGGATATATCAATGCTCACGGAACAAGTACACCAGCCAATGACCAGGCAGAAGCAAAAGCAATCCAAATCGCATTAGGTGAAAATTTCAGAGATACTTACGTCAGCAGCACGAAATCGATGACTGGACATTTATTGGGAGCAGCCGGCGGGATCGAAGCCTTGGCAACTTTGCTGGCATTAGAACATCAATTTATCCCACCTACGATCAATGTAGAAAAACAAGATCCTGAGATTGACTTGACAGTTGTCAAAAACGAAAGCAAACCTGCAAGTTTTACTTATGCAATGAGTAATTCATTAGGGTTTGGCGGACATAATGCGGTTCTGTGCATGAAACGCTGGGAGGAATAATTTTGGATATCAATGAAATCAGAGAATTAGTCAGTCAATTTGATCAATCCTCGCTAACGGAATTCGATTTGCGTGAAGGTCAATTTGAATTGTATATGAATAAAAATAAAACAAGTCGAGGCATGAATATGGTTCAAACAAACGAAACGTTGCCAGTTTCGGAGCCAGTCAATGTCATACCTGAACAAGCAACAACTGCTCCAGAAACAATGAAAGAAAAAGAATCGGCAGTATTTGATGGAATCGAGGTTGTTTCGCCAATCGTGGGAATCGTTTATCTGCAACCGGCGCCCGACAAACCAGCTTTCAAAAAAGTAGGTGATCAAGTTGCCAAAGGAGAAGTTATCTGCATTATTGAAGCGATGAAACTAATGAATGAGATAACTAGTGAGGCCGACGGAGTAATCACAGAAATTCTTGTAGAAAACGAGTCAGTTGTTGAATATGGACAGCCACTCTTTAGGATCCAGCAAAAATAAGCAAAGCAGGAAAGAGGGAAATCAATGAACATACAAGAAATAAAAGAAATCATTCCACATCGTTATCCAATGCTTTTGATTGATCGAGTGGAAGAAATGGTTGAAGGAGAACGGATCGTTGCTAAGAAAAATGTAACGATCAATGAGCCCTTTTTTCAAGGACATTTTCCAGAAGAACCTGTTATGCCAGGGGTATTGATTGTTGAAGCAATGGCTCAAGCAGGAGCAGTTGCATTACTTTCTCTTGAACAATTCAAGGGAAAGACGGCTTATTTCGGCGGATTGGACAAAGCAAAATTCCGTAAGAAAGTTACACCGGGAGATACCTTATACCTTGAAGTTGAGATATTGAAAGTGAAAGCTTCAGCCGGAATAGGCAAAGGAATCGCTAAAGTAGACGGTAAAAAAGTAGCCGAAGCGGAATTAACCTTTATGATTGGATAGGTGAAATATGTTTTCTAAAGTATTGATAGCTAACCGCGGTGAAATCGCTGTACGTATCATTCGTGCATGCCGCGAACTAGGGATCCAAACCGTAGCGATATATTCAGAAGCAGATGCCGAAGCACTTCATACACAGTTAGCAGATGAAGCAATCTGCATTGGCCCGGCAAAAGCCGTTGATTCATATCTGAATGTTCAGGAAGTACTGAGCGCTGCAATCGTGACAAAAGCCGAAGCAATTCATCCAGGATTTGGTTTTTTATCTGAAAATAGCCGATTTGCCTCCATGTGTGAAGAGTGCAATATCACATTTATTGGTCCTAAAAGTGCAACGATCGATGCAATGGGAAATAAGATCAATGCGCGTCAATTGATGCAAGAAGCAAATGTCCCAGTCATTCCAGGAAGTACTGGTGTATTATCTACAGTAGAAGAAGCATTGGAAATAGCAGACATAATTGGTTATCCAGTGATGCTGAAAGCAGCTGCAGGTGGTGGCGGGAAAGGCATTCGGAAAGTTCAATCAAAAGAAGAGCTCCCACAGCATTTTTCTTCAGCTCAGCAAGAAGCAGCAGCGGCATTTGGAAATGATGATATGTATTTGGAAAAAATCATTTATCCTGCTCGCCATATAGAAGTTCAGATTTTAGGTGATCATTTTGGCAATGTCATTCATTTAGGAGAACGAGATTGTTCTTTGCAACGTAATAATCAAAAAGTACTGGAAGAATCTCCTTCTGTAGTGATCTCACAAACAAAAAGAGAAGCACTAGGAGACGCTGCTGTTCGAGCAGCTAAAGCAGTCAATTATGAAAATGCCGGAACGATCGAGTTTCTGATGGATGAAGAAGGCGATTTTTATTTCATGGAAATGAATACTCGAATCCAAGTGGAACATCCAGTAACAGAAATGGTCACAGGAATCGATTTAGTAAAAAAACAGGTGGAGATAGCAGCCGGCGAGCCTTTGAATGTGTGTCAAGAAGAAGTAGTATTCCAAGGACACGCAATCGAATGCCGGATTAATGCAGAAAATCCTGCTTTCCATTTTGCTCCTTCTCCAGGGAAGATCCAAAACTTACTGCTTCCAGCAGGTGGGATGGGACTGCGAGTAGACAGTGCAGTTTACCCGGGATATACGATCCCGCCATATTATGATTCAATGATTGCAAAAATAATCGTCCATGGAAATACGCGTTTTGAAGCATTAATGAAGATGCAGCGAGCCTTAAGTGAATTTATCACAGAAGGAATCATCACGAACGCAGAATTTCAGATGGATTTGATTAGTCATCCTGCAGTCATAGCAGGTGATTACAGCACAGCATTTTTACAAGAAGAATTTTTACCGAATTGGACACCAGAAACGGAGATAGGAGGCGCATAGATGGCTCTGTTTAAGAAAAAGAAATATATTCGGATCAATCCTAATAGAGAGAGCAAACCTGCTAACTCGCCATCTGTTCCTGATAACATGTGGGCAAAGTGTCCAAATTGCAAACATATCCTTTATACGAAAGACATCGGTGAAGAAAAAGTATGCCCTCATTGCGGATACGCTTTTCGAATCGGTGCATGGCAGCGTCTAGCTTTGATTATTGATGAAAAAAGTTTTGAAGAATGGGATACGGATCTTGTAACCAAAGATCCGCTAGCATTTCCCGAATATACGGAAAAAATTAAAAAGATGCAAGATAAAACAGGACTTCATGAAGCAGTCCTCACTGGTAAAGCAACCATTCAGGGGATTCCCTTCATTATTGGAGTGATGGATCCTAATTTTATCATGGGAAGTATGGGAACGATTGTCGGAGAAAAGATCACCAGATTATTCGAACGAGCAACAAAGGAAAGACTTCCAGTCGTCTTGTTCACAGCTTCAGGTGGTGCACGGATGCAAGAAGGAATCTTTTCTCTGATGCAGATGGCAAAAATCTCTGCTGCTGTCAAACGGCATAGTAATGAAGGTCTTTTTTATCTAACTGTTTTGACAGACCCGACGACCGGAGGAGTAACTGCCAGTTTTGCAATGGAAGGTGATATCATTTTAGCAGAACCCCAAAGCTTGATTGGTTTTGCTGGAAGACGTGTCATCGAACAGACGATCAAGCAGGAACTTCCAGAAGATTTCCAAAAGGCTGAATTCTTATTGTCTCATGGTTTTGTCGATCAGATTGTTCCCCGCATGGAATTAAAGCAGAAAATCCATACGCTTCTTGAATTGCATACACAGAAAGGATGGATAGATCGTGGATAAGACAGCACATGATGTCGTTCAGTTAGCAAGAGCTAAAGAACGATGGACAAGCTTGGATTTTTTTGAAGAGATCTTCGATTCTTTCGAGGAATGCCATGGTGATCGTTTATTTGCAGATGACGAAGCGATTGTTGGTGGAATCGCTCGATTAGATGGCAAACCGGTAACAGTGATCGGTATTCAAAAAGGACGGGATCTGCAGGAAAATATCCGCAGAAATTTTGGTTCTCCCCATCCTGAAGGCTATCGAAAAGCTTTACGACTGATGAAACAAGCGGAAAAGTTCAATAGACCGGTGATTACATTGATCAATACAGCAGGTGCATATTGCGGTGTAGGAGCAGAAGAGCGCGGCGAAGGAGAAGCTATTGCCAGAAATCTGCTCGAAATGTCTGATTTAAAGGTACCGATCATCGCCATCATCATTGGTGAAGGTGGAAGTGGCGGTGCCCTTGCTCTAGGTTTAGCGGATGAAGTCTGGATGCTGGAAGAAACGATTTATGCTGTGCTTTCTCCAGAAGGATTTGCGTCGATTTTGTGGAAAGACGGTAGTCGCGCCGCAGAAGCAGCTGAGTTGATGAAAATTACTGCGCCAGAACTACGCGAGTTAGGAATCGTTGATCGAGTTATTCCTGAAACGTTCAACGGCGAGCAGTTGCCACCATATAAAGTCGCACACATTATGAAAAAAGCGTTGATTGAAAGATTGACGGAACTTGTTCGATTCGACCAGCATGAATTACTGGAAAAACGGTACAAGAGGTTCCGCCAATATTAGGTGTTTAACAACTAAGCAAAGAGTAAAGAATGGTTCTTGCTCGCTTAGTTGTTTTTTGTTTCTAAATTTTTCTGTGATCAATCTTTATTTTTGGTCATTTTGTAAAGAAATGCTTTTTCTGAAAGACGAACGAGTATAGAGGTAGTTTTTTTTGCTGATATGCAGTATAATACGGGGTTGAGGAGTACTTTATGTGCTCCTTCATTTTTTGCAGATGAGGAGACAGCATGTTTTCAAATTACAAACCAACATGGATGGTAGAAGCCATCTATCAGATTACACCTGCCCAATTAAAGAATCTAGGCATCAAAGCAGTATTGACCGATTTAGACAATACGTTGATTGCATGGAATAATCCAGATGGAACAGAAGAGTTGCTTACTTGGATTTTAGAAATGAAAAATGCAGGAATCCCTGTTGTTGTTGTTTCAAACAATAATTCAAAACGTGTCGCGCGAGCGATTGAAAAATTTGATCTTTTGTATGTTGCACGAGCAATGAAACCTTTAGCAAGAGGGATCAACATAGCAAAGAAACAATTGGATTTAGCAGATGATGAGATAGTAATGGTAGGCGATCAGATTATGACTGATATACGTGGAGCCAATCGTGCAGGGATACGTAGCATCCTTGTAAAACCCATTATCGCAACAGATAGTTGGAAGACACAATTTAATCGTTTTTGGGAAAAAAGAATTATGGCCTATCTATTAGCAAAACACCCTGATATGGGCTGGCGAGGTGGAATCGAATGACAGAAGAATTACAATGTATCGGCTGTGGTGCCGTTATACAAACAAACAAACCCGGTGAATTAGGATACACGCCGCAAACGGCTTTGGAAAAAGGTTTAGCTTCCGGGGAAGTCTATTGTCAGCGTTGTTTCAGATTACGCCATTATAATGAGATCCAAGATGTCTCATTGACGGATGACGACTTTTTGCGCTTACTGAATGAATTAGGGCAAAAAGATGCATTGATCGTCAATGTGGTGGATATTTTTGACTTCAATGGTTCACTAATCCCAGGACTACACCGTTTTGTCGGTGACAATCCAGTACTTTTAGTTGGGAACAAAGTGGATATATTACCTAAATCATTGAAAAAAACTAAATTAACACAATGGATGAAGGAACGTGCTTACGAAGCAGGAATTCGTCCAGTAGATGTATTATTAACTAGTGCTAAGAAATCTCATGAGATGACGGAACTATTAGAAAAAATCGAAGAATACCGCGATGGACGGGATGTCTATATCGTCGGGGTAACAAATGTCGGAAAATCGACGCTTATCAATCAAATCATCAAAAATACAGCGGGAGTACAAGATGTAATCACAACTTCGCAGTTTCCAGGAACGACCTTGGATAAAATCGAGATTCCTTTAGATGACGGGCATTTTTTGATTGATACACCGGGAATTATCCATCGCCATCAAATGGCGCACTACTTAGGTAAAAAAGATTTGCGGATCATTGCACCGTTAAAAGAAATCAAACCTAAAGTTTATCAGCTGAATGAAGGGCAAACACTTTTCTTGGGCGGGCTTGCAAGATTTGATTTTATCAGCGGCAATCGTGCTTCATTTATTGCTTATGTGTCGAATGATGTTAATATTCATCGAACAAAACTGGAAAAAGCAGACGAATTTTATCAAAAACACGTAGGTGGGTTATTGCAGCCGCCTCGTCCTAATGAAGTCGAGGAATTTCCCGAGCTTGTTCGTTTTGAATTTTCCGTGAAAGAAAAAACAGACATCGTTTTTGCCGGTCTAGGCTGGATCACCGTAACAGCACCAGCAGTAATTGCTGGCTGGGCGCCAAAGGGTGTAGATGTCTTGAAGCGAAAAGCATTGATTTAAGGAAGAAGGAAAATTATGAGTTTAAGAGGAAAACAAAAGCGTTTTTTACGTAGCCAAGCGCATCATCTTCAGCCGATTTTTCAAATCGGAAAAGGTGGGATCAATTCAGCAATGATCGTTCAAATTGAAGAAGCTTTAGAAAAAAGAGAACTGATCAAAGTATCGTTACTTCAAAATACAGATGAGATTGCAGAAGAAGCAGCTCAAGTATTAGAAAAAGAAATAGATTGCGAAATCGTCCAAATCATTGGACGTGTTATCGTATTATACAAACCTTCCACAAAAGAAAAGTATCAAAGGCTATCAAAAGAAGTAAAAGCAATATAAGGAGTGACCATGATGAATACGCAAGCTAAGACATTTGTTCGTTCACAATTATTTCCTGAAGAAATGCCTCAATTCTTAGAGAGGAAAAAGCAAGTAGGGATCTTGGGCGGAACATTTAATCCCGTTCACCTTGCACATTTAGTGATGGCTGAACAAGCTGGCCGGAATTTAGGTCTTGACCGCGTATTTTTGATGCCTTCTTATCAGCCACCTCATGTTGATGAGAAACAGACGATTGATGCAAAACATCGACTCAACATGTTGGAATTAGCTGTGGAAGACAATCCTTTTTTGCAGATTGAAACGATTGAATTAGCTCGTGGTGGGAAAAGTTACACCTATGATACTATGAAAGAATTGACGCAAAACAATCCGGATACAGATTATTACTTTATTATCGGTGGGGATATGGTAGAATATTTGCCAAAATGGTATAAAATCGATGAGCTGACTTCTATGGTCAACTTTGTGGGTATACGTCGACCAGGATACACAACGGATACTCCATATCCTGTAATTTGGGTAGATGTACCTGAGATCGACATCAGTTCCACGAAAATACGTCAAAAGATCAAAGAAGGCTGTTCTATCCGCTACCTTGTTCCAGATAAAGTAATTGATTATATTCAAAATGAAGGGTTGTATGAATATGGACTATAGTAATGAATATACTGCTTATTCTAGAGAAAACCTGATGCAAAAAATACAGATGAGAATGAGCGAACAACGCTTCAAGCATGTGCTTGGAGTAGAAGAAACAGCCGTGGCTCTTGCCAAAAAATACGGTGCTTCTCCTGAAAAAGCTAGTATTGCTGCATTGACACATGATTATGCAAAAGAACGACCAGATGAGGAGTTCAAAATGGTAATCGTAAGAGACGGTTTTGATCCAGAGTTATTGAATTATAATAATGCAATCTGGCATGGTCTTGTTGGCGCTTCGTTTGTAGAGCGGGAATTAGGAATCATCGATGCAGAGATTCTTCATGCAATCCGGGTGCATACGACTGGGGCTGCTAAGATGAGTCTCCTTGACAAAATCATTTATGTAGCAGACTATATTGAACCAGGTCGAGATTTTCCTGGGGTACAAGATGCACGAGCCATTGCATGGGCTGATCTAGACGAAGCTGTAGCATTTGAAACAAAACATACATTGGCCCATTTGCTTGCGCAAGAACAACAGATTTATCCAAAAACAATCGAAACATATAATTACTGGGTAGCAAAAAAATAAGCTGCTCATATTAGGAGGAAATCATCATAGATAGTAAAGAACAATTAAAAATTGCGGTTGAAGCAGCAGATTCAAAACGGGCAGAAGACATTATCGCTTTAGACGTTCGAAATGTTTCCTTGTTGGCAGATTATTTCATGATCTGTTCAGCAAATAGCGAACGTCAAATCAACGCAATTACAGAAGAAATCATTGATAAAGAAGAAGAAAACAAATATGAAGTAAAACGTATTGAAGGAAAAGAAGGCGGAAAATGGGTATTGATCGATCTTGGAGATTTGATCGTACATGTTTTCCATGCGCCAGAACGAAGTTTCTATAATCTGGAAAAACTATGGTCAGATGCTCCGCTAGTCGATCTTAGTGAATGGTTGGATTAACATATGGCTTATGAAACATTTGCTTTCATTTACGATGAAGTGATGGACGAAACACTTTATCAGCAATGGCTAGCTTTTTCGAAACGTCATTTACAAGAAGACACAAAAAATATTTTGGAACTGGCATGCGGTACTGGAGCATTAGCGGTTGCCTTTGCAAAAGATGGATATAAAGTGACAGGGTTAGACCTTTCAGAAGAGATGTTGATGATTGCCAGCCAGCGAGCATATGAAGAAGACGCATCGATCCAATTTGTGGAAGGCAATATGCTCGATTTATCAGAAATCGGACAATATCAGGCAATTACCTGTTTTTCTGATTCGCTGTGCTATATGAAAAATAGACAAGAGGTACAGCAAGTGTTTGATGAAGTCTATCAAGCGTTAGAAGAAAATGGCCGATTTTTATTTGACGTACACTCCACCTATCAAGTAGATGAGGTTTTTCCAGAATATAGCTATCATTATCAAGGGGATAATTTTGCTTTTTTGTGGGATAGTTATCCAGGAAGCGAGAAACACAGCATCGAACATTTTCTTACCTTTTTCGTTGAAGAACAAGAAGGATCTGGTCGATTTATTCGTGAAGATGAACTACATCAAGAGCGTACCTATCCATTGGAAAGTTATTTAAGAATGCTGGAAAACAGCGGCTTTTCGAAAGTCGAAGCATTTTCTGATTTTACAGACGAAGCAGCATCAGAGAAATCAAAGCGCTGGTTCTTTGTAGCATACAAAGACTAGCGGTTTTGCCTGCTCGAGTTAACAAGAAAAGAATAAATATTCAACATAAATTATATATCCGAACGATATAGGCATTGCTCTTGCAGTGCAGCTTTTCGTCGCAGAAGTATTGTGTTTGCGAGAATAGTTTATATAGTTCGGGTATTTTTTCCGATTTTTGCCTTTTTTTACTTGTCTCTATTTCTTTTTTATCGATAACTATGAAGGAGGATGCGCATGAAAAGCTGCGGGATTATCGTAGAGTACAATCCTTTTCACAATGGACATCGCTATCATGTGGAAATGGCACGAAAAACAACAGGAGCAGAGGTCGTCATTGCTGTAATGAGCGGGAATTTTTTGCAACGAGGCGAACCGGCTATCATCGATAAATGGCATCGCGCGAATGAAGCTTTACAAAATGGTGTGGATTTAGTAGTGGAGCTTCCCGTCGAATGGGCGGTTCAGTCAGCTGACTATTTTGCTAAAGGTGCAGTAAAAATCTTGCAAACACTGGACTGTGACAGTTTGTGTTTTGGAACAGAAGAAGAGACTTCGTTTGATTACAGCAGTTTCGGACGCTTTGTCCAAGAGAATCAAGATAGGATAGAAGAGGCATTTCAAGAACTGTCTGATCAAACGTATAGTTATCCGCAAAAAATGACTGAGGTTTTTCGCAGTCTGTATCCCGATATTGTGCTTGATTTTTCTTCGCCAAATCATATCTTGGGATTAAGTTATGCAAAGGAAAATGCCAAGTATGTCCACCCTATGGAATTACATCCGATCCGACGTAAAAGTGCAGGCTATCATGAAAAAATCATCACAGATCAGACGATAGCCAGTGCAACAGCCATTCGCCATGCGTTAGAAGAAGGAAAAAGGATAGCTGGACTTGTGCCGCCTCAGACAGAAGAAGATCTTTCAACTTGTTCGCTGCAGACTTGGGAATCTTATTGGCCGTATTTGCGTTATCGGTTGTTATCTTCTACTTTGCTGGAACTGACAGATATCTATCAGATGACCGAAGGAATAGAATCGCGCATGAAAACAGCAGCTGCAACTGCTGATAGTTTTGAGGATTTTGTGTCAAAGGTAAAAACAAAAAGATATACATGGACACGGATCCAACGATTATCTTGTTATGTCTTGCTGAATATCAAAAAGCAAGAGATTCCTGTCCAACAAAATAAAAATTATCTTCGACTACTTGGATTTACCGATGTTGGAAGAAGATTCTTAAAAGAAAAAAAAGAGATTTCTATTTATTCCCGAATCGGAAAAAAAGAGGCACAAGAAGCGGAACTGTTAGTTAGAAGTGATCAAATCTATCAATTGGGAGGCAATATTCCGGAACAGAATTTCGGGCAAATCCCAATCCGAGTATAGATAATTGACTAAAAATGAGAAGAATGAAGGAAGAAAGAAAAAAAGCTTCACAGAATCGTGATTCACAAGTATAATGGAACAGGACGTTTTTGCGTTATGAAACTATCAAATCAGAAAGCGAAGTGAAAATATGGGACGTAAATGGGCAAATATCGTAGCAAAGAAAACTGCTAAAGATGCTAATAATAGCCGGATTTATGCAAAATTTGGGATTGAAATCTACGCGGCAGCAAAATCAGGTGATCCTGATCCGCATGCAAACCAAAAACTACGTTTCGTCATTGATCGCGCTAAAACTTATAATGTACCAAAACATATTATTGACCGAGCAATCGAAAAAGCAAAAGGTGCAGGAGATGAAACATACTCTGAATTGCGCTATGAAGGATTTGGACCAAGCGGCTCAATGGTGATTGTTGATACATTGACGAACAATGTGAATCGAACAGCAGCAGACGTACGGGCAGCATTTGGGAAAAATGGCGGGAACATGGGTGTTTCCGGAGCGGTTTCTTACATGTTTGACAATACAGCAATCTTTGCTTTTGCAGGAGAAGACGCTGACGAGATCCTTGAATACCTAATGGAAAAAGACATCGATGTTCGCGATGTAATGGAAGAAGAAGGACAAATCATCGTTTACGGTGAAGTAGCGGATTTCCATAGTATACAAGAAGCATTAAAAGAAAAAGGAATCACTGATTTTTCAATCGCTGAGATCCAAATGATCCCTCAAAACGAGGTAACACTATCTCCAGAAGATCAAGAAACATTTGAAAAAATGATTGATGCACTGGAAGATCTAGAAGATGTACAGCATGTGTTCCATAATGTGGCATTAGAAGACTAAGCAACCAGTTTTAACGAAAAGTATTCAGTCTTTTTCGAAAAGCAAGACAATCTCACTAACAGATTGTCTTGCTTTTTTGTGTGATTTATTTTCTTTTCTAATTCAACCTGTGGTATGATGAGAGCATAAGTATCATGTGAAATGATATGAAGTATGTGGAAGATGGACGGGGAAGAATATGGAAGCAAAAATCACTTTAGAACCTTTTGAACGTATCTTAAGCGGTTACCGCAAAGTAGAAGAGTTAGCTGTGAACGTAACTGATTGTTCAAAATTAGCGCAAAAATACGCAAGATTCGGCGTTGAAGGCTATCGATTAGGAAACTATGTCGGTACAGGGTATCTGAACCGTTATTTAGAGTGTATGGTGGACCGCGCACCAATGCTGATTTATAGACAAAAATATTTGATTCCGCTGCTTTTTCGTCGTTCTGATTCAGCCTTTCGGTTATTTGAAGAAGAGTATCGGATGGAGGCTTTCTTTCTACTATTAGAGTGGAGCTTGAAGCATCGTCCTGAAAAAATTCTTATCGAAAGAAATGAGAAGATAGACACGAAAAAAAATAAAGTGATCGATAGTGCATACCTAGCATTTCGTGTATCAGAGATTTTGGATTGTGGCGGCTATCCAATCAGCAATTTCCAATCAATTGACCAATTCATTGAATGGAATCGAATTTACCGATTGATCGACAATGGCGGGATTGGCCGTCATAGCAAGGTATTTGACCCAGAATATCCAGAAAACATGGAAGAACTGAAAATGATTATTTCGCTTGTCAAATTAAAATATCCTGAAACAGATTTGGATTTATATATAGAATAAATGACCTTAAATGATTGAATTACTTTTTCTGCAATTATTATTGTAAATAAAAAGACAACTGCTAACATTAATGATAGCAGTTGTCTTTTTACTTACAGTACTTTTTTCTCATAAGATGAAATATCCATATTGTTTAACAAAGGACTTTCATTATTGGAGGTAAAAAGGGTCAATTCATGCATCGCACGTGTACACATGGTGTAAAGGATCAATTTGTCTTGCTGAGAAGAAAAATGTTCTGCATCTACATCCCACAAGAAAACTCGGTCAAACTCCAGACCTTTTGCTAAAAAGGCTGGAAGTAAAATAATGGAACGCTTCATAAAGTCACTCTCATTTAAAATCAGCTGGACTTGTTGTTTCAACTCGTCTGGCAGTTGAGCATAAAGAGCTTCGCATTCTTCTTGTGTTTTAGCTATGATTGCTGTACGCCAATACCGGGCTTTTCCCTGAGTCGTTCGAATGGCATCTGCTAACCAATTCAATTTGATATCATCTGTTGTTCCTTGGATGAGCAAAGGAAGGTCTCCTTTTCTTGCTGTTGTTTCTACTTGATGTTCTTTTGCAATAAAATGATTAGCAAAATCAGTGATTTCTTTTGTGGAGCGATAGCTTGTCGTTAATTGGAAACGAGTGACTTCACGGTCCACGAAAAGGTCTTCCAATGATCCAACGATCGTTTCATTTCCAAAGACATTTTGATTTAGATCTCCACAGAAAGTCAAATTTACTTTTGGGAACAAGGCTTGCAGCAATGCCACTTGTGATGGTGCGAAATCCTGCATTTCATCAATAAAGATATAGCGAGCTTTGTGTGTAACCGTCACTGGATATGTTCGGCGCATCAGTAAAAAGAATAGTACAGCATCCTCTTGACGCAATTCTCTTTGACGCAAGTGTGTACGAACAGTTGTCAAATGTTCCTGCCATCTGGTCTCGCTGATTTTATGTCGTGTTAGAAGAGAAAGTGGCACAGTTTGTAGAAAGTGGAGATATTGTTTCGTTATATTGACAAATTGATAATTCATGATCCCTCGATGGATTCGACGGAATCTTTTACGTACGATTTGGTTGGCCAGTTTTTTACGTAATGAACGCTCCTTTTGTTCTGTATATTCAAGATTTGGATCTGTTGCGTATAGTTCTTGGAGCTGTTCTTCCGCTAGATCTTTGACCCATTGCTGACGTGTTTCGTCTTTTTGCAGACCGCCTAATTTTTTCAGGAGCTTCGTTTGTAATAGAGAGAGTCTATGATGTAAAGGTAATTGTTCATTTGTTTCTTTATACCATTGGCGAATCGATTCCTTTGATAGGATCGTACGGCCATTTATTTTCATATCACGGAACAAGGGACCGTAGTTTGTGATGCCTTGGATATAGCGATCAATCTGATCGACTAAGGTCAATCCGCTTTTCATCACTTGTATCGGATCTTTTTCCCCTAGCAAAAAACCACTTTCTTGTTGTTGTTCATCTAGTAAAGAAAACTCTGGCAGCAGCTGCACCAAATAATTTTTGAATGTCTGTGTAGGCACGCCGCTTTCACCTAATGAAGGCAATACAGTCGAGATGTAATCAGAAAATAAATGGTTGGGTGAAAATAGAAGAACGTTTTCAGCCTCTAGCCACTTGCGATTATGATACAACAGAAAAGCAATACGTTGAAGCAAAGCGGATGTCTTTCCACTTCCGGCGATTCCTTCAATCAGCATTACTTTACTTGTTGTGTCCCGAATGATTGCATTTTGTGCTTTTTGTATCGTAGAGACGATGTTTTTCATATGGTTGCTTGATGATTCATCCAATATCTCTAGCAAAAAGTCATCATTGATTACTTCCGACGTATCTACCATAGATAAAATACGTCCTTCTTGGATTTTAAATTGTCGTTTCAACTGCAGATCGACATCTATTCTATCTGTTTCAGTTTCATAAAATGCGGGACCAATCTCACCTTCATAATAAAGATTGGCAATTGGTGCGCGCCAGTCAATAACGATTGTTTCTTCTGCCAAATCTCTTAAAGAAGCGATACCTAGATATAATGTTTCTGTTTCACGGTCTTCTTTAAAGTCGATACGGGCAAAATAAGGACTATCTTTCATGACAGACAACGTTTGCAGGCGTTTTTGCTGTGCTTCAAGAGTATGGTATTTCAAAAGCAATTCCTGCTCATGTTGGCGATATTCAACAGCAGATTCATAAAAAGCTTCATTGGAACCAGCTCGAATCTTGTGATTAGCTGTGTCTTTTGTCGAATGATTCATTTCCTGAGTCAATTCTTGTTGTTTTGTATCCAGCATATTTTGTTCGATCTGGATTAGTTCGATCGTTTCATCCACGTGCGTTTGTTCTAGTTGTTTCTCATTCATCGCATGTTTGCTCCTTCCGCCGTAAATAACGAATTAAAAGTATAGCATAGTTTTTCGAAAAAAGGTACTTTTTAACTGATGAATCGAAAAAGTCATCCTTGCTGAATATTTTTGTTTGTAGAACTGATGAATTTTGGAAACGCTGATAGTGATAGTTGTTTTCAATTAAGACCTATTGTTTTAAAAAGTGCTAGTCAAGGACTATGCTTAAGATGAAAGAGGCAGCTGGAAATTTATTACTAACCTCTCTAAGTCACATAAAAGAGGAGAAAAAACAATGACACATTTCAAAAAATTTTTACTTACTTTGCTTATTGGTGGAATAGCTTTATTAAGTGAATTTGTTTTTCACCAGCCGGCCCTTGCATTTGCGATTGTCGCATTTACTGGAGGGATTCTCGCCTTCTTGATGTTTTTGGAAATGATCAAGACGTTACGTTCAGGAAGATATGGCGTAGATGTATTAGCGATTACCGCAATCCTTGCAACATTAGCCGTCAAAGAATACTGGGCTAGTTTGATGATATTGATCATGCTTACGGGCGGAGATAGTCTAGAGGATTACGCGAATAAACGAGCGGGTAAAGAACTCCAGTCTTTGTTAGATAACACCCCAAGAATTGCCCATCGATTCAAAGAAGGAAATTTGCAGGATATAGTGATCGATGAAATAAATATTGATGACCAGTTACTAGTCAAACCTGGCGAACTTGTACCTGCAGATGGTCGAGTGATCAAAGGAGAATCTTCGGTCGATGAATCTTCTTTGACAGGTGAGTCCCGCCCGGAAACCAAGAAACCTGGAGATCAGATTATGTCAGGGTCTTTAAATGGAGACGGATCGATCCAAATGATCGCTGAAAAACGTGCCGCAGACAGCCAGTATCAAATGATTATTAAACTAGTCGAAGAATCAAAAGAAAAGCCTGCCCGATTTGTCCGTTTAGCTGATCGTTATGCAGTCCCTTTCACGTTGATTGCTTATTTGATCGGTGGTATTTCTTGGTGGTTCTCAAAAGACCCTTTACGATTTGCTGAGGTACTGGTAGTGGCATCACCTTGTCCACTGATTCTAGCTGCGCCCATTGCTTTAGTTGCAGGAATGAGCCGTTCAAGTAAAAACGGGATCGTTGTAAAAACTGGAACAACGATTGAAAAGCTCGCACGTACAAAAACGATTGCTTTTGATAAAACAGGAACGCTTACCAAAGGGGTATTGGAAGTAGAGGCGATTCAGCCAGTCAATGGAATAAAAAAAGAAGAGCTACTTCTGTATGCAGCTAGTGCAGAACAGGAATCTAGCCATATCTTAGCTCGTTCGTTAGTGAACAACGTGAAAAACAGCCAACTGTATCCTGTTAGTCAACTGAAAGAAGTGACCGGTCAAGGAATCCAAGCAGTAGTCAATAATCATGAAGTAAAGATTGGACGTGCCTCTTTTGTTTCAGCTGAAGAAATAGAAACGTCCAATACAGCAATCTATGTAACAATTGATCGATCTTTTGCAGGAACGATCCTATTTTCGGATCAGATTCGCCCAGAAGCAGCAAAGACAATCAAGGAGCTAAGAAAACTTGATGTGAAAAATTTGATGATGATCACCGGGGATGGATCTGCCATTGCTCAAACGATTGCAGAAAAAGTCCAATTAGATTCTGTACATGCCCGTAGCTTGCCTCAAGATAAACTGACCATTTTAGAAAGTATCCCTAAAGATCAAAGACCTGTTGCGATGGTAGGAGACGGCGTAAATGACGCTCCAGCACTTGCTGCTGCAGATATCGGTATTGCAATGGGGGCTCATGGTTCTACAGCTGCTAGTGAAAGTGCAGATGCGGTCATCTTGAAAGATGATCTCTTGCGTGTAGCAAAAGCAGTAGTGATTTCAAGAGATACGATGAGAATAGCTAAACAGTCTGTACTGATTGGCATCTTTATTTGTATTTTTTTGATGTTAATTGCAAGTACGGGACTAATCCCCGCATTATTCGGAGCTGTTTTGCAAGAAGTCGTGGATACGGTCTCTATTTTGAGTGCCTTGAGAGCAAAAAAAGATCCAGCCATTTTTCCTGATTCAGTACCCAAGACAAACATAGTATGATAGAATCGAGTTGAAAAAAGAACGATCAGAAAGAGGAGAGAGCATTATGCCATTCGTACATGTCGAATTAGTAGAAGGTCGCAGTCCGGAACAATTAGAAAATATGATGAAAGATATCACGGAAGCTGTTCATAAAAACACGCAGGCACCAAAAGAACACATCCATGTCATCATCAATGAGATGAAAAAAGGAACATACGGTGTAAATGGGGAATGGAAAAAATAAGTTTAGTTTCCCACTTGATTTTTCTATTTATTAGTGGTTAAATAAACACATAATTGATTGATGAGAAAGCCAACTGAATTTGAGAGTCTTCGATAAGAGAGGAAAAGCTAGGCTGAAACTTTTCCAGGAGAAAACCAAAGGATGACCACTTTCGAAACCCTTGTTGAAGCAAGGGCGGTCGGACCGTTACAACGCTTGAGGAACGCATTTGCGTTTGAACATTAGGTGGAACCACGAACTTTTCGTCCTAGTATCTCTTTTCAAGAGATGCTAGGATTTTTTTGTTTTTCAGCTTGATGATCTGATCAATCAAAACATTTCAAGGAGGAAACTATTATGATAAAAATTACTTTTCCAGATAGTGCAGTCAAAGAATTTGAGTCTGGAACAACAACATTGGCAATTGCTGAAAGCATTTCAAAAAGCTTAGCAAAAAAAGCTTTAGCTGGTAAAGTGAACGGCAAACTCGTTGATTTGACTCGTCCAATCGAGGAAGATGCAAGTATTGAGATCATCACACCAGACCATGAAGATGCACTTGGCTTAGTCCGTCATTCAGCAGCTCATTTGATGGCCCAAGCCATGCGTCGCCTCTATCCAAATATCCACTTTGGCGTTGGACCAGCTATCGATTCAGGGTTTTACTACGATACAGATAATGGACAAAACCAAGTAACTGCAGAAGATTTGCCAGCAATTGAAGCAGAAATGATGAAAATCGTCAAAGAAAATCTGCCAATCGAACGCCGTGTTCTTTCAAAACAGGAAGCATTAGAAATTTTTGCAAGTGATCCGTACAAAGTAGAACTGATTAGTGAATTGCCAGAAGAAGAAGTGATTACTGCTTATCAACAAGGCGAATTCATCGATTTGTGCCGTGGACCACATGTTCCATCCACTGGCCGTATACAAGTATTCAAATTATTATCAGTGGCAGGTGCTTATTGGCGTGGAAACTCAAACAATCAAATGATGCAACGTGTATATGGGACAGCCTTTTTTGACAAGAAAGCTTTGAAAGAATATATCCGTCTCCGTGAAGAAGCAAAAGAAAGAGACCATCGTAAACTAGGAAAAGAACTTGACTTGTTCATGGTTTCCCCAGAAGTAGGTTCTGGTTTGCCATTCTGGCTTCCAAAAGGGGCAACAATCCGACGCACGATCGAACGTTATATCGTAGACAAAGAAGTTAGTCTAGGTTACCAACATGTATATACACCAATAATGGGAGATGTTGAGTTGTACAAAACATCTGGACACTGGGATCATTATCAAGAAGACATGTTCCCGCCAATGGATATGGGAGATGGCGAAATGCTTGTTCTTCGTCCAATGAACTGCCCTCATCACATGATGGTCTACAAAAACACGATCCATTCTTATCGTGAATTACCAATTCGTATCGCTGAATTAGGAATGATGCATCGCTATGAAAAATCAGGTGCTTTGTCAGGTTTACAACGTGTACGAGAAATGACGTTGAATGATGGTCATACATTTGTTCGTCCTGATCAAATCAAAGATGAATTTAAACGTACGCTTGAATTGATGGTGGCAGTATATGCTGACTTCAATATTACAGATTATCGTTTCCGCTTGAGCTATCGCGATCCAAACAATACAGATAAATATTTTGATGATGACGCAATGTGGGAAAAAGCCCAAGCAATGCTGAAAGCCGCTATGGATGAATTAGAATTAGATTACTTTGAAGCAGAAGGCGAAGCAGCCTTTTACGGACCAAAACTAGATGTTCAAGTCAAAACAGCTCTTGGTACAGAAGAAACATTATCAACTATACAATTAGACTTCTTATTGCCAGAGCGCTTTGATTTGACATATGTTGGAGAAGACGGGGAAAATACGCATCGTCCAGTAGTTATCCACCGCGGAATCGTTTCTACAATGGAACGTTTTGTCGCTTATTTAACAGAAGTATACAAAGGCGCTTTTCCAACATGGTTGGCACCTATACAAGCAACAATCATCCCTGTTTCTGTTGATGCACATGGCGATTATGCTTATGAAATCAAAGAACGCTTGCAAATGAAGGGTTTGCGTGTAGAAGTTGATGATCGTAATGAAAAAATGGGCTATAAGATACGTGCCTCTCAAACACAAAAGATCCCTTACCAATTAGTTGTTGGAGACAAGGAATTGGAAGATGCAACAGTAAATGTACGTCGTTATGGAAGTAAAGAAACAGCTGTAGAAGATTTGAATATCTTTATTGATGCTATGGAAGCAGAAGTCAAAAATTACAGCAGAGAAAACTAATAGGTAAATTTCCTGTAAAAAAGTAGTAGATAGAAAACAATCCGAACAATAGATAACAGGTATTCCTCAAAGACACAGATGCTCAATAGAATCTGTGGGATTGATGGAATAAGATATTCTGTTGGGCGGATTGTTTTTTTGTTTTTTTATCCAGTATACGACCGTGAATAAGGGTCTGATATGGTATACTTACATAGACTATCATTAAAAGGGTGGAGGAACTTATGAGCGTAATTAGTCGTATTGAAAGTATGATGGAAGATTATTCCTCAGCAGAAAAAAAGTTGGCCAACTACATTATCGGTAATATTGAGAAGGTCCCTACAATGACAGCTAATGAATTAGCAGAAGCTTCCGGGGTGAGTGCGCCGACAGTTGTACGTTTTTCCAAAAAAATCGGTTTTCAAAGTCTGACGGACTTCAAAATCACGATTTCAACAGAACTACAGACTGGAATCGATGAAGGTTTTAGTGATATAGAAGCAAATGAGTCCTTTTACTCTATCAAAAACAAACTTGGTAACAATGCACAAGTAGCGATAAAAGAAACAGTAGATATTCTAGAAGAAGAAACGATCCAAAAAGTCGTAGAGTGTTTGGAATCGGCAGAGACTGTTTTTTTATATGGGGTTGGCGCCTCTTCTTTAGTAGTAGAAGATATTCTGCAAAAATGGTCTCGTGTCGGTAAGCCAATCATTTTTGAAAAAGATATCCACGTTTTGCTCCCGCAACTTGTCAGCAATGAGAAAAAGAAAGTGCTTTGGCTTGTTTCAAACTCAGGTAGAAGTGCAGATGTAGTCGCATTAGCCGAGCTGGCGAAAAGCATGAATATCGAAATCATTGCGTTGACGCAATTTGGAAATAACCCGCTTAGCAAGATAGCCGATGTACTCGTACAAACATCTAGACCAAAAGAAATCACGAATCGAAGTGCGGCAACTAATTCACTTTTGGCCCAATTTGCTACGATCGATATCATTTTTTATTTCTATATGGCTAAAAACGAAAAGCTTAGCGAAAAAGTGAAAAAAACACGAGAAGCAATCCAAGAATATTTTATGGATTCGAAATAAAAACCTTACTATTTTTTATATAAGTTTTTTAGAATAACAAAACGTAGTTTTCCACAAATAAATGACCCACCAAAGTGTTTCACGACTTAAGAAAACATAATTTTCAAAAATAAGTTTATTTTTTAATGAAAAAAATAGTTGAATATGTAACTTTAAGTGATTACTGTGAAACAAAAAGTTGATTTTATCTTGAAATTAGGTAAAGAATTTCTTGCTCCGCCCATTTTTTCTTTTTTATTAAGAAGTTTTTGGGTACAATGAAGCATGAATGTAAATAGGCGGAAGGATAGGAAATGATGAAAGATTTTATGAAAAAAATATTAAATACTTCTTGGTTAGAAAAAATAAGAAAAGGTGCACAAGAACCTAAGAACAAAACGTTTCGCCGGTCCCATGTTCCTTTTCGCTTAAATTTTCTTTTTTTCATTATATTTACGTTATTTGTTGCGTTGATTGCTAGATTGGGTTATTTGCAGATCGTGAACGGCGAAGAGATGGAGGCGCGAGTGAAGTCTACTTCTACGATTACGGTCCAAGAAAGTACTCCTCGCGGAATGATCTACGACTCCACAGGAAAAGCTTTAGTCACGAATAAAGCGAATCAGGCCATCACATATACGAGAGGAACACAAGTTACGGCTAAAGATTTGCTTGAAATCGCAACGAAGTTGAACTCGCTGATCGATGTTCCGGTAGATGAAAATCTGACAGATAGAGATAAAAAAGATTTTTGGCTGGCTGACCCCAAACATTTGAAAGAAGCCACAAAAAGACTTTCGGCAAAAGAAAAGCAATTAGGGAACAGCGAACAATATAGTGCGATGGTCAATAAAGTCACAGCTGATGAGATTAATTTAAACGAGGAGCAATTAAAAATTGCTACCATCTTTAAACGGATGAATAGTGCATATGAATTAAACACTGTCTATATCAAAAACTCTGGTGTTACTGATCAAGAGTTAGCTGTTGTGGCAGAACGCGCTTCTGAACTTCCAGGAGTTTCGACTGGCACAGACTGGACACGAGAATATAATGCAGCAAGTTCACTGAAAAGTATTCTTGGCAGTGTGACGACTGAAAAGCAAGGACTTCCAGCAGATGAAGCAGAGAAATACCTAGCAAAAGGTTATTCTCGGAATGACCGTGTAGGACAAAGTTATTTGGAAAAACAATATGAAGATGTCCTGCAAGGAACCAAAACCCAATATGAAGTTTCCCTTGATAATGAAGGAAATGTTTCGAATCAAAAAGAAATCTTCTCTGGGGAAAAAGGTTCTAATTTAATGTTATCTATGAATGCAGAATTCCAATCAAAAGTAGAAGAAATTTTGAAAAGGAATTATCAAACATTGATCAACAACGGCAAAGCACAGTATTCGCCCGGTGCTTATGCAGTGGCTATGAATCCTCAGACAGGAGAAGTGCTAGCAATGACTGGTTTCAGTCATGAACAAGGTTCCAAAGAAATCACCGAGAATGCTTTAGGCACGATTACTAGCGCCTTTGCTCCAGGGTCTGTAGTCAAGGCTGGTACTTTGACAGCAGGCTGGGCAAGTAACGCGATCAGCGGAAATCAAGTTTTGATTGATGAGCCGATTCGTCTGCAAGGTGCTTCAGAAAAAAGCTCTGTCTTTAATCGAAGCGGACAAGTTGCTCTTGATGCAGTCAAAGCATTGGAATTGTCTTCTAATACGTATATGATCAAAGTGGCGTTAAAGATGTTAGGACTAGACTATACACCTGGAATGGGACTACCTAGTTTAGATGAAGAAGCTAAAGCTTATCAGCAATTGAGAGACTCTTTCAAAGAGTTTGGTCTTGGTACAACGACTGGAATCGATTTGCCGAATGAATCTCCTGGGATCTCACGTTCTGTTGATTATATGAAGAAGTTCAATGCGGATAATGGCAAAGAATGGTATACTCCAGGTAACTTTACCGATTTGGCATTTGGACAGTTTGACACATATACACCAATCCAATTAGCTCAATATGCTTCAACAGTCGCTAATGGCGGGAAACGAGTACAGCCGCACCTAGTCAAAGCGATCTATGGCAATGACGAAAATGGAAACTTGGGTGAAGTGAAGAAAGAAATTGGCACAACAGTAGAAAATACGGTCAATATTTCTGCAGAAAATATGGCGATCCTCCGTGAAGGATTCCACCAAGTTGTCCATGGTACCGATCCTTACACAACAGCCAAACCATTAGCCAGTGCGAAAATGGACCTTTCCGCAAAAACAGGGACTGCAGAAACGGTTGCGGAAGGTCATCCAGATATTACGACAGTCAATAGTAATATCGTGGCATACGGACCAACAGACAATCCGGAAATTGCCATCAGTGTTGTCTTGCCGAACTTATTAGACGAACAAGACCACATGAACTTGACGATTGCTAAAGAAATAATGGACGCGTATTATGATATGTTCATGGCAAAATAAAAAAGAGGTCGTGAAAAAGCCGCTTAGTTTCGAGTATGAAGAAAAATTTTGTGAAAATAGCTTCTCACATTTTTGCTTAAATTTGACTTCATACCGAGAAACTGGCTTTTGAACACCGTTTAAGGAAGAGGTTGTGAAATCAGCGCCCTGACCTGAGTATTAGAGAAACAAAACGGAAAAATAGCTTCTCATATTTTGCCGTTTTTGAGCTAATACCGAAGGACAGCTGATTGAACGCCGTTTATCAAGAGGTCGTGGGCCTGCCGTTCAGCTCCGAGTCACAAGGAACAAGTTCAAAAAAACAGCTTCTCATGTTTTATGAATATTGTGACTTGTGATTGAGGAGTTGGCAGGAGAACACCGTTTACTCGGCAAAAAAGGTTGTGACAAAAATTGTCACAACCTCTTTTTTGTGGAATCTAATTCTCTATTATAGTTTAAGTAGTTTTTCCAGATAAACAGCTAAACCGTCTTCCTGATTGCTCAAAGGAGTGACATCATTTGCAATGCCTTTGAGTTGATCAGTACCGTTAGCCATAGCTACTCCCCAACCTGCATAATCCAACAATTCCAAATCATTATGCTCGTCACCAAAGGCAATGACGTCTTTTTGATCGATAGACAGGTAGTTAGCAATCTCTTGCACGCCTTTTGCTTTTTGGATTCCTTTTGAAACAATCTCTAAGATGGCAGTAGGTCCACCCCATGTCCGAACATCGACATAACTGCCAAATTGACGTGTTAATTCAGCAGATACAGCTCCTGCAAAACGTTTGTCTGTTCGGACAAGCAAAGACGTAGGATTTGTCGTCAAATTTTTAGGAGAAAGCAAATTCTTCTCTCCTGGACGAGAAGAAGCAAAAATTTTTTCATCAAAGAAATCAAAACTGTCAATAAAAAAAGTATCACGATTTTCAGCAGCGATAAAATCTAAATTTAGCTGCTTTTTTTGCGATAAGATTTCAAAAGCGATTTCACGATTGATCAACGTTTCTCTTTCACCATCCCAGTGCTGATTAGGGATGTGTACTAATGCGCCGTTAAAATTAACCATCGGTGTTGTTAATTCTAATTGTTGGTAAAACTGATGGCTCATTCGGAATGGGCGTCCTGTAGCAATACTGACATGATGACCGGCATTGATTGCTTTTTTCAGAGTCTCTTTTGTTTTAGATGTAATCATCGAATCTTGATTGAGGGTAGTTCCGTCCAGATCGATGGCAATTAATTTTTTATTCAATAAGGGTCCTTCCTTCCTCAACTAGCATTTGTTTTAGTCTAGCATATTTTAGGTAATTAACAAGAGCAATCAGCTATTCCTAACAAAAACTACAGTTATGGCTATATAAATAGCTAAACACAAGCTAAACACGAACGTTAAGTATTATTTTCGCTTTTTTTGTTAAAAAAACGTTGAAAAGCGAATGAAACGTCTATATAATTTGAAATTGTTCGATGGATTTGCCCTATTTTACTTATTTTTTATTATTATAGTTTTCCATCAGAAAAAAATTCAGGGAGTGGAACTTTTTATGGAAAAGTTTTTCGGTTTAAAGAAAAACAATACAAATGTATCAACTGAAATAATGGCGGGAGTAACGACATTCTTTGCCATGAGTTATATCTTATTCGTAAATCCGACGATTTTGTCAGCATCAGGTATGCCCTTCCAAGCAGTATTTCTAGCGACAATCATTGCATCGATTATTGGTACGCTGGTAATGGGATTGTTCGCAAATGTACCATATGCTCAGGCACCAGGTATGGGATTGAACGCATTTTTCACTTTTACGGTCGTTTTTGGGCTTGGTTATTCTTGGCAACAAGCCTTGGCGATGGTGTTTATTTGCGGATTAATCAATATTTTTATTACTGTCACAAATATTCGAAAAATGATTATTCGGGCGATTCCCGAAAGTCTTCAACATGCGATTGGTGGCGGGATCGGTATTTTCGTTGCGTATGTCGGAATCAAAAATGCAGGATTCTTATCTTTTTCAGCAGACCAGTCAGCTATTTCGAGCTCTGTCGTTGAAGGCGGAAAAGCGACAAATGTTACGATAAATGGTGGAATCGTCCCTGCGTTAGCCAACTTTGACAACGCTCCTATCTTATTGGCTGTGATTGGTTTGGTACTGACAGCCATTTTAGTTGTAAAAAATGTCCGTGGGGCTATTCTTATCGGTATCGTAGCGACCACAGTCCTTGGTATCTTTATGGGGGTTGTTGATTTAAGTTCCATTGATTGGCAAACGAATTCGTTAGGTAATTCATTTAAAGAATTAGGAACAACTTTCGGTGCAGCATTTGGCTCTGAAGGCATGCAATCTTTATTCAGTGATTCTTCCAAGATTCCTCAAGTATTGATGACGATCATCGCATTCAGTTTATCTGATACTTTCGATACGATCGGAACATTTATCGGTACAGGACGCCGCACAGGCATTTTCTCAAAAGAAGACGAGATCGCGTTGGAAGATGGTCGTGGGTTCAAAACAAAAATGGATAAAGCACTATTTGCCGATGCGATCGCTACTTCCGTGGGGGCTATCTTTGGTACATCGAATACAACAACTTATGTCGAATCTGCAGCTGGGATCGGGGCCGGTGGACGTACTGGTTTGACTTCAGTAGTAGTGGCAGTGCTATTCGCATTAAGTAGTTTATTCTCTCCACTGATCGCCATTGTACCAAATCAAGCAACTGCGCCAGCATTGATTTTAGTTGGAGTAATGATGATGGCTTCTTTTGCAGACATCAAATGGCTAGATATGGAAGAAGCTTTACCGGCCTTCTTTGCATCGATCTTTATGGGATTGTGCTATAGCATTTCCTATGGGATTGCAGCAGGATTTATTTTCTATACAATTGTGAAAGTAATCAAAGGAAAATACAATGAAGTTTCTGTTGCTTTGTGGATCGTTGATATTTTATTCATTATCAACTTCATCATTCTAGCAACAATTTAACTAAAGAGAAGGGATTGGAACAGTATTTGTTCCGATCTCTTTTTGTTTTACATAAAAAGAACGTTACATATAAAATGACCTTTGCGGGATTTTTCTCTTTTTACTGGCGAGATCGTTGCTTGTTTATTCGAAAATAGGTATGATAAAAGAGACGAAAGAGGGATGATAGATGGAGATTAATTGGAGAAAAAATTTAGTGATTGCGTGGATTGGCTGTTTTTTCACTGGTGCAAGTATTAGTTTAGTTATGCCATTCATACCAGTTTATGTCGAGCAACTAGGAACACCAAAAGATCAAATCGAATTGTTTTCGGGACTAGCAATCTCTGTGACTGCTTTCGCATCTGCCGTGGTTGCACCAATCTGGGGAAATCTAGCTGATCGAAAAGGCCGAAAACTCATGATGATCCGTGCAGCAGCAGGGATGACATTAACAATGGGATCTTTGGCTTTTGTACCGAACGCGTATTGGCTTTTGATCATGCGGTTTTGGAATGGGATTTTGTCTGGATATATTCCAAATGCCACAGCGATGATTGCTTCACAGGCACCTAGAGAAAAGAGCGGATGGGCGTTAGGAACGTTGTCTACCGGAGCGATTGCTGGAAATCTGATCGGACCTTCAATGGGCGGTGCACTGGCTCAGTGGTTTGGTATGGAAAATGTATTCTTGATCACAGGGGCTTTGTTGATGATCACAACGGTGCTGACCATCTTCTTAGTCAAAGAAGATTTCCATCCAATCGAGAAAAAAGATCTGATAAGCACCAAAGAAATTTTTTCAAAAATGGATCATCTCTCTATTTTGATCGGTCTCTTCATTACGACCTTGATTTTACAGATAGGAATCACTACGATCAGCCCTATTTTGACCTTATATATTCGTGAATTGAGCGGAAGTACAGAAAATATCCTTTTTGTCAGCGGCTTGATTGTTTCGATAGCTGGTGTTTCCGCTGTCTTTTCTTCACCGAAACTAGGAAAACTAGGGGATAAGATTGGGAATCAAAAAGTTCTAATTGGAGGACTCATTTTATCATTTTGCTGTTATTTACCTATGGCATTCGTCACTACACCGCTCCAATTAGGTATACTTCGCTTTATTTTAGGCTTTTCAACTGGCGCTTTGATGCCTTCTGTCAATACACTGATCAGTAAGATTACGCCTCAAGAAGGAGTCAGCCGAATCTATAGCTACAATCAGATGTTTAGCAACTTTGGACAAGTTTTAGGTCCCATGCTAGGATCGACAGTCGCGCATGCTTATAATTACAGTGCTGTTTTTATTGTGACAAGTTTGTTTGTTCTGTCAAATATTCTTCTTTCTTTATTCAACTTTCGTAAAGTTCTTCGCAGCAGATTATAATGGTGGTGAGGAGTAGAAAATAAAAAAGAGCTTGAGATATCTCAAGCTCTTGGCTGTTTTTTTACGAATGGGCAGAGGTTTCTTTTCTTGGCGCAACTGCACCAATCAAAAGGATAATGACACCCGCAATGAATGAAATGATTGTTGTCAAAGTAAAATCATATGTTCCGCTTGTTAATGCAGCACCAATATAACCGACTACTTGACCTAGAACGACAGCCCAGAATAATGTAACGATATATCGCATAAAGAACACCTCTTTTCTATCTTAATTTTACCAGATTTTCTTTGAATGTAAAGAAACGAGACCAAATCTCAATAAAATTTGAGTTCTTGCGAAAGAACTCATTCCTACAGATTACAAGCAAGCAAATGAAGTGGAATAATCAACTTCAGCGCCTGCTATCTTAATGAAAGTAAAAGGATCAAACCTTTTAACGCTAGTGAATTTTAACGAAAAAAAAGGCGGAATGCAAGATGTTTTTCCCACAACTTTATACAATTACTTCTTATTCTCTTTTACAAAGTACAATACGTATTCGAGAATATGTACAAGAAGCAAAAAAACAAGGCTACACTTCATTAGCCATAACGGATAAAGATGTCTTATACGGTGCACCTGAATTCTATCGTATTTGTGTAGAAGAAGGAGTACAGCCAATCATTGGATTACATCTTAGTTATACTTATGAAGAAAAAAATTATGGCTTGCTTGCGTACGCAAAAGATGAAATAGGTTATCAGCAGCTGATGAAACTTTCCAGCCGAAAAATGATCCAAGAAAAATTGGAACTTGCAGAAATGACAGAAACCGACCATCTAGCGTTTGTTGTTCCGGCAAATCATTCTGTTTCTGAGGCTTTCAATAAAGAGGATAACTTTTTCGGTCATTGGCAGTTTTTACTTGAAAATGTTTTTACTAGAAATTTTTATATCGGCTTGACAGAAAACACGCCTGATCAATTGCCTGAATGGTATCAGTATGTGATAAAAGAAAATTATTCGCTTTGTGCATTACATCCCATCGCTAGTTTACAACAAGAAGAACTTTTTGCACTTGAAGTGATGAAACATATCAAAGATGGAAGCCAAATACCTTTAGAAAATTTATCTGCATCTTTACCACTAACAGCAAATGGCTATCTTCTTTCAGAACAAGAAATGATCAAACGATTCGAAAAAGCGGGTCTTTCCCAAGCTGTAATAGGCGCCCAGCGTTTAGCTGAATCGATTTCATTTGAATTCCAGTTCCATCAGAAATTACTTCCGCATTATCCAGTTCCTAATGGAAAACAAGCTGGAGAATATTTAAGAGAGTTATGCTATTCGCAAGTGGAACGCCGAATCACTGATTATACAAAGGAATACCAAGAACGTTTGGACTACGAGTTATCTGTCATCCATCAAATGGGATTCGATGATTATTTCTTGATCGTATGGGATGTAATGGCTTTTGCTCATAGAAACAAAATCGTTACCGGTGCAGGTCGTGGTTCTGCTGCGGGTTCATTAGTAGCCTATGTGTTAGAAATCACAGATGTGGATCCATTAGAATATGATTTGCTGTTCGAACGCTTTTTAAACCCCGAACGCTTTACGATGCCAGATATCGATTTGGATATTCCTGACAATCGACGTGAAGAAGTATTGAATTATGTTCGAGAAAAGTATGGACAATATCATATGGCACAAATCGCAACATTTGGCACAATGGCAGCAAAAATGGTTCTTAGAGATGCAGCTAGAGTGTTTGGTTTATCGCAAAGTGAAGCAAACCGCTGGTCAAAAGCAATACCCAATCAATTGAAAATCACATTGACCCAAGCTTATAAAACTTCGCATCAATTAGTAGAATTAGTTCAGGCAAGCGAAAAAAACCAACTTTTATTCAAAACTGCAGTGATTTTAGAAGGATTGCCAAGACATGTTTCGACTCACGCAGCAGGTGTAGTTATCAGCGATAAGAATCTACTTGAACTAGTTCCGCTCCAACGCGGTTCTGATGAAGCTTTTCTGACCCAGTATACGATGAATGAGGTAGAAGCAATCGGTCTTTTGAAAATGGACTTTTTAGGACTACGCAACTTATCGATTATTGATTTTACTTTGAAAGCTGTTAAGCGAGTAGAAGGGTATGAGATCCGATTAAAAGAGATCCCGCTAAATGATGCAAAAACGCTGCTCTTGTTTCAACGAGGCGAAACCTCAGGAGTATTTCAATTTGAATCTGCTGGTATCCGGAACGTTTTACGAAGATTAGGTCCAGAAAACATCGAAGATATTGCCGCAGTCAATGCATTGTATCGACCAGGCCCTATGCAAAATATAGATACCTTCATTGCCAGGAAGAAAGGAAAAGAAGCCATTCGCTACCCAGATGATTCACTGATCCCGATTTTGAAAAACACATATGGAGTGATCGTCTATCAGGAACAAATCATGCAGATCGCCTCGACTATGGCTGGATTTACATTAGGGCAGTCAGATATTCTGCGACGGGCAGTGAGTAAAAAGAAAAAAGACGTATTAGATGAAGAAAAGTCGCATTTTGTATCAGGAGCATTACAACAGGGATATTCGGAAAAAACAGCAGCGACCGTATATGAATATATCGAAAAATTTGCAAACTATGGATTCAATCGGTCACATGCATTTGCTTATTCATTCGTGGGATTCCAAATGGCGTATCTAAAAGCCCATCATCCAGGTGCTTTCTTTACCAGCCTGATGAATTCTGTTCGGCATAACACATCAAAATTGAAAGAATATATTGCAGAAGCACGTAAAAATAAACTCAAACTTTCCTCGCCGTCCATTAATCAAAGTAATTCCAGTTTTGAGTTGGTCAATAAGGAAGAAATCAGATTCGGACTGACAGCGATAAAAGGTATTCGGCGTGATTTTGTAGAAGATATATTAAACGAAAGAAAACAAAATGGCCCGTTCCAGTCAGTGGATCAATTCCTCATACGGATCGATAAGCGTTGGCTGAAATTAGAGTTACTGCAATCACTGACAGCAGTAGGCGTTTTTGATGAATTATCTCCTAACAGGAAACAATTGATGCTTGATCTCGAAGGAAAAATCCAAAATATCGTTTACAGTGGTGGAAGTCTTGACTTGCTGGGAATCATGGCATTAAAAGAAGAAGAAGTCGCTGACTATACACTAGAAGAACGCTTGAAGCTGGAAGAGGAGTACTTAGGTATTTATTTGTCAGGTCATCCTGCAGAAGGGTTTGATCGTCTTCGTTTAGCTAAACAAGTTCAGCTGATTACAGATATCGTCCCTAATCAACCAGTCAATTTATTAGTGATGATCAAGGAAGTTAGAGAAATTCGGACAAAAAAAGGAGAACTGATGGCCTTTGTTGAAGGAACCGACAGTAGTGGAGAAATTTCTGTCACAGTTTTTCCAACTCTTTATCGTAAATATCGTAATTTGTTTGCCGTTGATCGAGTGATCTTTGTTCAAGGGCGGAGCGAAATCAGCAAATATAATCAGGAACTGCAACTAATTGGAGAAAGCTTTGCTGATCCTAACCAGTTAGAAGCCCAGTATCCTTCGCAAACTTGCTATTTGCGTATTACAGAAGAACGAGAAGATCCCGAGATAATGAAACAATTACAAGTGATTTTTCAGAAACACCCAGGATATATACCAGTAGTTATGTATCACGAAAAAACGCAACGAAAAGTAGTTCTGTCAGATGCTTATTGGGTGGATGACAGCAAGAGTATAAAGGGGCAACTTATTTATCTGCTTGGCGAAGATAATGTGGTTTTCAAATAACTTACGGTAAAAAATACTACTTGCTTTCATTTTTTTTCATTTTTTTATCCGTAAATCAAGACAAGTGAGAAAAATAATGTTAGAATGTTAGTCGTGGTTAACGCAAAAATGGTTGTAAACCTAAGTCATACTTAGGATAAAGTATTTTAATGAGGTGAATGTTTATTATGAAACGCATCGGAATTTTGACCAGTGGCGGAGACGCACCTGGAATGAATGCAGCTGTTCGTGCCGTTGTTCGTAAAGGTATTTACGAAGGACTGGAAGTATACGGGATCAATTATGGTTTTGCCGGTTTAGTTGCTGGAGATATTCGTCGTCTTGATGTGGCAGATGTAGGTGACAAGATCCAACGTGGTGGTACATTCTTGTATTCTGCACGTTATCCAGAATTTGCAACTGAAGAAGGTCAATTAAAAGGAATCGAACAATTGAAAAAATTCGGAATCGAAGGTCTAGTGGTTATCGGAGGAGACGGCTCTTATCATGGCGCAATGGCTTTGACAAAACGCGGTTTCCCAGCAGTAGGTATTCCTGGAACAATCGATAATGATATTCCTGGGACTGATTTCACAATCGGTTTTGATACAGCAATCAATACAGTACTAGAATCAATTGACCGTATTCGTGACACAGCGACTTCTCATGTTCGTACATTCGTTATCGAAGTAATGGGACGCAATGCAGGAGACATCGCTTTATGGTCAGGTGTGGCTGGCGGAGCGGATGAAATCATCATCCCAGAACATGATTTTGATATGGCTTCAGTTGCTAAAAAAATCCAAGAAGGCCGCGATCGCGGGAAGAAACATTGCTTGATCATCTTGGCTGAAGGTGTAATGGGCGGAAATGAATTCGCTGAGAAACTTTCAGAATTTGGCGACTATCATACACGTGTATCTATCTTGGGACACGTTGTCCGTGGCGGAGCACCAAGCGCACGCGACCGCGTGTTGGCAAGTAAATTCGGTGCTTACGCTGTCGAATTGCTTCAAGAAGGAAAAGGTGGATTATGTGTCGGTATCCATGACAACGAAATCGTTGCGTCTGACATCATTGATACACTTGAAAACAACAAACATAAACCAGACTTATCACTATATGATCTAAATAATTCACTTTCATTTTAAGAGTGAAAGAAACCAAGCTATTTAAGCTGTGTACAGCTTTAAATAAACAAAATTGAATGGGAGAGTTTTTTAAATGAAAAAAACCAAAATCGTTAGTACATTAGGACCAGCAAGTAACTCAGTAGAAATTATTTCTCAATTGATTGAATCTGGGGCAAATGTCTTCCGCTTTAACTTTTCTCATGGTGACCATGAAGAACAATTATCACGTATGACTATGGTCCGTGAAGCAGTTAAAAAGACAGGAAAAGATGTCGGTATTCTTTTAGATACAAAAGGAGCTGAAATCCGTACAACTGTTCAAGGCACAACAGAAGCTGATTTTGGTCGTGCAGGATACATCAAATTTGAAGTAGGAGATCAAACACGCATCTCTATGGATCCTGAACATGTAGGTTCAAAAGAAAAAATCGCGGTTACTTACCCAGGATTATTTGACGATGTTCACGTTGGTGGACACATTTTATTTGATGATGGTTTGATCGATATGCAAATCATTGAAAAAGACGAAGCAAACCGTGAATTAGTCGTAGAAGTTAAAAATGCAGGTATGCTAGGATCACGTAAAGGGGTAAATGCACCAGGCGTTTCTATTAGTTTGCCAGGTATTACTCCAAAAGATGCTGACGATATTCGTTTTGGTTTAGACAACGATATCGACTTTATCGCTGCAAGTTTTGTACGTAAAGCACAAGACGTTCTAGATATCCGCGAAATCTTAGAAGAAAAAGACATGACTCATGTTCAAATCTTCCCTAAAATCGAATCTCAAGAAGGTATCGACAACATTGACGAAATCATCAAAGTTTCTGACGGTGTTATGATTGCCCGCGGAGATATGGGTGTTGAAATCCCAGCTGAACTAGTACCAATGGTTCAAAAACGCATCATCAAAAAATGTAATGCTGCTGGTATCCCAGTTATCACTGCTACACAAATGTTAGAATCAATGCAAGAAAACCCACGTCCAACACGTGCGGAAGCTTCTGACGTTGCTAACGCTGTATTTGATGGCACAGATGCAACAATGCTATCTGGTGAATCTGCAAACGGGGACTACCCAGTTGAAGCTGTTTCAACAATGGCACGTATCGACCAAGAAGCTGAAAATGCATTATCAGAATTAGGTACATTCCAATTGAACGAATTCGATAAAACAGATGTAACTGAAACAATCGGTTTATCTGTAGCTCGTGCTGCAAAAAATCTAGGCGTGAAAACAATCGTTGCTGCAACTGAATCAGGATACACTGCAAAAATGATTTCAAAATATCGTCCAGATGCAGATATCTTGGCTGTTACTTTTGACGAACGCACAAAACGTGGTTTGATGTTAAACTGGGGCGTTTACCCAACAGTTGCTGAAAAACCATCAACAACTGATGAAATGTTTGAACTAGCAGCTAAAAAAGCTGTTGAATTAGGTTTCGCATCAGAAGGCGATTTAATCTTGATCACTGCTGGTGTACCAGTTGGTGAACGCGGAACAACTAACGTGATGAAAATTCAAATGATTGGTTCTAAATTATTAGAAGCTCAAGGCGTTGGACAAAAATCTGTCGTTGCAAATGCAGTTATTGCTTCATCTGCTGAAGAAGCTGTAAAAAAAGCAAAAGACGGAATGGTTCTAGTTGTACCATCAACTGACAAAGAATATATGCCTGCAATCGAAAAAGCAGCTGCTGTTATCGTTGAAGAAGGCGGATTGACTTCTCACGCTGCAGTTGTAGGAATTGCACAAGATATTCCTGTAATCGTTGGTGCTAAAGGCGCAACAACAACAATTACAGAAGGTGAATTGATTACCGTTGATTCACGTCGCGGCATCGTTTACCGTGGCGAAACAACAGCTATCTAATTTAGCTTAATAAAAAATAAAAACAGCTCTTCTTTTACGAAGAGCTGTTTTTTTGTGCTGTAACGAATTCATGGATAACTTGGACTACTTGTTCTTGAAGAGGCGTGACGATCTGCTGTGTTCGTTTTGCCAATGAAATCAAGAAGCGAGGCTGAACTTCATCTGAAAGAGGGAGGCAAACTAAATGATCTTCAGGATGGACAGCAATCTCTGCCAAAAAACCGATACCCACATTTTCTCGGACCATACTCTTTAAAATCGTCAAGTCATTGCTTTGATAAACAACTTTTGGATGAGTATGTGTTTGTTTAGAAAGCTTAGTGAATGCTGCGGGGTGGACATAATGTTCGTTCAATAGTACAAACTGTTCATCTGCTATATCTTTGAAAGAGACAGTATCCTGCTTGGAAAGAGGATGTGTAGGTGGCACGACGATCATGAAACGTTTGTCCAAAAGTAACTCTGTTTCTAAATATTGATCCACGATTGGCTGTGTTGAGCCTAATACAGCTAAATCGATCCTCCCTTGTCGGATCATCCCGTATAAGTCCCGAGAGCCTCCATCGGTAATCTCAATTTGATTCATCAATTCATGCTTGATAAAGTAACTTGACAGTTTAGGAAAGTATTCATTGCCGATAATAGGAGGCATCCCAAAACGAAGCTTTTTCTTTTGCAACTGAGTGATTTCAGCTCTTGCAGTAGAAATCTCTTGGAGAATGGTTTGTGCATGGAGAAACAGCTGCTTTCCAGAAGGCGTGACGATTAAATCGTGATGCGATCGATCTCTTGTAATAAGTACGGTATCAAACTCTTTTTCAAGACGTTGTAATGCATATGTAATAGTAGGTTGGCTCACACGGAAATAATTAGCCACTTTCGTAAAGTTTTTTTGTTTGACGATTTGGACATAGTATTCGATATCTTTCGTGTTCATGAAGATCATCCGCTCCTTTAATGGAATAATGATTATTGTAAATGATTCTGAGGGTGATAGCAAACAGAGGCTTTCTAATAAAGATTTTTCTGTTTTTTTATGAACTGCAAGGTGTCAAGAAAATTTCATTGACAACATGCTTTTTGCCCTGTATAATTGCTTTTGTTGCTTAGGAGTGATGAAAAATGAAATGGTCTTTATTGGAATTGAGAAAATACCAGGAGACACCGTTAACTTTTCATGAGACGCTCGACTTGAAAGCCGCTCTCATGAAGCGAGACAATTTAATACTTGATGTTGCGCCAGTGGAAGTCGAAGGTTTGGTCTCAGTTGATAAGAAAGGCTATATCGTTCATTACACTGTGCAGACGACTTTGACAGTTCCTTCAACACGTTCACTAGAACCTGTTGAACTGCCCATGGATTTTTCTGTAGACGAAGTATTCATGACAGAAGAACAATTCCAAAGTAGAGATGAACAAATGTCTGCGGATGAGATTTTGCTAATTGAAGGTCCATTATTGAATTTAGCAGAGTCGATTGAAGACAACATCTTATTGGCGATTCCAATGCGGGTATTGACAAAAGAAGAGGAAGCAGCAACAGAACTTCCAAAAGGCAATGATTGGGAAGTTGTTTCCGAAGAAGAATACCAGCGCAGAAAAATGGAAGAAGCCGAGAATAAAATTGATCCTCGTCTTGCAAAACTATCTGAACTTTTTGATTCTAAATCAAAAGACGACGATAACAAGTAAGATTGGAATATATTGTGTCTAATTTAGATACAAGACTTTACAAGGAGGTGTAGCAAAATGGCAGTACCAGCTAGAAGAACATCAAAAGCTAAAAAAGCAAAACGTCGTACACACTACAAATTGACAATCAAAGGGTTAAACGAATGTCCAAACTGTGGTGAAATGAAAAAAAGCCATCACGTATGTGCAAATTGTGGTTACTATGATGGTAAGGACGTAATGTCAAAAGAAGCTTAATACATTTTAATTAGAAAATGTAAAACCTCAAGGCTAACCATGGAGCCTTGAGGTTTATTTTTTTGTAGTCGGTAAATAAAAAATATGTTGTTCTTTAGTTTGCAATGTAGCCGTGTTAAGCTATAATGTAAGAGATTAGGGAGAAATCCCGTATGTAGGAGGAGTTCATATGTCAAAACAACAAATCGGCGTTGTCGGTATGGCCGTTATGGGTAAAAATCTAGCCTTGAACATAGAAAGCCGCGGCTATTCAGTGGCTTTATTCAATCGTACAGGGGCTAAAACAACCGCTGTAGTAGAAGAACACCCAGATAAAAATTTCAAAGCAACATATACAATCGAAGAATTTGTAGAATCTATCGAGAAACCACGTCGGATCTTGCTAATGGTCAAAGCAGGACCGGCAACAGATGCAACAATCCAAGAATTACTTCCTCACCTTGATAAAGGCGATATTTTGATTGACGGAGGAAATACATTCTTTAAAGATACGATGCGTCGTAATGAAGAGTTAGCCAACTCTGGCATCAACTTTATCGGTACAGGCGTTTCCGGTGGTGAAGAAGGAGCTTTAAAAGGACCTTCAATCATGCCTGGTGGACAAAAAGAAGCCTATGCGCTAGTTGCACCAATCTTAGAGCAAATTTCTGCAAAAGCAGAAGACGGAGCACCATGTGTCACATATATTGGCCCAAATGGAGCCGGACATTATGTGAAAATGGTACACAACGGTATTGAGTATGGAGATATGCAACTGATTGCTGAATCTTATGACTTAATGAAGAATATTTTAAACCTTTCAGTAGAAGAAATGGCTGATATCTTTAAAGAATGGAATCAAGGCGAATTAGACAGCTATTTGATAGAAATCACTGCTGACATTCTGACACGTAAAGACGATGAAGGAACAGGTAAACCAGTAGTAGATGTGATCCTTGATGCAGCTGGGAATAAAGGAACAGGTAAATGGACAAGCCAAAGCGCGCTTGACTTAGGTGTGCCACTTCCATTGATCACTGAATCTGTATTTGCCCGCTATATTTCTGCTTATAAAGAAGAACGCGTACAAGCAAGCAAGATTTTATCTCGTACGAACGATTTTGAGTTCACGGGAGACAAAAAAGAATTGGTCGAAAAAATCCGAGAAGCGTTGTATTTCAGTAAAATCATGAGTTATGCCCAAGGATTTGCTCAATTACGTGTCGCTTCAAAAGAATTTGATTGGGACTTGCCATTTGGTGAAATCGCAAAAATCTGGCGCGCTGGATGTATCATCCGAGCTCGATTCTTGCAAAAAATTACGGATGCCTATGACAAAAATCCTGAGATCGAAAATTTATTGCTAGATGATTACTTCGTTGAAATCACGAAAAAATATCAGCAATCAGTCAGAGACGTCGTTGCCTTGGCTGTCCAAGCTGGCGTACCTGTACCGACTTTCTCATCAGCCATCGCTTACTTCGATTCATACAGAGCAGAACGTCTGCCTGCAAATATAATCCAAGCCCAACGCGATTACTTTGGCGCACATACCTATGAACGTGTCGACAAAGAAGGAATCTTCCATTACTCATGGTACCATGAAGAATAATAGTCTTTCGGCTGTTAGGAAATGAGAAAATAAAAAGAGGACGAAAGAGCTGAAGTCGATTGTTATGAGTAGACTTCAGCTCTTTTTTAAAATTGCTATCCATGATAAAATGACTATAGATTTTTAAGCATATTATCGGTATAATGATAGAGTTTTTAAAAAGCCAGTAGAATAGAAAGGATAAAATAATAAATGAGCAATATTCTAATCATTGAAGATGAAAAGAACTTGGCACGATTTGTCGAGCTAGAGTTGAAGCATGAAGGGTATAACGCAGAAGTCCACTACAACGGCCGAACTGGTTTAGATGCGGCATTAAATAATGAGTGGGATGCCATATTGTTGGATCTGATGCTCCCAGAATTGAACGGTTTAGAAGTCTGCAGACGTGTACGCCAAGTCAAAAATACACCAATCATTATGATGACTGCAAGAGATTCTGTGATCGATCGTGTATCTGGACTTGACCACGGAGCAGATGACTACATCGTCAAACCATTTGCTATCGAAGAATTATTAGCACGTCTTCGTGCATTGTTGCGTCGAATCGATATTGAAGGCGATAAAAATGTGGCTAAACAAACTACTATTACTTATCGCGATTTGACTATCGAAAAAGAAAACCGTGTCGTACGTCGCGGAAATGAAGTAATTGAACTAACAAAAAGAGAATACGAGTTGCTGCTTACTTTAATGGAAAACGTGAACGTGGTATTAGCACGTGACGTTTTACTAAATAAAGTGTGGGGATACGAAACAGAAGTTGAAACAAACGTAGTGGACGTATATATTCGTTATCTTCGCAACAAAATTGACGTTCCCGGGGAGGAAAGCTATATCCAAACTGTACGCGGAACAGGTTATGTGATGCGCTCGTGATAAAGCCGAAAAAATCGGAAAAAAGAGAACTGAAAGGGCCCTCCTTGACAATCAAGTGGGCCTTTGCGAGTTCTTTCTTCATATTCGTTGTGTTTACAATTTTCGCTGTCATTACCTATAAATCATCTATCAATCTGATTGTGGCAAAAGAAAGAAACAATGTAGAGCGTACGATTTCAGAAGTAGCTTCTCGTTTGGCTAACTCGGATGAAGAACTGACATTAGTAAATACGTATCGTAATCTGACGAAAGCGACAAATGACGGAGATGAGGTCGTAAATCATACTTCACTGGTCGAAGGAAACTTAATGAAGATCGATTCCTTTATAGCTGAGCTAGGGCAGCCATCAATGGGTCTTTATGTTTATGATTTGGACGAGAACTTGATTTTTAAAACCCATGAAAACAGTCGAAACCTGATTCAGACTACTCGTAAAGTGCCAACGATCGTTACACTAGAAGGAAAAACTGGCTTTTTATCTATCCAGCCTATATATTCTAAAGGTACAAGAGAAAAGATTGGCTATGCGCAAAGCTTCTATGAATTATCTTCTTTCTATGATATCCGAAATAAGCTATTATTGACTCTTATTGTTTTAGAAGTTGTTTCTTTGATCTTAAGTAGTATTTTAGGTTTCTTTTTATCTTCTTATTTCTTAAAACCACTCAAGGTACTCAGAGATACAATGGATACTATAGGTAAAGATCCGCAATCAGATATCCACATGCCTGAAATCGACACAAATGATGAATTGGCAGATTTAGCTGAAATATTCAATGAGATGCTTGACCGTATGCGTTTGTATATTGAACAACAAGAGCAATTCGTGGAAGACGTATCTCATGAGTTAAGGACACCTGTTGCAATTATTGAAGGGCATCTTAGTCTGCTAAATCGTTGGGGGAAAGATGATCCTGAGATATTAGAAGAATCATTAAGCGCCAGCATGCAAGAAATCAGCCGTATGAAAAGCTTAGTTCAAGAGATGTTAGACTTATCAAGAGCAGAACAAGTAGATGTTCATTATGCGAATGAAACAACTAAAGGAAAAGAAGTCACCTATCAAGTTTATAATAATTTCAAGATATTATATCCAGACTATGTGATCACTTTAGATGATGATTTGACAAAAGAAGTGACCCTGCAAATTTATCGTAATCACTTTGAACAATTAATCATTATCATATTGGATAACGCAGTAAAGTATTCAACTACACGAAAAGAAGTCCATATCTCTATTTCTTCCACTCTGAATGAATTTGAGATCGCGATTCAGGACTTTGGCGAAGGAATACCCAAAGAAGACCTTAATAAGATCTTCAATCGTTTTTATCGAGTGGATAAAGCAAGAGCTAGAACGAAGGGTGGAAATGGTCTGGGGTTGTCTATCGCTAAACAACTGGTTGAAAACTATAAAGGACGTATCTTAGCAGAAAGTGTAGTAGGGCAAGGGACAATTTTTAGAATCTTTATTCCTATCGCAAAGGCAGAAGACAAGTAAAGCATGTGCTTTACTTGTCTTTTTATATATCCAACAAAGAATAAGGTACAAAATACAAGCAAGTGAGAAATTCAGGGATGTCATTATAAAAAACTAGCGAACAATTAAATAGAATAACATCCGTTAATTAAATGTAAGTAGCTTTTAGATGAACGAAAAAACAATAAAATACTGTAATATTCGTGTTTAAAAATAATAAATAAAAATAGGGAATTTTCTATTGCAATTTTATAAAGAGATTGCTATATTATTATTTGTTCTAAATGATTCCTTTAAGGTGTCGCTAAAAATTATAAAAAATAGTGTTGACGCACTTTTGATGTCATGTTATGATAACGAAGTCGTTTAAATGAGATAGCTAATAAAGCTTGATTTTATCGAAAAAAACTTCAAAAAAGTTATTGACAAATAACAATAAAGATGATATGATAATCAAGTCACTGCTAATGAGTGATAAAGACGTTTAGAAAAAATAAACAAAGAAGTTGTTGACATTCTCTTTTGAATCTGATAAGATTAAAGAGTTGTTGAAACAAAAAGATTAGACCTTTGAAAACTGAACAAAGTAAGATAAACCAAATGTGTAGGGCGTCTTGATTCAATTCAAGACAACAAACATTTTTAATAAGCAAGCAATATGCTAGCAAACAAATTGAGCTTAACAATCGCAAGATTGTTCGAACTTTTTATGAGAGTTTGATCCTGGCTCAGGACGAACGCTGGCGGCGTGCCTAATACATGCAAGTCGAACGCTTCTTTTTCCACCGGAGCTTGCTCCACCGGAAAAAGAAGAGTGGCGAACGGGTGAGTAACACGTGGGTAACCTGCCCATCAGAAGGGGATAACACTTGGAAACAGGTGCTAATACCGTATAACAATCAAAACCGCATGGTTTTGATTTGAAAGGCGCTTTCGGGTGTCGCTGATGGATGGACCCGCGGTGCATTAGCTAGTTGGTGAGGTAACGGCTCACCAAGGCCACGATGCATAGCCGACCTGAGAGGGTGATCGGCCACATTGGGACTGAGACACGGCCCAAACTCCTACGGGAGGCAGCAGTAGGGAATCTTCGGCAATGGACGAAAGTCTGACCGAGCAACGCCGCGTGAGTGAAGAAGGTTTTCGGATCGTAAAACTCTGTTGTTAGAGAAGAACAAGGATGAGAGTAACTGTTCATCCCTTGACGGTATCTAACCAGAAAGCCACGGCTAACTACGTGCCAGCAGCCGCGGTAATACGTAGGTGGCAAGCGTTGTCCGGATTTATTGGGCGTAAAGCGAGCGCAGGCGGTTTCTTAAGTCTGATGTGAAAGCCCCCGGCTCAACCGGGGAGGGTCATTGGAAACTGGGAGACTTGAGTGCAGAAGAGGAGAGTGGAATTCCATGTGTAGCGGTGAAATGCGTAGATATATGGAGGAACACCAGTGGCGAAGGCGGCTCTCTGGTCTGTAACTGACGCTGAGGCTCGAAAGCGTGGGGAGCAAACAGGATTAGATACCCTGGTAGTCCACGCCGTAAACGATGAGTGCTAAGTGTTGGAGGGTTTCCGCCCTTCAGTGCTGCAGCTAACGCATTAAGCACTCCGCCTGGGGAGTACGACCGCAAGGTTGAAACTCAAAGGAATTGACGGGGGCCCGCACAAGCGGTGGAGCATGTGGTTTAATTCGAAGCAACGCGAAGAACCTTACCAGGTCTTGACATCCTTTGACCACTCTAGAGATAGAGCTTCCCCTTCGGGGGCAAAGTGACAGGTGGTGCATGGTTGTCGTCAGCTCGTGTCGTGAGATGTTGGGTTAAGTCCCGCAACGAGCGCAACCCTTATTGTTAGTTGCCATCATTCAGTTGGGCACTCTAGCAAGACTGCCGGTGATAAACCGGAGGAAGGTGGGGATGACGTCAAATCATCATGCCCCTTATGACCTGGGCTACACACGTGCTACAATGGGAAGTACAACGAGTTGCGAAGTCGCGAGGCTAAGCTAATCTCTTAAAGCTTCTCTCAGTTCGGATTGCAGGCTGCAACTCGCCTGCATGAAGCCGGAATCGCTAGTAATCGCGGATCAGCACGCCGCGGTGAATACGTTCCCGGGCCTTGTACACACCGCCCGTCACACCACGAGAGTTTGTAACACCCGAAGTCGGTGAGGTAACCTTTTGGAGCCAGCCGCCTAAGGTGGGATAGATGATTGGGGTGAAGTCGTAACAAGGTAGCCGTATCGGAAGGTGCGGCTGGATCACCTCCTTTCTAAGGAATATTACGGAGACTACACAATTTGTTTTTACTTTGTTCAGTTTTGAGAGGTTTACTCTCAATTTAAAACGGGGCCTTAGCTCAGCTGGGAGAGCGCCTGCTTTGCACGCAGGAGGTCAGCGGTTCGATCCCGCTAGGCTCCATTAACAACATTAGTTGTTAAATTTGTTCATTGAAAACTGGATATTTGAAGTAAATGTAAGTAATATAAACCGAGAACACCGCGTTGAATTTGAAAGCTGAACAAATTGTTTAGCCTGAAGCAAAATAGGCGGACGGCCATAAAATCTTTGATTTTATGAGACGATCGATCTTTTTACCGCACAGGCTGATTTGTGAGCTGGATAGAGTTTTTTAATAAGTTCAATTGCTTATTTTCTTGATCTAACTTCTATCGCTAGAAGAAGGGTCAAAACCCAACCGCAAGGTTGATAAGGTTAAGTGAATAAGGGCGCACGGTGGATGCCTTGGCACTAGGAGCCGATGAAGGACGGGACTAACACCGATATGCTTTGGGGAGCTGTACGTAAGCTATGATCCAGAGATTTCCGAATGGGGGAACCCAGCATCTTTAATAGGATGTTACGATTGTGTGAATACATAGCACATTCGAGGTAGACGCAGAGAACTGAAACATCTAAGTACCTGCAGGAAGAGAAAGAAAATTCGATTCCCTGAGTAGCGGCGAGCGAAACGGGAAAAGCCCAAACCAGCAAGCTTGCTTGTTGGGGTTGTAGGACTCCAATATGGTAGTTCTTTCAGATAGTCGAATGACTTGGAAAAGTCAGTCAAAGAGGGTAAAAACCCCGTAGACGAAATGTGGAAGACACCTAGGAGGATCCTGAGTACGGCGGAACACGAGAAATTCCGTCGGAATCCGGGAGGACCATCTCCCAAGGCTAAATACTCCCTAGTGACCGATAGTGAACCAGTACCGTGAGGGAAAGGTGAAAAGCACCCCGGAAGGGGAGTGAAATAGAACCTGAAACCGTGTGCCTACAACAAGTCAAAGCCCGTTAATGGGTGATGGCGTGCCTTTTGTAGAATGAACCGGCGAGTTACGATTGCATGCGAGGTTAAGTTGAAGAGACGGAGCCGCAGCGAAAGCGAGTCTGAATAGGGCGTTTGAGTATGTAGTCGTAGACCCGAAACCATGTGATCTACCCATGTCCAGGTTGAAGGTGC